>NZ_CP104285.1:2051439-2735252 GCF_025244905.1 Enterobacter mori | reverse complement strand
CCTAAATGGCGCTGAGGGTAGATTAAGCGGATCAGCGCGGTGTTGACGCTCATTAGCGCCGCGCCGCCAAAACCCTGGGCAATACGGGCTATCGTCAGGGTGTGCAGCGAATCTGAAAGGGCGCAGAAGAGTGAGGTCAGGGTAAAAACCATCAGCCCGCACTGATAAACCCGGCGATAGCCGAACATGTCGCCCAGAAAAGAGAATGAGAGCAGCGAAACCACAATAGCTATCTGGTAAGCGTTGACGATCCAGATTGAACTGGCGGGGGAGGCCTGCAGATCGCTGGCAATTGTTGGCAGGGCAACGTTAGCAATGGCACCGTCGAGAACGGCCATGGAAATGCCGATGATAATCGTCGCAATAGCGCCGTAACGCTGGGGCAAAGGCAGACCATCGGAAAGGATTTTTTGCATTATGGGTGAATAGCTCGGTAGGAAATTATTCTCAGGGTAACTATTTTAGCACTGTTAATTCCGTTTTATGTCGCAGATTTGTAACGAAGTAAACGAGGATTGATTGCAGCTAGCATGAGGGGAATTTATAATAAAAACCGGTTCTGATTTTTATAAAACACTCTCCATGAGGTGATAAATGGCAATTGCAGATTTGGATAAGCAGCCAGATTCTGTTTCTTCCGTGCTGAAGGTGTTTGGCATCTTACAGGCGCTCGGAGAAGAGCGTGAAATTGGTATTACAGAGTTGTCGCAGCGTGTGATGATGTCGAAAAGCACCGTTTATCGCTTTTTGCAAACCATGAAGTCACTGGGCTATGTTGCGCAGGAAGGCGAATCTGAAAAATACTCGCTGACGCTGAAGCTGTTCGAACTGGGTGCCCGTGCCCTGCAAAACGTTGATCTGATCCGCAGTGCGGATATTCAAATGCGCGAACTTTCTCGTCTGACAAAAGAAACTGTCCACCTTGGCGCACTGGATGAGGACAGCATTGTTTACATCCATAAAATTGATTCTATGTATAACCTGCGCATGTATTCGCGCATTGGTCGCCGTAACCCGCTCTACAGTACCGCCATTGGTAAAGTACTGCTGGCATGGCGCGACCGTGAAGAGGTGGAACAGATCCTCTCTGGCGTAGAATACAAACGCAGCACGGAGCGCACCATCACCACCACTGATGAGCTATTAGCGGTGCTGGATAAAGTGCGTGAGCAGGGATACGGGGAAGATAACGAAGAACAGGAAGAAGGGCTGCGTTGCATTGGCGTACCTGTGTTCGACCGCTTCGGTGTTGTTATTGCCGGCCTGAGTATCTCATTCCCGACGCTGCGCTTCTCCGAAGAACGACTGCATGAGTACGTGGCTATTCTTCATACCGCCGCGCGTAAAATCTCTGAGCAGATGGGCTATAACGATTATCCGTTTTAACCCTGGCAGAGATAAAAAAACGCCGCATTTGCGGCGTTTTTCATGGATGTGGTTCAGCGAAATTTAGCCATTATCAATCACAACGGACGATTTACGCAGGACTGGGCAGTTGGTCAAACCGATGATCCCACTGTCCGAGTGGATATACTGCGCGGTACTCATGCCCTGGGCAGTCAGATATTTACACTTGATACCTAATCCTGCGGCGTTCTCGGTGCTCCCCACAAGCACGCCATATCCGGTTAACAGAAGGCCAGTCCAGAGAACGGCCAGTGCAATAATAGTCCGAATGATTAAATGCATCATTGCCTCTTTATCGTTGTTGTCATGCATTTAGCCTAACCTGTTTATTCATTGAAACAAGTGCACGATTCCGAAAAGAGTTTGATGAGGGTACAGTTAGACGCTGTTTAAGATAGCCGTGATAACCTGGCTGCCTCGGGTCATAAAACGGAGAGTGGAGTGAAAAAAATACGCTGGGTAATTCTGGTTATCGTGTTGGTGGCATGTGTGGTGCTGTGGACACAGACTATCAACGTGATGTGCGATCAGGATGTACAGTTTTTTAGCGGCGTTTGCGCAATCAACCAGTTTATTCCGTGGTAAGACGCATTTTTTCCTAAGGTCATTTCCTTCCTTCGCGCCAGTGGTAAAATGGGCGTTTTTATTGAGGTGGTGAAATGGGTGAGTTAATGAATTCAGGGCTGCTAAATCTGGCATCCCTGATGGTCTCGTTGGTTATTCTTGTCGCAGGGCTGGTCATTTGGTTTTTCGTCAACCGTGCCAGCTCGCGCACGAACGAGCAAATTGAGTTGCTTGAAGCGCTGCTCGATCAGCAAAAGCGCCAAAATGCGCTGCTGCGCCGTCTGTGCGAAGCAAACGAACCAGAAGAGAAAGAAGCCCCTAAAGAAGCGGTCGTTGCAGACAAAGAAGATGAAGACGACTTTATCCGTCTGGTGGCTGAACGATAATCGGTAATGTAACTCGCGGGAGGTGGCCGTGGTCTGGAAAAATCCCTGGTATGACCCCTCCCGGCTCCATCACACGCCGAATGGCTTTCGCAATACCACATCTGTAGGACATCAGCCCGGCGATGTTGAGCGCTGGCGTAAGGCGCGGAAAGCGGCAGGTTTACCTAAACCGCCTGCGCTGGGTTATGACGATTTCATACGCCAGTGGTGGCAACCGGTCGAACTGGACCAGCCACAAGGCGACGGCGTCTGGTGGCTTGGACACGCGAGTCTGCTGGTGCAGATGGATGGCAACACCATTCTGACCGACCCGGTCTTTTCACGACGCGCTTCTCCGCTTCCTTTTGCCGGACCGCTGCGAAAAACACCTCCTGCACTGTCTGTTGAACAACTTGCGCAGCTTGATGCTGTGGTTATCTCGCATAATCACTACGATCATCTCGACGATGCAACCATTCGCCGTATCCTGAAGCGTTTTCCAGACGTAATGCTGTTTGTTCCTTTAGGTCTGGCAGACTGGTTTCGCCGTCGCGGAGCCAGGCACATCGTACAACTCGACTGGTGGCAGAGCATGACCTGGCAGGGAATTACCCTGACAGCCGTTCCGGCGCAGCACTGGAGTATGCGTACCCCCTGGAACCGGAATCGATCCTTATGGTGTGGTTGGGTCTTTGAGGGACGAAAGCACCGCTTTTGGTTCAGCGGTGATACGGGCTATTCGCCGGAGTTGTTATCGATACCCGAACGTTTGGGTAAAATTGACGCCGCCGCGTTGCCGATTGGCGCGTATGCACCAGAATGGTTCATGGCGGTCCATCATATGGACCCGCAGTCTGCCGTGGCGTTATGGCAGCAGCTCGGCCAACCCCTGGCCTTTCCCATCCATTGGGGCGTGTTTGAACTGGCAGATGAATCCCTTGATGAACCAGTCCAGGCGTTAACTCAGGCACTTAATAATGTAGCACCGGTTAATAATTCCTTCATGATACTGAAAATTGGCGAATATTTATCCTTTTAAACAATGCGCGTAACAGTTGCATATATTTTGTATTTATAGGCCTTCAGGATTGTTTTATTTTTATCGAAACGTTTTGCTTGCCTTGTTTTGAGGCAGAGTCATAAAAATTTCATTATTTTGGTGCATCATATTCTTTATTCACTGGTGATTTTTAATGCAGTGTCAGTATGTTTATTAACACCAAATATGCATTGTCCATTACCGACGCGTTGGAATGATTTGAGCATAAGTTTTCACAAAATGTTCTAAATCAATCAATGTCCTAAAGAAAGTTGTCCCTGTATCTGGACGGCAAGAAATGTATGGTCTATGGTAAAAAAGTCTTAGATAACAGCGCTTGCGGTAATAGCGCAGTGGCGGTGTAAAGAACATACGCTGTCCATGATCGTTGCGCATAAGTGTGCGGATCATACCAGGGCAGTGTTTGAATTTGTGCGGCGGATCGAGACACGTTTAAAAATGGCTTGCCATATTAATCGTTGTGTGTGATAACACGTTTTGGGTCAAACGAGGTACAGTTCTGTTTATGTGTGGCATTTTCAGTAAAGAAGTCCTGAGTAAACACGTTGTCGTTGAATACCGCTTCTCTGCCGAACCTTATATTAGTGCCTCATGCAGTAATGTCTCAGTTTTATCTCAGTCAAGCCTGCGGGCTAAGAAAACACTCTAAGGAATTTTGCAAATGGCAAAGATTAAAGGTCAAGTTAAGTGGTTCAACGAGTCTAAAGGTTTTGGTTTCATTACTCCTGCTGACGGCAGCAAAGATGTGTTCGTACACTTCTCTGCAATCCAGGGTAATGGCTTCAAAACTCTGGCTGAAGGCCAGAACGTTGAGTTCGAAATTCAGGACGGCCAGAAAGGCCCAGCTGCAGTTAACGTAACTGCTATCTGATCGAACCACTGCTGACTGAAGTGCCTGGCACTTCAATCTCAGACATAAAGCCTCGCTTATCGCGGGGCTTTTTTATTCTGTTATCTTTCAAAATATTACCATTCCTCTTCCTGTTAGTAACTTGTTGCAAAGCTCCGAAGTTATTAGCATTGTTTCCCCTCCTTCAGATCGGTTTTTCCCGTTAAATCAGGGCGTTGATCAACAGCCCTGAGGCTCAGGTGAAAAAGAAAACCATAATGACCACCGGAAACTTCACTCCGGCGCGTTTTGCTCTGCTTTGTTTTGCTATTTTTTGCAGTCTGGCTTTTTTGCTGGGACGGGTGGCCTGGCTGCAAATCGTTAAACCTGACAATCTGGTTAAGCAGGAGGACATGCGCTCGCTGCGTGAGGTCGCCATTGATGCTCCGCGCGGAATGATCATGGATCGCGAGGGAAGGCCGTTGGCGGTGAGCGTGCCTGTCCGGGCGGTATGGGCCGATCCTAAAACGGTACTGGCAAAAGGTGGCGTAGGGTTTGACGACCGCTGGCAGGCGCTGGCCAATGCGCTGCATCTCTCTCTGAGCACGCTGTCGTCGCGAATAAACAGCAATCCGCAGGGACGGTTTATTTACCTGGCCCGGCAGGTCGATCCTTCACAGGCGCAGTGGATCGACAAACTCAACCTGCCTGGCATTAATTTACGCGATGAATCCCGCCGCTTTTACCCTGCGGGACATGTGGCGGCCAATCTTATTGGCTTTACCAACATTGATGGGCAAGGAATTGAAGGTGTTGAGAAAAGTTTCAATACCCAGTTGATGGGCAAGCCTGGCGTCCGACAGGTGAGGGAAGACCGCTACGGGCACGTGGTTGAAAATCTGACGGAAGTTGCACCCGTACCTGCCCATAACATTCAGTTGAGTATTGATGAGCGTCTGCAGACTATCACCGAAGATGCGCTCGATAATGCGGTGGCGTGGAATAAAGCCGAGTCGGGGGCGTCGGTATTAATCAATATTCAGACGGGCGAAATTCTTGCGATGGCAAGCTATCCGGATTTTAACCCTAACAACCGGGAAGGGGCGACGTTAAACGATTTTCGTAATCGTGCGATCAGCGATACCTTCGAACCGGGTTCGACCGTCAAACCGCTGGTGCTGATGACGGCGCTGCAGCAGGGGCTGGTACAGCCGGACAGCGTGATTGACACCCACCCGTACACGCTTGATGGGCACCGTATCCGCGATGTGGGCTACTACCCGGAACTGACGATGACCGGCATTCTGCAAAAATCGAGCGATACGGGCGTATCACGCCTCTCTCTTGCGATGCCGGTCCAGCACCTCATCGATACCTACCGAAACTTTGGTTTCGGCACAAACACTGGCCTTGGCTTAACGGGGGAAAGTGCGGGGCTATTGCCACAGCGTAAATTCTGGAGCCAGCTCGACAGGGCGACGTTTGCATTCGGCTATGGCCTGATGGTTACGCCGCTTCAACTGGCGCATGTTTACGCCACTATCGGTGGCTTTGGTCTTGAGCGCCCACTCTCTATTACCCGCATTGATCCTCCCGTTATGGGGCACCGGGTGATGCCAGAGGCGATTGCGCATGAAGTCGAACATATGATGGAAAGCGTTGCACTGCCGGGTGGCGGCGGTGTTAAGGCCGCAGTGCGTGATTATCGCGTGGCGGTGAAAACCGGGACGGCGAAGAAGATTGATGACGGCGGGAAATATGTCGATAAATATGTCGCCTATACTGCTGGCGTTGCGCCTGCCAGCGATCCGCGCTTTGCGCTGGTGGTTGTCATTAACGATCCTCAAAACGGCGCCTACTACGGCGGTGCCGTCTCCGCGCCGGTGTTCAGCGAAATTATGGGCAACGTGCTGCGTCTGGAGAATGTGAGACCGGATGGTCTACCGGCGGATTCTGCCCACCTTATCGTCATGCGTTAACCCAGGCGTTTATAAGACGGGCGAATAGCGGTACACTTCGCCCTTTGGTTTATGCCCCCGGAGTTGTCATGTCCTTCAGTTGTCCCCTTTGCCATGCGCGTCTGCTGCGCTCAGAGAAAAGCTTTACCTGTCCGCAGGGACATCAGTTTGATATGGCGAAGGAAGGGTACGTGAATCTTCTCCCTGTGCAGCACAAGCGCTCCCGCGATCCGGGTGATAGTGCAGAGATGATGCAGGCGCGCCGTGCGTTTCTGGATGCAGGACATTACCAGCCGCTTCGTGATACCGTTGCACAGTTACTGGCGCATCACCTGCCTGATAATGCTACCGCTGTGCTGGATATCGGCTGTGGCGAAGGCTACTACACGGCAACGTTTGCAGAGATTGCCCGCGAGAAGGGCGCGGAGACGTTTGGTCTGGATGTGGCAAAAGTGGCGATTCGCGCGGCGGCAAAACGCTATTCTGCCGTGACGTTTTGTGTGGCATCCAGCCACCGGCTGCCGTTTGACGACGCCAGCATGGACGCTATTATCCGTATCTATGCTCCCTGCAAAGCGGAAGAGCTGGCGCGCGTGGTGAAACCGGGTGGCTGGGTGATCACCGTCACGCCAGGACCACGGCATCTGATGGAATTGAAAGGGCTGATTTACGACGAAGTACGTTTGCACGCGCCTCACTCTGAACAGCTGCCGGGTTTTATGCTGCAACAGGAACACACTGTGGCGTATGAAATGGATCTCAATGGGGAGGAGGCCGTAGCGTTGCTGCAGATGACGCCGTTCGCATGGCGGGCAAAACCAGAGGTGTGGGAAACGTTATCAAAGCAGACCGTTTTTCGCTGCCAGACTGATTTCAGTATCCACGTCTGGCAGCGCGAGGTTTAACCGGCGAAATGCGCCCAGAGGATTTGAGCGCCAATACCGATTAACACGATACCGCCCAAAATTTCGGCTCGCTTGCCCAGCAGCGGGCCGATAAACCGACCCACCATCATCCCCAGCGTTGACATAATTAACGTAGCGCAGCCGATGGCCAGTGCAGTTGCAACAATATTGACCTGCAGGAACGCCAGACCGACACCGACCGCCATGGCATCGAGGCTGGTGGCAATCGCCGTGGTGACCAGCAGCCAGAAGCCGTGGCGATGCTGTGGCTCATCATCTTCATCGCTGTTACCGCGAAAACCCTCGATAACCATTCTCCCCCCCAGGAACACCAGCAGGACGAATGCAATCCAGTGGTTCCACTCCAGCACGAACTGGCTGGCGAGCATCCCCAGTCCCCAGCCAATAAGCGGCGTTAGCGTTTCGATAGCACCAAAAATCAGGCCGGTACGCAGGGCTTCTGAGAATTTAGGTTTGTGGAGCGTGGCGCCTTTTCCGATGGAAGCAGCAAATGCGTCCATGGACATGCCAAAAGCAAGAAGGATCGTAGCGGAGATGTTCATAACAGCGTCCAGACCGGGGATATCCATATGACACATCACTGCCCCCAGTAAACAGCAGTTGATGTATCTATGGTCTCGCCTGATCGCAACACACCTGAAATGTGCTGAAAGCGATCCGTACGCGCCACGTTTTTCAACGAGTATGTTGACACGTACATTTCCTGAGAACAGGAAATCGGCTACTCCCCAACGACGGGCGCAACCTTAACATATTTTGAGAATATAAAACAACAACGAAGCAGGCTTAATTTAGCTGCTTTTCTGATAACGATTTTCATTTAGATTTATGCGTGAAAATATCGTTAATAAATATAAGTTAAGAAGAGGATGGATATAGCAACGGCTATATTGTCTGCACGCGAATATCGTACTTTATAGCCGATGCTATAATAATAACTTATTGAGTTTTAAGGAGTAACCTGGATATCTTTTCAAGGTCATCAATATTCTTGACCCGAATCAGCAGACGACGCTGTTCTAATTGCATTACCAACACACCGTCTTCGGATAAATTCATCTCTTTAATACGGTTATATTCTATCCAGACATTGGCGAAGAAGAATCCGTGTTTTTTAAAAATGAGCTTTGGCGAGCGGATCCAGAACAGGTAAATCGCCATTAATGCCAGCGCACATAATAACCATGTGGTTAATAGTGCACCGTTGCTGGTTACGTTGTTGTAAATCAGAATGACGATGAGGCCCGCGAAGATGAACCCATCAACGCGCCCGCGTCGCAGAAGGGAAAGGGAAAGCAGCGTCTCGCCGTGACGGCGGGGCATGATGAACTCGTCATAGATCGCGTAAGCCATAAGGGCAACAATAAATAAAACCAGTACGATGTCCGTGACAGTCATTCATCCTCCAGATAAAAAGACCGGGGGCAAGCCCCCGGTGTATATACCCGTCAGGGTATTAGGTCATTCCTTACAGGCCGAGCAGACCGACAGCGTAGCCCGCGATACCGATGACGAAGAAGCCAACGATGATCCACAGCGGGTTCACTTTCTTACGCAGCAGCCACATACAGGCGAAGGTCAGCAGCAGCGGTACCAGGCCCGGCATCAGCTGGTCCAGGATTGTCTGCACGGTAGTCACACGCGTCTGGCCATCCTGACCGGTGATGGTGGAGACCACCAGCGGGATGTTCACGTGCGTCCACTTGTTAACCAATGCCCCCATCACAAACAGGCCGAGGATTGACGCCCCCTCTGTCAGTTTTTGCAGGAAGCCGCCGCCCATGTCCTTAACGATATCCACGCCTTTACGGTAGCCGTAAGCCACGCCGTAGTAACGGGTCAGCAGACGTACTGCGTTGAAGAGGATGAAGAACAGCAGTGGGCCAAGCAGGCTGCCGCTCATTGCGATACCGGCACCCAGTGCGGCGAAGACCGGACGGACGGTGCCCCAGAAGATCGGGTCACCGACACCGGCCAGCGGCCCCATCAGGCCGACTTTGATACCGTTGATAGCACCATCGTCAATCTCTGCGCCGTTCGCACGCTGTTCTTCCATCGCCAGTGTCACCCCAAGAACCGGGGCTGCGACGTAAGGGTGGGTGTTAAAGAATTCCAGGTGACGCTTAATCGCCTGACGACGTGCTTCGTTGTTTTCCGGATACAGGCGTTTGATTGCCGGTACCATAGAGAAGCAGAAGCCCAGCGCCTGCATACGTTCGAAGTTCCATGAACCCTGGAACAGGTTAGAACGAATGAACACGCCACGAATATCACTCGGAGTGAGTTTTTTCTCAGTGGTAGTTTTTGTCATATCAACCATTTCGCTCACCTGCTAGTCCAGTTCGTTATCGAGATCGTTGTTACCAGCAGCCTGCGCTGGGGCACCCGCGACGCGGTTATATTTCGGGCTGAGCTGGATGTAGAGAATCGCCATCACTGCACCAATCACACCCAGAGCAACCAGGTTGAAGTTGGTGAAGGCTGCGGTCACGAAGCCGAGGTAGAAGAACGGCATCAGGTAGCCTGCGCGCATCATGTTGATGACCATCGCGTAACCGACAACCACGATCATGCCGCCCGCAATGTTCAGACCGCCGGTGACCACTTCTGGAATGGCGTTCAGCATGCTCTGGACTTCACTCGTACCGACAGAGATCGCCACGATAACCGCCGGGATCGCGATACGCATCGCCTGCAGGAACAGGGACGACACGTGGATCCAGGATAGCGCCGTCAGGTTGCCGTTTTCGGCCGCCTTATCCGCCGCGTGCTGGAAGGCAACGGTGATAGTACGCACGATAATGGTCAGAACCTGGCCTGCTGCAGCCAGTGGGATTGCCAGGGCGATACCGGCACCAATACTTTGATGACCGGCAATAACCAGAACGGTTGAGATAATCGATGCCAGCGCGGCATCGGG
Organism: Enterobacter mori; assembly: GCF_025244905.1. Taxonomy (NCBI): domain Bacteria; kingdom Pseudomonadati; phylum Pseudomonadota; class Gammaproteobacteria; order Enterobacterales; family Enterobacteriaceae; genus Enterobacter; species Enterobacter mori. The sequence continues at coordinate 2,725,223 of NZ_CP104285.1, read as the reverse complement.
CGCAACCGCTGCACCGATGTTCATCCAGCCGAGGGCGATCATTTCCAGGGTACCACCGATGATGATACCGGTTTTCATATCACCGAGAACGGCACCGATCAACGTACAGGCCACCAGCGGACGGTGGAACTGAAATTCATCAAGTACGGATTCCATACCCGCAATACATGCGACGACGAACACCAGCACAATCTGAAGAGTGGTAATCTCCATTGTACTTCTCCTATTGCATAAGCTTTATGTGAAAAACCGGCGCGGGCTTATTTCCCAACTTTGCCGATCAAATCCATCATTTTCAGTTTTTGATCCGTGGAAACCTTACGGGCTTCCAGCTCAATACCGCGTGCATTCAGCTTGTTGAATGCCTCAATATCTTTTTCATCAACTGAAATCGCGTTGTTGACCTGCGTTTTGCCCTGACGGAAAGCCATACCACCAATGTTTACGGAGGTAATTTTCACGCCGCCTTCAACAATGCGCTCGACGTCTGTTGGGTTAGTGAACAGAAGCATCACGCGCTCGCCCGCATATTTCGGGTTGTTGTAGACGCGGATCATCTTGGCCACATCCACCACGTGCGCGGTAACGCCTGGAGGGGCAACCTGAGTCAGAAGGGTTTTACGTACGGTATCCGCAGCCACTTCGTCACTGACGACGATGATGCGGCGAACGTTGGTCTCTTTGGTCCAGCGTGTCGCCACCTGGCCGTGGATTAAACGGTCATCAATACGCGCAAGGCCGATGACCATATAATCGTTCGGACCCATCGGTTTCGCTGGGGCTGCAGCTTTCGGTGCCGCCGCGACCGGGGCTGGTTTTTCAACCGGTTGCGCTTTCAGCGCCTTAACGCCTTCACGCCCGGTTTCCACCGCCAGGGCCACCAGTTCATCGAAGCTCGGGTTGTCGTCGCGCGCCATGAAGGTTTCCACCAGCATTGGGATATTCACCCCGGCGACAACTTCATAGTGCTCTTTATCGACGACAATGCGGCTGGCAGCATTAAACGGGCTGCCGCCCCATGTATCGACGAGAAACAGCACGCCTTTGCTGGTATCCAGCTTCGCGAGTTGAGCGTTGTACTTCTCTATCAGCGTCTCGGCGTTTTCACCGGGAACGAAATCGATCCAGCCGACGTTTTCCTGCTCGCCCAACAGCATCTCTGCCGTTTTGAGTAGCTGCTCAGCAGCCCAACCATGTGTGCCTATGACAATAGCAATGGTCACTTGCTACCTCCTTTTATTATCATTAATACGCCTGTCGGGCAGACGTACTGAGAATCGTATTGGCGAACCGAATCGATTCAGATAAGGGTTAGAGTTAAATTAACTAAGACTTCCGCGAATTATTTTAGACAGTGAAAAAATAATTTATGTGATGAAGATCCGTAATTTAGCTTTCGCAATACAGAAAAATATCAACAAAAATTGAGTCTTATTGCGTTTTTGCAAAGGAAAGTAAATCTTTGCTAAAAAGACGTTATCTCTGATATGTTTAGCCTCCGTTTAATTGTTCAGGAGTACAGGGCTACAGCCCGCTATATGGACCGTCACCGACGTCAGTTATCTACCAGGCCATTCCGCGCCTTTTTCACCGGCGATCCTCGCCAGATCTCGTCTCTGTTTGCCTCTGTTTTGCCCACATTGAGTGGGGCACCGTTTTGTCATTCCTTTAGCAGGAGCTTGTCATGGAATTCTTAATGGACCCGTCAATCTGGGTAGGATTGCTCACGCTGGTCGTACTGGAGATCGTTCTCGGTATTGATAACCTGGTGTTTATCGCCATCCTTGCAGACAAACTGCCGCCAAAACAGCGTGATAAAGCACGTCTGATTGGTCTGTCGCTGGCATTGATCATGCGCCTGGGCCTGCTGTCCGTCATCTCCTGGATGGTCACGCTGACCAAGCCACTGTTCTCCGTGATGGATTACACCTTCTCCGGCCGTGACTTGATCATGCTGATCGGGGGGATATTCTTGCTCTTCAAAGCGACGACAGAGCTACACGAACGGCTTGAAAACCGGCAGCATGATGATGGGCATGGCAAGGGCTATGCCAGCTTCTGGGTCGTGGTACTGCAAATTGTCGTGCTTGACGCGGTCTTCTCGCTGGATGCGGTCATTACCGCAGTCGGTATGGTGAACCACCTGCCGGTGATGATGGCGGCTGTCGTCATTGCGATGGCGGTGATGCTGCTGGCGTCGAAACCGCTGACGCGTTTTGTGAACCAGCACCCAACGGTTGTCGTGCTGTGTCTGAGCTTCCTGCTGATGATTGGTCTCAGCCTGGTGGCAGAAGGCTTTGGCTTCCATATTCCGAAAGGCTACCTGTACGCCGCGATTGGTTTCTCGATCATCATTGAGCTGTTTAATCAGATTGCGCGCCGCAACTTCATTAAGCAGCAGTCAAACCAGCCGCTGCGCGCCCGTACCGCTGATGCGATTTTGCGCCTGATGGGGGGGCGTCGCCAGGTGAGCGTGCAGTCATCAGATAGCGAGAGCCGCAACCCGGTTCCAGTCCCTGAAGGGGCATTTGTTGAAGAAGAGCGCTACATGATCAACGGCGTGCTCTCCCTGGCCTCCCGTTCCTTGCGTGGGATAATGACCCCGCGCGGTGAAATCAGCTGGGTGGATGCCAACCTGAGCGTTGACGAGATTCGTCAGCAGCTCCTCTCTTCACCGCACAGTCTGTTCCCGGTGTGCCGTGGCGAACTGGATGAAATCATCGGCGTGGTCCGTGCGAAAGAGATGCTGGTGGCGCTGGAAGAGGGCGTCAACGTGGAAGCCATTGCGGCCTCGTCGCCTGCGATTGTCGTTCCGGAAACGCTGGATCCCATCAACCTGCTGGGCGTGCTGCGTCGCGCACGCGGTAGCTTCGTTATCGTCACCAACGAATTTGGCGTGGTTCAGGGTCTTGTCACCCCGCTGGACGTACTGGAAGCGATTGCGGGTGAATTCCCGGATGCGGACGAAACGCCGGAAATCGTTGCGGATGGCGAAGGTTGGTTGGTCAAAGGTACTACTGACCTGCACGCGCTCTCGCACACGCTGGGGCTGGAAAATGTCATTAACGATGAAGAAGACATTGCCACCGTGGCAGGGCTTGTGATTTCGGTTAACGGTCAGATCCCGCGTATCGGCGATGTGATTGAACTGCCGCCGTTGCATATCACCATTGTGGAAGCCAACGACTATCGCGTTGATATGGTGCGTATTGTTAAAGAGCAATCTGCACACGACGAAGAAGAGTAAACTTTTTTAGCGTAACGGCATTAAGGGCACGATGTGTCCATTGTGATGTGCTGGCGGGGGAGAACTTCCCGCCAGCCATTTCGGAAACTCCCGCAGCGGCATTGGCCGCGCAAAGAAATATCCCTGCAAAATATGCACCCCGTGGCGACGCAAATACCGCGACTGCTCCTCGGTTTCTACCCCTTCCGCCACCAGTTCGATATTCAGCCGCTGGCCCAGCGCAATAATAATATCCGTCACCGTCGAGTTCACGGCATCGGTCCCGATGGCGGTGGTAAAAGATTTATCAATTTTCAGCACGTCAGGATGGAGCTTTTCGAGCCAGGAGAGGGAACTGTTGCCGGTGCCAAAATCATCAATGGCGAGCTGAACGCCTTTTCGATGCAGCTCGCGCACTATGCGATAATCCACGTCCCTCAGGGCGTCGCGCTCCGTAAGCTCGACCACCAGCTGCTGGGGCGGGTTTGCACTGAACCACGATTGATTCAGGTCCTGCAGCAGGACGGCGCGGCGGAAGTGGCTGGCGGCCACGTTAATACCGATTTGAAAGTCGGACGTGGTGGGGAAGTAGCCTATCTGACGTACCGTTTCGCTGATGACATAGCGGGTGAGCGGAATAATCAGGTTATGTTCTTCTGCCAGAGGAATAAATACGTCCGGCGAGATCCACCCCTGACGAGGGTTATTCCAGCGCAGCAGGATCTCAACGCCGACGCAATCCTGGGTGCGGGCATTGACCAGAGGTTGGCAAAACAGCTCAAATTCCCGCGCCGCAAGCCCCATGTTTATTTCCCATGTAAAGCTCATTCGACGCGCGGTGGCCAGCCAGGCGATGTAGCCCAGCAGCAAGCTCAACATCAGTGCCAGCGGTAATTGTGTTGGCAAATTTTTGAGTGCTAGTGAACCTGGCCCCGGCCCGCTCACGGTGATGCTGAAGGGGTAGCGCGTGGATGCCAGCGACAGAAGCACATCGCCATCATCAAACGTCAGGGTATCCGTAACCTGCTGACCGTAGCGCAGGTAATGATTACCGACGGATAAACCCACATCGGTAATCAGTGGTCGCTGCGGTTCAAGGATCATTCTGGTGAGAAGGTCGATATTGACAATCTGCATCACCCCGTCCTCGCCGTCACCTGAAGCCGGATACCACTGAATGAGGATCGGGCTGCCCTTCAGCAACCACTGGTCGGTCGACAATACCAACCGGGGTTCTTGCGCGGGAAAAATCGGCAGGAACGTGCTTACGGGCACGCTGCGTGAACCAAAAATACTCGAGCAGTAGAGAAGTCCATCTTTAATCAGGGCAATTGAGCGGACGGTCTGCAGAATGGCCGCCTGCTTGCGTAATACCAGTTGGGCCTGGCTGCAGGGCTGTCCAACCTGGGCCTGTAACACATCGCGTTGGTTTTCCAGTGAAAGCAGCACTTTTTCGAGGGAGTGTACCGTATGGTCGGCAAAATTCTGGATGCGCTCCTGATTGACATTACGCTGCGAAATAAACCGAATGCCCAACGTCAGGATGAGCGTAAGGAGCGCAACCGTGACACAGACGATAACGCGTTTTCGGCGATAATCTTTAATGATCGCTTGTGCTTTTTGCATGAACGGTCGCTCTGTAAGCCACCAGCCCCAAAAGCCGGACGCAACAGAGAAAGTGTAGTGGGGATTACATCATGAGACGAGGCGTGACGTTAAAATTCGCCCATCCGTTGCAGATGGGCGAAGGGAAGTATTAGTCGCACTGCACCTTAATGGCCAGACCGCCTCGTGAGGTTTCACGGTATTTGGCGTTCATGTCCTTGCCGGTTTCGTACATGGTTTCGATCACTTTATCCAGCGAAACGCGAGGTTCGCTGGTACGACGCATCGCCATACGGGAGGCGTTGATCGCTTTCACCGAGGCAATGGCGTTACGTTCGATGCACGGCACCTGCACCTGGCCTGCCACCGGGTCACAGGTCAGCCCCAGGTTATGCTCCATGCCGATTTCAGCCGCCACGCACACCTGCTCAGGGCTTGCACCCAGCAGTTCCGCGAGGCCAGCCGCGGCCATGGAGCAGGCTACGCCCACTTCACCCTGGCAGCCTACTTCCGCGCCAGAAATTGAGGCGTTCATCTTGTACAGCGCGCCGATCGCCCCCGCCGCCAGGAAGTAACGGATGTAGATATCCGCCGTCACCGGTTCGATAAAGTGGTCATAGTAGGCCAGTACCGCTGGCACAATGCCGCATGCACCATTGGTTGGCGCCGTCACGACGCGGCCACCGGCGGCGTTCTCTTCGTTCACGGCCAGGGCAAACATGTTCACCCAGTCGACCACGTTCATTGGATCGTTAGAGAACTTGTCCGTCGTCACCAGCATACGGCGCAGCGCGGAGGCACGGCGCGGCACGCGAAGCGGGCCCGGCAATACGCCTTCGGTATTCATCCCGCGATCGATACAGGCACGCATGGTTTGCCAGACGTTTGCAAAATAGTCTTCAATCTCTTTCTTGCTGTGCAGCGCCAGTTCGTTCTGCATCACCATGCCGGAAAGCGACAGGCCTGTCTCTTTGCAGTAGCCCAACATCTCGGTAGCCGATTTGAACGGGTAGGGCACGTTAACGTCGCCTACGCTGTCTTTGCCAAAATGTTCTTCATCAACGATAAAACCCCCGCCGATGGAGTAGTAGGTTTTGCTGTAGATCTCTTTTTCGCCGTTCCACGCATGGATGGTCATGCCGTTTTCATGCAGCGGCAGGTTGTCGCTGCGAAAACGCATGCCGTCATCCTGTGGGAAATCCACTTCGTGCTGGCCGTTAGCCAACAGCAGGCGACCGCGCGTTTCCACGTCGCGGATAAATGCCGGAATGGCATCAATATCAACGGTGTCCGGCATATTACCTGCCAGACCCATAATAATGGCGATATCGGTGTGGTGGCCTTTACCCGTTAATGACAGCGAGCCGTACACGTCTACGGCAACACGGGTAACGCTTTCCAGTAATCCTTTTTCGACCAGATCATCGACGAACTGTTTACCGGCCTTCATCGGCCCTACAGTGTGGGAAGAAGAAGGACCAATCCCCACTTTGAACATGTCGAATATACTAATCACTTTTACACTCCTGACAGGGTTACCGGGGTTCCAGTAACGATGTTATAACTGCGCATAGTGTAAGAGGGAACACCAACCTCGGCTTAACTATTCACATGAATTAAACTAATGGTTAACGATGGTTTTGCTAATAGCGCGACAGCGATCGCAAACCTGCCAGAAAAGGGTGGAATGTAAAGTATAGTCAAGGTTTCAGGCCGATCTGCAACGCCAGCTCACGAATAATGCCCGCCGTCATGCCCCAGACAAAATAATGCTGATACCAGGACAACCACACTCGATGGTCGTGTCCACGACGCTGAATATCCAGCGGGTGGTAACGGCTCAGTCGGAGGGCTTCCTCCAGCGGCATTTCAAACACCGCAGAGACTTCATCGACGCTGGCGTGATACTGAAGATCGGGGGGAATAATGCCGACCACCGGGGTGACCTGAAAACCGGTAACGCTGTCGACAGGGGGTAATACACCAACGATCTCGACGGCTTCCGGTGGAATCGCGACCTCTTCCTGTGCTTCCCGCAGCGCGGCGGCAATCAGCGACGCATCGGTGCTATCCACTGCGCCGCCCGGAAAGGCGACCTGACCGGCATGTTTACGCATATGTGGCGATCGCTGCGTGAGCAGCAGGCCCGGCTGTTCGCGTCGCACCACCGGGATCAGCACCGCTGCCTGACGTTGATTCAGCGCTTCACGGTTCACCGCAGGTCGCAAAAGCTGAAAGCGCGACAAAAAATCATCCAGCGTCAGGTTCTCTTTTTCCACCCGTCAGGTCTCCAGCTGTTGAAGGATACGGTTAACTTTATCAAAGGTTTCCTGATATTCCGCATCGACCTGGCTGTCGGCCACGATGCCGCCCCCTGCGGAACAGTACAGATTCCCGTCGCAGGCGGTTAGCGTGCGGATAGTGATACTGGTATCCATGGTTCCGCAAAGGCTCACATAGCCGATGCTGCCGCACCAGGCGTTGCGGCGGTGCGGCTCCAGCTCATCGATAATCTCCATCGCCCGCACTTTGGGTGCGCCGGTGATGGAGCCTCCCGGAAACGCGGCGCGGAGCAGATCGCAGGCGGTGCGCGAGGCGGGCAGCTGTGCGGTGACGGTGCTCACAAGATGATGCACCGCCGGGAAAGGCTCGACGACGAACAGTTCAGGTACGCGGACGCTGCCCGGTACTGCGACCCGGCCAATATCGTTGCGCATTAAATCCACAATCATCAGATTCTCGGCGCGGTCTTTTGGCGACGCGGCCAGCTTTTCGGCCTGCTGACGGTCAGCTGCCGGATCGGCAAGGCGCGGCAGCGTGCCTTTGATCGGGCGGGTCTGGATGGTGCCATTTGCCAGATGAATGAACCTCTCGGGGGAAAGACTCAGGATAGCCCCACGTTCCAGACGCACAAATGCGCTGAACGGGGCGCGGTTGCTGGCGTTGAGACGGGTAAATGCCTGCCACTCATCGCCCTGATAGGTTGCCTGGAACCGCTGGGCAAGGTTGACCTGATAACAATCGCCGCTCTGGAGGTACGCCTGCACGCGCGCGAACTTTTCCGCATACTCCTTCTCGGTCATGTTGGCGTGCCAGCCTGAGGTTAGCTGAAAATCAACCGATGTTACAGGCTCCTGAGCATCCAGCCAGGCCAGGCGTGCATTCACGTCAGCATGGCTTAAGAGAGACACCACCTGCCTGTGGTGATCGACGATTAATGCCCAGTCGTAAAGCCCCACCGCCATATCGGGCAGCGGAATATCATCCTGAGCAAGGTCAGGTAGCGTTTCGAAACGGCGACCCAGATCGTAACCAAACAGGCCCAGCGCGCCCCCCTGAAAAGGCAGGTCGGGATGCGGCGTGGCGGAGAGGCCCAGCGCGGTGATATCTTGCTGAAGCTGCTTCAGCGGATCGTCCGTTGACGACAGGTCATCGGTTGTCAGCGTCTTGACCGGATCGGCCACTACAATATCAAACCGACTGTAGGGGTGATCCGCATGGCCGGAGTGCAGCAGCATCGCAAACGGAAGGTGGCTCAGGCGAGAAAACCAGAACTCAGCGGCATCAGCACGCCAGGGCAAGGTCATAACAGTGGGGAAGCGCATGTTCATGTGTGGCATACTACCGGGCAGCGTGAAATAATTAGCGCGAATAATTTAGCAGGAGTTGACGATGTTTGCAGGTTTACCTTCTCTGAGCCATGAACAGCAGCAGAAAGCGGTCGAGCGAATTCAGGAACTGATGTCCCAGGGGATGAGCAGCGGACAGGCGATTTCTCAGGTGGCGGAAGAACTGCGCGCCACCCATACCGGCGAGCGGATCGTGGCGCGCTTTGAGGATGAAGAGGAAGAGTAACGGGCCTACACCGCCGCGATAATCTTGATCTCGACCTTATATTCCGGTTTCATCAACGTGGCCTGTACGGTGCAGCGTACAGGCGCGTGACCCGCCACCACCCATGCATCCCAGGCTTTGTTCATTGCCGCGAAATCGTCTTTGTTTGCCAGGAAAATCGTCGCATCCAGAATGCGCGATTTGTCGCTGCCCTGTTTTTCCAGAACTGCGTCAATTTGCGCCAGGGTGTTCGCCGTCTGTTCAAAGGCGTCGGCGTCCAGATTAGCCGGTACACCGGTGTAATAGAGCGTCTGGTTGTGAATCACCACATCAGACCAGCGGGCTTCGGCATCAATGCGCACAATCGTCATAAACGTTTCCTCGTTATTTTGCGTATTCAGGCGGCAAGACTGCCATATTGTGCACCTGACGTCACTATTTGGGGTGGCACAGGACGAGACAGGCTGACATAATCCCTGTGCAAAAATACAGTGAGAGAGCACCGTGGCAGACGATTTTTCCCCTGAAGGTCAATTAGCACAGGCTATCCCCGGCTTTAAACCGCGCGAGCCGCAGCGGCAGATGGCGCACGCCGTTGCGCACGCTATCGATAAGGCTCAGCCGCTGGTGGTCGAAGCCGGTACCGGCACGGGTAAAACGTATGCTTACCTTGCTCCGGCGCTGCGTGCGAAGAAGAAGGTGATTATTTCCACCGGATCGAAGGCGCTGCAGGATCAGCTCTACAGCCGCGATTTGCCCACGGTGGCGAAAGCGCTGAAATACAAAGGGCGTCTGGCTCTGCTGAAAGGGCGTTCTAACTACCTTTGCCTTGAGCGTCTCGAACAGCAGGCGCTGGCGGGCGGCGACCTGCCGGTGCAAACCCTCAGCGACGTCATTATCCTGCGTGCCTGGGCGAACCAGACCGAAGAGGGGGACATCAGCACCTGCGCGAGCGTGCCGGAAGACTCTCCTGCCTGGCCGCTGGTGACCAGCACCAACGATAACTGCCTCGGCAGCGACTGCCCGCTGTATAAAGACTGCTTTGTGGTTAAAGCGCGCAAAACGGCCATGGACGCTGACGTCGTGGTAGTAAACCATCACCTGTTTCTCGCGGATATGGCGGTCAAGGACAGCGGTTTCGGTGAGCTGATCCCCGAGGCTGACGTGATGATCTTCGATGAAGCGCACCAGCTCCCGGATATCGCCAGCCAGTATTTCGGCCAATCTCTCTCCAGCCGCCAGCTTCAGGACCTGGCCAAAGACTTCACCATCGCCTATCGCACCGAATTAAAAGATACCCAGCAGTTGCAGAAGTGCGCCGACCGACTGGCGCAAAGCGCGCAGGATTTCCGCTTACAGCTCGGTGAACCGGGCTATCGCGGCAACCTGCGCGAACTGCTGGCGGATAAAAATATCCAGCGCGCGCTGCTGCTGCTCGATGATGCCCTGGAACTCTGCTACGACGTGGCGAAACTGTCGCTTGGACGCTCCGCGCTGTTAGATGCGGCGTTTGAACGCGCCACGCTCTATCGCGGGCGGCTCAAACGCCTGAAAGAGATTAACCAGCCAGGGTTCAGCTACTGGTATGAGTGCACCTCGCGGCATTTCACGCTGGCGCTCACGCCGCTGACGGTGGCGGATAAGTTTAAAGAGGTGATGGCGCAAAAACCGGGAAGCTGGATCTTCACCTCGGCAACCCTGTCGGTGAATGACGATCTGCATCACTTCACGGAACGTCTTGGCATTGAGCAGGCGGAATCGCTGCTTCTGCCCAGCCCGTTCGATTATGAAAAACAGGCGCTGCTCTGTGTTCCCCGTAATCTGCCGCTGCCGAATCAGCCGGGCGCGGCGCGCCATCTGGCGGCAATGTTAAAACCGATGATTGAGGCCAACAACGGCCGCTGCTTTATGCTCTGCACCTCTCACGCCATGATGCGTGACCTCGCCGAGCAGTTCCGCGCCACCATGACGCTGCCGGTTCTGCTGCAGGGCGAAACCAGCAAAGGCCAGCTGTTACAGCAGTTTGTTTCCGCCGGTAATGCCCTGCTGGTGGCGACCAGCAGCTTCTGGGAAGGGGTCGACGTGCGCGGCGATACCCTCTCGCTGGTCATCATCGACAAACTGCCGTTTACCTCCCCGGACGATCCGCTGCTGAAGGCGCGGATGGAAGATTGCCGCCTGCGCGGAGGCGATCCGTTTGACGAGGTCCAGCTGCCGGACGCGGTGATTACCCTCAAGCAAGGGGTAGGGCGTTTGATCCGCGACGTCACCGATCGCGGCGTGCTGGTGATCTGTGATAACCGACTGGTGATGCGCCCTTACGGCGCCACTTTCCTCGCCAGCCTGCCGCCCGCGCCGCGGACGCGGGACATAAAACGCGCGGTGCGTTTCCTGGCAAACCCAACGGCGGAGTAATTCGCCCCGGAATGTGCTAAGATGCGCGCCATTTTGTGACTGACCCTTGCGAGAGCGCGACAACTGATGCGAATTCTGGCTATTGATACCGCGACAGAGGCTTGCTCTGTCGCTCTGTTGAACGACGGTGCTGTTTCTGCTCATTTCGAAGAGTGCCCACGGGAACACACCCAACGTATTCTGCCCCTGGTAAAAGCCATGTTAACCCAGGGCAACACCTCCTTAACCGAACTCGACGCGCTGGCTTTTGGCCGTGGCCCTGGCAGCTTTACGGGCGTACGCATTGGCATTGGCATCGCGCAGGGGCTGGCGCTGGGCGCTGAACTGCCGATGATCGGCGTCTCAACCCTCGCCACCATGGCGCAGGGTGCCTGGCGCATCACTGGCGCAACCCGCGTGCTGGCGGCGATTGATGCCCGCATGGGCGAAGTTTACTGGGCTGAATATACCCGTGATGAAAACGGCGTCTGGCACGGTGAAGAGACAGAAGCCGTGTTGACGCCTGAAGCCGTCACCGAACGCCTGAAGCAGCTCTCAGGTGAGTGGGCGACGGTAGGGACGGGCTGGCCGGCATGGCCGGAGATGGGGAACGACACCGGCGTAACGCTGGTCGATGGTAATATGCTTCTGCCTGCCGCCGAAGATATGCTTCCCATTGCCTGTCAGCTGTTCGCGAAAGGAAAAACCGTTGCCGTTGAACAGGCTGAGCCGGTTTATTTACGAAACACCGTTGCGTGGAAGAAACTTCCAGGCCGCGAGTGAATCTCAGTAACAGGAACTGAGAAAAAGGAGTCGCATCATGGCGGTTCAAAGTAAAGTTGTTCGCCTTTTAATGGCAGGCGTTGTTGCCACAGCACTGAGCGGTTGCGTTACCGTTCCTGATGCGATTAAGGGCAGTAGCCCAACGCCACAGCAGGATCTGGTGCGCGTTATGAATGCGCCTGAGCTGTATGTTGGCCAGGAATCGCGCTTCGGCGGCAAGGTGATCGAGGTCTTTAACCAGCAGGGTAAGACCCGTCTGGAAATTGCGACGGTGCCGCTGGACAGCGGTGCTCGCCCCATTCTGGGAGAAGCCTCTCGCGGGCGCATTTATGCAGACGTCAGCGGTTTCCTTGACCCGGTCGATTTCCGTGGGCAACTGGTAACCGTTGTGGGGCCGATTACCGGTTCGGTGCAGGGCAAAATCGGCAGCACGCCGTATAAATTTATGACCATGCAGGTGACGGGCTATAAACGCTGGCGTATTGCCCAGCAGGTGGTTATGCCGCCACAGCCGGTCGATCCGTGGATGTGGGGTCCTCATCCTTACCGTTATGGTTACCCCGGCTGGGGCTGGTATAACCCGGGCCCGGCGCAGGTTCAAACGATCGTAACTGAGTAACTAACTGTTATTATTAGGAAAGGGACAGCGGCTCAGCCGCTGTCTCTGTTTTTTTACGGATAAAATGAAAAAAAAGAGTGACGCGCTTCGCAACCTGCAATCTGAACAATTAATAAACTGGTACGCTGAGTTAATATAATGTTAACAAACTGTTTATTATCGGGGCTGTGATGACGACGAATACTCATTTCAGAGGTGATGCATTGAAAAAGGTTTGGCTTAACCGGTATCCCGCAGATGTGCCTGCGGAGATCAATCCTGACCGTTATCAATCCCTGGTTGAATTATTTGAACACTCGGTGCGGCGCTACGCTGACCAGCCTGCGTTTGTGAACATGGGTGAAGTGATGACCTTCCGTAAGCTGGAAGAGCGTAGCCGGGCGTTTGCGGCATATCTTCAGGAAGGGCTGGGACTGCAAAAAGGGGACCGCGTCGCGCTGATGATGCCGAACCTGCTGCAATATCCGGTCGCGCTGTTCGGCATCCTGCGAGCCGGGATGATTGTCGTCAACGTTAACCCGCTGTATACCCCACGTGAACTTGAGCATCAGTTGAACGACAGCGGCGCGGTCGCAATTGTCATTGTCTCAAACTTTGCCCACACGCTGGAAAAAGTGGTCGACAGAACCCAGGTGAAACACGTCATCCTGACGCGCATGGGCGATCAACTTTCCACGGCCAAAGGCACGCTGGTTAACTTTGTCGTTAAATACGTGAAGCGGCTGGTACCGAAGTATCACCTGCCGGACGCCATTTCCTTCCGCCGTGCGCTGCACGCGGGCTACCGTATGCAATACGTCAAGCCAGAAGTGGTGTCAGAAGATCTCGCCTTCCTGCAGTATACCGGTGGTACCACCGGCGTGGCGAAAGGCGCGATGTTGACGCACCGGAACATGCTGGCGAACCTTGAACAGGTGAACGCCACTTACGGGCCGCTGCTGCATCCGGGCAAAGAGGTGGTGATCACCGCGCTTCCGCTGTATCACATCTTTGCGCTGACCATGAACTGCCTGCTGTTTATTGAGCTGGGTGGTCAGAACATACTCATCACCAACCCGCGCGATATCCCGGGCCTGGTGAAAGAGCTGGCGAAATACCCGTTCACCGCCATGACGGGGGTGAATACCCTGTTTAATGCGCTGCTGAATAACAAAGAGTTCCAGCAGCTGGATTTCTCCACGCTGCACCTCTCGGCGGGCGGCGGCATGCCGGTTCAGCAGGCGGTTGCCGAGCGCTGGGTGAAGCTTACCGGCCAGTACCTGCTGGAAGGCTATGGCCTGACGGAATGCGCGCCGCTGGTGAGCGTGAACCCGCACGACATTGACTACCACAGCGGCAGCATTGGCCTGCCTGTTCCGTCGACCGAAGCGAAGCTGGTGGATGATGAGGATAACGAAGTGCCTCATGGGGAGCCTGGCGAGCTGTGCGTAAGAGGGCCGCAGGTGATGCTGGGCTACTGGCAACGTCCGGATGCTACGGACGAGATCATCAAAGACGGCTGGCTGCATACCGGCGATATCGCCGTGATGGACGACGAAGGTTTCCTGCGCATTGTCGATCGCAAGAAAGACATGATCCTGGTCTCCGGCTTTAACGTCTACCCGAACGAAATCGAAGATGTGGTTATGCAGCACAGCGGCGTGCTCGAAGTGGCGGCAGTTGGCGTCCCTTCCGGCAGCAGCGGTGAAGCGGTGAAGATATTTGTGGTCAAGAAAGATCCTTCGCTGAATGAGGAAGAGCTGATAACCTTCTGCCGTCGTCAGTTAACGGGCTACAAGGTGCCGAAGCTGGTGGAATTCCGCGATGAACTGCCAAAATCCAACGTCGGGAAGATATTACGACGAGAATTACGTGACGAAGCCCGTGCCAAAGTAGACAATAAGGCCTGAGCTTCACGTTAATCGCCCAGACGCCGGTTAAGCCGGCGTTTTTTATGGGCGCAAACAAAAGAGAAAATGATTTGAATTACCAGATGATCACGACCAACGACGAGCTGGCTTCGCTGTGCGAAGTGACGCGCGACTATCCCGCCATCGCCCTGGATACCGAGTTTGTCCGTACGAGAACCTATTATCCGCAGCTGGGCCTGATTCAGATGTACGACGGTAAGCATGTCTCGCTGATTGACCCGCTTGGTATTACCGACTGGGCACCGATGCGCGACCTGCTGCTGGATACGGCCGTGACCAAATACCTGCATGCGGGCAGTGAAGATCTGGAAGTGTTTATGAATACCTTTGGCATCATGCCGCAGCCGCTCATTGATACGCAGATCCTCGCGGCGTTCAGCGGGCGTCCGCTCTCATGGGGCTTTGCTGCCATGGTTGAGGAGTACACCGGCCTGACGCTGGATAAAAGCGAATCCCGTACCGACTGGCTGGCGCGCCCGCTGACCGAGCGTCAGCTGGAATATGCGGCGGCGGACGTCTTCTACCTGCTGCCGATTGCCGGACAGCTGATGAAGGAGGCAGAAGACTCCGGCTGGCTGTCTGCTGCGCTGGATGAGTGCCGAATGACCCAGCTGCGTCGTCAGGAAGTGGTTGACCCGAAAGAGGCCTGGCGCGATATCACGAACGCCTGGCAGCTTCGCACGCGTCAGCTGGCGTGCCTGCAGCTGTTAGCGGACTGGCGTTTGCGCAAAGCGCGCGAGCGCGATCTGGCCGTGAACTTTGTGGTGCGTGAAGAGCATCTCTGGGCGGTCGCGCGCTATATGCCGGGCAGTATGGGCGAGTTGGACAGCATTGGGCTTTCGGGTAGCGAAATTCGTTTCCACGGCAAAACCCTGCTGGCGCTGGTGGCGCAGGCACAGCAAACGGCGGATGAAGACCTGCCGGAACCGCTGCTGAATCTGATGGATATGCCGGGCTATCGTAAAGCGTTTAAAGATATCAAGGCGCTGGTACTGGATGTCGCAACGGAAAGCAAGCTGAGCGCGGAGCTGTTGGCATCACGTCGTCAGATTAACCAGCTGCTGAACTGGCACTGGAAGCTGAAACCGCAAAATGGTTTACCGGAACTGGTCGCCGGATGGCGGGGGGAACTGATGGCCGAACGCCTGAATACCCTGCTGGAAGGGTATCCGCGCTAAAGAATTGTAGCCCCGGTAAGCGCAGCGCCACCGGGGGATTGCCGGGCGGCGCGATGCTTGCCCGGCCTACAAAACCACAAACGATTAGCGCGACTCTTCCGCTTCTGGCAACGTGACGTTCAGCTCCAGAATCGAAATATCCCCATCTTTTTGTTCCAGCTGCACGGTGACCATCTCCGGGTCAATCTGCACGTACTTACAGATCACTTCCAGGATGTCCTTGCGCAACTGCGGCAGGTAGTGAGGCTCGGCGTCGCTACGACGACGCTCCGCAACGATAATTTGCAGACGTTCTTTTGCGATGTTGGCGGTGCTTTTTTTCCGCGAGAGAAAAAAGTCCAGTAATGCCATAACTTATCCTCCGAACAGGCGTTTGAGGAAACCTTTCTTCTCTTCTTCAATGAAGCGGAAAGGACGTTCTTCTCCCAGCAGACGGTCAACGGTATCGGCGTAAGCTTTACCTGCATCTGCCATCGTATCCAGAATCACTGGCTCACCCTGGTTAGAGGCGCGTAACACGGACTGATCTTCCGGGATAACGCCAACCAGTTTAATGCGCAGGATCTCCAGCACGTCTTCCATGCTCAGCATGTCACCTTTGTTCACGCGGCCCGGATTGTAACGGGTCAGCAGCAGGTGCTCTTTGATCGGTTCCTGACCATTTTCCGCACGGCGGGATTTAGAGGCGAGGATACCGAGAATGCGGTCTGAGTCACGCACGGACGAGACTTCAGGGTTCGTGGTGATGATGGCTTCATCCGCGAAGTAGAGCGCCATCAGCGCACCGGTTTCGATACCGGCAGGGGAGTCACAGACCACGAAGTCGAACTCCATCTTTTTCAGTTCGTCGAGGACCTTTTCCACGCCTTCACGGGTCAGCGCGTCTTTGTCACGGGTCTGAGACGCAGGAAGAATGTAGAGGTTCTCGGTGCGCTTGTCTTTAATCAGCGCCTGGTTAAGCGTGGCATCACCCTGGATGACGTTTACGAAGTCATACACTACGCGACGCTCACAACCCATGATCAGGTCCAGGTTACGCAGGCCGATATCGAAATCGATAACGACGGTTTTCTTTCCCTTCTGGGCCAAACCAGTAGCGATGGCCGCGCTGGAGGTGGTCTTGCCAACGCCTCCTTTACCCGAAGTAACAACAATAATGCGTGCCATAGAAATTCCTTGTTAAAAAGGGATCAATTCAACGGTTGAACGGTCAACGCGTCGTCTGCCAGCAGCAGACGAGCCGCTTTGCCATAAAATTCGGCTGGGATCTTGTCGCTCAGCCAATATTCACCTGCGATGGACACCAGTTCCGCCGTCAGGTGACTACAAAATATTTGTGCTTCCCGATCGCCACTTGCGCCCGCGAGCGCACGCCCACGCATCATACCGTAGACGTGAATATTGCCATCCGCAATCAGTTCAGCGCCAGCACTGACGTGGCTTGTAACAATTAGATCACAGTTTGGCGCATAAATTCGCTGACCGGAACGAACCGGCACATCAATCAATCGCGTTTTTGTGACAGGTGTAACGTTTTGAACCGGGGGAGGGGGCGTCTGCACCGCCGCTGGGGCCGAACGAGGGGCTTTTTCTTTGCCTTCGGTCAGAAGCGGTAGCCCTGCCCGGTCGATCTCGGCTTTCAGTTCAGCATCTTTACAGCCGCTAATACCGACAATACGCAGCCCGGTTGATGAAACCGCCTGCTGGAGAAGTTTCCAGTTAACCGGGGCATCCAGACCGCTCACATTGACGACAACGGGGGCATGTTTCAGAAAGGCGGGTGCCTGCGCGATTTTATCTTCTAACGCCTGACGAATAACCTCGGGTTTTGCATCATGCAAATGAACCACTGATAAGGTGAAGCTACTGCCTTTAAGCTCGATGGGCGTGTTTGACATCCTGGCCTTACTCAATTTGCTATTAACCGCAGCAACTCGCTGCGATATTCCGAAGAGTATCAGGCATGTTATAGTCAGGAGTATATTGAGGCAAGCAACCACCCATTAATTCAGAGTAAAAACATGTTTTGTGTGATCTATCGAAGTACAAGCCGTGACCAGACCTATCTTTATGTCGAAAAGAAAGACGATTTTTCGCGCGTGCCTGAAGAATTAATGAAAAACTTTGGCCGCCCTCAGCTGGCGATGCTGCTGCCGCTTGACGGGCGCAAGACGCTGGTGAATGCCGATCTGGAAAAAGTGAAGCTGGCATTAACCGAGCAAGGCTATTATTTACAGCTTCCGCCACCACCCGAGAATTTATTAAAACAGCATCTTGAGGTGAACGGAAAGAAATAAACCCGGACGTCTCCGGGAACAACACATCAACCGTTTAGGGGTCGACCATGTATCAACATCATAACTGGCAAGGTGCATTACTGGATTATCCCGTCAGCAAAGTCGTCTGCGTGGGCAGCAACTACGCAAAACACATTCAGGAAATGGGCAGCGCGACGCCAGAAGAGCCGGTACTGTTTATTAAACCCGAAACCGCACTCTGCGATATTCGCCAGCCGCTGGCGTTACCGCAAGGGCTGGGTTCCGTGCACCACGAAGTAGAGCTGGCGGTGCTGATAGGCGCCACGCTGCGCCAGGCTTCTGAAGAGCATGTACAGAAAGCGATAGCCGGTTACGGTGTCGCCCTGGATCTCACCCTGCGTGATGTACAGGGCAAGATGAAGAAAGCGGGGCAACCGTGGGAAAAAGCCAAAGGCTTTGATAACTCTTGCCCCATTTCGGGTTTTGTTCCAGTGAGCGAGTTTACGGATGACCCGCAGAACACCCCGCTCAGCCTGAAGGTGAACGGCGAGGTTCGCCAGCAGGGCACCACGGCAGACATGATCCACAAGATCGTCCCGCTGATTGCCTATATGAGCCGCTTCTTTACCCTGAAACCAGGTGATGTGATCCTGACCGGTACGCCGGAGGGCGTCGGCCCGCTCAACGGTGGCGATGAGCTTGAGGTCGGTTTCAACGGCCTGTCACTGAAAACACGCGTACTGTAAAAACACCTTGCCGCCCGAAATGGGCGGCAAAACTTGCATCAACGTGCCAGACTCGTTATAAGGTGCGCTTTCTTTTGACGTGTGGACATCCTGATGAACGACATCCCTTTCTGGCAAAGTAAAACGCTCGACGAAATGACCGACGCGGAGTGGGAGTCGTTGTGCGACGGCTGCGGGCAGTGCTGCCTGCACAAGCTGATGGATGAGGACTCTGACGAGATCTATTTCACCAACGTCGCCTGCAAGCAGTTGAACATCAAAACCTGCCAGTGCCGCAACTACGAACGCCGCTTCGAATACGAGCCGGACTGCATCAAGTTAACCCGTGAAAATTTACCGACTTTTGAGTGGTTACCGCACACCTGCGCGTATCGCCTGCTGGCGGAAGGAAAAGATTTGCCGACATGGCATCCGCTGCTGACCGGCTCGAAAGCCGCCATGCACGGAGAACGCATTTCTGTGCGTCATATCGCGGTGAAAGAGTCCGAGGTACGGGACTGGGAAGACCACATTATGAATCATCCTAACCGTTGAGAATAAAAAACCCGCCGAGGCGGGTTTTTTATTATGCGCTGTTGTGTCGGGTGGCGCTGCGCTTACCCGACCTACAAAACCGTAGGCCCGCGCAAGCGAAGCGCCGCCGGGCAACTTAGCGCCCGAACAAATCACGTTTCTTTGGTTTAAACGGCTGGGCAATCAGCACCAGCAGGGCCACAACGAAGTAGGCCACGAAAATGCCCACCAGCCACTGCGGCATCTCCAGCGTCAGGAATTCCCACTGACGCACGGAACAGTCGCCGGACGCTACAAACACCTGCGGCAGCCACTTATCCAGCGGCAGCCAGCCTGGGAAACGGGCGGCAAAATCACAGGTCATAAACGGTGACGGATGCAGCTGCATCATGGTGTGCTCCCAGGAGAGTTCAATTCCCTTCCAGGCACTGTACAGCCAGATAGCGATACCGGCATAGCGTAACGGTGATTTCGGGGCAATCGCGCCCACCAGACCCGCGCCCATAATGCCGAACAATGCGCAACGTTCGTAGATACACAGCACGCAGGGCTTCAACCCCATCACATGCTGGAACCACAACGCGACCATTTCCAGCGCAAAGGCGGTCAGGGCCATTAACAACCACGCTCCGCGACCGCGAGAGCACTGGTTTAAAAATCTCAACATAATCATTTCCCTGGAACATGCTTAGAAAGCGCAGTGTAAACGAATTCGTTTTCCGCGCCACCTGTACCTGACGAAATAAAACGTAATTGGATGTTTATCATGCGAAAAGGCAAACGGGCAGCGAACTGCCCGATTTACACATCTTAATGCGCGGCAAGTATACCCGCTTGTATCAGCCAGTGCGTATAAGGAATGAGGGTAATTTTGACGCAAAGCAAACCCACAATCGTCAGTACCAGCGTATAGGGCAGGGCCATCCAGACCATTCTTCCATAAGAAAGTCGTATGAGTGGCGCAAGTGCCGAGGTCAGCAGGAACAGGAATGCGGCCTGGCCGTTAGGTGTGGCCACGGAAGGCAGGTTGGTGCCCGTGTTGATCGCCACCGCCAGCAGCTCAAACTGTTGAGCGCTGATAACGCCTTGCTCCATTGCAGCTTTCGCTTCGTTGATATAAACCGTGCCAACAAAAACGTTATCGGAAATGGAGGAGAGCAAACCGTTAAACAGGTAAAACAGCGAAAGCTGGGCGTCGGGCGCGGCCTGTAATACAAAGGCAATAATCGGCGCAAACAGGTGCTGATCGATAATCACCGCCACTACCGCAAAAAATACCGCCAGCAGTGCGGTAAACGGCAGGGCTTCGGTAAAGGCTTTGCCGATAGCGTGCTCGTCGGTCACGCCGCTAAAGGTGGTGGCAAGAATAATAACCGACAGGCCAATTAACCCCACCTCAGCAAGATGGAAAGCCAGCGCAGCGATAAGCCAGACGCCTATGATGCCTTGTGCGATAAGACGTAGCGTATCCTGGCGTGTGCGCTGACGGCGACTTTGCTCGTCAAATTTATGCAGCTCCTGTCGCACCGTTTCAGGCAGCCGTGCGCCGTAGCCAAAGACGCTGAATTTCTCGACAAGAACACAGGTGACGACGCCGCAGATCAGCACCGGAACGCTCACTGGCGCCATGCGCAGGAAGAATTCGCCGAAATGCCAGCCCGCCGCTTTGGCGATAATCAGGTTTTGCGGTTCCCCCACCATCGTCATTACGCCGCCCAGCGCCGTACCCACACCCGCATGCATCATCAGGCTGCGCAGGAACGCGCGGAACTGCTCCAGCACCTCACGGTTATGCGCGTCGACATGGCTATCGTCCTGCAAATCCTCACCGGGTCGAGAGGAGGCGACGCGATGATAAATGCCGTAAAAGCCGACGGCCACGCTAATCACCACGGCCACCACCGTCAGGGCATCAAGGAAAGCCGAAAGAAACGCCGCCGCGAGACAAAACGCCACCGACAGGATCGTTTTCGAAGGAATGCTCAGCAGCAGTCGGGTAAAGATAAACAGCAGTAGCTGCTTCATAAAGTAGATGCCAGCCACCATAAACATCAGCAGCAGAAGCACCTCAAGATTGGAGGCCAGCTCCTGTTTAACATGCTCCGCGCTGGTCATGCCAATCACCACCGCTTCAAATGCCAGCAGGCCGCCGGGAAGTAATGGATAGCATTTCAGCGCCATCGCCAGGGTGAAGATAAACTCCGCCACCAGCAGCCATCCGGCAACAAACGGATTGACATAAAACAGGATGGGGTTACCGACCAGGAATACCAGAAGTATGAGTTTGTACCAGTCAGGTGACTGGCCTAAAAAGTTGCGCCACAGCGCGCGGCCAAATGAAATTTCCACGACAGACGTCCTTCCCCGTCAAATAAGGCAAAACATCAGTATACGCAAAAATGCCGGCGTAGAGAGGCATTAGGCCAAATTGTAAAATTTCACAAAAATGAAACGGCGATCCCTCTTTTCTCTCTTTGCTGCGCTATCTGCCTCTGCGAGCCTCTGGTATGATGAGTCCAATTTGCTAAAGCTGTGTAATGGAAATCTCACTATGGTCATTAAGGCGCAGAGCCCGGCGGGTTTCGCGGAAGAGTACATCATTGAAAGCATCTGGAATAATCGTTTCCCTGCGGGATCAATTCTACCTGCTGAACGCGAACTCTCTGAACTGATTGGCGTCACCCGTACTACGTTGCGTGAAGTTCTGCAGCGTCTGGCACGTGATGGCTGGTTGACGATTCAGCACGGCAAGCCAACGAAAGTAAACAACTTCTGGGAAACGTCCGGGCTGAACATTCTTGAAACGCTGGCGCGTCTCGACCACGAAAGCGTGCCGCAGCTGATCGACAATCTGCTCTCGGTGCGTACCAACATCGCGACTATCTTTATCCGCACCGCATTCCGTCAGCATCCTGAAGATGCGCTCGCGGTGTTGGCCAGCGCGAACGAGGTCGAAGACCACGCTGACGCTTTCGCCACGCTTGACTATAACGTCTTCCGCGGCCTGGCCTTTGCCTCCGGTAACCCGATTTACGGCCTGATCCTGAACGGGATGAAAGGACTGTATACCCGTATCGGTCGCCACTACTTTGCTAACCCTGAGGCCCGCAGCCTGGCGCTGGGTTTCTACCATAAGCTGAGCAAGCTCTGCACTGAAGGGCTGCACGATCAGGTTTATGAGACGGTGCGTCGCTACGGGCATGATTCCGGTGAAATCTGGCACCGCATGCAGAAAACGCTGCCGGGGGATTTAGCGATTCAGACGCGCTGAAAGAAAAAAACCTCTCGTACGAGAGGTTTTTTTTCGTCGGGTGGCGGCTACGCCTTACCCGACCTACGGGTCTTGTAGGCCCGGTAAAAAAGCGGCACTACAGCGTATTCAATCGCGCAGGGCACCGCTCCAGCAGCTCTACGCTGCCGTCTTCATTCTGCTGTTCAAGCAACACGTCAAAGCCCCACAGGCGATGCACGTGCTTCAGCACCTCTTTACGCCCTTTATCCAGCGGCGCACGGTTGTGCGGGATATAGCGCAGCGTCAGGGAGCGGTCACCGCGTAAATCCACATTCCATACCTGAATATTCGGCTCAAGGTTGCTCAGGTTGTACTGGGAAGAGAGGCGAGAGCGGATCTCGCGGTATCCCTCTTCGTTATGGATCGCCGAAATTTCCAGATAATTGTTACGGTCATCATCCAGCACGGTGAAGAAACGGAAATCTCGCATGATCTTCGGCGACATAAACTGGCTGATGAAGCTTTCATCCTTAAAGTCACGCATCGCGAAATGCAGTGTTTCCAGCCAGTCGGATCCGGCGATGTCCGGGAACCAGTATTTATCTTCCTCCGTCGGCGACTGGCAGATACGTTTAATGTCCTGGAACATTGCAAAGCCAAGGGCATACGGGTTAATGCCGCTGTACCATGGGCTGTTATAAGCAGGCTGGAACACCACATTGGTGTGGCTGTGCAGAAACTCCATCATAAAGCGTTCGGAGACTTTCCCTTCGTCATACAGGTGGTTAAGGATGGTGTAGTGCCAGAAGGTCGCCCAGCCTTCGTTCATCACCTGTGTCTGTTTCTGCGGGTAGAAATACTGGCTCACCTTACGCACAATGCGCAGGATCTCGCGCTGCCACGGTTCCAGCAGCGGGGCGTTCTTCTCCATAAAGTAGAGCAGGTTTTCCTGCGGCTCAGACGGATAACGACGCGCTTCGGCGACCGTTTTCTCCTCCTCACGCTTCGGTAGGGTACGCCACAGCATATTCACCTGGCTTTGCAGATACTCCTCGCGGCTTTTCTGCCGGGCCTTCTCCTCCTGTAAGGAGATTTTTTGCGGACGCTTGTAGCGGTCAACGCCGTAGTTCATCAGCGCGTGGCAGGAATCGAGCAGTTTTTCCACTTCATCCACGCCGTAGCGCTCTTCGCATTCGGTAATGTATTTACGGGCGAAAATCAGGTAATCGACAATCGAGCTGGCATCCGTCCAGCTGCGGAAAAGATAGTTGTTCTTGAAGAAAGAGTTGTGCCCGTAGCAGGCGTGCGCCATCACCAGTGCCTGCATGGTAATGGTGTTCTCTTCCATCAGATAGGCAATACACGGATTGGAGTTAATGACGATCTCATATGCCAGCCCCTGTTGACCGTGTTTATACAGCCGCTCCGTTTCAATAAATTTCTTACCAAACGACCAGTGCGGATAGTTGATCGGCATCCCGACGCTGGAGTAGGCATCCATCATCTGTTCGGACGTAATGACTTCAATTTGATGGGGATAGGTATCCAGGCGATACAATTTTGCTACCCGGTCAATCTCGGCCAGATAGACATCAAGCAGCTCGAAGGTCCAGTCGGGTCCATCGCTCAGACGTGTGTTGTCCTTGGATATGGAATCAATAGTAGCCATTAGCGCGCCCTCGTTGTTGGGAGCTCTCTCTGTCTGGAGAGCCTCCTTTCAAGCATAGATCAACGCGTTAAAAAGCGTGCTGAAGCAGAAATTTTTTCTTTGCGATTTCGCGTTTTTGATACGGCAAATAACGCGGATCCCGCAGAGTTTTATGCTGGCTAAAAATAACGCACAGCAGGAGATTCCAAATTAGCACTATCCCCTGATACAGGGGGATGTGTGAGGTAAGTCACCATAAAAAAGTCGTATGTTGAATAATATTTTCAACTAGGTTATCAATCTGTAATTAGAAGATTGTTCTTTTGCACATAATGGAGTGGCTATGCGTGTTGTCATACTGGGAAGTGGTGTCGTTGGCGTAACCAGCGCCTGGTATTTAAGTCAGGCGGGGCATGAGGTTACCGTTATCGATCGTGAATCTGGCCCGGCGCTTGAAACCAGTGCGGCGAACGCCGGACAAATCTCTCCGGGCTATGCGGCGCCGTGGGCGGCACCCGGCGTGCCGTTAAAGGCGATTAAGTGGATGTTCCAGCGCCACGCGCCGCTGGCGATCAGTCTCGACGGCACGCAGTTCCAGCTGAAGTGGATGTGGCAGATGCTGCGCAACTGCGACACCCGCCACTACATGGAAAATAAAGGACGCATGGTGCGTCTGGCAGAGTACAGCCGCGACTGTCTGAAAGCGCTGCGCGCCTCGACGGGGATTGAGTACGAAGGCCGTCAGGGCGGTACGCTGCAGCTGTTCCGCACTGAGCAACAGTATGAAAACGCCACCCGCGATATCGCCGTGCTGGAAGATGCCGGCGTACCGTACCAGCTGCTGGAAGCCAGCCAGCTTGGCCAGGTTGAACCGGCGCTGGCAGAAGTGGCGCACAAGCTGACGGGCGGGCTGCGCCTGCCTAACGACGAAACCGGCGACTGTCAGCTCTTTACCCAACGTCTGGCGCACATGTGCGAGCAGGCAGGGGTGAAATTCCGTTTTAATACCTCGGTCGATAAGCTGCTGTCCGAGGGCGAAAAAATTTACGGCGTGAAGTGTGGCGAAGAGGTGATCAAGGCCGATGCCTACGTGATGGCGTTTGGTTCGTACTCCACCGCCATGCTGAAAGGCATCCTCGATATTCCGGTCTACCCGCTGAAAGGCTACTCGCTGACCATTCCGGTGAAAGAAGAGAGCGGCGCGCCCGTGTCGACCATTCTGGACGAAACCTACAAAATCGCGATCACCCGCTTCGACAACCGCATCCGTGTGGGCGGCATGGCGGAGATCGTGGGCTTCAACACCGAGCTGCTGCAACCGCGTCGCGAAACCCTCGAAATGGTGGTGGGCGATCTCTTCCCGCGCGGAGGCTTTGTCGAACAGGCGACCTTCTGGACCGGTCTGCGCCCCATGACGCCGGACGGCACGCCGATTGTCGGCCGCACGCCGTATAAAAACCTCTGGACCAATACCGGGCACGGCACGCTCGGCTGGACGATGGCCTGCGGCTCGGGTCAGCTGCTGAGCGACCTGATCTCCGGCCGCACGCCAGCAATTCCGTTTGACGATTTAAGTGCGGCACGTTATCAATCAGGGTTTACCCCATCGCGTCCGCAGCACCTGCACGGCGCACATAACTAAGGAGTCGTCATGTCCCGTCCCATTCTGGCTCAGCTGGATTTGCAGGCCCTGAAGGATAATCTGCAAATTGTTCGCCGTGCTGCGCCGGGTTCACGCGTCTGGTCGGTAGTCAAGGCAAATGCCTACGGCCACGGCATTGACCGCATCTGGAGCGCCCTTAGCGCAACAGACGGTTTTGCGTTACTCAATCTGGAAGAGGCGATTCTGCTGCGCGAGCGCGGCTGGAAGGGGCCAATCTTGCTGCTGGAAGGCTTTTTCCACGCCGACGATTTGCTCCTGCTGGATAAATACCGTCTGACCACCAGCGTTCACAGCAACTGGCAAATTAAGGCGATTCAGGATGCGAAGCTCCACGCGCCGCTGGATATCTATCTCAAGGTCAACTGCGGCATGAACCGCCTGGGCTTCCAGCCTGAGCGAGTCCATACGGTCTGGCAGCAGCTGCGTGCCCTGAAAAATGTCGGTGAAATGACGCTGATGGCGCATTTTGCGGATGCTGAAAAGCCGGACGGCATTACCGATGCCATGGTCCGCATTGAGCAGGCGGCAGAAGGGCTGGATTGCCCACGTTCGCTGTCGAACTCGGCCGCGACGCTTTGGCACCCTGAAGCCCACTACAACTGGGTGCGTCCGGGGATCGTTCTGTACGGCGCGTCTCCCTCAGGCCAGTGGCAGGATATCGCCAACAGCGGCCTGAAGCCGGTCATGACCCTGCGCAGTGAAATCATTGGCGTGCAGACGCTGAAGGCAGGTGATACGGTGGGCTACGGCAGCCGCTACCGGGCAAAGGGCGAGCAGCGCATCGGGATTGTCGCGGGGGGGTATGCGGACGGCTATCCGCGTCTGGCACCAACCGGCACGCCAGTCTGGGTCGATGGGGTTCGCACGGGCACGGTAGGGACCATCTCAATGGATATGATGGCGATAGATTTAACCCCCTGTCCGCAGGCGGGGATCGGATCGCCGGTCGAGCTGTGGGGGAATGAGGTCAAAATCGACGATGTGGCTTCCGCTGCGGGCACGGTCGGCTATGAATTGATGTGCGCGCTGGCACCGAGGGTGCCAGTTGTGACGGTGTAACGTATGTTCGCCGGGTGGCGCTTACGCTTACCCGGCCTACGTTCGAGGGTTTTGTAGGCCGGGTAAGGCGAAGCCGCCACCCGGCAAAAAAAACCGCTACTCCGCTTCCTCTTCCATCGGCCTCAAACCGACTTTCCGCACCGCGTTATCTTCTTTTTCGGCAACGGTCCAGATCATCCCGGCAAACTCCACCTGATCGCCCACGACCGGTGCAGCGCCAAGCCGCTGCTGGATGATTTCACCCAGCGTTTGCGGGCTATCACCGTCTTCAGCGCCTTCATCCAGCCCGTAAATCAGCGCCACATCCGCAAATTTAGCGCTGGCTTCGAGAATAAAATCGCCGAAGAAGCGCTGGTCAAGCGCTACCGGAGGCGACTGGCTGAACAGTTTACCCAGCGCGGGCAGGTCGCGCTCGCGGCCAATCACGCACAGAATATCGCCTTCGCGCAGGCGGGTGCTGCCGGTAGGGTGCAGAAGCGCATTATCGCGGAACAGAGCGGCAATGCGCGTTTCGGCGGGCATATGCAGATCGCGCAGTGAGGCCCCCACGCACCATTTGTCGGCGCTGAGCTGGTAAACAAACTGCTCCCACGGGTTTTCCGGGTGAATATCCAGCCCCACGCGGGAGACCGGCCAGCCCACGGGTGGCACCACCACCTTAGCCTTTTTCGCTGCCCACCCGAGCGACGTCCCCTGGAACAGCAGCGAAATCAGCACCACGAAGAACGCCACGTTAAAGAACAGCCGCGCGTTATCCAGACCGGCCATCATCGGGAACACCGCAAGGATAATCGGCACCGCACCGCGCAGGCCCACCCAACTGATAAAGACCCGCTCGCGCAGGTTGAAGCCGCGAAACGGCAGCAGGCCTGCAAATACCGACAGCGGACGGGCGAAGAAAATCATCCACGCAGACAGCAACAGCGCCGGAACGGCGATCGGCAGCAGATCGGATGGCGTGACCAGAAGACCCAGCACCAGGAACATGCCGATCTGCGCCAGCCACGCCAGGCCGTCGAAGTTCTGCAAAATGGCATGGCGGTTACGAATCGGCCGGTTGCCCATCAGGAAACCGCAGAGGTAGACGGCGAGAATGCCGCTTCCGTCCAGCGCGGTGGTGACGGCAAAAATCAGAATCCCGCCGCTCAGCGCCAGCAGGGGGTAAAGCCCCGCGGGCAGCGAGATGCGGTTGATCATCTGCTGTAACAGGTATCCCCCCGCCAGGCCGATAACAATCCCCAGCCCGAACTGCTGCAGAATATGCCAGGCGAACATCCAGCTCAGGCCCGTCTCGTGCTGCTGGATCATCTCAATCAGCGTGATGGTGAGAAACACCGCCATCGGATCGTTACTGCCCGACTCAATTTCAAGCGTTGAGCCGACGCGCTCGTTTAGCCCTTTACCACCAAGCAGGGAAAATACCGCTGCGGCGTCGGTTGAACCGACAATCGCGCCGATCAGCAAACCTTCCATGAGATTGAGATGGAAAAGCCACGCGGCCATCATCCCGGTGAGGCCGGAGGTAATCAACACGCCGATCGTCGCGAGCGACAGCGCAGGCCCTAAGGCGACGCGGAAAGAACTCGCCTGGGTGCGCATCCCGCCGTCCAGCAGGATCACCGCCAGCGCGAGGTTACTCACCATGTAAGCGAAAGGGTAATTATCGAATGGGATACCGCCGATGCCATCAATGCCAGCCAACATGCCAATGGCAAGGAAAATAACAAGAATAGGTATGCCGAGACGCGATGAAAATGAACTCAATAAAATACTGCTGGTTACAAGCACAGAACCCAGAATGAAAAGGCTGATTATTGCTGCGGCATCCAATGTTGTCGTACTCCCACCTCAATGTTAACGCTGTTATTAAAACCCTAACATATTAACGACAGGAACAGCGTTTTATTGAGGCGGTTTAAGCGCTTTTTTATGCTTTTAAGACCGGATGGCCGCTTAGAGTAAGCCGACTGCCTGAATTATTATGCGTCAGCTTCGCCTGAGCACCCAGCGGCAGGGTAACGGTCTGCTGCTCATGGCCAAAATCCAGTCCCGTAATCACCGGAATATCCAGCCGCGAGCGGATGAAATCAACCATCGTCTCAAGGGTGTAGCCTGCATCATAGTCATTCGGTGCCGAGCCGCTAAAGCTGCCGAGCACGATGGCGGACTGGCGCCCGAGAATGCCCGCATGGTAAAGCTGCAGCAGCATGCGCTCGACGCGGAAAGGATGCTCGTTGATATCTTCCAGCACCAGAATGCCATCCTCAATCTGAGGCAGCCACGGCGTGCCGATAAGTGACACCAGCATCGCCAGGTTTCCGCCCCAGAGCCGGCCCTCACATTCCCAGTGCGGTCCGTTTCCCTGCCACTCAACGCTGAAGGTCGAATTTTGCAGTGCGCGCCAGAAATGTTCCTGGGTAAATGCATCCAGCTCCGGCGCGCCGAAGTTACCGGCCAGCATCGGGCCGCTGAAGGTAATGACGTTGTGCAGCGCCAGCAGGCCGAGCTGGATCGTCGTGAAATCGCTATGTCCACAAATCAGCAGCGGATCCTGCTGCTGGCGTTTTGCCAGGCCTTGCCAGTCGATACTCTCCAGCAACCGGCTCGCGCCATACCCGCCGCGCACAGCAAGCACAATCTGGTTAGCGCCCGTCAGGTTCACCAGGCTGTTGATATCATTCAGTCTCTGCGCCTCTGTTCCGGCAAAACGCTGCAGGCGGCGGGGGATAATCGTCTGATTTTCTACCCGATGGCCGGATTCCAGCAAGCGCTGAACGCCCCGCTGTGCAGCATCCTGGTTGATGCAATAACCCGACGGCGCGATGAGATGAAACTGAGACATGGCAATTCCTTGCTGAATGAGAAACTAATTGTCTATATCATGCCGCTTATACGCCGCCTGCTTCAAGAGGCGGCGCACTGCGATGACCGGCTATAAGGATAGATGACGTGAAATTGAGATGGTTTGCTTTTTTGATTGTGTTGCTTGCTGGCTGTAGTTCAAAACATGATTATCAAAATCCGCCCTGGAACCCGGAAGTGCCGGTGAAACGGGCCATGCAGTGGATGCCGATCAGCGAACAAGCCGGGAAGGCCTGGGGCGTGAGCCCGCGCCTGGTCACGGCGATCATTGCCGTAGAATCCGGCGGCAACCCAACGCTCGTCAGTAAATCCAACGCGGTGGGGCTGATGCAGCTTAAAGCATCAACGGCCGGCAAAGAGGTCTACCGCTATATGGGCTGGAGCGGTCAGCCGTCGACCAGCGAGCTGAAAAACCCGGAACGCAACATCTCGATGGGAACAGCTTACCTGAGCATTCTGGAACACGGCGTGCTGAAGGGTATTGAAGATCCTGATGTGATGCAGTACGCGCTGGTGGTCTCTTACGTGAACGGTGCGGGTGCGCTGCTCAGAACCTTCTCGTCCGACCGTAAAGAGGCGATTGAAGAGATAAACGACATGGACAAAGACGAGTTCTTTGAACATGTAGTGAAGAATCACCCGTCACCGCAGGCACCTCGGTATATCTGGAAGGTTCAGAAAGCGATGGACGCCATGTAACGCCGTTGTCGGGCGGCCTCGCTGCCCGACGCCCCCTCATAGGACTTTATTTGCCCGTTCCCGTGCCTCTCGCTCCAGAGAGAAGATGATGCGCTGAAGTTCGCGCTCTGCACCCGGCCCCACGTTAAGAAAGCGAAAGCTCAGACGGGGCGTGGAAATGGTCTCGTTCTTGCTGTCCACCACTTTACGCTCGCTGATGGCAATCAGCTGCGCATCGAAATAAAACCGTCCCCAGCCGCCCATATCCAGCTCAATCTGCGTGAATCGCATGCCTTCAACCAGCCCGTCAGGTTTTGGGGTATCCATCAGCGCGCCCATGCCGCCCAACGACAGGTCAAAAAGGCGGAAGCGGATCTCTTTTTTATCCGGCATTTTTGCCCGACAAAAATAAGCGGGATGGAGCGGGGCGCTGATGCGGAAATATTCCCGACGCTGTACAAACCAGAGGTTATCAGGCAGCGGCGTAGTAAAAGCAGGCAGCCCCAGATATTCGCTCAGTTCCAGTCGCGGCAGAATAAATTCCACCTTTGCGCCGTGGGTTTCAGCCATTACCGAGATTTTTTCCGCCCGCTGCGCGGCGCGGTTTTCATGCTCCTGGCTGCCCAGGTCGACGATCAGACGGTCGGACGACACGTCAAGGATCTTGCTGATAAACTGATTGTTTGACCAACGCATGCGTAGCGGCACTTCACCTTTTTGCAGGTCGCGTAATACCCCTAATACAGCCAGCGGATTTTGTTTCAGGAACTGCTCACTGTAATTACTCACGCCAGATTGCTCCTTGATATGTGACAGACTGTCTCTGCGTTATCGGCAATCTGAAATGAAACTTAATACAAACCGGTGATTTTTTTTACTGGCCGCCGTAATTTAAGTCGGTGAGATGAAAATGATTTTCGGGCGATGACCTATACTTAAGTCACCAGCGCGGAAGGTTTTCCGTGCATGCGTTAAACCTGCAAGAGGGCATCGCTATGGGTATCATCGCCTGGATTATCTTTGGTCTTATTGCCGGCGCTATCGCCAAATTGATCATGCCGGGAAATGATGGTGGCGGCTTTATTCTGACCTGTGTACTCGGTGTGGTCGGGGCGGTTGTCGGCGGTTGGCTGGCAACGATGTTTGGCTTTGGCGGCAGCATCAGCGGTTTCGATCTCCACAGTTTCCTGGTCGCGGTGGTCGGCGCAATCGTTGTACTGGGCATATTCCGGTTACTACGACGGGCATAACATGTTCACCAGCGGCTCTCACCGGAGGGCCGTTTTTTTTATCCGCATATTGATTTGCTAATCGAAATGATAATAATTGTCGTTCCCAGTATTATCCTATAACAAAGACGACAATTATGAATAGCTCACGTTTTGCGTTATGTGCGTTGGCAGGAGCCGTGGCGCTGGCATTGCAGGCACAGGCTTTAGCCGAAGAATCGACTATCGTAGTCTCGGGCGCAGAGCAGGGCAGCGCGCTTCCTTCATGGACGAACAGTGCGACCAAATCGGCGGTGGCTGAAAGTAAAACGCCGCAGGTGATCAATACCCTCTCTGAGCAGGAGATAGAAAAGCGTCACGCGAACTCCGTGAATGAAATCCTGCGCTATGCCCCGGGTGTCTCGACCGAAGTGAGGGGCAGTACCTCGTACATGAGCGAATACAAAATCCGCGGGTTTAATGTTGACCAGGAATTCTATAACGGTCTGCAGCTGCCGTATAACGTCACCGGTAATACCAAAGCGCGCATCGATCCGCTGCTGATTGAGAGCGTTGATATTCTGAAAGGCCCCTCTTCAGTGCTGTACGGCGGCGGCTCACCGGGTGGTCTGGTGAATATTCAAAGTAAGAAGCCGCAAAAAGCGTCCCGTACCGAGGTGGGTTTCAACACCGGCACCCGTAACCTGAAAGAGGGCTACCTCGACTCAACCGGTCAAATCGCTGACAGCGACTGGAACTACCGTCTGCTGGGGAAAGCAACGGAAAATGACGACCAGCCGCATACCACGCGCTACGAAAACTATCTTGTGGCACCGTCAGTGACCTGGCAGCCGGACAGCAAAACGCGTCTCACCATTGATGCGCTGGCGCAAAATACCCCGAGCCTGTCGCCGTCCGACCCGCTGCCGCTCGCCTATCTGCGCTCGAGCTACGCCGATCGCCGGGACTTTGCCGGGGACGAGTGGAGCGGATTCAAACAGCGCCAGTGGATGCTGGGCTACAGCTTTGAGCATGAGTTTGATAGCGGCTGGGGCTTTAACCAGAAAGCGCGCTATTTCGATGTGGATACCCATCAGCGCAGCGTCTATTCAACCGGGCCAGGCAGCGAGGTTTATCAACTCAATCGCTTTGCTTACACCACGGATGAAGACCTTCAGAGCTTCAACATCGACAACCAGGTCACCAAAACGGTTGCGCTGGGGGAATGGAAACATCATCTGCTGGCCGGGTTTGACTATCAGAAGCTGAACTCGCACTTCCACTACCGATACGCCTCCTCAACACCGGGTATTGATATGCACAATCCTGACCACGCGCAGATCGATGAAGGCGCGCTGGGGCTGTATACCGCACAGAAAAACCGTCTGAGCTATCAGCAGAACGGCTACTACCTGCAGGATCAGGTGGAGTTCGGTGGGTTAAACCTGTTGGGCAGCCTGCGTTATGACGATTACCGTTCCGTGACCACGGATTACCTGCAAAACGGCGACAAAGCGTATGTCTCTCAGGATCGGGTCACCAAACGTCTGGGGGCGCTTTACGCCTTCGACAACGGTATTTCGCCTTTCATCAGCTACTCGGAAGGTTTTGCACCGGTCTCGCCGCAGGGGACGCTCACGGCAAAAGACGTGAAGCCAACGACCAGCAAGCAGGTAGAGGGCGGGGTGAAATACCTGCTGGCGGACTACGCCACCACCTTTACCGCATCGGTGTTTAATATTCGCCAGAAAAATGTCGTCACCTCCGATCCCGGCTTCCTCAACTACCGTCAGACCGGGGAAGTGGAATCCAAAGGGGCTGAGCTGTCGGCGGTCAGTCGCCCGACGGACAACCTGACGCTGATTGCGAACTACGCCTACACCCACGCCATCAATACGGAAGATGATAAATATCAGGGCAAGCGTCCAACTCAGGTGCCGGAGAATGCCTTTAACCTCTGGGGCGACTACACCTTCGACAGTACGCTGCTGAAGGGGCTAATGCTGGGAGGGGGCGCGCGCTATACCGGGCCGATGGAAATTTCACCGAGTAACGATGCAGGCAAACTCGGGGGCACCACGCAGTACGATCTGGCGGCCTCTTACCGCATGGGCGAAGTCCTGCCGTCGCTGGAAGGGCTGACGGTTAAAGCCAGCGCGCAGAACATCACCAATAAAGAGACGCTGACCTGTTACGACGCAACCAACTGCTGGATTGGGCGTGACCGGACGTTCCAGCTAGGGGCGAGCTACAGTTTCTGATGACCTTACCCCTCTCCCGCGGGGCTGAGGGTTCCCCACAAAATAATGCCTGCACGGACGCCCCCTCTCCCTTGAGGGAGAGGGCAGGGGTGAGGGGGAACATACGAGTCTGGTGGTCATTCCGTTCACTTTATGTTCCTTGCTACTCTGTAAGGACATGACCTGTGAACGTGCCAGGGCGGCTCAATCGCCGCCGCCCTGGCGACCCGGGCTCCCGGCGGTAAATCGCCGCTTCGCGGTGCCTTCGGCTTATTCCTTCCGGCTTGTCGGGGACGGGCGGAGGTAACGTATATGGACGCTCCCGGAATGCAATGTTTTCTTCAGTTCGGTAATAAAACGGGTAGGTGCAGCCATATATCCGGTTTCTGATGGGATTTTTTATCCCGAACCATGATGAAATCCGCCAGGCAGGTACCAATCATCCTCTACGGGCTAACTTGCCCTTGTTACCTCTCGGTGTATCCTGCCTGCGGTCTTACCTGTTTTGCCATCTTCTGAAGTCACCTGCACATACCAGGACGTTAACTCATTTTTCAGCACCTCGTCAGATTGACTGACCTTGTGTCAGGCGGGCTGGCGAGGTTGATATTCAGTATTGTGTGCCAACATTGACCACATGATCCTCGCTGTTTTTGCCGCCATCGCGACAACTGCAACATTGTAGTGCTTCCGCTCAAGCAATCCCTGAAGCCAGGCATTCTCCTCAACTGAGCCTTTCCGGTTGACCCAGGCAGTAAGTGCCCGTGCGCCGTGAACCAGAAGGTATCGGAAATATCCATCTCCACGTTTGCTTATCCCGCCCAGTTGCTGTTTACCGCCACTGGAATGTTCTTTTGGTGTCAGCCCCAGCCATGAGGCGAACTGTTTTGCAGTACTGAACTGTCGGGCATTACCCACTGCTGCTACCACATACGTGGCCGTTAGCATGCCCACCCCAGGGATTTTTGCCAGTCTCTGGCAGGCCGCCTGTGTTTTATACCAGGAGGCCAGGGCCTCTTCTACCTCTTTTATCTGCTCCTCAAGTGCCCTGATATGTTTAGCCTGCCTGAGGATACTGGCTCTGACAAAGGGAGATAACCCATTGTCGGCGTCCTCCAGAATGGCCGGCAGCTCACAGATCAGATGACTTTGCCCGGTCGCCATCGTAATACCAAACTCAGCAAGTGTAGCTCTTAAGCTGTTAGAGCAGGCGATGCGCTCACGGATAAGTATTCCCCGTTCAGTGTGTAACGCTAAAACGGCCTGCTGCTCTTCGGTTTTTATCTGCACAAAACGCATATTCGGGCGGGTTACCGCTTCGCAGATAGCTTCAGCATCTGCTGCATCCGTCTTATTCGTTTTCACATAAGGCTTCACATATTGCGGAGGGATGAGTTTTACCTCATGGCCGTGACGACTGAATAATCGTGCAAAATGATGGCTGGACGAGCAGGCCTCCATGCCAATCAGGCAAGGTTCCAGTTGAATGACAAACTGAACGAATTTAGCCCGGGTCAGCTTCTTACGTAAAACCGTATGGCCTTCGTGATCGACACCATGAAGCTGAAAAACGTTCTTTGCCAGGTCGATACCAAGAGTTGATACTTTCATGTGGACGCTCCTCATTTTTCAGGACGTATTGCAACGATCCAGTCTGGTACTTTGATACCGCAAAATCTGGAGCGTCCATCTCATTATCCCTGTAAAGCCCGCCCTCTCGGCGCATCCATGCGCCTTGCCCCGGCCTACAGGAAACGCCTCAGCGATTTACAGCCGGACCAGGGCGTCGCTGTAAGGCATTAAATTTTCTGATGCAACATTCATCGCTTCAGGTAAAAAAAATTACTGGGGATCCCCTCCCGCGGGGAGAGGGGTAGCACGAGTAGGCCGGGTAAGGCGTAGCCGTCACCCGGCAATCGCCTTACTGTGCCGCGCTTTTCGCTGGCGCAGCGTCATCATTCGCCGCAGGCTGATTCTCCGGCACGCTGTCGCACGGTTTCTCTTTTGGACAAACCAGGTCCAGCATCTTGAGCGTCACGCCGTTGCTCCAGCCAAATCCATCCTGCAACGGATATTCACCGCCGCCCCCGCCGGTGCCGGTAGATGAGACATCATACTTCTCCACCAGCTTCTTCTCTCGGTCATAGGTGTGCTGAACGTTTTTCAGGAAGCGCCAGGTCACGTCCATCGCCACTTTGTCCTGTCCATAGTTCTGCAATCCTTCCGCTGCGACCCACTGCAGCGGTGCCCAGCCGTTTGGCGCATCCCACTGCTGGCCGCTGTTGATGGTGGTAGTCGTAATGCCGCCCGGCTTCAGCAGCCGTGAAGCGGTCGCTGCAGCAACTTTATCCGCCCGGTCCTGTGCCGCAGCCTTCACGTAAAGCGGGAACAGGGCGGCGGCGGTAAGCTGATTACGCACCTTTTTACTCTTGAGATCGTAATCCGCGTACCAGCCCTCTTTTTCATTCCACAGGTGGCTCTCGATGGCCTTCTGGCGTGAGGCGGCCAGCGCGTCATATTTGCTCGCACCTGCGGTATCGCCATCCTCCTGGCTTGCCCGTGCCAGCAGCTTCTCCATCTTGAACATCAGGGCGTTCAGGTCCACCGGCACAATGCTGGTGGTGCGGATGGTGCCAAGCTTTTGCGGATCGTCCATCCAGCGGGAGCTAAAGTCCCAGCCTGACGCGGCAGCCGAGCGCAGATCGCGGTAAATTTCCGTCGCCGGGCGGTTAGGGTTGTTTTTAGCGGTGTTCACATCATCGAGCCAGGATTCAGGACGCGGGGTATCGCGGTCATCCCAGTAGCGGTTGAGGATTGTCCCGTCATCCAGCTTCACCACGCGTTTGTTGGCCTGGCCCGGCTGCAGGCCATCGACGCCCTCCATCCAGTAGGCATACTCTTTTTCCATCTGCGGACGGTATTTTTTCAATGCATCTTTATCATGCGTCGCCAGCAGTTCGACCATCAGGGAAAAGAACGGCGGCTGCGAACGGCTCAGGTAATAGCTGCGGTTGCCGTTAGGGATGTGGCCGAAGGTGTCAATTTCATAGGCGAAGTTGTCTACCATATCGCTGATTTTGTCCCAGTGGCCGCTTTCGGCAAGGCCCAACATGGTGAAATAGCTGTCCCAGTAATACACCTCGCGGAAACGCCCGCCGGGGACCACGTAAGGTTTCGGTAGCGGCAGGAGCGAATCCCACTTGTTGCTGGCTTTATCGGTGGTGCGCGTCAGCACAGGCCAGAGATCGTCAATATGCTCACGCAAACTTTGTCCAGCAGGCGGAACATATTTTTCACCTTCCGCAGGGAGCGTGAAGTTCATCTCGACAAAGTGGCGTAAGTCAAAGCTGGACTGGGCGTGCTGCATCCGATAATCCGCCAGAATCATCAGCGGGTCGCTTTTGGGTACGGCATCAGCAAAAGTTTTTTGATCGGGAAACAGTTTGGCACTTTGCACATCATTAAACAGAGGACCCAGCAAAATATCGGGTGAGGTTGTCTGGGTTGTAGGGGGCTGGTCAGCATAAGCGAATGCTGTTACGCCGAGCAGCGCGCCTCCCAGCGCAAGCTGCAAGAACGCAGGGCGTAGTGTACGAGGTCTTATCATGAGTTCGTCTCCTGTCTTCACTAAACAGCGTGACCGCTGCTGTCAATCACCTGAAAACCTTAGACGAATATTGACCGCTTCGCGTGAAATATTGCTGGCCCGTTACGCCTCTTCCGGGGTCTGGCTGGCTTCCCGCAGCGTGCCCGGTGCATGTCCAATAATGCGCTTAAATGCCCGGCTAAATGCCGCCAGAGACCCGTATCCCAGCCGCAGCGCGACCGTTTCGATGGGCTGATTTTCATGACGGATGTACTGAATAGCCAGCCGCATTCTCAGCTCGCTGAGATACTTTGCCGGGGTGGTCCCCGTCGCGGCCAGAAACCGTTCGGCAAACACGGAGCGGGAGGTGCCCGCTTCTTTTGCCAGCTCCGCCACGCTCCAGTTCAGGCCGGGCTGCTGGTGCATGGCATAAATTGCTCTGCTGAGGCGGGGATCGCGCAGCACCTGCACCCACCCCGTGGCTTTACCGCATCCGGCTTCTACCCAGCCGCGCACGATCAGCGCCGCGACAACGTCTGCGAGACGCGCCAGGATCCCGGCAAAGCCCACCTGGCGGGTCATTGATTCTCGCTCCATGGCAGCCAGCAAAGGATGGATCTCCGGCCAGGTGGACATCAACCTGCTCACCATCATCACCTCCGGCATAGCCTTGATCAGCGGCTGCATCCCGCCCAGCTCAAAATCCATGCATCCGCTAAAGATAATGGTGTTCTCGCCGTCCGGGCAGGGCTCACAGGCAATTGCGCAGACCGAGCTGCAGATAGGTTCGCTGGGAAAGGCATTCACCGGCGTAAGGGGAGCCTGCGCGTCAGAGAGAAGGGCGTGGGCGTTGCCGTTTGGGATAAAGAGCGCATCGCCGCCGCTCAGTTCAAAGGTTGCGCCACTCTCCATACGCAGCAGCGCGCTGCCGTGGCTGACGAAATGAAACTGCGCCTTACCGGGAGCCTGATGGAACGCCACACCAAATGGCGCGCTGGCTTCAATTCGCCGGTATTTCACCCCAGAAAGGCGCATGCCGCGTAAAAGCTCGCTGATCAAATCGGGTGACTGAACGGTCATCGCACAACTCCGGACGAATAATCAATAAGTGGAGATTATATGTCATAGATCGTCCATGGGGAACACTCTATGATTTTGCGATATTAGTCACATTTTGATAACGGGAGATCAACAGATGAGTTCATGTGTCGCAGCGAGCGAGGCGATAGCGCCTGCAAAACCCGCCTGGCGTGCGGTTTATTCACTGGGGCTGGGCGTATTTGGTTTGATCACGGCAGAGTTTCTGCCCGCCAGTTTGCTCACGCCAATGGCTGCCAGTCTGGGCGTAACGGAAGGGATGGCCGGGCAGGCCGTCACGGCGACTGCGCTGGTGGCGCTGGTTACCGGTTTACTGATTACGCCAGCCACCAAAAGTATCGACCGTCGCTGGGTGTTGATGTTCTTTTCGGTGCTGCAAATCATCTCCAGTCTGCTGGTGGCCTTTGCGCCAACCCTGCACGTTTTGCTGATGGGGCGCTTGCTGCTGGGCGTTGCTATCGGGGGATTCTGGGCGATGTCGACCGCTACGGCGATGCGGCTGGTACCTGCCGATAAGGTGCCGAAAGCGCTTGCGGTGATTTTCTCCAGCGTATCCATTGCAACGGTTGTGGCGGCGCCGCTGGGAAGTTATCTGGGCAGCCTGATTGGCTGGCGTAATGTCTTTATTCTCTGCATAGTGCCGAGCGTGGCGGCTCTGCTGTGGCAGGTCTGGGTCCTGCCGTCGATGAAGCCGGAGAGCAGCGGCAGCCTGGGAACCCTGTTCCGGGTGCTGCGTCGTCCGGGGATGATCGGCGGAATGCTGGCAACCATTCTGATCTTCAGCGGCCATTTTGCTTTCTTTACCTATCTGCGCCCGTTCCTGGAGACCGTCGGTCAGGCAAGCGTAGAGACGATTTCGCTGATCCTGCTTGGCTTTGGTATCGCCAACTTTGTCGGCACCTCCATTGCCGGACATCTGCTGGCACGAAATCTGCGCCTGACGCTGGCGCTGGTGCCGTTCGCCATGGGCGTACTGGCGCTCATGATGGTCGCGTTTGGTCATCTGGCGATGCTGGATGGGTTACTGGTTGCGCTCTGGGGCTTTGCCTTTGGCCTGGTACCGGTGGGCTGGTCAACCTGGCTGGCTACCACCGTCCCTGATGAAGCCGAAAGCGCAGGCGGTTTGCTGGTGGCCTCTATTCAGCTGGCGATAAGCGCAGGCGCGGCGGGTGGTGGGGCGGTATTCGACCTCAACGGTGCCAGCGGCGTGTTTGCGGGCAGCGGTTTCCTGCTGGTGACGGCAATGGTGATTGTGTTTATGGGTGTGAAAGTAAAAGCGGAGTAATTTTTTGCCGGGTGAGCGTTAGTGCCACCCGGCTTCAGCGTTACAACCCTTTCTTATCCATCAGCACCGCCAGATCCACCAGGCGGTTTGAGAATCCCCACTCGTTGTCATACCACGCAAGAATTTTGACCATGTTACCGCCAATCACCAGCGTCGACAGCCCGTCGATAATTGAGGAGCGCGGGTCGCCCTGGTAATCGCTGGAGACCAGCGGTTCATCGCTATAGCCCAGTATCCCTTTCAGTGGTCCGCTAGCCGCGGCCTGACGGAACGCATCATTCACCTCGTCGGCGGTCACGTTACGGCTCAGCGTTACCGTCAAATCCACAATTGACACCACCGGAACCGGCACACGCAGAGAATACCCGGTCAGCTTACCGTCCAGAGAGGGGATCACTTTCCCCAGCGCCTTCGCCGCGCCGCTGGAGTAAGGCACAATCGACAGGGCCGCCGCGCGTGCACCGCGCAGATCTTTCTCCGGCTGGTCGTGCAGCGCCTGGCTGTTGGTATATGCATGCGTGGTGTTCATCAGGCCGTGCTCAATACCAAAATGCTGATGCAGCACCTGCGCTGCCGGAGCCAGTCCGTTAGTGGTACAACTCCCGTTACTCACGACGGCGTGCTGGGCCGGATCGTACAGCTCGTGGTTTACACCCATCACCACCGTCAGGTCATCGTTTTTGCCCGGTGCAGAGATGATGACGCGCTTAGCGCCACCGTGGGTGATATGTACCGCCGCCTTTTCGCGTTCGGTGAAGAAACCGGTGGCTTCAATCACCACGTCCACCCCAACGTCACGCCACGGGATATTCGCCGGATCGCGTTCGCTGAATACGGTGATCCGCTGCCCGTCCACCTGTAACGCGCCGTCAGCCGCCTCAACGGGTGCCTGCAGCGTGCCGAGCAGGGAATCATATTTGAGCAGATGGGCGAGGGTCTGGCTGTCCGTCAGATCGTTAATGGCCACAATCTGAAGATCCGGGTTACCCAGCGCCGCGCGCAGAACATTACGTCCGATACGGCCGAAACCGTTAATACCGACCTTAACCATGATGCACTCCTTATCTCTGTTGTCTGGAGTCACTGTAAGCGTCAGTCTGAATGGCGTAAATGACAAAAAAGGATCACATTACGCCATCTTACGGCAGTGGAAACGCTGGCGATATTCCGTTGGGGTGAGATG
Organism: Enterobacter mori; assembly: GCF_025244905.1. Lineage (NCBI taxonomy): Bacteria > Pseudomonadati > Pseudomonadota > Gammaproteobacteria > Enterobacterales > Enterobacteriaceae > Enterobacter > Enterobacter mori. The sequence continues at coordinate 2,684,415 of NZ_CP104285.1, read as the reverse complement.
AAGCTGTTTCTCGAAAACACGACGCAGGTTGATGCTGGTGCCAAACCCGCTTTGCTCAGCAATCAGCTCCAGCGGATCGGTGGTTTGCTCAAGCAACTGCCGGGCGGCGGCAAGACGCGCTTCCGTCACGTAGCGTGCCGGAGAGACCCCCGCATCCCGCGTGAATACGCGAGTGAAATTACGGGGACTCATCGCCGCTCTTTCCGCCAGGCTCTCAACGCAGAGATCGGCGGCCAGGTTTTGCAGGATCCAGCTTTGCAGATCGCTAATCGGCCCCTGGGCGCCGGACTGCTGCAAATTATAGCGGCTAAACTGCAGCTGCCCGCCCGGGCGGCGTAAGTACATCACCATATCCTGCGCCACGTCGCGGGCGAGAGAGAAACCATAATCGTCTTCAACCAGGGCCAGCGTCAGGTCGAAACCGGAACTGACCCCACCGGAGGTCCAGATAGGCCCATCCTGAACATAGATCGGGCCGCCTTCCACCCTGATGGCCGGATAAGCGGCCTGCATCGTCTCCAGCAGACGCCAGTGTGTGGTTGCCCGCCGTCCGTCAAGCAAGCCGCTCTGCGCAAGCAGCATCGCGCCGCCGCAGATGGAGGCAATACGCCGCGCATGGGGCGCTGCAAGATGCAGCCAGTCCACCACGGCAGTGCTCTCCTGTTCATTCATGCCGCGGCCGGTAATGATGATGGTATCAAGCGGCTCACGCGGGTCCAGTTCAGGCAGACGATAATCTGCCAGCAGGTTTAATCCCGATTGACCGTGGATCACCTGATGGGGCTGCGTGGTGGCGATGATGATGCGGTAACAAGGGTGAGACAGACCTTCCGGATGCAGTCGGTTGGCCTGCATCAGAATGTCGGCGATACCGGCGGCTTCAAACAGCATGCCGCCGTCGGGAACAATAATCAGGATCTTCTTCATGTCCTGAAAAGTAGCTTTATTACAAAATAAGTCAACAGGTAGAGCGCTTAAACGCTATTTTTGGCAAAGCAAAGTGATTTAAGTTCTTTGTTATTTCAGCCGTTTTCCCGGATCGTCAGGACACATAATGACAGGCGGAACGGCATCGGAAGGAATGAGTCACTATTTACACCCGCAACAGCGAGAGCATATTCACCAGCTTGCCACGCGGTTTCTGTGGCGAACCGAGCTTCCCACCTGGCTGTTAATGATTGCTATCTATACCGGCTGGTTTACCACCCTGGCCTACTGGCACACGCTCGGTTTACTGCCTGCCACGGCGCTGCTTATCTGGTTTACCGCGTGGTATCTGTCGCTTCAGCATGAGCTGATCCACGGCCATCCGACACGTTTTCCCTGGTTAAATCAGCTTTTCGGTACGCTGCCGCTGGCGGTCTGGTATCCCTATGGCCTGTACCGCGACTCGCATCTGGCCCATCATCGCAACGATCATCTCACGGTACCGGTGGACGATCCGGAATCCTACTATTTTACCGAAGAGAGCTGGGCGCGTTTTACGGCCTGGCAGAGGCGCATTATTCATGCGCGTAATACTTTTCTGGGGCGGTTGTTACTGGCTCCGTTGCTGGATATCGTCCAGACGCTGGGAAGTGCCGTGGCGGCGTTTCGCCAACTGCACCTGCGGGCGATGTTGATGTGGCTGGTGCATGGCGTGCTGTTGGCGGGGCTGTTTGTCTGGATGCGCCATGTTGGTTTCTCACCGGTCTGGTTTGTGCTGGCGGTGAGCTATCCCGCGCTGGCGCTCACCAAAGTACGCTCTTTCCTCGAGCACCGCGCTGCAGACGATCCTCTTGCGCGCTCGGTGATTAACGAAGCCGGGATCTTCTGGCAGGTGCTGTTTTTGAATCTCAACTACCATTCAGTACATCATGACCTGCCAGGTGTGCCCTGGTATGGTCTGAAGGCGCTCTACCAGCAAAACCGGGCGGTGTATCAACAGCGAAATCACGGTTTTGTGGTCAAGGGATACGGCCAATGGCTGCGACAGTTTTGGGATAAGGCCGTGGACGTCACGGTTCATCCGGGCATAAAGCGAGAAGAGCATGAGTAACCTGCTGGCGTTTCCGATGTATGCCGTCAATCGGGCCGATACCGACGCGCTGTGGCGAGCTGTGCACGCTTTGCTGCTGGCACGCGGTGTATCGGTGGGCGATCTTGTGCCTGGCATCCCGGAAGAGGAGTTACTGACGCACTGGCAGCAGCCTGGACTCATCCTGAGCCAGACCTGCGGTTATCCGCTGGTAACACAGTTGCCGGACGTGCAGGTTGTTGGCTGTTTTCATTATGCGGCGCCGGGCTGCGAAGGGATTGCTTACCGCAGCCTGCTGGTGGTGCGCCAGGAAGATAAACACCTGCGCGTTGATGATTTCCGTGGGCGGCGGGTGGTATGTAATTCGCCGGATTCCCAGTCCGGCTACAACACGCTGCGAAAACGAGTGGCACCTGATACGGTCAATGACTATTTTTCACAGGTGATTTTCAGCGGCAGCCATCGCCAGTCGTTGATTGAGGTAGCGCGTGGGGAAGGGGATATCGCGGCCATCGACTGCGTGACCTGGGCACTGCTGCAGCGCCATGAGCCGGAACGGCTTGCGGGGCTGGCGGTCATTGACCGTACCCCTCTGACGCCGGGGCTGCCGCTCATCACCTCGCACAATACCTCGGCTGAAACGCTGAACGCCATTCGCGATGCGCTACGCGCGCTGGTGGATGCGCCGGAACATCGAGACGTTTGCGACGCGGTGCTCATCGGCGGTTTTAGCGTGGTGACGCGTCAGGATTATTCTCAACTGCTTGGCAGTCTCGTTCTCTAAACTTTCCTCCATTTCATGAGGGCTTATGCAGATTTCTGTTTCTTTTAATCTGTAAATCAGAATTGTCTTTAAAGATGGTCATGGACGTAAGTAATTGATAAGATTAAGTTGAAATGCGAAACAACTAAATCTTAACTATAATTTTTTTGTGAGGGACTATGCTAAGCAGTATTATACTTAATCTTGACGCACCTGAATATAAAGATGACTTTCACTCAGCAGATGAGAATAATGAGCAAAGTGAACTTTGGCAACAAGATGCTAACATACGTTTGGTTTCCTTATTAGATAAAATGGGCAAGGAGGCTCGGAAATATAAAAAAGAGCATGAGTCTAGATATTCGCAATTTCCCGGGAAATTACATAGTTATCATCATGCAATTTTTGTTAGCGGAGCCAGAGGTACCGGTAAAACAGTCTTTTTACGTAATGCGCAGGCGGTATGGTCGAAAAAAGAAAAAAGTCAAAATGATTCCCCTAATCTTCATTTTATAGACGTTATCGATCCTACCCTTTTAAATATTGGCGACAGATTTTCTGAAGTCATTATCGCTTCTGTATATGCCTCGGTAGAAAAGGTTTTAAGAAGGCCGGAAAGCGATCAATTACATAAGGATAACTTCTTTGAAACTTTAAAGAAATTATCCAGTTCACTTGGGGAATCATCAGAATTGAATGAATTAAGGGGGATAGATAGGATTCAAAAATATCGTTCTGGAATACACATAGAACGATATTTTCATGAGTTTCTAATTGCAAGTGTAAATTTATTAAATTGTGATGCATTAGTATTGCCAGTCGACGATGTTGATATGAAAATTGATAATGCATTTGGCGTTCTTGATGATATCAGATGCTTACTGTCTTGCCCATTAATACTTCCTCTTGTGAGTGGTGATGATGAGTTATATAAACATATTACCACAATGCAATTTGAAAATTCCTTAGCAGCAGGAAGAACGTCAACGAGAGTTAAAAATGCCGCAGAGCAACTTTCTTCAGCCTATCTGACTAAAGTTTTTCCATTCCACGATCGCTTGCCGTTGCTGCCGGTACAGCAACTCCTGCCAAATTTAGTGATAAAATATGGAAAGCAGAAAATAAGCTATCCGGGTTATGAAAAACTGATCAAAAGTGTATTCTACCCACTTTGCAACGGAAACGAACGTAGCACCATTTGGCCACAGCCCGATAGCGCGCGAACCGTTTCGCAACTAGTCAGATTACTGCCTCCTGAAGAACTTTATTCTGGCAAGGAAAAATCAGAATCGCTATGGCGTAACTTCTATGTCTGGGCTGAAGATCGTCGAGATGGCGTTGCGATCACAAACGCTGAATCATATCTGAAAATTATGGAAATGTCCTCATCCAGCCAGCTAGATTTTCACAATTTGCCAGCGTTTAATCCATTATTACAAAAAGAGCGATATGCCTGGGCTGATAAAGATTTTTATTCGCAACAGCATGCCAAAATAAGAGAACTACGTGCCCATGATACAAACTCTGAAATTTTAGAAACAGTTTTTCCTCAGGCAATGGTAGGTGTCCCTTCAGAGGAAACTAATATCTTGAGGAGTATGCCAGAGTTAGAGTTTATAATGGAGCCAATGTTTATTAGTAAAACGACAGCGGAAAATAAACATGGTAATAAGGAATTACTGGCAATTTATACGCATAGGGATTACTATAGTCAGCAACAAAATCGAAGGTATCATATATTCTTTAGCCGTGCATTTGAATTGTTGTCATGGTCCATGTTAGCTATTACAAATAACTTGCCTGAAATTTTTCTTGAAGAGAAAAAGTTCAAGGAGAGTTTTATTTCATTATTTTCGAAAGCGCCTTTTTATTCAATATTCGCTGTTAATCCAACGAAAGTCATTACTGAGGATAGCAGTGAAAGTGGAACGGATGACAATTTAGTTGAGTATGATAAAACTGTTTCTAAATTTTCCAGTGACTTATACGAATGGTTTAATGATAATCGATTGCCATCACTTCAGGGTCTTAATTTAATACCGCTAAACAGTATGGTATTCAATAAGGTGTTCTCACAGCTTAACGTGCTAAAATTAAACTTGCTGGACAAGAAAAAGATTAAGGATGAACATCTTTCTGATTTAGCTCGTAGATTCCAGTATATTTATATTAATGCACTAACAACTTTCTTGAAAGAAGGTTTAATCATTAATGCCAATGTCGCGACGGGTGCCCGTTCTGACGTTGTGAGAAAATTCTCGGAATTTTCTAAGGCTGATCGAACATTGTTAAGAAACATATCCGGAGTAGTTTCAGCTAGTGGGAATACAGCCCTTACTATCGAATTATTAACTGACTCTGATTATGCAAAATTAATACAGGCGATGTGGTGCAACCCGTTATTTTTTTCTTCGAATATTAATGAGTATCCTATCGGTGATACTATTTTTGAGGGAGATGCTAGTCATAGTTTAAAAAATGATTTTTTATCTGCAACATCTTTTAATGAAATTAGAGTTCTGTATGGAATGGATTCCGGAAATGAAAGTATTATAACGGCTGAAGTGGTTGAATGGGCCAGGGATAAAAAAGATATTGCCAACATAATCTTAGATAAAATAATGAGCAATTCCAAAATGAAATCAAAGATTAAAGGTAATAATTTTATTGCCAGAATGTACAATGGTCTTACATTTGCAACTGAACATTACCGTTAGAGGATAATATGTTTAATCAAGATCCTTATTGGTTGATCCCAGTGATGACTTTGTCATCAGATCGCCTTTTTTATCACCATCTGATGAATCATGCAAATCAGCATTCAACTTTTACGATTGGTCAACAAAATGAGCACAATATACTCGCTTCAGCCGCGCGTGATTATCAGCATTATTTTGGAGGACGACTTCGAAACGAAGACATTGTCAACAATATTAATCATTGGCGATATAAAGATTCATATATCAATGCATTAGATATTCTTACAGAATTGGCCAACCATTTTTTACAATGGCAGGGAGATTGTTTTGAAGTTAAGGGAGAACGACTCGAATCATGGTTGATGATCTGTTCTTTATTGGATCCAGCATGGATAATATCCACTGCCTACAGTCAATTAGTGAAACAGAATGTTCTGTCAGAAGATGATCTGATATCAATACTGACGGGGAGACAATGTCCTTTTGCTTTTCCAGGAGAAAGGAAAGAGACTGCTTATGCCGATAATCACGTTCATTTCAATGGGCATGGTTATACCTCATTATCAATGCTCAGTTTCATTGATGGTGATTTCAAACTTAATAGAAAAATTAAATGGCCTCGAAGAGAAGAGTATACTCTTTTTGAAAGTGGGTTTTTAAATAAACACAAAATCCCTGACTATTTGTCTGGTTATGTATCGTGCCTTGTTAAATTTTTATCTCATTCTGATGAGAATAAAGCTATAGAATATAGAGTGTTGGAAGATGCTTTACATGGTTCTTCTCATAAGGAAGATGTGTGGACTATACAGCAAGTTAAACATTTTCTGCCTTGTGTGACAATGCAGCAAAGGTTCTTACATGCATCTGTTAACGAGCGTTTTCGTGGGCATCATCGCTGGTTGCTTTTTTGCATTGCCGTGCTGACTGATACTCACAATACAGACTATCGGAACTGTTTGATGAATTTCGTTCGCTGCAGCAATGTTTTACGAAATTATATGGTTGTATCTTCTGTTGGATTAGGACAATTTGTTGAGTATTTTACATCAGGGATCAGACGGGCAGATAAAAAATATTTCGAAAGCGAAGGGATGAAGTATGATTTTCTTGAAGGGGTTTATAGAGAATATCGTGTGTCACCTGATTATGTCCTTGGTCAAAATAAGCCCAACATTTACCATAATAAAATTTCGGACTTCTATGCCCGGCATGAAGAAGAAAATATTCTCGAAAAATCGCATTTAGTTGTTCACTTTACTCGTGGCTACCCCGATAAAAAACGACCAAACGACAAAAGGTTAGAAAGTTACAGAGCTAATCTTTTGAGTCAAGTGCGCGGCTTTGAAATGTTTAATTCTTCTGTGACATTGCAGGAAGATGCATACCAAAATAATATTGACGATATGCCCAAAACAATAGATGTCAGGCGCTTAGTCAGGGGTTATGATGTAGCGGGAAATGAAAATGAATTACCAATAGAGGTATTCTCTCCGGTACTTAGAGTACTCAGGGCAGGAAAACACCCGAAAGGACTTTCATTATCAACAAGACTGCAGCGTCCCTTTATTACAGTACATGCTGGTGAGGATTATAGTCACTTGCTAAGTGGGCTTAGGGCTTTGGATGAAGCCGTTGAATATTGTTTACTAAGCGAAGGCGATCGGTTAGGTCATGGTCTGGCGCTTGGGGTCAAACCAGCGAGTTGGGCAAAACGTCAAAGGCGGGCTTATTTAACAGCAGGACAACACCTCGATAATTTAGTATGGGCTTATCATCAAGCTGTTCACCTTTCACAACTTACGGTTGAGCATATTCCTGTAATGCATGAGTTACGTGATAAAATTCATTATTGGTCGCATCGGCTTTACAACACTGTTTCGACACCTGGCTTGTTATATCAGGCGTGGCTATTAAGACGAAACTGGCCCGATTTCAATACGATGCAATCTGAAATCGCTAATTTTTATGAGTGGGTGCCCGATGCTGATTTGTTAATGAATGATGATGATCATAGAGATTTGAGTCCGAAAACGCTTTGGAAACGGTATCTAGATAGTGGACTCGAAGAGAATAATCCTTTTAATCATATAATATCAGTAAATTGTCAGCCAGATGGTGGTGATAAATTCACCGGAGGATCTGTCGATACTGATATCATTTCTTGTGGGGAATTGCGATTATATGAGGCCATTCAGGATTTTTTGATGGAAAAATACTCAAGAAAAGGGCTGGTGATTGAAGCTTGCCCGACGTCCAACATATATATTGGGCGGTTTGAAAAATATCAGGAGCATCCTTTATTTCGCTGGAATCCACCCAACCCGGATTGGCTAAAACCCGGTGAGAAATGCAATCGTTTTGGGTTAAGAAGCGGTCCATTAGGGGTATGCATAAATACTGACGATAGTGCGCTCATGCCAACCACAATCGCAAATGAACACCGTTTAATGAGAGAGACAGCCATCCAAAGTTTCGGTATCGGATCCTGGATGGCTGATATGTGGATAGATGCGATTCGAAAGAAAGGGATTGATATATTTAACAAAAACCATATGAATCAATATTGAAAACTATGATGGTATATTATTAATTTTAGGAGAGATATGCAATCAATGCCTCTCCTTTAGCAATAATCGCCTTCATCAACAGGGCTATAAATTTCCTGCGCATCGGTAAAACAGCGTAGCGCCAGCGAGGAGACGGGTTTCTGCCTGCGCATAATCAGCCCGACAGGCGCCTCAAAGTTCGCCTCGGCGATGGGGACGATCCTGAAATTGCTGTTCAGTGCCTCCAGCCCGTTGTTCAACGGCATCACGGCGCAGCACACGCCACTCTGAACCGCCTGAATGATCTGGAACGTCGAGTCGCTCTCGAAAACGGCCGTCGGATCGAGGCCTGCGGCGTTGAAGCTGGCCTCCATATGCGCCCGGTAGTGCATCCCTTTGGTCAGGAAGCCCAGCGGAAATTCCGTCAGGTCGTGCCAGGTCAGCGTTGACTGGCCGAGCTGGAAATGGCGAATGTCGTGCAGCAGGCCCATCTTCGTTTTCGGCAGAGGGATAATGTCAAACAGGCTGGTATCGATGCTGTTGAGATAGCAAATTCCCAGCTCAAGCTGGTTGCGGCTGACGCCATCGGCAATCTGCGCTGAGGACATGGAATAGAGGCTGTAGGTCAGCTCCGGGTACTTTTGCGTCAGCAGGCGAATGAAGATCATCGGATCCACGCTCGCCAGCGGCACCATCCCCAGCCGTAGTTCACCCACCACCTGGCCTTTGCACAGCGCGGCTTCCGCCTGTAACCCGTCGTGCGCGGCCAGCAGGGCACGCGCCCACGCGAGGATGCGTTCTCCCTCCGGCGTAAACCCTTCAAAGCGCTGTCCGCGCACAATCAGCACCAGCCCCAGCTCCTCTTCCAGGTTGCGGATGCGCATGGAGAGGGTTGGCTGGGTGACGTTGCACTGCGAGGCCGCTTTACCAAAGTGCCGGGTCTCGTCGAGTGCGATTAAATATTTAAGCTGTTTAATATCCATCATTATCTCTGCGCGGGCAGCCTTACAGCATGCGGATCTCTTTTGAGCGCAGGGTGATGCGAACCGGAACGGATTTATACGACGGCGTACCGCTGTCCTTATCCAGATAATCGAGCGGCACCAGCACGTTAGCCTCCGGGTAGTATGCCCCGACAGATCCTGGGGCGATGCTGTACGCCACCACGGTAATGTCCTCCAGGCGCTGAACGCTGCCGGGCAGGGCGGTTTCGATATCCACGCGGTCGCCGTGTTCCAGCCCTGACTGTGCCATATCGTCTTCGTTCATAAACAGCACGTCGCGGCGGCCAAATACCCCACGGTAGCGGTCATCCAGGGCGTAGATGGTGGTGTTGTACTGGTCATGGCTGCGCAGCGTAATCAGACGCAGCACATGTTCGCCTTCACCGCTGGCGTTCTCATGAACCCCCTCGAATACCGAGAACATTGCTTTGCCCGTTGCGGTTGGCCAGATGCGTTGCGTTGGCGGCAGCGGCATGCGGAAGCCGCCGGGAACCCGGATCCGCGCGTTGTAGTGCTCAAAGCCCGGAATGGTCTGCTCGATCAGATCGCGGATGCGGTCGTAATCCTCAACCAGCGTCAGCCAGTCCACGCGTGTTTCCGGCAGTGTGGCTTTCGCCAGGCCAGCCACGATGGCGGGTTCCGAACGGAGTAACGGTGAGGCGGGTTTCAGCTTGCCGGACGAGGCGTGCACCATCGACATGGAATCTTCGACGGTAATGGACTGACGGCCGGTGGCCTGGAGATCCAGCTCGGTGCGGCCGAGGCATGGGAAAATAAAGGTCTCTTTGCCCACCAGCAGATGGGTACGGTTCAGCTTGGTGCCGACGTGCACGCTCAAATCCAGGTTACCCATCGCCGGAAAGCCCCGTTCATGATCGGGCATCGCAACCGCAAAATTGCCGCCGAGGCAGATAAGCGCCTTCGCATGTCCGTCAATCATCGCCTGCGTTGCCTGCACGGCGTCATGCCCGTGGTGAGACGGCGGCTCAAAGCCGAAGACGTCCTTCAGACGGTTCAGGAAGGCCGGTGTGGGTTTCTCGCTAATCCCGACGGTACGGTTTCCCTGCACGTTTGAGTGGCCGCGCAGAGGGCAGATACCCGCGCCGGGCTTGCCGATGTTCCCGCGCAGCAGCAGAACGTCGGCAATCAGTCGGACGTTCGCCGTGCCTTTATTATGCTGGGTGACCCCCATTCCATAGGTGATGATGGTGGCATTCGATTTGGCATAGGACTCGGCCACCTTCTTGAGCGCCGCCGGGCTGAGCCCCGACTCGCGCTCAATGTCCTCCCAGCGGGTTTGCGCGATATCGGCGGTGAAGTCCTCAATGCCCTGGGTGTGCTCAGCAATAAATTCGCGATCCAGCACGTCACCGCGTTCGGCTTCCATCTCCAGAAGATGTTTAGCAATCCCTTTCAGCGCGGCGGCATCGCCCCCGGCTTTCACCTGGAACCAGGTCGAGGCGATATCCGTGGAGCTGTAGGTCGCCATTTCAATCACGCTCTGCGGGTCCGCAAAACGTTCGAGGGCGCGCTCGCGCAGCGGGTTAAAGACGATAATCGGCACGTTGCGACGTGCCAACTCATGAAGGGTGCCCATCATTCGCGGATGGTTGGTGCCAGGGTTATGGCCGATGGAGATCACCAGTTCGGTCTTATCAAAGTCGTCCAGTGAGACGGTGCCTTTCCCGATCCCGATAGATCGCGGCAAACCGACGCTGGTGGCTTCGTGGCACATATTCGAGCAGTCTGGAAAGTTATTGGTACCGTATTCGCGGGCGAAGAGCTGGAACAAGTATGCCGCTTCGTTAGAGGCGCGCCCCGAGGTATAGAACTCGACCTGGTCCGGTTCGAGCCCGCGCAAGATTTCACCGATACGCTGGAACGCCTCGTCCCAGTCGACAGGGCGGAAGGTATCGCTTGCCCGGTCGTAGCGCAGGGGATGCGTCAGGCGACCGTAGCCTTCCAGCTCAAAGTCCGATTTTGTCAGCAGCGAAGCGACGCTGTTTTCCGCCAGAAACGCGGGAGTGACGCGTTTGCTGGTGGCTTCCCAGGTCACCGCCTTCGCGCCATTCTCGCAGAACTGGAACGTCGATTTATGTTCCTTATCAGGCCACGCGCAGCCCGGGCAGTCAAAACCGTCCGGCTGGTTTGTACGGAGCAGCGTCGCGGGGGCGTCCAGAGTATCCATTTGGGTACGTACTGCGATGGCCGTCGCTTTTAACGCGCCCCAGCCTCCGGCGGGACCGTCATAGTGTCTGATACCGGGAACTGCGCGTCTTTTCGTGTTCATACCCACTCCTGGTTTGTTCGGTCACACAACATCTGAACCCATAAAAGCACTGCGTCAGGCAATAAGCGAAAGCAATGATGACCGGATGGCTATGCGCATGCGGAATGGAAAATTGCTTCTTCCTAAATTCTTTTTATTACAGTGTTTTATTGGATGTTACACCTAAAGATTTAAAGAAATTATAACGAATTTTTATCATTTTAATAATAAATATTATCTATCATCCGGTAGGTGAGATAGATGGTGGTGAACAAGCAAGTATGTAGCACCAGTAAAATTTCGAATGAAGCGCCTGAGCGTTAGAAATAGACAAGGTTCGCAGCGGGCGGGTAATTGCATGCATTTTCCGGTGGCGTTAATGACAGGAAGGTTAACTCTGGCTTAATGATTCATGGATATAATTTATGCCTTAAAGAGAAATTATCCTAACGTGAAATATAAAGTTATTTTGAGCCGTGAAATTAACGCCGGGCCGCATCAGTGAAATAGACCCATTCTGAGCGTAAAGTACGTGAAATATTAAAGATACCCTGTTAGTGCAACAAATAATTCATCGGCGATATGTTCTTCTGACATCACCAATACGCGAATTCTACTAATTATGGTAGTGGCGATAATAGCGTCATTGCGTTAATGAAAGTGGTTCTCTTTTTGGTTTTTGTTTTATAAAACAGGTGGTTATAAGGTTTCAAAGGAGGGTAAATAAAGAGGGGTAGGCCATGTATGATTTTTTATTAAGATTAATCTTATAATCTGTCGTCTGCTTCATTTACCAACAGTTACGTAACGGTAAATATTGAATTGATGCGAAGCTCATGTAAACTTGTTTACCGTTTGTCAAAATATGTCAGGAAGACGCTGGGCCTTATTCTGAAGGGCTCGTGCGGTAGCTATGCCTTTAAAATAGTAACGCCCCGAAAATATCCTGACCATTTTAACAATAGCACTTAAGTCAAACTTCATCTCCTTATCTCCATCATCGAAATATCGCTACGGAAAAGCATATGAAAATGCGCGTACTGTTTTCACTTCTGTTTGTAATGGCGGTGGCGGGCTGTAAAGCACCGCAGAAACCTGTGATCACTGACGATACTATCGTGACCAGCCAGGTTAACGGCGTCACCTTAACTCACCGTCATGTTGTGCTGCCCCCGGCGGAGTTCACCCAGGTGAATGAGCCTTATCGCGCCATGTACCCCGCATCCCTGATGAGCCGTCCGGACTACGGCGGAAAAGTGATCCGCACGCTCGAGACCGGCAAAACCTACGTGGTGCTGGGTCAGGTTGAACACTTCTGGATGGCGCTTGCCGACGAAGGGAACGAACAGCTGATTGGCTACGTCCCAATGCGCGCCGTCATCAAAGCCGACCAGTACGAAGCCACCGTGCGTAAACAGGCGCTGCGTCCAAAAGCGCGTAAGAAAGCAACCTGTGTTGATGTCGATGGCAACAGCAAAGCCTGCAAAGACAGCGCAAACGGCACCTGGATCCTGAACTAAACGGGTTTCAAGAGCGTATTTTTTATGAATACAAAAACGTTTCATCAGCTCGGGTTAGCAATTTTCGCGGTGATTTTCACCCTGTTGAGTGGTTGTACGTCGTCTTCACACAGCGACCCCTCCCGCTACAATCTGCAGTTTCAGGCTCACCCCCAAATCAATGATTCTGCGCCATTAAAGGTCAGAGTGTTGCTGCTGAAATCCGATGCGGATTTCATGTCCAGCGACTTCTATTCCCTGCAGAACAACGCGTCAGCCACGCTTGGCGCGAATCTGCTTAACAGCGATGTGTTCTTCCTGATGCCGGGCCAGCTTTCGAAAACCCTGAGTGGACAAAGCTCGCCCGAGGCACGCTATATCGGCGTGATGGCGGAATATCAGACGCTGGACGGGAAAAAATGGCGCGTCTCAATCCCATTGCCTGTTCCCGGCGAAAACCATTTCTACCAGTTCTGGAAATGGTCCGCAGATGAACTCATCGCCAACGTCTTCCTGGACGTGAACGGTATCCGGGTCATCAGCCAGTAACGCGCTTCATAACAGGAAACACATCATCATGACGAAAGCAGAAAAGGTCGTCTGGACCGAAGGCATGTTCCTGCGCCCACACCATTTTCAGCGGACAGAAAGTTACCTGCTGAACCACATTCGTGAATGGGGTGCGCTGCAGCGATCGTATCTGTGGGGCTTTCTCGACGTTGAACTGGACGAAGCGATGCTCCGCCAGGGCTGCATTGCACTGAGCTACTGCAGCGGGGTATTGCCTGACGGCACGTTTTTCCAGGTGCGCAATGGCCGCAACGGCCCGGTGCCGCTGAAGATCCCTGACAATCTCACCAATGAGAAGGTGGTGCTTGCGCTGCCGGTTCGCCGCGGCGAACGTGAAGAGGTGATTTTCAGTGAAGAGCAGGCCTCGCTGGCGCGTTACCTCGCTTTTGAACAGGACGTCGAAGACGATAATGCCATGTCTGTGGGCGATGCAACGGTACAGTTTGGCCGCCTGCGTTTAGCCCTTATGCTGGAAAAAGATCTCACGGCAGAGTGGACCGCAATCGGCGTGGCCTTTGTGAGCGAAAAACGTAACGACAACCACGTGCGGCTGGATAACAGCTACATTCCGCCGATGCTGAATGCCAACAACAGCCCGCAGCTCTACAGCATGATTAACGATCTGCATGGGCTACTGGTACAACGCAGCCAGCAGATTGGCGGACGTCTGCGCCAGCCTGGGCGTTTTAATACCTCAGAACTGATTGAGTTCACGCTGCTTTCGCTGGTCAACCGCCATCTTGGTGAGATTTCCCATTTAAAAACCCTGCCGTTGCTCCACCCGGAAACGCTGTGGCGCAGCTGGCTGCCGTTTGCGACAGAACTTGCTACCTGGACCTCTCAACGCACAGCGGAGAGCGTACTCCCGGTGTATGACCATGACGATCTGGCGATCTGCTTCAGCAAGCTGATGCTGATGCTGCGTCAGGGGCTGTCGCTGGTGATGGAAGATCACGCTATCCAACTGCCGCTCAACGAGCGTTCCCACGGTCTTAACATCGCTACGGTGCCGGAGACCAGCATGGTGCGCGAGTTCGGCTTCGTACTGGCGGTGAAAGCCAACGTCCCGGGCGAACACCTGCAAACCCATTTCCCGGCCCAGATGAAGGTGGCACCGGTCTCGAAAATTCGCGATCTGGTTCAGCTGCAGCTGCCGGGCATTATGCTGCGCGCCATGCCGGTCGCGCCGCCGCAAATACCGTGGCACGCGGGCTACAGCTATTTCGAGCTGGAGAAGGGCAGTGAGCTGTGGCACGAGATGGATAAGTCCGGTGCGTTCGCTCTGCATCTCGCAGGGGAGTTTCCGGGTCTCGATATGGAGTTTTGGGCCATCCGTAGCCCGACAGAATAATAAAGCGAGCACTAAATATGCAGGAACGACAGGATACCGGCAGTGATGCTGTGTTTACCGGAGCCAGTGGCAATAATCAGCTGGTGGCGGCTGCCAACCCGCTGCTCAATGCCATTCCACAAATCCGGCACTCGGTTTCTCATGACGATCAGGTGGCGTTGCGCCAGCGTCTGATCGACGAAATTCGCCGTTTCGAAGTGCGATGCCAGCAGGCAGGGTTGCCGTATGAAGTGATCGTCGGCGCCCGCTACTGTCTGTGTACGGCGCTGGATGAAGCCGCCGCGCTCACCCCTTGGGGCAGCAGCGGCGTCTGGTCCAGCAGTGGCCTTTTGGTAACGTTTCATAACGAAACCTGGGGCGGCGAAAAATTCTTCCAGCTGCTGGCGCGCCTCTCTCAGAACCCGCGTGAACATATCCTGCTGCTGGAGATGATCAACTACTGCCTGTTGCTCGGATTCGAGGGACGCTATCGGGTGCTGGATAATGGCCGAACCCAGCTTGAAACCATCAAACAGCGACTGTGGCAGATGATCCGCAGCGTGCGCGGCAGCTACGCGCCGCCGCTCTCGGTGCACCCTGAAGATCGTCCTGTACTGCGCAAGCTGTGGCGTCCGATGGTCCCCCTCTGGGCCTGCGTGGCGCTGGTCGGGTTTATCGCCTGTCTGTTTTATATCGTGCTGAACTGGCGTCTGGGCGATAACACCAGCCCGGTGCTGGCGAAGATTTATCAGTCTCAGCTGCCGGAAACCACCATTCAACAACCGGCTCGCCAGCTGCCTGCGGTACTGAACCTGCGTGGCTTCCTGAAGCCTGAAATCGATGCCGGTCTGGTGGCGGTGAAGGATGAAGCGGATCGCAGCGTGGTGATCCTGAAAGGGGATGGCCTTTTCGCCTCGGCGTCGACGGTGGTGCGCGATCGCTATGAGCCGGTCATCAACCGCATTGCGCAGGCGATGAATAACGTCAGCGGCAAAATTCTGGTGGTGGGCTACAGCGACAACGTGCCGATCCGCAGCGCGCGCTTTGCCTCCAACTATGAACTCTCTCTCGAACGCGCCCGGTCGGTGCAAAAGCAGCTGCAGGGAAGCCTCTCGCAGCCTGAACGCGTGAAAGCGGAAGGGCGGGGCGAGATTAATCCGGTGGCACCAAACAATACGCCTGAAAACCGCGCCCGTAACCGCCGTGTGGAAATTACTCTGCTGGTGTCGCCTGAAAATACGCAGGCTGAGCTGAACGGATTGCCGCAAGGAAACTAAGGATGCTGACTACTCTTCTTTCCATACTGACCAATCGCATTCTGTGGAGCTTCCTCGGCGTAACGGCGCTCGCGGCGGTGATCTGGATGATTGGTCCGCTGTTGTCCATTGTGGATACCCGCCCGCTTGAATCTGAACAGAACCGCGTTATCAGTATCGCGGTGGTGTACCTGATCTGGGCCCAGAGCCACATTCTGCCTCGGCTGTATAACGCCTGGCTGAACCGCAAGCTGATGGACAAGCTCAATGAGAACACCACGAAAGCGGACGCGGCCGATCCGCAGAAACGCCTGAATAACGAGGAGCAGATCCTCGCAGGTCGTTTCGACGAAGCCGCGCAGATGCTGAAAAAAGCCCACTTCAGTAAAGCGGGCCACAGCGCGCAGTGGACGCAGCGTTTCAGCACGCAGTATCTCTACCAACTGCCGTGGTACGTCATCATCGGCGCGCCGGGCTCCGGGAAAACCACCGCGCTGGCCAACTCCGGGCTGCAGTTCCCACTGGCGGATCGCTTCGGTAAAACCGCGCTGCGGGGCATCGGCGGCACGCGCAACTGTGACTGGTGGTTCACCAACGAGGCTGTCCTGCTGGATACCGCCGGACGCTACACCACGCAGGAGAGTGAGCAGGTTCAGGACGCAGGGGAATGGCTGGAGTTCATCAATCTGCTGCGTAAGTATCGTCGTCGCCAGCCGATCAACGGTGTGATTATCACCATCAGCATTTCCGACCTGCTTACGCAGTCCGCCGAGGCGTCCCGCCAGCAGGCGGTGAACCTGCGCCAGCGTCTTTCCGAGCTGCATGAACAGCTGGGTATTCGCTTCCCGGTGTATGTGATGGTGACCAAGGCTGACCTGCTCAAAGGCTTCCGCGCCTGGTTTGCCGATTACGACAAAGCGCAGCGCGACCAGATCTGGGGCTTTACGCTGCCGTGGGAGCAGACCAAACACGCGGATTACGACCTGATGGGCAACTTCCAGCAGGAGTTTTCTCTGCTCCAGCAGCGCCTGGATGCCGGGCTGCCGGAGACCATGCTCAAGGAGCACGACGGAAAAACCCGCGCGGAAGCCTATCTCTTCCCGCAGGAATTCGCCGCGCTGCGCCCGCTGCTGGCGGATTACCTGAGCACGGTCTTTGCCCGTTCAAACTTTGAAACCGAATTCTCGCCGCGCGGCATCTACTTTGCCAGCGGAACCCAGGAAGGCATGCCGTTTGACCGCGTGATGGGCGAGCTCAGCCGCGCGCTTTCTCTGCCGGAAGGGGCCGAAAGCGATAGCTGGGATTCCGTCAGCAAAGAAGCCCCCATTCCGGGCGCGAAAGGTCAGAGTTTCTTTATCAAGAATCTGCTGCAAAACGTCATTTTCCAGGAAGCGGGCATTGCCGGAGAAAACCGCTGGTGGGAGCTGCGCAACCGGGCGGTGATCTGGTCCGGTTATGCGGCGCTGCTGGCCCTGCTGGTGATTCTGGGCGGGCTGTGGCTGACCAGTTACGCCAAAAACAAGGCGTATCTGGAAGAGGTTGACGCCAAAGTGCCGGTGCTGGAGCAGCAGAGTAAAGCGCTGCAAAATCAACCTCAGCGCGATCTCTTTGCGCTGCTGCCGTTGCTAAATGGTCTGGTCGATCTGCCGAAGAGCGGTGCCTTTGATGTCAATGACCCGCCCGTATCTCGCCGTATGGGACTTTATCGCGGGGATGACGTCAGCGATGCATCGCAGTCTCTGTATCAGAAAGCGCTGGATCAGATGTTGCTCCCCGCCGTGGCGATGCACATCACCACCTGGCTGCGCAACGACAACGGCAGCGACGTGGAATACAGCTACGAGGCGCTAAAAGCCTACCAGATGCTCTATCAGCCGAAGCACTACGACGGCAAATTCCTGCACTCCTGGGTGATGCTCAACCTTCAGCGCAACCTGCCGCAGGACGTCACTCAGGCGCAGCTTCAACAGCTTGAATGGCATCTGACCCAGCTGCTGGAACCCAAAATTCAGGCTTCACCCTATGCGCTGGATGAATCCCTGGTCGCGCGGGAAAGGGCGCTCATCAACCAGCAGCCGCTCTCGACACGCGTTTACGGTCGTCTGAAGCGCCTGCTGGAGCATGACGAAAACCTCAAGCCGGTCTCGCTTTCCGATCTTGGCGGCCCGCAGAGCGAGCTGGTTTTTTCCCGCAAAAGCGGCAAGCCGGTCAGCGAAGGCGTGCCGGGTCTGTATACCCCAGACGGCTACTGGAAGAGCTTTAACGGCCAGATTGACAGCGTCACGACCGCCCTGCATGAAGATGACGCCTGGGTATTAGGTGCCACCACGGCCCAGGAAGATAAACAGCAGATCGATAACGCGGTGCGCCAGCTTTACATGCGTGACTTTATCGCCAACTGGGATCGCTTTCTCGCCGACATTCAGCTCAATAACAGTGCCGATCTCTCCCAGCGTATCAACACCGCGCGCCTGCTCTCCGGGGCAAACTCACCGCTGCGTCGTCTGGTGCTGAACCTGAGCCAGGTGCTGACGCTGTCGCGCAATGCGCCTGCGCCAGAAGATGCCGGGAAAGCGGAGGAGCAGAGCAACCGTGCTACCCGCACGCTGCAGGCGCTGTTCAGTAACAACGATGCGGCGCCAGCGCAGGGTGCGGTAGCGGTACAGGCTCCGGAGCAGCTGGTGACTGACCACTATGCGCCAATGATTGAGCTGGCGCAGCCGCTGGAGAAAGGCGGAAAGACCATAGTGTTTGACGATTTTCTCAAGCAGGTGGACGAGCTGTATCGCTACCTGACCGCCGTTCAGGACGCGGCCAACAGCGGAATGCCTGCGCCGGGCGGCGACGCAATTAGCCGTCTGCAGGCCAGCGCAGGCCGTCTGCCGGGCGGGCTGCAAACCATGTTCAGCAATATGGCCGTGGGTGCCAGCAGCGATACCCAGCGACGCGATCTGGAAAACGTGCGTAAGCGCATTAACGTGGAAGTGGGCGGATTCTGCCGTCAGGCGATTGCCGGTCGCTACCCGCTGGTGCGCAGCGCCAGCACGGAGGTGACGCCTGACGATCTCGCCCGCATGTTTGCACCCGGCACCGGGCTGATGGACACCTTTTTCCGCGATAACCTGACCAGCAAAGTCGACACCACCCAGGCGAACTGGCGCTTTATGCCGGGGATCGACGGTAAAACCCTGCCGGGCAGCGAAGGGCTGCTGCGCCCGTTCCAGCAGGCGCAGTCAATCCGCGATGCCTTCTTTGCCAATGGGGCGACAACGCCGTCCTATAAGGTCACGGTGCGCACCGTGCGGATGGATAACACCATTCTGAACCTGACGCTGGACGTTGACGGTCAGCTGTTGCGCTACAGCCACGGCCCTCAGGCGGTGCAGATTATGAACTGGCCGGGACCCGGCGGCACCAACCAGGTGCGTATGCAGCTCGGGCTGGCAAACGGCAGTACGGCATCTCTGGTGACTAACGGATCCTGGGCGCTGAACCGCTTTTTCGATAAAGCCCGGACCAGTCCTGGCGCGGGTAGCCTGAGCCGTCAGGCCACCTTCAACGTCGACGGTCATCAGGTCACGCTGGAGTTTGCGCCAAACAGTATCCGCAACCCGTTCCAGCTTCCCCGTTTCTCATGCCCATAACCGCAAGGACAGCCGTATGACGAATACCCCTGCGATGAACCGCTACAGCTGGTATGGCAAATTACCCAGCGCCGGTGACTTTTTGCAGCGTCGCTTTCCTGACACCCTTCAGCGCCAGTGGTCACACTGGTTTCAGGTCGGCCTGCTGGCCTGGCAACAGGAAGAGCAGCGCAGCGGTGAGCGCCAGTTTACGAAAGCCCCGGTGTGGAATTTTGTCGTCCCGCCAATGCTGGGCAGCCAGATGATCCAGATGGGCTGCCTGCTGCCGGGGCGCGATAGCGTGGGTCGACACTACCCGGTCTGCATTCAGCTGAGCTTTAGTCCTGCCGAATGGTCATCGCGTCTGCTTGGCCAGGCCGAAAGCTGGTATCAGCAACTGGGCCGTCTGGGCCTGCACGCGGTGCGCAACGGTTTTTCAGCTTCACAGCTTGACGAGATGTTGATGAGTATCCCGGCGCCGCAGCCCGTTGAGCCACAAAAGCGATCCGACATTCTGGACGTGATTGGCTATGACGATGACGGCCAGAGCACGCTGGGCTGGCCGCAGGCGGCAGAGTGTTTTGACCCGCTGCGTCAGACCAGCTTCTGGTGGACGAACCGCTGCGACGGCTACCCGCTCTACACGCACGTCCACAGCGGCAACTTTACCGGGCAGCTCTTTACGCTGCTGTTCGATCCGGCAGGTGGCGCCCGACCGGGCCGTCACGGTCTTTATCCGCCTATGTTTGAATAAGCAGGGATCTCATGAATATTGAAGAATTTCTCGCGCCGATTAGCGCCGACAAACCCTGTGGCGAAAACCTGGAGTACGACGCCGACTTCCAGGCAATGAATCAGGCCAGTCAGGGGAAAGCGGAACAGCAGTTTGGCGACACTATTATTCCGGCAGAGCCCGCTGACTGGAACACGGTAGAAAAATTCGCTACCAGCCTGCTGACCCGCACCAAAGATCTTCGCGTCCTGCTGGCATTAACCCATGCCTGGACCCGCCGCCGTGGGCTGGCGGGTTATGCAGACGGGCTGTTACTGGTGCAGGAGGCGCTGACCCGTTACTGGGAGCAACTCTACCCGCTGCTGGAAGAGTATGGTGAAACCGATCCGTTCTACCGCATCAACGCCCTCGCCGGGCTGAGCGATAAATCTGACCTCACCGTCGCGGTTCGCAATGCCTCGCTGCTGCGTTCGAACGGCGATGAAATTTCGCTTCGGGATGCCCAGGCGCTGCTCGACGGCAGTAAAATGGAATGTCCCGATTATCCCGGCGGCCGCCCAAGGCTGATTGACGAGCTGGCGCGCGGCGACCAGCCCGGCACCACAGCGGTCATTGTGATTAACGAACGCCTGCTGGCCATTCGCGATCTGCTCACCGGGTATCTTGGTGAAAGCGGCGTACCGGAGATGGAACAGCTGCTGAAAACGGTTGGGCTGGTCGCCAGCGCCTGTCAGGTGACTGACATCAGCAAGCTGCTGCCGAACCGCGATGCAACAGTTGAACAACATGCCGAGCCGCAACCGATGGCCGCGCAGCCTGTGCAACAGGTCACTGACTGGCGCAGCGTGCAGGTGACCAGCCGCGCCGACGCGCAGCTGATGCTGGAAAAAGCGAAACAGTATTTCGCGCAGTACGAACCGAGCCATCCTGCGCCGCTGATGATTGAGCGGGTGCAGCGGCTGTCTGAACTTAACTTTATGGACATTATTCGCGACCTGGCGCCAGACGGCGTTAACCAACTGGAAAACATCTTTGGACGCCGCGAATAACGCGTCCTGGCATTATGACGACAGGCATGGAGCCTGCCGTTTCACCTTCACCGCGCATCTTTGATGGAGAACATCATGGCAATGAGTAACAGTGGACAGAAATTCATCGCACGTAACCGTGCTCCCCGCGTCCAGATCGAGTATGACGTAGAGATCTACGGTGCAGAACGTAAAATTCAGCTGCCGTTTGTGATGGGCGTCATGGCCGATCTGGTCGGTAAACCGGTAGAAAATCTGCCTGCCGTCGATGAGCGTAAATTCCTTGAAATCGACATCGATAACTTTGATGAACGCATGAAAGCGCTGAAGCCGCGCGTGGCGTTTAACGTGGATAACACGCTGACGGGCGAAGGCAAACTGAATGTTGATCTGACCTTCGACAGCATGGACGACTTCCTGCCGGATGCGGTGGCCCGCAAGGTTGAGCCGCTGAACAAGCTTCTGGAGGCGCGTACCCAGCTCTCTAACCTGCTGACCTACATGGACGGCAAAAACGGTGCAGAAGAGCTGATCGCAAAAATTCTGCAGGATCCGACGCTGCTCAAATCACTGAGCCAGTTGCCGAAAAATGACGAAAGTGCGAAAGGTAGCGAGGAATAATCGATGAGCAACCAGACTCAACAACACGAACAGCAGGCGGGTCAGGCGTTCAGCCAGGATGAGTTCAGCGCGCTGCTGAACAAAGAGTTCCGCCCGAAAACCGATCAGGCGCGCTCCGCCGTAGAAAGCGCGGTCAAAACTCTGGCGCAGCAGGCGCTGGAAAACACCGTCACCTTCTCCAACGACACCTACCGTACTATTCAGAACCTGATTGCCGGTATCGACGAGCAGCTGTCACAGCAGGTGAACCAGATCATTCACCACGACGAGTTTCAGAAGCTGGAGAGCGCCTGGCGCGGCCTGAGCTACCTGGTGAACAATACTGAAACTGACGAGATGCTGAAGATCCGCTTTATGAGCATCTCCAAGCAGGAGCTGGGACGCACCCTGAAGCGCTACAAGGGCGTGGGCTGGGACCAGAGCCCGATCTTCAAGAAAATCTACGAGCAGGAGTACGGTCAGTTCGGCGGCGAGCCGTTTGGCTGCATCGTCGGCGATTACTACTTCGACCACAGCCCGCAGGACGTTGAGCTGCTGGGTGAAATGGCGCGCATCGGCTCTGCGGCACACTGTCCGTTTATCACCGGTACCGCACCGGGCGTGATGCAGATGGAGTCCTGGCAGGAGCTGGCCAACCCGCGCGACCTGACCAAGATCTTCCAGAACACCGAATACGCGGCCTGGCGTTCACTGCGTGAATCCGAAGATGCCCGCTATCTGGGTCTGGTGATGCCGCGCTTCCTGTCGCGTCTGCCGTACGGCATTCGCACCAACCCGGTCGACAGCTTTGACTTTGAAGAGCAGACCGACGGCGCGAACCATAACAGCTACTCCTGGGCGAACGCCGCCTATGCAATGGCGGCCAACATCAACCGCTCCTTCAAAGAGTACGGCTGGTGCACCTCGATTCGCGGCGTGGAGTCCGGCGGGGCGGTGGAGAACCTGCCGTGCCACACCTTCCCGAGCGATGACGGCGGCGTGGACATGAAATGCCCGACCGAGATCGCCATCAGCGATCGTCGTGAAGCCGAGCTGGCGAAAAACGGCTTTATGCCGCTGGTTCACCGCAAAAACTCCGACTTTGCGGCCTTTATTGGCGCGCAGTCACTGCAAAAACCGGCCGAATACCACGACCCGGATGCCACCGCCAACGCGCGTCTGGCGTCTCGCCTGCCTTACCTGTTCGCCTGCTGCCGTTTTGCCCACTACCTGAAGTGCATCGTGCGCGACAAAATCGGCTCCTTCCGCGAGCGCGAAGAGATGGAGCGCTGGCTGAACGACTGGGTGATGAACTACGTGGACGGCGACCCGGCAAACTCCTCTCAGGAGACCAAGTCCCGTAAACCGCTGGCGGCAGCGGAAGTGCAGGTGCAGGAGATTGAAGACAACCCGGGCTACTACGCCGCGAAGTTCTTCCTGCGTCCGCACTACCAGCTGGAAGGGCTGACCGTTTCCCTGCGTCTGGTATCTAAACTGCCGTCGCTGAAGACGAAAGACGCGTGATGATAGCTGCCGGTCCGTAAGGGCCGGCACTATGACGTTTAATATGAAACAGATAATGAATTTGAAGGGAAATTGTTGATGAAAAAATTCATTATCTATTTCATCGCTTATTTATTGCTTTTGATTTCGGCAATGGTGTTTTTTACCGCATGCAGTTACTACCTGTTGATCTTTGACTGGCAACAGGATGTTTTGAGAGCGATATTGCACGTACTTTTGCTTGTCGGATGTATTGCTCTCGCGATGTGCATATACGCTACCGGTGTCAAAATCAAAAAGTGTTGTTAATCCTTCACTGACCACTTTAGTTATGCGGAAAGAGAAATCTAATCTGGAGCAGGAGAAACAATGAAGTTACATACCCTACATCTTTTGCTGTTTACCGGTCTGTTGGGAGCGACGCCACTATGGGCTGCTAATGGCCAGAATGATTCATCAAATCTTCTTCGCGACCCGAATTCGCTGTCCCGTAATGATGTACGATTGAGCGGGGAAAAGTTTCTTTCAGCGTGGCTCGCAAAAGATAACGAGCAGGAGCAGCTTAAAGCGAATATGTACTTGCTTGGGGTAATGGATGCGACGGAGGGCAAATCCTGGTGTGGATATACGGTCGCGTTGCCTGGTTCATTACGAGAGAGCATTTACAGCTATTTCAGCAAATTGCCTGAAAACCGTAAGAAAGAAGCTGCAGCATCGTTAATCACAGAGGCTCTGGCGCAGGATTTACCGTGTAAAAAAGGAGTTCAACAATGAAACCGTTGTATGCACAGTTAAAAGCGCAACATTACTCCTCTAACGAAGCGCGTCCGGGTTATGTACCTCGGGATGATCTTTTTAACGAGATAGGTTACGACGCAAGTGTGCTCATTAAGTCCAATCCAGGGTATATGAATACTTGCGCAGTGCGAATGAGCCTTGCTCTTTTAAAGTGTGATGTTAAATTTGAAGGACGTTTGGCTATAAAGAGTGGGCCATATAAGGGTAAACAAATTGAACCTGGTGCGAAGCTTTTAGCTGACCAGCTCTATAAAGCGAGTGTGTTTGGCAAGGCAGAAATCTATACTGATATTCGTGAGGCAGGTCAAAAACTCCGTAACCGTAAAGGTGTGATTTTTTTCAACCGTATAACTAATTACAACGGTGGACACATCGACCTATTGGAGCCGATAGGGGATAACATGATGCAGTGCAATTCGGATTGTTATACCGACTGTAAAGAGATTTGGTTCTGGGAACTGAGATAACGCTATAGCGAAAATAAAGATATTGCCATGTTTAAAAAAACGCTTTGCCTGTTTCTTTTTCTGACTAGTTGCTCATCTTATTCTGCTAACACGGATCTTCAATTCTTTCATCAACAAACTTACAGGCAGGTGATGAAAGACTACGTTTTGGCACGCTGTTTTGCTGGGGTGGCAGATGAAGGTGGTCAGTTTTCTGCTGATGCAGGACTCAGTGCAAGCGCACTCTTGGAGTGGATGCCCTTCGATGTTGAAAATGGCATGGAGAAAATTGATGCTGTTATAAATAAATATAAAAACGAAAAGAACAGCTTTCACTCTGAACGTTCACAAAAAATCAAAGGCGTAACTTTAAATTGTCTCCGTCTCTATCATAGCGACGAACTGAATAAACTGGTTCCTCAGGTAATAGTTGGCGATCCTGACCGTACCTGGATTCAGGATAACCCACAGTAGTAAAAGACTTCACATTCTTACCGTTAATTCCGGGGGGATGTAAGACTGTCAAATGGCTCGGGTCATTTGATATGAGGCAGAGGTAAAATATGGACGGTTTTATTCAGCCCCATGCTTTCCTGTTTGCCATATAAGTGCTTTTTCGAAAGCAATATTGTTCATCCACGAAGAGTAGATATTATGGCTATTGATATGTTTCTGAAGGTCGAGGGCGTTACTGGCGAATCTAAAGATTCTAACCACACCGGCTGGACTGATATTACCTCCTTCTCCTGGGGCGCGTCCCAGCCGGGTAATATGAGCGTTGGCGGTGGCGGCGGTGCCGGTAAAGTTAACTTTAACGACCTGCACGTAAATGCCCTGATCGACAAATCCACTACAGCAGTCCTGAAACACTGCGCAAGCGGTAAGCACCTGACCAAAGTTGAGCTGTCCGTCTGCAAAGCGGGTGGTCAGCAGGTGGAATACACCCGCATCACCCTGGAAGACGTTCTGGTGACTTCCGTTCAGTACACCGGTGCAGACAACGGCGATACTGTGGGTGTGACCTACGCATTCCAGGCTGCGAAAGTGAAACAGCAGTACTGGGAGCAGACCACTGCCGGTGGTAAAGGTGCTGAAAGCAGCGCTGGCTGGAACATCAAAGAAAACAAAGAAGCGTAATTGCGCATGTGGCCGGGGAGTTTTCCCCGGTCTTTATCAACCAGGAAGGAAGATAGCATGGCAAGTTTGCAGGAAGGAGGCGCCCGTCCTCTCACCATTGGCGAAATAGCACTCGCACGCTCGGTTTTTGGTGACGCAATAAAATATTCAGAAGTAAAAGTGCATAATAAAAGCTATTTGCCCTTTAATATGCAATCAAACAATGTCGCGATGACACCCAATGGCGAACTCTATTTTCGGGAGCCGCATTATCGGGACGACTTCTCGACAGAAGTTCCGCGTTATAAACACTGGTTTATTCACGAGATGGTGCATGTTCTGCAGCATCAGATTGGAATGAATGTTCGTACCCGAGGGGCATTCAGTTGGGCTGCAAGTTACAATTATTCCTTACCCCCGGATAAAAAATTGTCGGATTTTGGTATGGAACAGCAGGCTTCTATCATTTCGGATTATTTTTTTCTGGTTAATTACGGCTTGGGTGACTTCCAAAATATTGCCGGATTTGAAGGGATTATCGGACCGGATCTCAAGGATAAATATCAACAGGTGTTATCTCTGTATTTCAAGAACCCTAAGGATCGGCGGGCATGGTTATGAAACAGTTATTCGGTGTATTTGCGGTCACGTTAATGGCGAGCGCCTGTGTGTCTCATCCAGCACAATATCAGCCGCTTTCGGTTACGCTTAAAAACAATGAACCCTGCTTTGCTATCCCCGCTAATTCCGGGTTAGAAGCGCCGGTCATCAGCCATTCTCCAACCATTATGAAAAGAGCTGGAAATGAATGGAAAACGATATCGCCACCGTCAACCTATAGCCCTGCGGTGACGTTAAATATTCAACAGTGCAACCAGTGGCGTGGTATCGCGTGGCAAGCCGGAGAATATGATGTGACACTGAAAGTGTCAGGTAAAAACGATTCTGTGCGTTATGCCGCGCGATTCACTCTGGAAGAAAATGCTGCGGGCCAATTTAAGGTCACTCAGACCGAATAGAATGTGTTACCACCCAAACGCCGCCGTTCTCGCCCCGAGAGCGGCAGCGTTTGAGCGCTAATCATACCAGCAGGAATACGCCATGCGATTCACGATTATTTCTACGAAACCCGGTCATCAGCCGCCGCAAAGCAGCTGTGATTTTTACGCCCCGGGCGGCACCATTGGGCGCGGTACGGATAACAATCTGGTATTGCCGGACAATGACCGCACCATCTCGCGTCTGCAGGCCATTGTTCACGTTGATGCCAATGGCGAATGTCGCGTCACTAACCGCGGCAGCGTTACGCGCGTGGTGTTGAACGATATTCCACTGGAGCGCGGGCGTCAGGTCGAGCTGCAGGATGGAGACGTTCTGGGTATTGATGACTACCGCATCGAAGTGGCTGAAATTATTCACGACACGCAGCCGGTGAGCCGCATGGCGGCCAGCATGCAGCAGCAGGTTCGTCCAGCCGCGCCAGCACCCGCGTCGCAGCCGAAACCGGCGAGTGCCGCACCGCGCGGGAAAGCCGAGCCGACCGCCGTGCCAACGGAGATCTGGGATAGCCTGATGCAGGAGTTCTCCATCTCCGACAGCATCTCAAGCAACCGCACAAAACCTCAGCCTGCGGCGTCACAGGATCCGTTCTCCCAGCCTGCTGCGCCAGAGCGTAACGCTGAAGATCCGCTGGCGATGTTCAACGACAGCGATCCGAAGCTTGAGCGGAAGAACGTTGACCCGGACACGCTGTTCAGCGATGAAGCATTGTTCAAAAAAGAGAGCATCTTTGACGACATTACGCCCTCAACGCTGGTGCCGCCGGTTGAAACTAAGCCAGCCGAGCCTAAAGAAGAGGCGGCGGATGAACTCGATCCGCTGGCCCTGTTTGGCGGTACGGCCAGCGCACCTGCCGCGCGTAATGATGACCCGCTCGGGCTGATGGGCGGTGCACCGTTGACGCACCCGGATGACATTGTCGAAGACAAGTCGGAGTCAACGCCTGCGCCAGTTGAGGAGGAGGATGTACTCGCCGATTCTCCGCTGTTCGCCCCTGAGCCGCAGGAAGCCCCGCGTGCTGTTGAAGAAGAGCCCGCGCGTCCGGATTACGCAGGGTTTACCATGCCGACCCCACAGGCCGTTGCGCGCAGTAGCGCTCAGGCACCGAAGGGCCGCCTGCGTATCGACCCGGTCAATAATGCGGCCTCTCCAGCCGCCACCGCTAACAGCGGCGAGAAAGGCGACGTGTTGCAGGGCGAGCTGCTCGAGGCGCTGCTGGAAGGCATGGGCCTGAGCGAAATGCAGCCCGTCCCGCAGTTTGACCGTGAGAATATGCGTCAACTGGGGCAGATCCTCGGCATGTTCTCTCAGGGCACCGTGGCGCTGCTTTCCTCGCGCTCCATCCTCAAACGCGGCGTGAAAGCCGATATGACCATGGTGCTGGACGATGCCAACAACCCGTTCAAGCTCCTGCCGACCGGGAAAACCGTCTTGATCCAGATGTTCGGTACGCCGATGCCGGGCTTTATGCCGCCGACCAAATCCGTGCGCGACGCGCTTATCGATTTGCAGGCGCACCAGCTGGGGATGATCTCCGGTATTCGCGCCATCATCGCCGCAATGCTGCAGTCCTTTAACCCGGAACAGCTGGAAGAACAGGCGAAGCAGAACGGCATGACCTCCCGTCTTGCGCTGCCGGGCAGCCGCAAAGCCGCCCTGTGGGACTACTTTGTTCGCAGCTATGGCGAGACGGCAGGCGAGATTGAGGATGACTTCCACACCCTGTTCGGCGAGGCGTTCCTTCATGCGTACGACATGGAGGTGAATCAGTACAAAGACTCACAGAGCGGATCGGAAGAGAAATGAATATCGCAACGGCTTCTCTCTCCCGCCAGGGGACGCGCGCCAGCAACCAGGATCAGACGGGAGAAACCATAGGGGAACGTTCAGCCTGCTTTGTCGTCTGTGACGGCATCGCGGGGTTGCCGGGCGGTGAGGTGGCCGCTGAGCTGGCCCGTAACAGCATTATTTCCCGCTTTGATGGCGACAAGCACCTGAATGCGCAGCATATTCGCGACTATGTGCAAACGGCGAACCGCACCATTCTCAGCGAACAGCAGGCGGTTCAGGATTACCGTAGAATGGGCACAACGCTGGTGAGCCTGTTTATTGACCGGGATTACCGTCTGGCCTACTGGGCGCACGCCGGAGACAGCCGCCTGTATCTGTTTCGCCGTGGCTGGCTGTGGCATGTGACCACCGACCACAGCCTGGTGCAGCAGATGAAGGATGCGGGGCATCAGACCGACGATCTCAACAGCAACCTGCTGTACCTCGCGCTGGGGATTGAAAACGGTGGGCCGGAAGCGAGCTACAGCGACGTGGTGCAGGTGGAAGACGGCGATGCCTTTTTACTCTGCACCGACGGTTTCTGGCACGGCGTCAGCGAAGAGCAAATGAAGCAGTCGCTGCATATGGTCAATACGCCGCAGGAGTGGCTGACCTTAATGAACCAAATCATTCAAAAGAATGGTGAGCAGGAGGGGAATGCTCAGGACAACTACACGGCCCTGGCGGTGTGGATGGGCAACCCTCAGGACACCACTTTGCTGCATACGCTCTCTGACGCAGCGCAATTTCTTCCCTGCGGAACTGATTAGACACACAAGGAACGATATGAAACTTTGGCTATCGGGTTTGGCACTTCTGGCGGTGACCTCCACCGCGCAGGCTGATAATTTCCGCATTGTGCAGTCGCCTGCGCAGAAGCTGGATATCTGGATCGACAACATCAAAGACAACACGCCGCAGAGCTGGTGTAAGCCTGAAGTGGCGCTGCGTATTGTGGCAAACGGTAAGAAAGACGTCTCCGTGCTGGAAAACTTTGTGCCGCGCCTTGGCTCACTGCTGGAACACCAGTGCAGCAAAGTGAATACTCTCAGCTGGACGCTTAACGACCCGGCCGGCGTCACGCTGGCTGAGGGTACCGCAGGGAAAGCGCAGGATTGGGCGCTGGTGGTGAAACAGCAACAGGCGGCTCCCGCCAGTACCGCCGCCAGCGGCGTGCTGCTGCCGCCGGATCAGAACGCTGAAGCCCGTACCGTGGCTGCTGACCGCACGCCCTGGCAGGAATTTACCCTTCAGGACGGCTGCCATCTGCGTACGTTCTGGGAAGGCGGTTCCTCTGCGCCCGCACTGTTCATCCCGGACACCGACACCACCCGCTGCGGCAACGGCAGCTGGCTGAGCGGCCATACCGTTATCTCTCAGACCCGCAACGGCGAGCAGAAAGAGATGGCGGTGACCTACGTTCACGGCTTCCCGGTCATGGGCCTGAACAAAAGCGCCGATCCTGAAAACGCCCTGATCACCTCCGTCAACAAAGAACGCATGGTGTTCAGCACGCAGAACAGCGATCAAAGCTGGATGATCCTGCCTTACGACAACGCCCTGAACGGCTGGAAAAGCAACGGCACGGTGGCGGTAGAGATTTCCCGCGAGATCGCCAGTGATGACGCCAAACTGCAGGCGCGCATTGCCGAAGCCAAACAGACCTGGGGCGCGTGGGTGACTCCGGGTACCTCGCTGAATATTGTCCTGATTGATACCCTGCGTCCTCAGCTGCGCGATCCCGCAGTGGGCGCATGGCGCGCGGCAAACTAAGGAGTGGCGATGAATACGCTTTATCAACACCTGGCGGGTGAGCCGCTCAGCGATGCGCTGCGTCGTCTGGAAGCCGATATCAAAGTCCGTCCGGCAGATGCCGATCTCCGTGCCGCATTTGTACAGTTTCTGATCCTCAGCGGGAACTGGACGCGCGCCCTGACCCAGCTGAAAAGCTGGGTGGCGCTGAAGCCCCAGGCGAAGCCCACCGTTACGCTGCTGGAGCAATCCATCCTGGGCGAGCTACAGCGCGCGCAGGTGATGGCGGGGCAAGCGCGTCCGGCTATGCCTGACACCCTGTGGCCGTGGCTGACAACCCTTGCTGCGGCGTTGAGCGAAGAGGGCGAGCGAGCGCAGACGCTGCGTCTGGACGCGCTTGACCAGGCTCAGGCCAACCCAGGCCGCATCATCCTCGAAAACGACGAGACGCAGGCGTTTGACTGGCTGATGGACGGCGACGCCCGCCTCGGCCCGGTGTGTGAAACCCTTGTGAACGGCCGTTATTTCTGGCTGCCGTTTAGCGCTATCGCCGAGATCCGTTTCCAGGCACCCGCCAGCGTCGCCGATCTGGTCTGGCGTCACGCGCTGGTGCGTCTTACCGACGGTACGGAGCAGGTGTGTCAGATCCCGGCGCGCTATCCGTTTGCTGAAGACGCTTCGGATGCCGTCATGCTCGGGCGTACGACCGAATGGTTGCCGCTCGAGGCTGACGGTACGCTGTACGAAGGGCGGGGCCAGAAGGCGTGGCTGAGCGAGCAAAGCGAATACCCGCTGCTTTCCCTGAACCTCGTGACGTTTGCGACGGATGAAGCTGATGAGTAATCCCGCTGGCGAAGGCGATTTGCTGCGCAGCGGCTGGCAAGCACGCAGCAAGCAGGAGAAGGTGGGGGCGCGCGATAAAATGCAGCCCTCGCTGCTGGATCGCCTCACCGATAACGACCCGGAAAAAAAACGCGAGTCGGCCAACAGCAATCTGATTACTCACGCTGCGCTGCGCCGCAATGTCCTGCGCGATCTACAGTGGCTGTTTAACACTATCAATCACGATGCCTCCGGTGATTTGAGCGCCTTGCCGCACGTGAACCGCTCGGTGGTCAACTTCGGCGTCGCGCCGCTGGCCGGGAAAAGAATGTCGGATATCGAATGGCACGATATTCAGCGCAAGCTCACCGAGGCCATCATCAATTTTGAGCCGCGCATTTTGCCGCAGGGGCTGCAGGTCCGCTGCGTGTCGGATACCTCCTCGCTGGATCTGCACAACGTGCTCTCCATTGAGATCAAAGGGCGTTTGTGGTGTGTGCCGTACCCGCTGGAGTTTCTGTTTCGTACCGATGTCGATCTGGAAAACGGCCATTTTGAACTGAAAGATGCGGGGTGATCATGGAAAGTAAACTGCTCGAATATTACAACCGTGAGCTGGCCTACCTGCGCGAAATGGGGGCCGAATTCGCCGAACGCTATCCTAAGGTCGCCGGACGGCTGGGCATGCGCGGCATCGACGTGGCGGACCCGTATACCGAACGTCTGATGGAGGGGTTCGCCTTCCTGACCTCCCGCGTGCAGATGAAAATGGACGCGGAGTTTCCGCGCTTCTCCCAGCGTCTGCTGGAGATGATCGCGCCTAACTATCTCGCGCCCACGCCGTCGATGGCGATCGCGGAGATTGAACCCGACAGCAGCCGGGGTGACCTGAGCAAGGGCTTCATTGTGCCGCGCGGTACCATGATGGATAGCCTGGCGCTGAAGAAGACCGGCGTGACCTGCAGCTATACCACCGCGCACGAGGTCAACCTGCTGCCGCTGAAAATCGACAAGGTCGAGCTGGGCGGCGTGCCCGCCGATCTGCCGCTCGCGCAGCTGGGGCTAAGCCAGCGGGGGATCAACAGCGCCTTACGGATCCGCATCGCCTGCGACGGCCCGCAAAACCTCGGGCACCTGGATTTCGACCGTCTGGAATTCTTCCTCGGCGGTCCGGATATTGAAGCGCTGAAGCTGCTGGAACTGGTGATGGAGCAACACGCCGGGATCGTCTGTCAGACGGTTAGCCCGCAGCCGCAGCGACAGCTGCTGGCGTCTGACGCGTTGCGCCAGGAGGGCTTTGAGCCTGACCAGGCGCTGCTTCCGGACGATCTGCGTAATTTTGACGGCTACCGCCTGCTGCAGGAGTATTTCGCGTTTCCGGCCCGCTTCCGCTTCATTAGCCTGAGCGGCCTGAGCACGCTTATCGAACGCTGTGAAGGCGAAAAAGCCTTCGACATCTTCATTCTGCTGGATAAGACGGATCAACAGCTGGAGCGGGTGGTCGATGCCAGCCATCTGGTGCTGCACTGTACGCCGGTCATCAACCTGTTCCCTAAGGTCGCGGCGCGTCAGAAGCTGAATGAAGGCCAGCATGAATACCATCTGGTGGTCGATAACATTCGTCCGCTGGATTATGAAATTTACGCGGTCAAAAAAATCCATGGCAGCGCGGACGGTCAGCGTGATGACCAGACGTTTCGTCCATTCTGGAGCACATGGAGCGGCGATGCGGGCAACTATGGTGCCTATTTTTCCCTGCGTCGCGAACAGCGCGTGCTATCCGAGCACGCCCTGCGCTATGGCACCCGCACCGGCTATATCGGCTCGGAGGTTTTCGTCTCGCTGGTGGACGAGCAGCATGCCCCCTGGCAGGAAAACCTGCGCTATATCTCTGCCGAGGTGCTCTGCACCAGCCGCGACCTGCCGCTGATGCTGCAGCAGGAGCTCGGGCAGTTCATTATGGCCGACTCCATGCCGGTGAAATCCCTGACCCTGCGTAAAGGGCCGACGCCGCCGCGTCCGGCGCTGGCAGAAGGGTTCAGCACCTGGCGGCTCATCAGCCAGCTACAGATGAACTACCTCAGCCTGATGGACAGCGAAAACGAAGAGGGTGCAGCCGCGCTACGCCAGCTGTTAGGGCTGTACGCCAACCTGGCCGAAACGCCCGTTGCGCGTCAGGTGGAGGGGGTACGCCACTGCGTGCTGGAGCCGGTTCACCGCCGCGTGCCTGAACCCGGCCCGGTCGTCTTCGCCCGCGGGATCGGCATTACCCTGACTGTCGATGAGCGAGCTTTTTCCGGTGCCAGCCCGTGGCTTTTCGGCAGCGTGATGGAACGTCTCTTTGCCCGTCTGGTGTCCATCAACAGCTTTACGGAGTTCACCCTGAAAAGTCAGCAGCGCGGCGAGATTGGCTACTGGGCGCCGCGCATGGGTAAAAGGGCGCTGATATGAGTGACACTGCTACACCGCTGCGCATACATCGTCTGACCAGGCTGCCAGATGCGTTCTGGAGCGGGGTCCGTGAGACGCCCTGGCGCTACGATCTGTTTCAGCTGTTAAGGCGCATTGATGCCCAGGGCGGCGAGCGTTACCCGCTGGGACGCGCGCCGCTGCCGAAATTTGAGCCGCTGCGTATCGGCCAGCAGCCGTCGATGAGTTTTGCACCGTCGACGCTGGCCCAGGTACGTCAGCGGGAGGAAAGCGGGCTGCATGAGGTGTCTATCCTCAGCTTCGGCCTGTTTGGCCCGAACGGCCCGCTGCCGGTCCACATGACCGAGTACGCCCGCGAGCGTATTTATCATCATCAGGACACCAGCCTCAGCGCGTTTGCCGATCTGTTCCACCACCGCCTTGCGCTGCTGTTTTACCGCGCCTGGGCGGATGCGCAACCGGCGGTCTCTCTGGATCGCGCTGATAACAGGCGCTTTGAGGGCTACCTGGCGTCGCTGATTGGCATGGGGCAGCCGGGTCAGATGAACAAAGGCAGCCTGAGCGCGCATGCTCGCTTTACCCACGCCGGACACCTGACCCGTCACGGGCGGGATCCGGAGGGGCTGGAGAAGATCCTGCGCAACTATTTTAAAGCGCCGGTCAAACTGGTGAGCAACGTGCCGCAGTGGATGCCGCTTTCTACGCGCGAGCAGGCGCAGCTGGGAGCAGGACGGCGCATGCCGCGCATGGGTGAGTCCGCTTTTCTCGGCGTCGCCGTCCGCGACGTGCAGCATAAGTTTCGCATCGAAATTGGCCCGCTGAGCGCGGAGGAGTACAACCGTTTTCTGCCGGGTGAAGCGTGGGTCACCGAGCTGCGCGACTGGGTGCGTCAGTACGCCGGGGTGGAGTTTGAATGGGAAACACGGGTGATCCTGCGTGAAGACGCGGTGCAGGGCACCACGCTCGGCAGCGCCGGGCGATTAGGCTATAACACCTGGCTGGGCCTTCAGCCGCAGCCTGTCCCGCGTGGCGATCTGGTGTATCGCGCAGAGCGGTAATCCTTCCGTATACCGAATCATTGTTAATGGAAACTAACATGTCAGAAATTAGCCGTGCCGTGCTTTTCGGCAAACTGGATACGCTGTTATTTACCTCTCTGGAAAGCGCCACTGCGTTCTGCAAGCTGCGCGGCAACCCCTACGTTGAGCTGGTGCACTGGCTGCATCAGCTCATGCAGCAGCAGGATGGCGATCTGCAGCAGGTCATCCGCCACTTTGCCCTTGATGAACAGCAGCTGACGCGCGATATCGTTGCGGCGCTGGATGTGCTTCCGCGCGGGGCGAGTTCCGTTTCCGATCTCTCCGAACACATCGACAGCGCCGTGGAGCGCGCCTGGGTCTTTGGCTCGCTGAAGTTTGGCGTGAGCCGTATCCGCGGCGGCCATTTGCTGATCGGCATGCTTAAAACCTGGAATCTGGCCAACGTGCTGAAAAGCATCTCGGCGCAGTTCACCCGCCTTAACGTCGAGGTGCTGATTGAGCAGTTCGACGCTATCTGCGCCAACAGCAAAGAGACGCAGCAGGCCGCTGCCGCCGTCGATGCACCGGCGGGTGCGGTACCGGCGGCGCAGGGGACGCTGGCCCAGTACGGCCAGGACCTGACCGCCCGCGCCCGGGAAGGGAAGATTGACCCGGTTGTTGGGCGCGACGAGGAGATCCGCCAGATGGTGGATATTCTGATGCGCCGCCGCCAGAACAACCCGCTGCTGACCGGGGAAGCCGGGGTCGGCAAAACTGCCGTCGTTGAAGGGCTGGCGCTGCGTATCGCCGACGGCGACGTCCCGGAGCCGCTGCAAAACATTCAGCTGTGGCTGCTGGATATCGGCATGCTGCAGGCCGGAGCAGGCATGAAGGGTGAGTTTGAAGCCCGTCTGCAGGCGCTCATTAACGAAGTCCAGTCCAGCGCCACGCCGATTATCCTGTTTATTGATGAGATCCACACCCTGATTGGCGCAGGCGGCCAGCAGGGAACCGGCGATGCGGCGAACCTGCTGAAGCCCGCGCTGGCACGCGGTCAGCTGCGCACCATCGGGGCCACCACCTGGGCGGAGTACAAAAAATACATCGAGAAAGACCCGGCGCTGACCCGTCGTTTCCAGACGGTGCAGGTTCACGAGCCGGATGAAGCGAAAGCCATTCTGATGCTGCGCAGCACCGTGTCACCGCTTGAGACGCACCACCAGGTGCTGCTGCTCGACGAAGCGGTCAGCGCGGCGGTGAAGCTGTCGCACCGATACATCCCGGCGCGTCAGCTGCCGGATAAAGCCGTTGCGCTGCTCGACACCGCCTGCGCCCGCGTCGCGGTCAGCCAGAGCGCGCCGCCTGCGCAGCTGGAAGACTGCCTGCGCCATCTTGCCGCGCTGGACGTGGAAATTGAGATTGCTGAGCGCGAAGCGCGCGTCGGTGCCGGTGACGCCAATCGCGTGACGGCTTTACATGACGAACGCGAGGCGTATGAAACAAAACGCGAAGCTCTGGCCCAGCGCTGGGAAGAAGAGCGCAGCCTGGTGCAGGAGATTATTCGCCTGCGCGCCGCGCTGTTTGCGGCGGGCGATGAAGACAGTGCTGAGCTGCGCCTCCAGCTGGCGGAGCAGCAGCAGGCGCTGAACGCCTTACAGGGTGACGAGCCGCTGCTGTTTGCGGCCGTAGATGAAAACGTGGTTGCCGCGGTGGTCTCTGACTGGACCGGGATCCCGCTGGGCCGGATGGTGAAAAACGAGATCGACGCGGTGCTGAACCTCGCCGACACGCTGAACCAGCGCGTTATCGGCCAGCGTCACGGTCTGGACCTGATTGCCCGCCGCGTGAAAACCTCCCGGGCGAAGCTTGACGACCCGAACAAACCGGTGGGCGTCTTTATGCTGTGCGGCCCGTCCGGCGTCGGTAAAACCGAAACCGCGCTGGCGCTTGCGGAATCATTGTACGGCGGCGAGCAGAACGTTATCACCATCAACATGAGTGAGTTCCAGGAAGCACACACCGTTTCCACCTTAAAAGGTGCGCCTCCGGGGTACGTAGGGTATGGTGAAGGCGGGGTGTTGACCGAGGCCGTGCGCCGCCGCCCGTATAGCGTGGTGCTGCTGGACGAAATTGAAAAAGCGCACCCGGACGTCCACGAGATCTTCTTCCAGGTCTTTGATAAAGGCTGGATGGAAGACGGCGAGGGGCGGCACATTGATTTTCGCAACACCATTATTATTCTGACCTCCAACGTTGGCACCGAGCTGATTAGCGCCATGTGCGCCGATCCGGAGCTGATGCCGGAGCCGGAGGCGTTAAGCGGCGCGCTGCGCCAGCCGCTGCTGGAGGTATTCCCGCCGGCGCTGCTGGGTCGCCTGCTGGTGGTACCGTACTACCCGCTCAGCGACGAGATGCTGGGGCTGATTGTTCGCCTGCAGCTCAAGCGCATTCAGCGCCGTCTGGAAGAGAATCACGGCATTATTTCTGAGTTTGACGACAGCGTGGTGGAACAGATTGTTCAGCGCTGTACCGAGGTGGAGTCCGGTGGCCGCATGGTGGATGCTATCCTGACCAACACCTTACTGCCTCAGATGAGCCAGATCTTACTTACCGCCAGCCGCAGCGATGAGCAGTTCCGACGTCTGCACGTCACCTGCGAGCAGGGCGAGTTTCACTGTCAGTTTGCCGCGTAATAATCATCAAGAGAACTGTAAAAGATGACGGATAATGATAACAATCGGACTGTCCCAAACGCGCTCCCGGTCGGGTACCGCTTCAACGAGTTTGAAATTAAAGAGGTGATCGGCGGCGGCGGTTTTGGCATTGTCTATCGCGCGTGGGATCACCAGCTCGAACGCACTATCGCTATCAAAGAATTTATGCCTTCCTCGCTCGCCGTGCGCGGCGACGACATGACCCTCGTGCTGCGCAGCGAGCGCTTCGGCAAAGCGTTTTCCGCAGGCCTGAACAGCTTTATTCAGGAAGCCCGTCTGCTGGCGCGCTTTAACCACCCGAACCTTCTGCACGTCCTGCGCTTCTGGGTACAAAACGACACGGCCTACATGGGGACGCTGTTTTACAGCGGCACCACGCTTTCGCGCCTGCGTGAAGAAAAGCCGGAGCTGATCAACGAGGCGTGGATCCGCCGCACGCTGCCGATGCTGTTCGGCGCGATCAAGACTATCCACGACGAAGGTTACCTGCACCGCGACATCTCTCTGGATAACATTCAGATCCAGGATAACGGCCTGCCTGTGCTGCTCGATTTTGGCTCCGCGCGCCGCACCATCGGTAACCTTTCTGATGAAACCGAAACCATGCTGCGCCCGGGCTTTGCGCCGATTGAGCAATACACCGACGACAACGAAAGCGAGCAGGGTCCGTGGACGGATATTTACGCCCTTGGTGCCGTGCTGCGTACCCTGATTGTGGGATCTCCACCGCCGGTTAGCGTGGTGCGCTCTATTCAGGATACCTGCAAACCGCTGGTGGAAATCATGCCCCAGGGTTATTCCATCCCGCTGCTGCAGGCCATTGACCGCGCGCTGGCGCTGCACATGGAGGATCGTCCGCAGTCTATCGACGAGTTCGCGGCGCTGATTGAGATGCCTGTGGCAGGAATCGATGATGTCCTGGTGGCCAAAAAGCCGGGCACGATGCTGGTGCCGGTGGAAGAAGACGCTGCTACGTCTGCACTCGACTGGCGGCGTTATAAAATACCGGGGCTGGTCGCTGCGGGTGTGCTGGTGGGGGTAGTTGCGGGTGCGATGTTGTTCGGCGGCAGCGATCAGGACGCGACGCAGCAGACGGCTGCCGTGAGTCCACCACCAGAGACCACCGACACCGCGCCGGAAACCAAGCCGGAGGCTGCGAAGGTGAGCGAGACGGCACCACCAGTTGCCACCGCGCAACAGAGTGCGCCGCCTGTCGACGCCAGCCCTGTCGCGCTGGTCTATATCCGCATGCACGATGGCGAAACGTTGAAGGTTAACGGCGAGCCAAAAGCGCTGCGTCCGGGGAATAATGGCTACGCATCGCTTAAATTACCCGCGGGTGAGATCAGAATTGACCTGGAAGTGAATGGAAGAACGCGTACCCAGACGCTGGATATTACGAAGCCAGGGACCTGGCTGGTGAATCCGTAAGCGAGCGGGTAAAAGGACGGAGCGAATGTATAACATCAGGTTTGTCTATCTTTTTAGCGAGAATGTATCGCCAGCGCTGTTCGCGAAAATTATCCGCCCGTCCGTCGCCGGGCAGTGGATTATGTCGGTTCCCGACAATTCGCTGCGCTCACTCTTTACTCGCTATGATTTGCTGCACTCCATCACTGGCGCGAATCCATATCAATCTGGACGCGATACGCGCAAGCTAATTGTGCAGGATCTCGACATGGGTAGGGTGGCGGCCATTGACGAGAGTTATCGAAACTGGTCATCAGTGACGGAGATGTTTTATATCAATGCTGACGGGCGATTGCAGGCCGCCTCGAATACGGGGCTGGGCTGGTATCCGGTGAGTACGATTATCGACCGTTACGAAACCATGGTGAGAACCTATGGTTCGCGTCCTGCGCCAACGGTATTGCCGAAGCAGGTGGTGAAATCGAAAGCGGCGCAGGTGCCGGACGAGCCGACACCGGGGAAAGAGGGAAAAACCTACGCGGCGCAGTTGCAGGAGATGACCAAAGCAGAACGCTGGCAGGCGCGTAAGGATCTTATTGCTAAAGGGAGCAATAGCCTATACCCGGATGCGCAGATCGCGGCTAAACGACTGGCGGCTAACAATATCGCGGTGGAGAAAGCGAAACTGGCAGAGAATGTGTATAAGACCGTTAACCCGCTGGAAGCCACGCCTGGGGTACCGGAGGGGTGGACGGATATTAGTAATGATGCGGGGGCGTTGGACAAATTAGGTCTCAAAAGCAATATACTTTATGATAAAACCGACTCACCTGATTTTCTTTCACGCGTTTATCAGCCTGATCCAGATGTTTTTGGTAAAGACATGAATCCTACGTTAGTATTTAGAGGCTCCAGGGAACCAGAGTTTTTTCCAATGAAAAATATGGCTGACTGGAAGAATAATGCCGCGCAAGGATTAGGAATGGAATCTGATTATTATAGAAAAGCCATTCAAATTGGGAAGCAATTATATAGGGCGGGTCAAAAAATAGATATTGCAGGCCACTCTCTGGGAGGTGGATTAGCGTCAGCTGCCTCAATGGCGAGCGGGCAGGCAGGATGGACATTTAATGCGGCAGGTTTGCATTCAAGCACTGTTGAAAAATATGGCGGAAGTTTGCTTGGTAATGCAGACAACATTCAGGCTTATCGCGTTGAAGGAGAACTGCTTACAAAAGTTCAGGAAGTTAATCTTGCGGAAGACTATAAAATGTTGAAAGGTCACATACCAGCACTTATCGCCAAAGAAGAAATCTCTGCCATTATGCCTAACGCGGCTGGGATCGTACACGATCTCCCTGGTGGAACAGGAGGCCCTTTGGACCGTCATGGAATTGGTCAGGCAATAAATTGCATTGAACAGCAAAAGGATGAAGACATTTCTATTATCAGGAGTCGCGTGTGAAATCATTTTTAACAAGCTGGTTAGTGCTTTGTTTGATATTAATGGTTCAGGGGTGTAAACAAAACATGGATTTAAAACCAGAAAACTATTTTAGCGGGCAGCAGCTTACATTAGCGCGTGCAATCGAAAACGGCGAGGTTGACAAGGTTATTAAATTAGCTTCAGAAACAGATTTAAACAAGCCCGGTAAAGAAGATATGACATTGTTATTTTGGGCTGTCATGAATTCAATAAACGAGAATAAAACGCCGAGCCGTTTGAAAATCATCACTATTTTGGTTAAGTCTGGTGCAGACCCCTTACAGCCTAGACCAAAAGGAGGCAGTAGTCCCGCTGAGTTTGTGTTAAAAGCAGACAGTAGTGTCTGGATACAGGCTATGCTTGATGGGGGATTATCACCAAATGCAAAAGATAAAATTTTTGATGAGCCTATTATATTTCAAACTATTGAGGCCAAAAATACTGAAACGCTGCAAGCTATGCTTGATAAAGGAAGTAATATTGATGTGATTGATTCTTTAGGCAAAACGTTGTTAATTGATGCCCTTGACTACAGCGCCTACGATCATGTGCTCCTTTTATTGCAGCGTGGAGCAAACCCTGAGATTAAAGCTGAAAGCGGCTGGACAATGGGAAATCAATTGCAACTTGAATTGAGCAGAGCCAAAGAGGGTAGCGAGCACTACAAGAAACTTAACGAAATTAAAGATTCACTGATACAACACGGCGGGAAATGGCCACCAGAGCCAGTAAGACGAGAGGCTGAGTGATTAAATCTGCTAAAATTTTCTATTTTTGGGGCGTTATGGATGTCATCGGGATTGTCTTTTACTCGATTGGCCCGTTCCGTTTACTCGAGTCATGGTGGGATGCTACCGGAGGTAACCTGGGGGTTATCATCTTTATGCTGATAGCCGAAGGTGTAAAGGGTTTAATGACGGGGGCTTTTTATCTCGTTTACCTCCTGTGGCCCGTTTCACTATTGTTTTCTGCATGGTTCTTTTTCACAAAGCATCGATATGTGGTCCGACTTGCTCTTGCGCAGGAAATCCTACGATTTCTCACCATGAGTTGCTCTGTGACGCTGTTCCCTATGAGTATCGTTGGTCTGGGAATAAGCATTATACCCCTCAATATTGCTTTGTTTGTTATTTCTGAAGTACTAAAGATTTCATCGTTAATATTTATACTTAAACAGCCAGTCACCAATAGCGGGGCTTAATTTTAATAGCCCGTCCCCAGACTTTGGCATTATTCCAATCTTTTACATCGCATAAGCCATATGGATTAACGATTATGCTCAACCGAATTACCGTTCAGCTCCCGGTGGAGGGGCTTCTGTTCTGGAAACTGACGGGCCGCGAGGCCATGTCCGAGTCGTTCGCGCTGACGCTGACGCTGCTCGGCACGGACGCGCGCATCGACCGCAGTAAGCTGCTGGGCCAGCCGGTCACGGTGACCATCCCGACGCAAAGCCTGCTCACCCCCCGCTATATCAATGGCAAGGTGACGCGCGTGGCGGTGAGCGCCGTTGAGCTGACGGGCACCCGCTATGCGGTGTACCAGCTGACGGTGGAGCCTGACCTGTGGCCGATGAAGCGCGACCGTAACCTGCGTATTTTCCAGGGTCAGACGGTGCCGCAGATTGTGAAAACCCTGCTGGGTGAGCACCAGGTCAACCTCGAAGACAAACTCACCGGCAGCTACCGGGTGTGGGACTACTGCGTGCAGTATCAGGAGTCCAGCCTGGACTTCATCAGCCGCCTGATGGAGCTTGAAGGGATTGCCTATCACTTCAGCCACGAGGCGGACAAACACACCCTGGTGCTGACCGATGCCGCCACCCAGCACCAGCCGTTCAGCGGCTACGAGGTGATTCCTTACCACCAGACGCCGTCCGG
Source organism: Enterobacter mori (assembly GCF_025244905.1). Classification (NCBI taxonomy): domain Bacteria; kingdom Pseudomonadati; phylum Pseudomonadota; class Gammaproteobacteria; order Enterobacterales; family Enterobacteriaceae; genus Enterobacter; species Enterobacter mori. The sequence goes on along the minus strand of NZ_CP104285.1, from coordinate 2,642,210 downwards.
TGGCAGTACGGATGAAGAGGGCATCAGCCAGTGGGCGCTGGAGGACAGCGTCACGCCGGGGATTTACAGCCTTGATGATTACGACTTCCGCAAGCCGAACGCGTGGCTGTTCCAGGCGCAGCAGAACCCGGCGTCGCCGAAGCCGGGCAGCATTGATGTGTACGACTGGCCGGGGAGATTTGTCGAGACGGGACATGCAGAGTTTTATGCCCGTATTCGTCAGGAGCGCTGGCAGGTGGAGCATCAGCAGATTCAGGCGACGGCCACCGCGGCAGGCATTGCGCCGGGGCACATCTTTACCCTGACTAACGCGCCGTTCTTCAGCGATAACGGCGAGTATCTGGTGACGGCCGTGGGCTACCACTTCGAGGAGAACCGCTACGCGAGCGGCGAGGGGGAAACCATTCACCGCACCGATTTCAGCGTTATCCCGGCATCGGTGTCTTATCGTCCGGCGCAGAGCACGGCATGGCCTCGCACCTACGGTCCTCAAACCGCGAAGGTTGTCGGGCCGCAGGGGGAGAGTATCTGGACGGATAAGTATGGCCGCGTGAAGGTGAAGTTCCACTGGGACCGCCTGGCGAAGGGCGATGACACCAGCTCCTGCTGGGTACGCGTGTCGAGTGCCTGGGCGGGTCAGGGCTACGGCGGGGTACAAATCCCGCGTGTCGGCGATGAGGTGGTGGTGGACTTTATCAACGGCGACCCGGACCGCCCGATTATTACCGGGCGCGTGTACAACGACGCGAGCATGCCACCGTGGGCGCTGCCGGCGGCGGCGACGCAGATGGGCTTTATGAGCCGCACCAAGGATGGTTCCGTGGACAATGCCAACGCCCTGCGCTTTGAGGACAAGGCGGGCGCAGAGCAGGTGTGGATCCAGGCCGAGCGCAATCTCGATACCAGCGTCAAGAATGATGAATCTCACAGCGTCGGCGGGGCGCGCAGCCATTATGTGAAGAAAAATGAACTGCATCGTGTGGAAGCGAACCAGACTCAGGCCGTGAAGGGCGGAACCGAGATCCTGACGGGTAAAGGCAAGCTGGATGCTGCGGTGGAACAGTATGTGATCGCCTCGGGCACGAAGCTGCGGCTGGTATCCGGTGAGAGCGCCATTGAACTCAACGCTAACGGCAAGATTAACCTGATCGGCAAAGAGTTTAACTTCTTCGTGGAGGGGGATGGCCATATCACGACGGGCGGTAAGCTGCATCTGAATACGTCAGGCACAAAACCGGGCACAACGGCACCGGGTTCCGGGCATAAAGGGGATATTGATGCGGCAGTGCAGGCGAAATTTACGCCTCCTGAAGAATAACCGTTTATGACTTCCGCCTGGCCGTCCATAACGGCACGTAACATCCCTCTGCAAACATACAAACGAGTTCACCGATGAAATACACCCTCCAGGAAGGTTCGTTTTCCCTATTTCCTGCTGCCTGGCAGGATAACAGCATGAACATCATTCGCGATGACGAAAGCGGACTGTCCGTGGTGGTTAGCCGCGGCATTATTCCGGATGGCAGCGACTACGAGCAAGAGTTTCACCGCCAGTGGGATGTGCTGCGTCCTCAGATGGGTGAGATCGCTCAGAGCGAATTCCGGAACGTCAAAGCCGGGCCTGACGGAAAAATTAGCGGGCTGGAAGTTGAGACCACGTTTGACCGTAACGGGCAGCGCCTGTGGCAAAAACAGCTGGCCGTTCAGACGCCGGGCAAACCGGTATTGATGATTTTCACCCTCTCGGCACTCAGAGCATTCACTGAAGAGGACGAGGTGCGGTGGAGCGCGCTTAAGCAGAGTCTGACGCTAAACGACAGCCGGAATGTGTAAGGTATGAGCGATAACAACGCGGCCCGTAAGGGCGACGAGATTATTCACTCCAGCATTTTTGCGGACATCACCAGCATTGTGGCGGAAGGTGCCGCCTATGCGGTGATCGGTGCGGCGGTAGGCGCAGCAGCAACCGTTGCGGCACCATTGCTGGGGGCGGGGGCGGCGGCAGCAGGCGTGGCGGCGATTGGGTCCAGCTGTCTGCTAAGCGGCATCATCGGCGGCGTGCTGGCGAACGTCGCGGGGATCACCGACGATATCAGCAACGCCGCGGAAGGGTTAGGCAATGCGCTTTTCCCGCCGTCGCCTGCGGGTAAAATCACCACCGGTTCGAATAACGTTCTGACCAATGCGATCCCCGCCGCGCGTGCGGCTGGCACGCTGACGCCCGCCGATACGCCGTCCCCTGAGCCCCAGTCGCCGGGCAGCTTCGCGGATTATGCGGGCATGCTGCTTTCCGCTGCCGGACAGTTTGGCAGCGAAATGTGGCAGCCGAGCGTGGCCTCTGCCGCCGCGGGAACCTCGCCGCTGGAAGAAGACAAGGTAGCCTGCGATAAACACTCCGGGCCGCAGTATCTGGCGGAAGGCTCCAAAAGCGTCTTTATCAACGGGCAGCCCGCGGTGCGCGCGAAAGATCGCACCACATGCGAAGGCACCGTTTCCGACGATGTCTCCCCGAACGTGATCATCGGCGGTGACACGCTGACGGTCCGTGATATCAAAAGCGGTAAAACGCCGGGCCTGGCGCTGGGGATGATTGCGCTCTCTCTGCTGCGCGGGCGTCCGGGTAAAATTTTGAAAAACATGCCCTGTGCGCTGGCGGCGGCAGGCGGCGGGATGCTGGCCGATATGGCGGTCAACGCCGTGTTTGGCTCCTCGCACCCGGTCCACGCCGCCACCGGCGTGAAGGTGCTGAATGACGACGATGAGCTCGATTTCTCGCTGCCGGGGCGCTTCCCGCTTCGCTGGCAGCGCAGCTACAACAGCCTGACCACCCGCGAAGGGCTGTTTGGTCTGGGCTGGGCAACCACTTTTGACAGCTATCTGGCGCTGGAAGAAGCCAACGCTACCTGGTTCGACGAAACCGGGCGCGAGCTGAGCTTCGAGCTGCCGCCTGTCGACCGCGCGTTTTACAGCATCAGCGAAGGCATCATTATCCGCCGCAATGAGAGCGGCGACGTGGCGATTGCTGACGATGACGGCGCGGTATGGCGTCTGTATAAACCGACCCGGGCGAATCCATCTATTCTGCGTCTGGCCTCCCTCAGCGACGAATACGGCAACGTGCTGCTGACGGAGTGGGACGAGCAGGGCAGGCTGGTTGGTCTTCACGACGAGCCGCGGGCGATAGACGTCACCCTGCGCTATGAAGATGAGCGCTTCCCGCATCGCGTTACCGCTGCCAGCTATTTCGACGGCAGCCAGACATGGCCGCTGATGCAGTGGGGCTACGACGCGCGCGGCCAGCTGGCGAGCGCGACGGATGCCTCCGGCGTGGTGACGCGTGAATACCGTTATAACGAACACGGCCTGATGGTCTGGCACCGGATGCCGGGCGGTCTGGAGAGCGAATACCGCTGGAAAAAACTCGATCACTGGCGCGTGGTGGAAAACCGCACCAGCACCGGCGACGGCTGCCGCTTTAGCTATGATTTAGCCGCCGGGCTGACGACCGTTGAGCATTACGACGGTCAGACGCGCCGCCACTACTGGAACGCGCAAAATCTCATTGTCCGCTACGTTGACGAGCGCGGTGAAAACTGGCGCTACGAGTGGGATGACAACGAACTTCTGACGCGTCGCATCGATCCGCTCGGAAACGCCGTCACCTTCGTCTATGACGAAATGGGCAACCGGGTGCAGGAGACCGATGCCGACGGCAATACGCGCACTACCACCTGGCTTGAGCATCGCGCGCTTCCCGCGGCCATTATCGAGGCCGACGGCAGCGCCACGCGATTCTGGTACGACGAACATCACGGGCTCAAGCGCGTGGTGGACCCGATGGGGCAGACGACGCAACTGCGCCGGGACGCGTTCGGCCAGGTCGTTGAAGAGGTCGATGCCGCCGGAAACAGCCGCTACCAGGAGTACAATGAGGCCGGGCAGATCGTCCGTGCGACGGACTGTTCCGGGCGAATGACCCGCTACCGCTATCATCCGCTGGGCTGGCTGGCGGCTGAAGTTAGCGCCGACGGCGAAGAGACGCGTTACCGCTACGACGCCGCAGGGCGTCCGGTACAGCTCGATCGTCCTGAAGGCTGGACGGAATCGCTCAAATGGAACGAACGTGGCCTGCCGGTTAAGCATGCAGGCGCTGACGGGAAAGAAAGTGAGTTCAGATACGATGAGGCGGGGCGTTTAACCGCAACGCGTAATACCCAGGGCGAAGAGGTGCGTCGCCGCTGGGACAGCCGCGGGCGTCTGATTGCCCTGGAAAACGAAAACGGCGAAGCATATCAGTTCCGCTGGGGTGCAGACTCTCTGCTGCTGGAAGAGATAGGGCTCGATGGCGTGGCCTCGCAGTATCGCTACGACGCCTGCGGGCACACGATAGCGCGCACGTTTGCCGCCGGACATCCGGAGGCCATCACCCACGCCTTCGCCTGGAGCGCGAGCGGCCAGCTGGTCGCCCGCACCACGCCGGAAGGGCAAACCCGCTACCATTACACCCCTTCCGGGCTGCTGAGCCGGATTGGGCTGCACCCTGCGCTTTCAGCCGACGCATGGACCACCGAGGCAGAGCAGGAGCTCGCCTTTGACTATGACGCGCTTGGTCGCGTCACGCGCGAGGCCGGCGAGCATGGCGAGCTGGCGTGGGAGTATGACGCGCTGGGCAACCGCACCTCAGTCACGCTCCCTGATGGCCGCGAGCTGAAGCAGTTTTACTACGGCAGCGGACATCTGCTCAGCATTGCTCTCGATAAGCTGTCGGTCTCTGATTTTACCCGTGACGAACTCCACCGCGAGACCAGCCGCACCCAGGGGCTGCTGACCACCCGCAGCGAATACGACCGCCTTGGCCGACTGCATCGTCGGGACGTCTTTACGGGCAATGCCCAGCGTCCGTCGCCACGCCGCTGGTCCCGCCGCTGGGATTACGACTATCGCAATAACCTGGTGCGGGAAGAGCGGGACGATAACCCGTTCAGCTGGTATCGCTGGCAGTACGACAGCGCCGGGCGTCTGCTCGTTCAGGACGGTACGCTGCCTGGCCAGGAGCAGTGGCGCTGGGATGCGGCCGGTAACCCGCTCGAAGGCTCTGCTGAGAAGGTCACGCATAACCGCCTGACGCAGCTGAACGGCATTCGCTGGCGCTATGACGTCCACGGCCGCACCGTGGAGAAGGATAACGGCCAGACGCGCTGGCACTACCGCTACGACGGCGAGCATCGCCTGACGGAAGTCATCAGCCAGCCGCGGGACCGCAACAGGCCGCAAACGCAGGTCAGCTTCCGCTACGATCCACTCGGGCGACGCATCAGCAAAACGCGACGCCAGATGCTGGGCGGACAGCCAGCCGGCAAGCCGGTCACCACCCGGTTTGTCTGGGAAGGGTTCCGTCTGCTGCAGGAGGTGCACGGGGATGTGCCGCTCACCTACGTTTACAGCGATCAGGAGAGCTACGATCCGCTGGCGCGTATCGACGGCGTTGATGCCCCGGAAATCTTCTGGTTCCACTGCCAGCCGAACGGCACGCCGGAGCGGATGACGGATGTCGAAGGGCAGGTGCGCTGGGAAGGGGTAAACAGCGCCTGGGGCAAGCTGCTGCGGGAAAGCGAGACGCAGCTATCAGGATATTCCCAGAACCTGCGGATGCAGGGGCAATACCTGGACCGTGAGACAGGGCTGCACTACAATCTGTTCCGGTATTACGACCCGGACTGCGGAAGGTTTACGCAGCAGGACCCGATAGGGCTGGCGGGGGGGATAAACTTATATAAATATACTGTTAACCCTCTTACCTGGATAGATCCACTGGGATTAGCTGGTTGCACTTTAACAAAATCGAAGTCAAAAAATTACGAATACGTTTTGAAATTGAAACGCTCTGAATATCCTGCAACGTTTGGTCACATATCAGATGCGATCGATTTAGGACATGCAAAGGTTGTAACAATCCAACGAGGCACTGCAAAATCTAACAGGAAAACGAGTCTTAAAAATATCAAAACTAAGCCGGGATACGATCGTGATGAATGGCCTATGGCGATGTTTAAAGAAGGCGGTGATGGTGCTAGTGTAAGATATATAGATCCTAGCGACAACCGTGGTGCAGGTTCAAGCATTGGTAATGTTTTATCAGAACTGCCAGATGGAACAAGAATAAAAGTTGAGGTAATTTAATGAGTGATAAATATATACAAACAGTAGATCTACTGATTTCGCATAGTCAAATATTGTTACGATCTAGAGACTATGACGAAAAGCTTAGTCAGTGGGGGAAAGGTAACATTTCTCAAGGTGCTGTGCTTCACAAGGATTATGTTATATTCGATCCATTGCCAGAGGATGCATTTGGAGCAAACGTCAATATTAAACTAGAGAACATTTTCAAATTAGATGAAAATGCTCAACGCTGCATTGTCGTGCCATTTACCGTTACGGATCAACATAAGCTGCAAGTCGCTTCAGCAACTGAGAAGTTTGATTTAAACATAGATTTAAATGATCAAACCTATTCACTCTTTTATGAGATTTGTGAAGGGGATGAAATTTACTATAATTTCACTCTTGTACCGACAAAAGAAGCAATTGTTGCGAAGTTTTTGCTGGATGATCCTTGGGGGGAATAAAAAATCATCCTCTCAAAGAAGGCGTTTTTTAAATTTAAAAAAAACTAGTAATTTTTTTCTCGGAATAAAAATCCACGTTTTGACGTGGATTTTTTCATTTAAAACAAATCAAACGTTAAAAAAAGTTCATCACATTGATATCTTTAACGATGTAATCTTTCCCTTCCGCACGCAGGGACTGCTTACCACCCGCAGCGAGTAGGACCGCCTGGTCGCCTGCTTGCCGGCAATTTCCTTTGCCGCACCGCTGGTCCCGCCGCTGGCATTATGACATCCACGGTCATCATCGTGGAGAAGGATAACGAACAGCCAGCCGGCAAGCCGGTCACCACCCGGTTTGTCTGGGAAGGGTTCCGTCTGCTGCAGGAGGTGCACGGGGATGTGCCGCTCACCTACGTTTATAGCGATCAGGACAGCTACGACCCGCTGGCGCGTATTGATGGCGTGGAAGCGCCGGAGATCTTCTGGTTCCACTGCCAGCCGAACGGCACGCCGGAGCTGATGACAGATAGCGAAGGGCAGGTGCGCTGGGAAGGGGTAAACAGCGCCTGGGGCAAGCTGCTGCGGGAAAGCGAGACGCAGCTATCAGGATATTCCCAGAACCTGCGTATGCAGGGGCAATACCTGGACCGTGAGACAGGGCTGCACTACAATCTGTTCCGGTATTACGACCCGGACTGCGGAAGGTTTACGCAGCAGGACCCGATAGGGCTGACGGGGGGGATAAACCTTTACCAGTATGCGCCGAATGCGCTGGGTTGGATCGATCCGCTGGGGTTGAGTTGCCGTAAAAAATTTATGGGAAGAACCCCGGGAAAAAACAGTAAAACTGGACGTGAAGTAATCGCACGAATGCGAGGAGAAGGACGAATTCGTGGTACGGGCGATAGGATGCAATTTAAGAGTTCAACTGATGGTAAATGGTACCGTATTCAGGATGCGGATATGGCTCATTTAACCGATGCAGTTAAATACTGGAACCAGAAAGGTGGTTATTATGGGCCTAAATCTCGTGAGGTCAGAGCATTTATGAGAGATTCCAGAAATTATGAGCTTGAATATTATGGCCACAATCGATCTCAGGGAGCTCTGCTACCTGATAGATATAAAGATTCCGCCGATTTTATTGGCCCACAGGAAAAATCACAATATTTCCAATGAAGGAGCATTGTTCCATGAAAGACCTTGAAGACCCAAAAATTGAATCTGAAATTAACTCCTTTGTTGAAAAAGGAAACGAGTTTCACGATGATAAAAAATACGTCGAGGCTTTAGAGCAATACCAAAAAGCCTGGCAAGCTCTTCCTGAGCCAAAGCTCGAATGGGAGCTCGCCAACTGGATCTCTGCCTGCATGTACAGCGCATATTTTGATCTCGCGGATTACGCTGAGGCAAAGAAATGGGGAGATACGACATTACGGACAAGTGGATCGGATATAGACACTGCACCCTTAATCGATCTCGGCATGGTCTGTTATGAGTTGAATCAATTCGAGGAAGCGTATAAATATTTTAACGATGCTTATAACTACGGCAAAGAGCGTGCGTTTCAGGATAGACCTAAAAAATATCTAGAGTTCTATCTGCGCAAAAGGGGATAAGTTCGTTACTCTATAAAAAAAATCCACGCCAAAGCGTGGATTTTTCCCATTAAAAACAAATCAAACGTTAAACAAGAAGTTCATCACGTCGCCATCTTTAACGATGTAATCTTTCCCTTCCGCACGCATCTTGCCTGCTTCTTTCACGCCTTGCTCACCCTTGTAGGTGATAAAGTCTTCAAACGCGATAGTCTGTACACGGATGAAGCCTTTCTCGAAGTCAGTGTGGATCTTACCGGCCGCCTGAGGCGCGGTCGCACCCACAGGGATGGTCCACGCACGCACTTCTTTTACACCAGCGGTGAAGTAGGTTTGCAGATTCAGCAGCTCATAGCCCGCGCGGATCACGCGTTTCAGACCCGGCTCGGCCATGATATCTTCACGATCGGCGTCGTTCATTTCAGCGATATCGGATTCAACCGCGTTCCAAAACGCTACCACTACCGAACCTCCAGCGCTTGAATGTTCTGCTGAGAAGGTCACGCATAACCGCCTGACGCAGCTGAACGGCATTCGCTGGCGCTATGACGTCCACGGCCGCACCGTGGAGAAGGATAACGGTCAGACCCGGTGGCACTACCGCTACGACGGTGAACATCGCCTGACGGAGGTTATCAGCCAGCCTCGGGACCGCAACAGGCCGCAAACGCAGGTCAGCTTCAGCTACGATCCGCTCGGGCGACGCATCAGCAAAACGCGACGCCAGATGCTGGGTGGACAGCCAGCCGGCAAGCCGGTCACCACCCGGTTTGTCTGGGAAGGGTTCCGTCTGCTGCAGGAGGTGCACGGGGATGTACCGCTCACCTACGTTTATAGCGATCAGGACAGCTACGACCCGCTGGCGCGTATTGATGGCGTGGAAGCGCCGGAGATCTTCTGGTTCCACTGCCAGCCCAACGGCACGCCGGAGCGAATGACGGATAGCGAAGGGCTGGTGCGCTGGGAAGGGGTAAACAGCGCCTGGGGCAAGCTGCTGCGGGAAAGCGAGACGCAGCTATCAGGATATTCCCAGAACCTGCGGATGCAGGGGCAATACCTGGACCGTGAGACAGGGCTGCACTACAATCTGTTCCGGTATTACGACCCGGACTGCGGGCGGTTTACGCAGCAGGACCCGATAGGGCTGGTGGGGGGGATAAACCTTTACCAGTATGCGCCGAATGCGCTGGGGTGGGTGGATCCGTGGGGGTTGAGCCGTAAATGTAAGGATCCGTCAAAAGAAGCGACCCAATGGCAAGGCCCTAATAATAAAGACTATAAAGGAATCGACAGTTACTCGAACAGAACGCTTAAAAAAGGAACAATCCTTTATGCATTGCATCCAAATGGTGATCAGTTACCCGCATATACCGTAACTCATCCTACAGTTAGGCAATATAAAGGTGATTCATTAGGATATCATGAGGCGTTACAGGTGAAACTTAATCCAGATTTCCCTTTGCGAACAAAAGTTAGGGCATATTATGTTTCTGAGGATATATTTGTTGCTAATGGTCGTGCTAATGCGAATCCGCTATACGGGAAAGGTGGAGGGATGCAATTTTATATACCTGAAGAAGCACGTGGTAAATTAATTCCTGGTAAGGTGATAGATATATGAAAAAAATGACATTAAATTTTAAAGATGGAAGTGTTAAAATTGATGGCTACACTGTTGAACTTAGTTCTTTTGAAAATTTTACTTCTTCTGAATTTTACAAAACCCATTCTGAATTCACCAAGATAGGTAAGTTTTATTTTGCGAAAGATGATATTGAATGGGAAGGTCAGAACTTTATTGTGGAGTTTAGACCAGCTGTTTTTTCATTTAATTCATCTCTTTTTCTTACAAGTAAAGATGGGGATTTCTATCAAACACTTAAAGATTGGGAGCTTAGAGCATCGTTAAAAAACCTTAAAGATGAAGAAAGGCGTTTGACAGAATGGATTCAAAATAAAATCACGAAAAAGAAAATGGTAAAGATAAGCACCCCCCCTTATGGAGTTAAATGGAATTTTGAATGGGGTGAGCTAACAGTGCAATCAAATGAAAGATCTTTTGATTGCGGTATATACATAGATTGGAAAGATTAAAATTTAGTATATATGGAGGATCTTAGGGTAACGCAGCAGACCCGAACAAGGGTTGCGGATGAAAAATGCCAGAATTTCCAATCAAGAAACATTGTTCCATAAAAGGGCTTTGAAACCATAAAATTCAATCTGAAAGTATCTCCTTTGTTGAAGTTTCACGATGATAAAAAATACGCCGAGTCTTTAGAGCAATAAATACCAAAAAACCTGGCAAGCTCTCCCTGAGCCAAAGCTCGAATGGGAGCTCGCCAACCGGTTCTCTGTCTGCATGTAAAGTGTATATTTTGATCTCGCGGATATGCTGAGGCAAATAAATGGGGAGAGACAACATTGCGGACACGTGGATCGGGTATAGACATGGCATCCTTAATCGATCTCGGCATGGTCTGTTATGAGTTCAATCAATTCGAGGAAGCGGATAAATATTTTAACGATACTTATAACTACGGCAAAGAGCATGCTTTACAGGATAGACCTAAAAAATAGCTTGAGTTCTATCTGCGTAAGACGGCGTAAGAGCAGTAAATTATTCCCTTCAAAACAAACCAAACGTTAAACAAGAAGTTCAGCATTTCGCCATCTTTAACTATGTAATCATTCCCTCTGGCACGCATTTTCCAGCTTCCTGCCTTGTTCACCATGCTCTCGACAGACTATCAGTATGCCTGCGACGAACTCCACCGTGAGAACTGCCGACCCATGACTGCTGACCACCCGCAGCGAGTACGACTGTCTTAGGCGCCTGCATCGCCGGGATGTCTTCACCAGTAACGCCCAGCGCCCAGCGCCCGTCGCCACGCCGCTGGACCCGCCGCTGGCAGTACGACAGCGCCGGGCGCCTGCTGGTTCAGGTCGGCACGCTGCCCGGTCAGGAGCAGTGGCGCTGGGATGTGAACCCGCTCGACGGATCTGCTGAGAAGATCACGCCCAACCGCCTGACGCAGCTGAACAGTATTCGCTGGCGTTATGACATTCATGGCCGCACCGTGGAGAAAGATAACCGTCAGACTCGTTGGCACTACAGCTATGACGGCGAACATCGCCTGACGGAGGTTATCAGCCAGCCGCGGGACCGTAACAGGCCGCAAACGCAGGTCAGCTTCCGCTACGATCCGCTCGGGCGACGCATCAGCAAAACGCGCCAGCAGATGCTGGGCGATCAGCCAACCGGCAAGCCGGTTACCACCCGGTTTATCTGGGAAGGGTTCCGCCTGCTGCAGGAGCTGCACGGAGACGTGCCGCTCACCTACGTTTACAGCGACCAGGATAGCTATGACCCACTGGCGCGTATTGACGGCGTGGAAACGCCGGAGATTTTCTGGTTCCACTGCCAGCCGAACGGCACGCCGGAGCGGATGACGGATATCGAAGGGCAGGTGCGCTGGGAAGGAGTGAACAGCGCCTGGGGCAATACCTGGACCGTGAGACAGGGCTGCACTACAATCTGTTCCGGTATTTCGACCCGGACTGCGGACGGTTTACGCAGCAGGACCCGATAGGGCTGGCGGGGGGGATAAACCTTTACCAGTATGCGCCAAATGCGCTGGGGTGGGTGGATCCGTGGGGGTTGAAATGCAAGTCTACTGAAGATGGTCCGATTTTAGGGCCTCATGGTAGTTTAAAAAATGACTTACGCCCTGGACAATCACATCATTTAAACCAGGATGCTGCATTCCGTGACATTATTCCTACTAATAGTGGAGCAGCGATCAAATTAGAAGGTAATGCATTTACTCAACCAGGAACTCCGCACTATGAAGCGCATAAATCTTTAGAACAGTTTTGGAATCAATTCAGGAAAGGCGGAGCTTCATACCGAGAAATGCCTTCCAATCTCCAATATACTCAGGCGTTGAAGCATTCACTGGAGGCTGCAGGATTACCAGCAAATCAGGTGAAAGAAGCTGTCAGGTATAGTATTCAAAATCGAATACAGCATGGTGCGCTTGGTGGCATGAACGTACCTAGGATCCCAGGAAGAATAAATCAGGTTAAAACATGAAAATATCCCAGTTAGCAATGGACAGGTTAAATAAAATTAATTGGTTTGTTAACCTTGGTGTGGCGACGACACTCCCCGGGGTTATCCAGGCTCAGTCCCTTAGCTTATTTATAAAAGGCTTGAATAGCGATGAATGGGAAAGTGCCACCCTAGAGGCTGGTAATGAAATAACGGGTTATCTCGCAAAAAAACACACTAACAAATATCAATGCTGGAACTCTTTGGTCAAAGAAGCTAAGAAAGTTGTGGAGTATGATATTATTCCGAAAATAACCTTCCCGGAGTCTGAGAAAGGCTCAATGACTGAGAACTTAAAATGGGACCTTGTGAATTACTTGCTTGAAGATGCGTATAGTTCTTTACTACAAAAGCCATTCTTTTTTGACGGATTAATTAATGTTTATGAAGCTGGGCATATGCCCTGTGGATGGTCAGGTACTTGGCCAGCGGGCAAATTAGTTATCTATTGATAGATTACGCGCAAAAAAATCCACGCCAAAGCGTGGATTTTCTTCATTAAAAACAAATCAAACGTTAAACAAGAAGTTCATCACATCGCCATCTTTAACGATGTAATCTTTCCCTTCCGCACGCATCTTGCCTGCTTCTTTCGCGCCTTGCTCACCCTTGTAGGTGATGAAGTCTTCAAACGCGATAGTCTGCGCACGAATAAAGCCTTTCTCGAAGTCAGTGTGGATTTTACCAGCAGCCTGAGGCGCAGTAGCACCGACAGGGATCGTCCACGCGCGCACTTCTTTCACGCCAGCGGTGAAGTAGGTCTGCAGGTTCAGCAGCTCATAGCCCGCGCGGATCACGCGGTTCAGGCCCGGCTCTTCCAGACCCAGCTCGGCCATGAACTCTTCACGGTCGGCGTCGTCCAGCTCAGCGATGTCGGATTCAACGGCAGCGCACACAGCCACAACCACAGAACCTTCAGCCGCTGCGATTTCACGCACTTTGTCCAGGTACGGGTTGTTTTCGAAACCGTCTTCGTTAACGTTGGCAATGTACATGGTTGGCTTCAGGGTCAGGAAGCTCAGGTATTTGATCGCCGCTTTGTCTTCTTCAGTCAGGTTTTTCAGCGCGCGCAGCATGCCCGCGTTTTCCAGCTGTGGCAGACATTTTTCCAGCGCAGCCAGTTCCGCTTTCGCGTCCTTGTCGCCGCCTTTGGCTTTCTTCTGCACGCGGTGAATCGCGCGTTCGCAGGTGTCGAGGTCAGAGAGCGCCAGCTCGGTGTTGATGACGTCGATATCGTCAGCCGGATCCACTTTGTTGTTCACGTGGATGATATTGTCGTTCTCGAAGCAGCGCACAACGTGGCCGATCGCTTCGGTTTCACGAATGTTGGTCAGGAACTGGTTACCCAAGCCTTCACCTTTGGATGCGCCTTTTACCAGGCCCGCGATGTCGACGAACTCCATGGTGGTTGGCAGAATGCGCTGCGGCTTCACGATTTCCGCGAGCTGGTCCAGACGCGGATCCGGCATTGGCACAACGCCGGTGTTAGGTTCGATGGTACAGAACGGGAAGTTCGCCGCTTCGATACCCGCTTTGGTAAGCGCGTTAAACAGGGTGGATTTGCCCACGTTTGGCAGACCGACGATACCGCATTTGAATCCCATTTCTAAATCACCTTAATCTCTTGATAATCAATCCGTTAACGATAACCGATTGATGAAAAGTAAATAACTACGCCTATTATACACGTAACCCGCATGACGCGCGGTAAAAAAGCCTGATCGGGCGGATTATTGCGCTTTGAAAGCGTGTAAGCGATTTGTCGCTTTGGTTAACCCGTCTTTCAGCCAGATTTCAGTGCAGCGCGCCGCTTCGTCCACCGCTTCGTCAATCAGTTTCTGCTCAGAAACCGGGGGCTTACCGAGTACGAAACCGACAACTTTGTTTTTATCGCCCGGATGGCCGATTCCGACGCGCAAACGGTGAAAATTCGGGTTATTGCCCAGCTTGCTGATGATGTCTTTAAGACCGTTGTGGCCACCGTGCCCGCCGCCCAGTTTGAATTTTGCCACGCCGGGTGGGAGATCCAGCTCATCGTGAGCCACCAGAATTTCATCCGGATTGATGCGATAAAACGTCGCCATTGCCGCCACGGCTTTACCGCTCAGGTTCATAAAGGTGGTGGGCACCAGTAAGCGAACATCCGCGCCAGCAAGGTTGATACGTGAGGTATACCCGAAGAATTTAGGTTCTTCACGCAGGGGAGCACGTAACCGCTCGGCCAGCAGATCGACGTACCATGCCCCGGCGTTGTGGCGGGTGACCGCATATTCTGCGCCCGGGTTGGCGAGGCCGACAATCAGTTTAATCGTCACGATTCAATTCCTAATGGGTTCCAGATCTGGCGCGTAGTTTACTGTCTGGCGCGCCGCTTGACAAAATTCTGCGATCTTCGCAGCGAAATACGAATAATTTCTGGTTTGAACAATTAGAATTTCAAGCTGTTCAATGTCTTATTTGTAAACTTTTGTTTGGGAGTTATCTGTAATTGTGATCATTGACGCAACTCAAAAAAGGGGCGTTGTCTATACTTTACACACAAGGATTAGGGGGTTTTCCCCTGACAACCCAAAGTTCCGGAGGTGACATATGAAACGCAAAAACGCTTCGATGCTCGGTAACGTGCTAATGGGGTTGGGACTGTTCGTGATGGTCGTCGGCGTGGGTTATTCCATTTTAAACCAGCTGCCGCAGCTTGATCTCCCGCAATACTTCGCGCATGGCGCGGTACTGAGCATCTTCCTTGGTGCGGTATTGTGGCTCGCCGGGGCACGTGTGAGCGGACATGAGGAAGTCTGTGATAAATACTGGTGGGTGCGCCATTACGATAAACGCTGCCGTCGAGACCAGCATAAGCACAGCTAGTGCCAGGACGAATGAATACCGAAACGACTCCCATGGGGTCGTTTTTTTTGCATCAAAGGTTGACCCTCACGTAACGTAAGGCTCCAGAGTGGCGTCACTGGCAAAGAAAAGGAGCAGTTATGTTGATTCAGGTGGGTAAGCTGGCGAAACGTGCCGGGATCACCGTGCGGACATTGCACCACTATGAGCAAACAGGTTTGTTGCTGCCTTCTGCCAGAAGCGCGGCAGGTTACCGGCTTTACAACCTGGCGGATGTCCAGCGTCTGCACATGATCCAGGCGCTGGCAAAAGCGGGGCTGGAACTTGCTGAAATCAGGGATTTTCTGGAACAGGCGTCGCTGTCGTTAACCGAGTTACTCGATGCGCAAATCACGCTGCTGGATAAACAGCTGCGCAGCATACATACGCTGCGCGACCGGCTGGTGGAGCTGCGGACCGGGCTTATCGACGATGCGACGCCGGATCTGGAATCCTGGCTACAGACTCTGGAGTTAATGAATATGTACGATCGCTGGTTTAGCAAAGAAGAGTTACAGCAGTTGCCGTTTGCGGTGAAGAAGGATGCGCTGGCGGCTATATGGTCAGGGCTGGTTGCAGAGGCCAAAACGCTTCTGGAGCAACATATACCCGTTACGGACGCGCGGGCGATGGACCTGGCGACGCGCTGGATGGAACGTCTGGAGCAGGACACGGCAGGCAAGCCGGAATTTCTCACCCGGCTGAACGAAATGCACAGCGTTGAACCGCAGATGCAGGTGCAGACCGGCATTACGCCGGAGATGACCGATTACATTACGCGGGCGTTTGCCGAATCGAAACTTATTATCTGGGGGAAATATCTCTCTGCCGAAGAGATGGCTTTTACCCGGAAACACTACTTTGACCGCATGATGGAGTGGCCGCCGCTGGTGGCAAAAGTGCACCAGGCGCAGCGGGAAAATCTCGACCCCACCTCTGAAGAGGCGCAAAAGCTTGCCGAAAACTGGCTGGCGTTGTTCCAGTCGTACGCGGGTACGAACCCGGAGACCCAGCAAAAGTTTCGTGTGGCCATGCAGCAGGAGCCGCATCTGATGAAGGGAACATGGATGACGCCTGCCGTACTTGGGTGGCTCCAGCAGGCTATCGGGGTGATGATGCAGAGACGTTTCTCTGCATCTGGTGACTCACAGATCCGCTAGCGCGGCTTCACGGTTAGGGTAGAAGGAGAGTCGGCCAGGGATCGGCTGCACGCCCGCCCGCGCCATGGTGCGCAGCGGCTGGAATTCCAGGTTACTCACCCGCAGCTCACAGCCTTCCGGCAGGCGTGCCACAAAGCGCTGGAAGGCATCCAGGCCGCCTGCATCCAGTACCGGGACGGCATCCCACTTCAGTACCACAATCCGTTTGCCCGCGAGGCGGGACTCCAGATCGCTAAACAGACCTTCCGCCGCAGCGAAGAACAGCGGGCCAATCACGCGCAGCACCAGCACATCGTCAGGCACCTCGACGTTAACCGGGGAAAGGCGCGTCATTTGCGCAATACGGCGCATAAACAGCAGGGACGCCAGTACGATCCCGACGCTGATGGCGATAACCATATCGAACAGCACGGTCAGCGACATACAGATCAGCATCACGATGATGTCGTCCTTCGGCGCGCGACGCAGAAGGTTCACCACCTTGTGCGCCTCACTCATGTTCCAGGCCACCATCAGCAGCAGCGCCGCCATTGCAGAGAGCGGAAGCCAGGAGAGCCACGGAGCAAGAATGAGCAGGGCGAGGATCACCAGCACGGAGTGGATCACCGCCGAAACGGGTGAGGTCGCCCCCGCGCGCACGTTTGCCGCAGAACGGGCGATGGCTGCCGTTGCGGTAATACCGCCGAAGAACGGCGCGACGAGGTTGCCTAATCCCTGACCGACCAGCTCGCTGTTGGCTTTGTGTTTGGTGCCGGTCATACCGTCCAGCACCACCGCGCAGAGCAGGGACTCAATCGCCCCCAGCATCGCCATCGAGAACGCGGCGGGAAGCAGTGCACGCAGGGAATCCCAGCTTAGGGTAAAGCTGGAGCCGGGCATGTCCCACGGCAGCACTAGCTGCGGTAACAGCTGCGGAATGCCGCTACCTTGTGAACCGTCCGCCAGAACATAGTGGAACTGTGAACCGATGGTCGCGACATGACCACCGAACATATTGACGATAGCCATCACAGCGCAGCCCAGCAGCAGCGCGGGAAGATGGCCCGGCAGACGGATCCCCAGACGAGGCCAGACAATCAGCGTGCCCAGCGTCACAATCCCAATGGCGGCGTCGCCCAGGTTGGCGGTCGGCAGCGCCATAAACAACGCACCCACTTTCTGTAAATAGTGCTCAGGAATATGAGCCATCTGCAGGCCGAGGAAATCCTTGATCTGCATGGTTCCGATAGTGATACCAATCCCTGAAGTGAACCCCAGCGTCACGGAAAGGGGGATGTACTCGATCAGCCGCCCAAAGCGGGCCAGACCAAACAGAATCAAAAAGACGCCGGACATCAGGGTGGCGACCAGCAGGCCTGCCAGGCCAAACTGCTGCGAAACCGGGTAGAGGATCACCACAAAGGCGGCGGTCGGGCCGGAGACGCTGAAGCGCGAGCCGCCCGTCAGGGCAATGACTATCCCGGCAACGGCCGAGGTGTACAGCCCGTACTGCGGCGCGACGCCGCTGCCAATCGCCAGCGCCATCGCCAGCGGGATAGCGATAATGCCGACGGTGATCCCGGCAATCAGGTCACGTACAAAGCGTGACGAGGTGTACTTCTCTTTCCAGCAGGCGTCGATGAGGGCGCGAAAGGGCAGAACATGTGAGGAGGTTACGTTTTTCACAATTATCTATCATCCGTGTGCGCATCATCTGTCATATGAATGGCAGGTGAAGGAGGCATAAGTCATACAAATAAACACTATAAACAAAAAAACCCGCCGCAGCGGGTTTTTCGGCCGTGTTCGATCAGTGTTCGAACATTGCAGAGATGGATTCTTCGTTGCTGATACGACGAATCGCTTCGGCCAGCATCCCGGACAGGGTCAACGTACGCACGTTTGGCAGTGCCTTGATCTCGTCGCTCAGTGGGATGGTATCGCATACCACCACTTCGTCAATGACGGAGTTGCGCAGGTTGTTTACCGCGTTACCGGAGAAGATCGGGTGGGTCGCGTAAGCGAACACGCGTTTGGCACCACGCTCTTTCAGCGCTTCAGCGGCTTTACACAGCGTACCGCCGGTATCGATCATGTCGTCAACCAGTACGCAGTCGCGGCCCGCAACGTCACCGATGATGTGCATCACCTGAGAAACGTTAGCGCGCGGGCGGCGTTTGTCGATGATCGCCATGTCGGTATCGTTCAGCAGCTTGGCGATAGCACGGGCACGCACCACGCCGCCGATGTCCGGAGAAACCACGATTGGGTTGTCCAGGTTCAGCTGCAGCATGTCTTCCAGCAGGATTGGGCTGCCGAAAACGTTATCAACCGGAACGTCGAAGAAGCCCTGGATCTGCTCAGCGTGCAGGTCAACGGTCAGTACACGGTCAACGCCAACGCTGGACAGGAAGTCAGCGACAACTTTGGCAGTGATTGGCACGCGCGCGGAGCGGACGCGACGGTCCTGGCGGGCATAACCAAAGTAGGGGATTACAGCAGTGATACGGCCTGCTGAAGCGCGACGCAGGGCGTCGACCATAACAACCAGTTCCATCAGGTTGTCATTTGTTGGAGCACAGGTGGACTGGATGATGAAAATATCACCACCGCGTACATTTTCGTTAATTTGTACGCTGACTTCGCCGTCGCTAAAGCGACCTACGGCGGCGTCGCCGAGGGAAGTGTACAGGCGGTTGGCAATACGTTGTGCTAGTTCCGGGGTGGCGTTACCAGCAAAAAGCTTCATATCAGGCACGAGAAGAACCTCAGGCATGCGTCCAGTGGTGGATAGCGTTCGCCGCAAACTGTGCGGGCCAGGCAAATGCTATCCAGGCGGTGTATTAAAGAGCGCGATGCAACGTCTGGAACAGGGTGACGTTGTCACCGAAACTCAGTCTGCGCCAGTATGGTCTGCTGTAGGGGGGAGGTGTTCATCCCGCGTGCTACAAAACCATGCAGCCAAACCGGCGCTTGCTCAAGCACCTGACGAGCGGCGGATTCGGTGTCAAATTCAGCAAAGACACAGGCCCCTGTACCCGTAAGGCGCGACGGCGCGTATTCTAACAGCCAGGAAAGCACCGCATCAACCTCGCGAAAACGTTTTCTTGCGATATCCTCGCAATCGTTGCTGAATTCACAATTTAATAACGTTTCTATTGACCGTTCCGGGGTATTTCTTTTCAGGTCAGGATCTTTAAAGATGACCGGCGTTGGTATGCTCACGCCAGGGTGGGCAACCAGATACCATTTTTCCGGCGGGTCGACCGGCGTGAGGAGCTCGCCAACGCCCTCGGCAAAAGCCGCATGACCGCGAACAAACACCGGGACATCAGCCCCCAGCGTCAAGCCTAAGGCTGCCAGTTCGTCCTTTGACAGCCCGCAGCCCCAGAGATGATTCAGCGCAACCAGTATGGTCGCGGCGTTAGATGAACCACCGCCCAGTCCGCCGCCCATCGGCAGACGCTTCTCGATACGGATATCTGCACCGCTTCCAGCGGGCAGACGGGCCGATTCCGCTGCGGCTTTCATCAGCATACGCGCGGCGCGCACGATCAGGTTGTCCTCATGCGCCACGCCTTCAACGGGCGTCAGCAGACAAATCTGTCCATCCTGGCGCAGCTCAATGGCGATCGTGTCGCCATAGTCAATAAACTGAAACAGCGTCTGCAGGGTGTGATAACCGTCAGCACGCTGGCCGGTGATATATAAAAACAGGTTCAGTTTTGCCGGAGAGGGCCAGTGGGTCATCATTTAACGATCCAGTTGTCCATTTTCAGCTTGATGCGCTGGCTACCTTGCGTCAGCTCCATATTCGACGGCAACGACGGTTTACTCTTGCTGTCATAGGCGCTGTACACCACTTTCCAGGTCTTGCCATTCTGAGTGTAGTTCACCTGGCTGAGACGGTATTGATCGTCAAGCTGGTAGTCTGTTGCCTCACCCGGCAGGCCGAGGATCCACTGGCGCAGGCTGTTGAGCGGGATAGGCATCCCGGTCAGTTTGCCAATCATCTCTTCGGCATCGGTCGCGGTATAGTGCTGGCCTTTGTTATCGGTGATCTGCGCTTCGCCCGGTTTGGCGATAAGCTCCAGTTCGGTGCTGCCCAGCGGGTTCAGCAGCAGCAGGCGATAGTTGTCCTGGCCCGTTTGCTGCCAGAAGAAGCGGGCATAAACCTTTTGTTCGTCAGAGAGATAAGCGAAAGCGCCGCGGGTCTGGTACTGGCTCAGGTTACGGACGTCCTGCTGGTGCTGACGCCACTGCGGTGAATCAGGGCTTTTGCCCGGGCCTTTTGGTTGGGTGACAGTACACGCGGTCAGAACCAGTGCCGCCAGCGGCAGCAGGCGAATCAGTCGGGTCATAATGAGGACAAATCCTTGAGATACGTTGCAGTTATAACTGTTAATGCTAGCGTCCCACAGTGCTACCGTCTACGTTCAAATTATCTCAAAGCGTTGTGTAACCTATTACTCCGAAAGGGGGCAGTCCCTTTTATTGATCTCGCGCATCCTGTATGATGCGTTCTGCTAACCTTATTAACGCTGGTACTACTCCCGCTCAACATGACCCTATTAGCACTCGGCATCAACCACAAAACAGCCCCGGTTTCACTGCGAGAACGCGTGACGTTTTCGCCGGATACGCTCGACCTGGCGCTGGACAGCCTGCTTGCACAACCGATGGTGCAGGGTGGCGTGGTTCTCTCGACGTGCAACCGTACTGAACTGTACCTCAGCGTGGAAGAGCAGGATAACCTGCACGAGGCGCTGATCCGCTGGTTATGCGACTACCACAACCTTAACGAAGAAGAACTGCGCAATAGTCTGTACTGGCATCAGGACAACGATGCGGTCAGCCATCTCATGCGCGTGGCCAGCGGGCTGGATTCGCTGGTACTGGGCGAGCCGCAGATCCTGGGTCAGGTGAAAAAAGCCTTTGCAGATTCACAAAAAGGGCATCTGAAGGCCAGTGAGCTGGAGCGTATGTTCCAGAAGTCGTTCTCTGTGGCAAAGCGAGTGCGAACCGAAACCGACATTGGTGCCAGTGCGGTTTCTGTTGCTTTCGCGGCCTGTACTCTCGCTCGTCAAATCTTTGAATCCCTGTCGACCGTCACCGTGCTGCTGGTGGGCGCGGGCGAAACCATCGAACTTGTGGCGCGCCATCTGCGCGAGCATAAAGTGAAAAAGATGATTATCGCCAACCGTACCCGCGAGCGAGCGCAGGTGCTGGCGGACGAAGTGGGCGCAGAAGTCGTTGCGCTGAGCGACATCGATGAACGCCTGAAAGAGGCGGACATCATTATCAGCTCTACCGCCAGCCCGCTGCCGATTATCGGTAAAGGGATGGTGGAGCGTGCGCTGAAATCCCGCCGTAATCAGCCGATGCTGCTGGTAGATATTGCCGTCCCGCGTGATGTTGAACCCGAAGTGGGCAAACTGGCGAACGCCTATCTCTACAGCGTGGATGACCTGCAAAGCATCATTTCGCACAACCTTGCCCAGCGTAAAGCGGCAGCGGTGCAGGCGGAAACCATTGTTGAGCAGGAAACCAGCGAGTTTATGGCCTGGCTGCGCGCGCAAAGCGTCAGTGAGACCATCCGTGAATACCGCGGACAGGCTGAGCAGGTGCGTGATGACCTGACAGCCAAAGCGTTAGCGGCCCTGGAACAGGGCGGTGACGCCAATGCAATCATGCAGGATCTGGCCTGGAAACTGACCAACCGCCTGATCCATGCACCAACCAAATCTCTTCAGCAGGCTGCCCGTGACGGGGATGATGAACGCCTGACTATTCTGCGCAACAGCCTCGGGCTGGAATAGCGCCCTACACCCATTTTCTATTACAAGGTGCACTTACGCCTATGAAGCCTTCTATCGTCGCTAAACTGGAAGCTCTGCATGAGCGCCATGAGGAAGTACAGGCGCTGCTCGGCGATGCCGGGACCATCGCAGACCAGGAACGTTTTCGCGCACTGTCGCGTGAATACGCGCAGTTGAGTGATGTGTCTAAATGCTTTACCGACTGGCGACAGGTTCAGGAAGATATTGAAACCGCGCAGATGATGCTCGACGATCCTGAGATGCGCGAGATGGCGCAGGAAGAGCTGCAGGACGCAAAAGCGCGTTCTGAAGAGATGGAACAACAGCTCCAGGTGCTTCTTCTGCCGAAAGATCCGGACGATGAGCGTAACGCGTTTGTGGAAGTGCGCGCCGGTACCGGCGGTGATGAAGCCGCGCTGTTTGCTGGTGACTTGTTCCGTATGTACAGCCGCTATGCCGAAGCGCGTCGCTGGCGCGTAGAGATCATGAGTGCCAACGAAGGCGAACATGGTGGCTTTAAAGAAGTTATCGCCAAGATCAGCGGTGACGGCGTGTACGGTCGTCTTAAGTTTGAATCCGGCGGCCACCGCGTGCAGCGCGTGCCTGCGACAGAATCTCAGGGACGTATTCACACCTCAGCCTGTACGGTTGCGGTGATGCCGGAACTGCCGGAAGCAGAACTGCCGGACATCAATCCGGCTGACCTGCGTATTGATACGTTCCGCTCCTCCGGGGCGGGCGGTCAGCACGTTAACACCACCGACTCCGCGATCCGTATTACCCACTTGCCAACCGGTATTGTGGTGGAGTGTCAGGACGAACGTTCCCAGCACAAAAACAAAGCCAAAGCGTTGTCTGTGCTGGGTGCACGTATCCGCGCCGCCGAAGTGGCGAAACGTCAGCAGGCGGAGGCGTCTACGCGTCGTAACCTGCTGGGCAGCGGCGATCGCAGCGATCGTAACCGTACCTATAACTTCCCGCAGGGCCGCGTGACCGACCACCGCATCAACCTGACGCTGTACCGTCTGGATGAAGCAATGGAAGGCAAGCTCGATATGCTGATTGAGCCTATCGTGCAGGAATACCAGGCCGACCAGCTGGCGGCACTGTCCGAGCAGGAATAATGGATTTTCAGCGCTGGTTACGTGTGGCGGTCGGTGAGCTTTCAGAAAGCGAAAGTCCGAAACGCGATGCCGAAATTTTGCTTGCGCATGTGACGGGCAAAGCCCGCACGTACCTGCTGGCTTTTGGTGAGACGCTGCTGACGGCTGAGCAGGAAGCGCAGCTCGCCGCGCTGCTTGCCCGCCGTAAAACGGGCGAACCGGTGGCGCACCTTGTCGGCGAACGTGAGTTCTGGTCGTTACCGCTGTACGTCTCGGCGGCAACGCTGATCCCACGTCCTGACACCGAGTGTCTGGTGGAGCAAGCGCTGGCGCGTTTACCCACAGCAGCCTGTAGCATTCTCGATCTCGGCACTGGCACGGGCGCTATTGCGCTGGCGCTTGCCACTGAGCGGCCCGATTGCACGGTAACGGCGGTGGATGTGATGCCGGACGCGGTGATGCTGGCGCAGCGTAACGTGGAACGTCTTGGGCTCGGCAACGTGACGGTACTGCAAAGTAGCTGGTTTTCCGCGCTGGAGAATCGCTTATTTGCGCTGATTGTCAGCAACCCGCCTTACATCGACGAACATGATCCGCACCTTGCGCAGGGCGATGTTCGTTTCGAACCACTGACTGCACTGGTCGCGGCCAATGAAGGCTTAGCCGATCTTGATCACATTGTGACAACGTCACGACAACATTTGCTTCCCGGTGGCTGGCTGCTGGTGGAACATGGCTGGACGCAAGGGAACGCGGTGCGCGCGCTGTTCACCAATGCGGGTTATCGCGCAGTGGCAACCTGCCGCGATTACGGCGGCAATGAACGTCTGACGCTGGGACAGTGGGTATGAATCACCGCTATCTGCCATTAACTGATAAAGGCGCATGGCTGACTGAAAAGTGGTTTGGCGTTATCATCTACATCGTTTTGAGTTTTATCGCGTCTGGACGTCATTGTACGCGCAGTCGTTACTGGGGTAAGTCATGAGGTCCTTAGCCGATTTCGAATTTAACAAAGTGCCGCTGTGTGAAGGCATGATCCTGATTTCTGAAATGATCCGCGATGATTTTACGTCGCAGTACGTCCACGCGGAGCTGGAGAATCTGGTCAGCCTGGCGCGGGAGGAGATCAGTCAGGCGCGTCCGCAGGACTGGCAATTAGAGAAGCTGCTTGAGCTTTTCTACGGCGAATGGGGTTTCTGCGACACGCGTGGCGTGTATCGCCTGTCAGATGCATTATGGCTGGACCAGGTCTTGAAGAATCGCCAGGGCAGCGCCGTCGCCCTGGGATCCATTTTGCTGTGGGTTGCCCATCGTCTGGATATTCCGCTGGTGCCGGTCATTTTCCCGACGCAGATGATACTGCGTGCGGAGTGGCTGGACGGCGAGATGTGGCTCATTAATCCCTTCAACGGTGACACGCTGGATGAACACACGCTGGACGTGTGGCTGAAAGGCAATATTAGCCCGGTGGCCGAACTCTTCAATGAAGATCTCGACGAGGCGGATAACGCAGAAGTGATCCGCAAGCTGCTGGATACGCTGAAGTCCGCGTTAATGGAAGAGCGTCAGATGGAACTGGCGTTGCGCGCCAGTGAAGTGCTGTTGCAGTTCAACCCGGAAGATCCGTACGAAATTCGCGACCGCGGCCTGATTTATGCGCAGCTCGATTGCGAGCATGTGGCGCTAAGTGATTTGAATTATTTCGTCGAGCAATGTCCGGAAGACCCGATTAGCGAAATGATTCGTGCGCAGATCAACGCGATCTCGCACAAACAAATTACACTGCATTAATCTTAATTCCGATTCACACCTGAATAAGGCGATCCTATGAAACAAAAAGTGGTTAGCATTGGTGATATCAAGGTAGCAAACGACCTGCCGTTCGTGCTGTTTGGCGGCATGAACGTGCTGGAATCCCGCGATCTCGCCATGCGTATCTGCGAGCACTACGTGACCGTGACCCAGAAGCTGGGCATCCCGTACGTGTTTAAGGCCTCTTTTGATAAAGCCAACCGCTCCTCCATCAACTCTTACCGTGGCCCGGGCCTGGAAGAGGGGATGAAGATTTTCCAGGAGCTGAAGCAGACCTTTGGCGTGAAAGTGATCACCGACGTGCATGAAGCCTCTCAGGCGCAGCCTGTGGCTGACGTGGTAGACGTGATTCAGCTTCCGGCATTCCTGGCGCGTCAGACTGACCTGGTTGCGGCAATGGCGAAAACCGGTGCTGTCATCAACGTGAAGAAACCACAGTTCGTGAGCCCTGGGCAGATGGGAAACATCGTCGATAAGTTCATCGAAGGTGGCAACGACAAGGTGATCCTGTGTGACCGTGGCGCAAACTTCGGTTACGACAACCTGGTTGTGGATATGCTGGGCTTTAGCGTGATGAAGAACGTTTCCGGTCAATCTCCGGTGATTTTCGACGTGACGCACGCTCTGCAGTGCCGCGACCCGTTTGGCGCAGCTTCTGGTGGCCGTCGTGCCCAGGTTACCGAGCTGGCACGCGCCGGTATGGCGACCGGTCTGGCAGGCCTGTTCATTGAAGCGCACCCGGATCCGGCTAACGCGAAGTGCGATGGTCCTTCCGCACTGCCGCTGGATAAGCTGGAGCCGTTCCTGAAACAGATTAAAGCGATTGACGATCTGGTGAAGAGCTTCGACGAGCTGGATACCAGCAACTAATAAAAAAACCCGCTTCGGCGGGTTTTTTTATGGGGCATATTGCCGGGTGGCGCTGCGCTTACACGGCCTACAAAACCCGTAGGCCCTGCAGGCGAAGCGCCGCCGGGCAAAAAGGTTACGCAAAAATCGTCATCAAATAGGCGATAAACAACGCCATATGCGCCGCGCCGTTCAGCACGTTGGTGCGTCCGGTGGAGAACGAAATCTGGCACAGCAGCAACGAGGCCACCATCACAATCATCTCCGGCGCACCCAGCGCAAACTGCAACTCGTTGCCCGTCATAAAGGCAATCAGCGTCACCACCGGAACGGTGAGTGAAATCGTCGCCAGTACGGAACCGAAGAACAGGTTCATTGCGCGCTGCACCTGATTATTCAACACCGCTTTCAGCGCGCCCAACCCTTCAGGCGACAGGATCAGCAGCGCCACCAGGAAGCCGGTAAACGCCACCGGTGCGTTCAGCTCGGTTAACAGCGTCTCCAGCGGGTTGGCGTTCATCTTGGTGACGGCAATCACCGCAATCAGATGCACGATCAGCCAAACGGTATGCCACGCGCTGCTGTGAGCTGACGGCTTACCGTGGTGTGGGTCATCATCGTCGCCGTCATCCTCGTGCTCGTACACGAACAGGCTCTGGTGCGTTTTGGTCTGAATCAACAGGAACACGCCGTACATAGCGGCGGAAATGAGTGCGACCAGCAGCGCCTGACCGGTAGAGAAATTTGCACCCGGCAGCGCCATCGGAAACACCAGCACGATAATAGCCAGCGGGAAGAGGGCAATCAGATACTGTTTAATGCCGAACAGGTTCATATACTGGGTCGCGAATTTACGCCCGCCCAGCAGGAGAGAGAAGCCCACCAGGCCGCCCGTCACGATCATAATGATCGAGTAAAGCGTGTCGCGCATCAGCGTCGGCGCGGCATCGCCGGTTGCCATGAGTGCGGAAATCAGGCTGACTTCGAGAATAACAACGGAAAGGCTAAGAATTAACGATCCATAGGGTTCGCCCAGACGGTGGGCCAATACGTCCGCATGGCGAACGACGCTAAATGCGCTGGTTAAGATACCGACCAGGGCAAGAATATTGATACCAACCACCACTGGCAGTGACTGACTGCTTCCCCAGAAGAGCAGCACAGCCAGTGCCAGAACCGGGAAAATGAGCGACGTCTCCTTGTGGCGGGTCTTGACCGCCTCGTGTGTTGTTGTCATGTGCTTCTCCATCAATGCAGGTGCTTGTAATTATAGATAGATTTTTGAGGGCATTAAACTAACAGATATCTGTTAAATACCGCTGAAGTTTTACTTAATTTTACGGTTTCAGGTTAATATTTATTATCACTCTCATAAAGAGTAATTATCAATAAAATAGTACTGTATTACAGTTAATTAGGTTTATTGATTAAGCATAAATGGAATCAAGCTGGCAGGCGGCGGCATCCTCAACCACACTTATCTCTTTAGCAAAAAGAGAGGTTTTCGATGCCATACAAAACGAAACGCGAGTTACCCGATAGCGTGCAGCACGTCCTCCCTGCCCACGCGCAGGATATCTACAAAGAAGCCTTTAACAGCGCCTGGGATCAATACAAAGATAAAGAGGACCGCAGGGATGATGCCAGCCGTGAAGAGACGGCGCACAAGGTCGCCTGGGCCGCCGTAAAACATGAGTACGAGAAAGGCGACGATGATAAATGGCACAAAAAGAAATAGCCGCAAAATAATAAGCTGCCTTCATTTTGACTTTTCAGGCGGTTCAACTTCCGCTGTATTGCAACTGGCCCGTGAATTGCTTATCGTTAATTCACTGCTGGCAAAATGACCAGCACATAATGCCGGGAAGGCGAATTACAGAGGTCGCAAGGAAGCATGCAGTGGCGGAGGTGTAATGTGTTAACGCGTGATTTCTTAATGAAGGCAGATTGTAAGACGGCATTTGGTGCTATTGAGGAATCGCTTCTCTGGTCAGCTGAACAACGGGCTGCGTCACTCGCTGCCACGCTTGCCTGCCGCCCGGATGATGGCCCGGTATGGATTTTTGGCTACGGTTCGCTGATGTGGAACCCGGCTCTGGAATTTGTCGAATCGGCAACGGGAACGCTGCCTGGCTGGCATCGCGCATTTTGTCTGCGCCTGACCGCCGGACGCGGCAGCGCGTGCCAGCCGGGGCGCATGCTTGCATTGAAAGAGGGCGGACGCACCACGGGTGTCGCTTACCGCCTGCCGGATGCCACTCTGGAAGAAGAGCTGACGCTGCTCTGGAAGCGCGAGATGATCACCGGCTGCTATATGCCTGGCTGGTGCAAGCTGGAACTGGATGACGGACGCACCGTCAATGCGCTGGTGTTTATTATGGATCCGCGCCACCCGCTGTATGAAGCGGATACCCGTACGCAGGTGATCGCGCCCTTGATTGCCGCGGCCAGCGGGCCGCTGGGTACCAACGCGCAGTATCTGTTTTCCCTTGATGAGGAACTGACGCGTCTGGGCATGCAGGACGAATGTTTGAATGAACTGGTCTTGAAGGTGAAAGCGCTGCTGGAAGGGAACCTGCTTAATAACCCGCTACGTCCGGGGTTTGCCTGAAAAAACGCCCGGCTAAACCGGGCGTTCCTTTTATGCGGCAACGTAGCTGACCGAATGCTCCAGTGACTGACTGTGGCTGTCAATCAGGACATCCCAGGTGCCGGTATAAGGCACGGTCAGCCACGCCTTGTCATCCTGCACCGTCAAAATATCCGCCTGCGATTGCCTCTGCGCTTTTGAACTCATGAGATGAATGCGGCAGCGTTCTGAGCAACGTACCACGACCGTATCCCCGCCAAACAGTTTCAAACTTGTCTTCACCAGTGCCATTTTTTACCCCGTCGATTTTGCCCATCCCGAGCGTGATATTGTTCACAATTTACTCATTGCATAACACCAAAGGGGAGGGGGAAGGATGATGATTTTGATCAAAAAATGGCATAACGTTTAAACAAAAATGACAAAATGCCTGAAAGCATTCAGCTGGCGCGTGTTTTACCCGGTTAACCCGCGCCAGAAGAAAATTAAATGCGGAAATGGCCGGCGGTTTCAGCAAGGTCGCCCGCCTGACTCTGCAGCGCGCTGGCCGCTGCGGCAGACTGCACCACCAGTTCGGCATTCTGCTGCACCATTCTGTCCAGATGCGTTACCGCGTGGTTGATCTCGTGGATGCCTTTCATCTGCTCGCTGGTGGCAATCGAGATTTCACGCATAATCCCCGAGACGCTACCGATGCTGGAGCGGATCTCATCCATGCTTTCTCCGGCCAGATGCACGTAGCGCGAACCCGTTGCCACGCTGTCGGTTGTGGAATCGATAAGGGATTTGATCTCTTTCGCCGCCTGAGCGCTGCGGCTGGCGAGGTTACGCACTTCTCCTGCCACCACCGCGAAACCACGGCCTTGTTCGCCCGCGCGCGCCGCTTCGACCGAGGCGTTCAGCGCCAGAATGTTGGTCTGGAAGGCAATGCCGTCGATTACGCTGGTGATATCGCCAATTTTCGCCGAGGCCACCTCAATGGACTGCATGGTGCTGATGGCCTGAGAGACCACGTCACCCCCGCGTGAAGCTGCCGCAGAGGCTTTGCTTGCCTGCTCGTTCGCTTCTGCCGCAGATTCATTTGACTGGGTGACGGAGGCGGTGATCTCTTCGACGGCGCTGGCGGTTTCGCGAAGGCTTGACGCCGCTTGCTCAGTGCGCCCGGAAAGATCCTGGTTACCGGCTGCGATTTCCTGCGCCGCATTTTTCACCGAGGCGCTGGCGTCGCGCAACTGAACCATCACGACCGAGAGCTTATCGCTAAAAGCGTTGAACGCCTGGGCGATTTGCGCCACTTCGTCATCACCGCTGTCCGGCAGGCGCTGCGACAGGTCATTAGTGCCGTTAGCGATGTTATTCATGGCGTCGCGAATATCGGACAAACGCTTCAACAGGCGGGCGATCAGGAAATGAACAATTGCCCCGCTCAGCAAGGCGAGGATCACCAGCGACAGCGCAGAGGCTTTCAGCAGCGAGCGCATGCCGGAGGTGGCATCGTTGTTATCGAGCGCCACGGCCAACATCCAGTGCGTGCCCGGCACGGCGGTCGCCACGAAGGTTTTTTCGCTGCCGTTGAACGTCCCCTCAACCAGGCTACCGCTTTTAAGCGCCGCAAAATCGGTCCCTTTGATGGTTTCGGCGAATGGCTTGAGCGTGAGCGCCGGATCGCTGGCGGCAATCACCGTGCCATCGCTATCAAGGAGTAAGCCGCTGCTGGCAGGCGTCGGGTGAATACCGCGTACGTTAGCCACCACGCTATCCATCGCCACGTCGCCTGCCACAACCGCTTTCAGCGCACCGTTCTCCTTCACCGGCACCGCAAAGGTCACCACCAGTTTCCCGGTGCCCGCGTCAACATAGGGGGCGGTCACGACCGGGCCATCCGTACTCACCACCTGCTGATACCAGGGACGGATCGTGGGGTCGTAATCTGCAGGGACGCCCGCCGGGTCGGAGAACTCGGCCGTTTTGCTGGCGTAACCGACATAGACGTTGGTGAAGCCACCTGCCTGCGCAAGCTGTTTGAATACCGGAACCGGATCGTCATTCAGCGCAACGGTCTGCGCGGTGGCGATCACCGTCATTTTGCTTTTAACCCAGTCCGCAATCGCCATGTTATGGCTGGCGCTGGTGCTGGTCAGAATATCGCGCTGCGACTGCTGGTTATCCTGGCGCGTGACCTGGAAATTAATGACGGTATTGAGAAGAAGGGCGACGATCAGACAACCTGTCGTCGCGGCAATAATACGGGCACGAATGGATCTGAACATAAGTGAAATACCTGCTGTGTTGTTTCCATGCCTATCGGCAGCCTTGCAGGTAAACTTGATGCTGAAACCGCGTCCATAAGAAAATAATATTTTTACGGGTTTATTATTAAAAAGTTAATACTTTATCGGCGGTCAGGGTCCAGTCGGCCAGCTCAACCAGCGTCCCTATCTCGACGCCATCAATCAGCGGCAGCCCGGTGATACCGCGCCCGTCGGTGCAGGTCTTACACAGTTTGACCGGCACATTTTGCGCGGTCAGGATCTCCAGCATCTGCTGGATGTTGTACCCCTCGGCGGGTTTTTGTCCCTTCAGTCCGGCGGTGACGGCATCCGACATCAAAAAAAGACGCAGCTCAGGCGCGCACTCTTTTTCACGCAGCGCTATCGCCAGGCGCAGGCTGTTGAAAAGGGATTCACTGCCGTAGGCCGCACCGTTGGCGACGATCAAAATCTTCTGCATGTTGACTCCTGTTGTTCGAAAGGCACGAATATTGCTTATTTCCCCGGAAGATTCGCTACCCGGGAGAGTAAGCATGACATTGATGGCGGACAGTTCACCCGCGGCAACCGAGTGGTTCCAGCGCGCGACATTACTTCGCCGGGAGCAGCTCGGCAGGCTGGCTGCGTTGGGCGTGCTGGTTAACGGCATCAGCCGCCTTGTGCATATGCTCCAGTGCGAGCGCGGGGCATCCAACGTCTGGCTCTGCTCTCAGGGTAAGCTGTATGCCCCCGAATGCAAAGCCAGTCGTGGGCTGGTGGATGAAAACCTCACTGCGCTACAGGCCATGCTGAAAGCACAGTTCCCGGTCACGGGGAGCGGCGTTTGTGAGCGCATCGCCTGTGCGTTACTCAGTCTGGAAACACTGCCTTTGCAGCGTGACGGGATAGACACCCAAAGCATAACGGCACCTCAGGCCATGGAGCATTACTGCCGGATGCTTCGCCAGCTGCTCAGTATCGTACCGCAACTCAATGACAGCATTGACGATCCGCAAATCGCGGGCCGTTTTGTCGCCCTTTATAGCCTGATGCAGGGCAAAGAGCTGGTAGGGCAAGAGCGGGCACTAGGGGCGATAGGCTTCACGCAGGGGTTTTTCAATGATGAAACCCGTCAGCGACTGGTAGACAGGATTGACGGGCAGCAGGCCTGTTTTGAGATCTTTTTATCCCACAGCCACGCTGAGGTGCAGAACACCTTTGCCCACAACTGCCAGCCCGATCGAGAAACAGAGCAACTCCGGCGCGTCGCCTGCACCCGTCAGCCCGCCGCTGACAATGGCAATACCGCGCTGAACTGGTTTGCCTTGCAAACCTCGCGTCTTGAACATCTGCGCACGCTTGAAGAAAGGGTGATTGCCGATCTGATGGTGGCGGTGGATGACGCGATTCAGGCGTCCGGTGAAGCCACGATGCGTG
Organism: Enterobacter mori; assembly: GCF_025244905.1. Classification (NCBI taxonomy): domain Bacteria; kingdom Pseudomonadati; phylum Pseudomonadota; class Gammaproteobacteria; order Enterobacterales; family Enterobacteriaceae; genus Enterobacter; species Enterobacter mori. The sequence continues at coordinate 2,610,003 of NZ_CP104285.1, read as the reverse complement.
GCGAAGAGCATGACGATCCTCTGGCGCTTTACCCGGATAAACCCTTGCTGCTGCTGGTTCGCCAGCAGGCGCGAGAGATAGACCAGCTCTCCCGCCAGCTGGCCTCACTCCGCGATACGCTGGAGGAGCGTAAGACCATTGATAAAGCCAAAAGCGTGCTAATGACGCATCAGAGCATGAGTGAGGAACAGGCGTGGACGACACTGCGCAAAATGGCGATGGACAAGAACCAGCGCATGGTCGATATCGCGCGCGCCCTGCTCACAGTGAAGAATCTGTGGCAGCTAACACCAAAGGAGTAGATGCACAATCAGTGGGCATTTAATGCCTGATTGAGGTGCGCTAACGCGACAGCTACCAGGTTAACGCCCCGAAAGCAGGGCCTTAAAACCTGGCATTCCCTTTGCATTATCTGTTTAACCATTTTTGACGATGCGCCAACGGCGGTGCATGCGTCTTCGGGATAAAGGCGTCCAGCGGTGCTCCGGCACCGTCGGGCGCTTTTTTTTGTCTTTTTTTCAGGAGTGGTCATGGCGGATTTGTCGAGACGGCGGTTTTTGCAGGCCAGCATGCTGGCGAGTGGCGCAATGCTGTTACCGGGTGTCATGCAGGCCGCGTGGGCGGCAGGCTCGGATAAACCGGAACAGGAAACGGTGCGCATCGGGTTTATCCAGCTGACCGACTGTGCCCCGGTGGTTATCGCGGCCCTGAAAGGGTTTGATAAAAAATACGGCATCAGCATCGTGCCGACCAAGGAGGCGAGCTGGGCGGCGGTGCGCGACAAGCTGGTGGCGGGAGAGCTGGATGCGGCGCACATTCTTTACGGCCTGCTGTACGGGCTGGAACTGGGCATTGCCGGCAAGCCGCAGCAGATGGCGAACCTGATGACCCTTAACCAGAACGGTCAGGCCATCACGCTCTCCAGCGATCTGGCGGAGAAGGGGGTTCACGATCTCGACGGGCTGAAAAAGCTGATTGGGCAGCACGCGCCGGGCACCTACACCTTCGCGCACACCTTCCCGACCGGGACACACGCCATGTGGCTCTACTACTGGCTCGCCAGTGCGGGCATTAACCCTTTTGACGATATCCGGACCGTGGTGGTGCCGCCGCCGCAGATGGTGATGAACATGCGCATTGGCAACATGGTGGGCTTTTGCGTCGGCGAGCCGTGGAACGCGCGGGCGATTAACGACCGCATCGGCTTTACCGCCGCCACGTCGCAGTCTATCTGGGCCGACCATCCGGAAAAAATCCTCGGCACTCGCCGCGACTGGGTGGAGAGGAACCCGCATACCGCCCGGGCGCTGGTGAGCGCCGTGATGGAAGCCGCGCGCTGGATCGACGCCTCCCCGGAAAACAAACGCGAGACCGCGCGGATACTTTCCCGCCGCGCCTGGCTCAACTGCAAAGAGCAGTACCTCACCGGACGGATGCTGGGCGAGTACGACAATGGCCTGGGCCAGCGCTGGCAGGACGCGCACCCGATCCGCTTCTTCAACGAGGGGGCCGTCAGCTATCCGTATCTCTCTGACGGCATGTGGTTCCTGACTCAGTTCCGTCGCTGGGGCTTGCTTAAATCTGCACCGGACTACGCGGGCATTGCGCAACGGATTAACCAGACCGCAACCTGGCAGGATGCTGCCACAGCGGTGGGGGGCATTATCGCACCGGCATCACCACTACGCAGCAGCACATTGATGGACGGCACCGTCTGGAATGGTACCGACCCGGAAGGATACGCCAACCGCTTCGCCATTCATTGTAAAGGGGCCTGATTATGCAGCATCTGCAAAAGACGACATCACAAGAGACACCCGCGAGTGGGGAAGTCATCCCCCTGCCACCTGTGCAGGTTCGCCGTCGCACCCCGGCATTTGCGCGTCGGCTTAACGACCTTCTCCAGCGCATCATTCCGGCAATGCTGGGTCTGGGGTTGCTGGTGGTGCTCTGGCAACTGGCGGCGATAAACAGCAAAGGCTTCCCGACGCCGCTCAGCACGCTTGATTCCGCCATTACCCTGTTTGCCGATCCGTTTTATCGCGACGGGCCTAACGATATGGGCATCGGCTGGAACGTGCTTGCCTCATTGCAGCGCGTCGCCATCGGATTTGGGCTGGCTGCGCTGGCGGGTATTCCGCTCGGCTTTCTGATTGGGCGTTTTACTTTTTTCTCGCGCATGTTCAACCCGCTGATTGCGCTGCTACGCCCGGTGAGCCCGCTGGCCTGGCTGCCTATTGGTTTATTGCTCTTCCAGAAAGCAGAGCCCGCGTCGAGCTGGACCATTTTTATCTGCTCCATTTGGCCGATGGTGATCAACACCGCCGAGGGCGTGCGCCGTATTCCCCAGGACTACCTCAATGTCGCCCGCGTCCTGCAGCTTTCCGAATGGACCATCATGCGCCGCATCCTCTTCCCGGCGGTACTGCCTGCGGTGCTGACCGGGGTGCGCCTCTCCATCGGCATCGCCTGGCTGGTGATTGTCGCCGCCGAGATGCTCACCGGGGGGCTGGGGATCGGTTTCTGGATCTGGAACGAGTGGAACAACCTCAACGTCGAAAACATTCTCATCGCCATCGTCATCATTGGCGTGGTTGGGTTGCTGCTGGAGCAGGGGTTGATGCTGATCGCCCGTCGCTTTAGCTGGCAGGAAAAATAAGGAGCGAACATGAAACCATTAATTCAGGTCCAGGCCGTGAGCCAGCGTTTTTCCACCGCCAGCGGCGAGTTTCTGGCGCTGCAAAACGTCTCTTTTGATATCCATGAGGGCGAAACCGTTAGCCTGATCGGCCATTCCGGCTGCGGTAAATCGACGCTGCTGAACCTTATCGCAGGGATCACGCTGCCGACGGAAGGGGGGCTGATTTGCGACAACCGTGAAATTGCCGGGCCGGGTCCGGAACGTGCCGTGGTCTTTCAGAACCATTCGCTGCTGCCGTGGCTCACCTGTTTCGACAACGTTGCGCTGGCGGTGGATCAGGTCTTTCGTCGCACCATGAGCAAGGCCGAGCGGAAAGAGTGGATTGAACACAACCTCGACCGCGTGCAGATGGGGCACGCGCTGCACAAACGCCCGGGGGAGATCTCCGGCGGCATGAAGCAGCGCGTCGGCATTGCCCGCGCGCTGGCGATGAAGCCGAAAGTGCTGCTGATGGATGAACCCTTCGGCGCGCTGGATGCGCTGACGCGCGCCCACCTGCAGGACTCGGTGATGCAGATCCAGCAGGCGCTGAACACTACCATCGTGCTCATTACCCACGACGTGGACGAGGCGGTGCTGCTCTCCGATCGCGTGCTGATGATGACCAACGGCCCGGCGGCCACCGTCGGGGAGATCCTGCGCGTAGACCTGCCGCGCCCGCGTAACCGGGTGCAACTGGCCGACGACAGCCGCTATCACCACATGCGTCAGCAGATCCTGCATTTCCTCTATGAAAAGCAGCCGAAAGCGGCGTAGCGAGGGGGCTTTGATGCGACTGGTCATTATCGGAAATGGCATGGCGGCCACGCGGCTGATTGCCTCGCTCACCGGGCGTGCTGACGGTCGTTTCGCTATCACCGTCATCGGTGACGAGCCGGAGCATGCCTATAACCGCATCCAGCTTTCGCCCGTGCTGGGCCGTGAGAAAACGGCGGCGGGCATCTGTCTTCAGGATGATGAGTGGTACCAGGCGCGCGGCGTGACGGTGCTGCGGGGCGAAAAGGCGATCGCCGTGAACGTGGACACGCGGGAAGTGCAAACCACCGCCCGCACGGTGGGCTGGGATGCACTGGTGTTTGCTACCGGGTCAACGCCCTTTGTTCCGCCCATCCCCGGCGGCGATGCGCCGCACGTATTCACATTCCGTACCCTGGAGAATACCCGGGCCATTCAGGCGATTGCCGGTCCTGCGGTGGTGCTGGGGGGCGGCGTGCTCGGCGTTGAGACGGCGGCAGCGCTGGCGCTTAAAGGTGACGACGTCACTGTTGTTCATCGTGGTCCGTGGCTAATGGAGCAACAGCTGGACCAGCAGGCCGGAATGCTGCTGGAAGAGGCGCTGGCGGCGCGGGGCGTGCGCTGCGAGCTTTCCTCCGGCATCGCGGCAATTAACGACAACAGCGTGACGCTGCTCAGTGGGCACAGCGTCGCCGCCGCGCGCGTGGTGCTGGCAACCGGCGTGCAGCCGAACGTTTCGCTGGCGCAGGCCAGCGGCATTCGCTGCGCGCGCGGCATCGTGGTGGATCACCAGATGCAGACCTCCGAGCCGAACGTCTACGCCATTGGCGAGTGCTGTGAAATTGACGGCCAGACGTTTGGTCTGGTCGCCCCCTGCATGGCGCAGGCGGATATCCTCGCCGCGCGGCTGGCCGAAGACGTTACCGTGCCGTTTACCCTCACCGACAACGGCGTGCGCCTCAAGGTGACCGGCGTGGAGTTGTTCAGCCTTGGGCGCGCGGCAGAGCAGGAGGGCGATGTGGTCTGGAGCGCATGGGATCCGCTGACCCGTCACTATCGTCGTTTACTGATCCATCAGGGGGCGCTGGCAGGCGTGCTGCTGATGGGGGACTGCCGCAGTGCGGCAACATTTACCGATTTACTGGCAACGGCTGCGCCCGCACGTGCGGACTGGCTGTTCGATCGTTTCACTACGCAACCGCAGGTTGCAGGACAGAACGCTATGACAAAACCTACTCTGGTGGTGGTTGGGCACGGTATGGTCGGCCATCATTTTCTCGAAGATTGCGTGAACCGCAATTTACATGAACAGTACCAGATAATCGTCTTTGGCGAAGAGCGCTATGCCGCTTACGACCGCGTGCATCTGTCGGAATATTTTGGCGGCCGCAGCGCAGAGTCGCTCTCGCTGGTGGAAGGGGATTTCTTTGCCGACAACGGCATTGAGCTGCGCCTGTCGCAGCAGATTGTCGCCATCGACCGCGATGCGCGCGTGGTGCGCACCGCCAGCGGGCACGAAACCCACTGGGATAAACTGGTGCTGGCGACCGGCTCTTATCCGTTCGTCCCACCGGTACCGGGCAGCGATCTGCCGGGCTGTTTTGTCTACCGCACCCTTGACGACCTGGACAAGATTGCGGCGCATGCGGCGGGTTCGCGCCGCGGAGTGGTGATTGGCGGTGGGCTGCTGGGGCTGGAGGCAGCGAATGCCCTGAAGCAACTCGGGCTGGAAACCCACGTAGTGGAGTTTGCGCCCAATCTGATGGCGGTGCAGCTCGACAACGACGGCGCGGCGATGCTGCGCAAGAAAATCGAGGCGCTGGGCGTTGGCGTTCACACCCGTAAAGCGACGACGGAGATTGCCACCGCGGACGGCGGACTGGTGCTGCACTTTGCCGATGGCGAACAGCTGGAAACGGACATGGTGGTCTTTTCTGCCGGTATTCGTCCGCAGGACGCGCTGGCGCGCAGCTGCGGGCTGGCTATTGGCGAGCGAGGCGGGATCGGCATTGACGACGGCTGCCGGACCTCCGATCCGGACGTGCTTGCCATCGGCGAGTGCGCCCTGTGGGAAGGAAAAATCTTTGGCCTGGTTGCGCCCGGTTATCAGATGGCACGGGTGGCCGCCGCCGCGCTGGCAGGTGAGGAGAAAACCTTCACCGGCGCGGATATGAGTACCAAACTCAAGCTGCTCGGTGTGGACGTGGCCTCGTTCGGCGACGCTCACGGGCGCACGCCCGGGGCGCTGAGCTACCAGTGGACGCACGGTCCGAAGCAAATCTACAAGAAAATCGTGGTCAGCCACGATGGCAAAACGCTGCTCGGCGGCGTGCTGGTGGGGGATGCCAGTGAATATGCCACGCTGGTGCAAATGATGCTTAACGGCATCAGCCTGCCAAAAGAGCCGGAAACGCTGATATTACCCGCGTCGTCAGGCAGTGCGCCAAAAGCGCTCGGCGTGGCGGCGCTGCCGGAAAGCGCACAGATCTGTTCGTGTCATAACGTCAGCAAAGGCGATATTTGCCAGGCGGTGAGCGCGGGCGCGACGGACATCGGCGCCATCAAGCAGTGCACCAAAGCGGCGACGGGCTGCGGGGGCTGCAGCGCGCTGGTGAAGCAAGTGATGGAGTTCCAGCTAGCGGAGCAGGGCGTGGAGGTGAAAAAGGATATCTGTGAGCACTTTCCGTACTCGCGCCAGGAGATTTACCACCTCGTGCGCGTTAACCATATTCGCACTTTTGACCAGCTCATCAGCCGCTACGGTCAGGGGCACGGGTGCGAAATTTGTAAGCCACTGGTGGGGTCGGTGCTCGCATCCTGCTGGAACGAGTATCTGCTGAAACCGGCGCACCTGCCGCTGCAGGACACCAACGACCGCTACTTCGCCAACATCCAGAAGGACGGGACGTATTCCATCGTGCCGCGGATGCCCGCCGGGGAAGTGACCGCAGACGGGCTGATCGCCATCGGCCAGATCGCGAAACGCTACGGCCTGTACAGCAAAATCACCGGCGGGCAGCGAATCGACCTGTTTGGCGCCACCCTGGAACAGCTGCCAGAGATCTGGCAGGCGCTGGTGGAGGCCGGGTTTGAAACCGGGCACGCCTACGGGAAATCCCTGCGCACGGTGAAATCCTGTGTCGGTTCGACCTGGTGTCGCTACGGCGTGCAGGATTCCACCCGCCTCGCGGTCAGGCTCGAGCATCGCTACAAGGGCCTGCGCGCGCCGCACAAAATCAAAATGGCGGTCTCAGGCTGTACCCGCGAGTGCGCTGAGGCGCAGAGCAAAGATGTAGGGGTGATTGCCACCGACAAGGGCTGGAACCTCTATCTGTGCGGTAACGGCGGGATGAAGCCGCGCCATGCGGACCTTTTTGCCAGCGATCTTGACGACGAAACGCTGATCCGCACCGTTGACCGTTTCCTGATGTTCTACATTCGCACGGCGGATCGCCTGCAGCGCACCAGCACCTGGATGGACAACCTGGAAGGCGGCCTCGATTATCTGCGCGAGGTGATCATCAACGACAGCCTGGGTATCGCCCACGAGCTGGAGCAGGAGATGGCGAGGGTGGTAGAGACGTATCAGTGCGAATGGCAAACCACGCTCAGCGATCCCAATCGTCTGGCGCTGTTCCGCACCGCGGTGAATGTCGCGCCGTCGGATGAAAGCAAGCGCTGGCAGGAAATCTGCGGCATCGACGACATTCCTGAGCAGGCGGGCATTGGCGCGCGTCTTGGCCGCAAATCGATTGCACTGTTCCGTTTCGGACAGCGAGTTTACGCCCTCGACGATAGGGAGCCGGGAAGCAGCGCAAACGTGCTTTCACGCGGCATTCTCGGCGATGCGGCGGGCGAGCCGGTGGTGATTTCACCGCTCTACAAGCAGCGCATTCGCCTGCGCGATGGCTGCCAGCTGGAGAACGGTGAACCTGCGGTGCGCGCCTGGCCGGTAAAAATTGAAGACGGCAAGGTGTGGGTCGGGAACGACGCGATAGTGATGCGTGCGGAGGCCTCATGACGGAAACCCGGACAACGTGCCCCTACTGCGGGGTTGGCTGCGGCGTAGTCGCCAGTGTGGAAGGTGGAGCGGTCAGCGTTCGGGGGGACGAAACCCATCCTGCGAACGTTGGCCGCCTGTGCGTGAAAGGGTCTGCCCTGGGGGAAACGACGGGGTTACAGGGGCGATTGCTGCGCCCCGTTGTTGACGGTGTTGAGGTGGGCTGGTCGCAGGCGCTGGGGGCGGCAGGCGAGCGACTCGCGGAGGTCATCGATAAATGGGGACCGCAGGCCGTGGCGTTTTACGCCTCCGGCCAGCTCTTAACCGAGGACTACTATGCTGCCAACAAGCTGATGAAAGGTTTTATCGGCGCGGCAAACATTGATACCAACTCCCGGCTCTGCATGTCTTCGGCGGTGGTCGGCTACAAGCGCGCCTTCGGTGAAGACGTGGTGCCGTGCAGCTATGAGGATGTGGAAAACAGCGATCTGGTCGTGCTGGTGGGATCCAACGCTGCATGGACCCATCCGGTGCTGTATCAGCGGCTGGTGCAGGCAAAGCACAACAATCCGCAGATGAAGGTGGTGGTGATTGACCCGCGCAGCACCGCCACCTGCGATATTGCTGACCTGCATCTGGCGCTTGCGGCGGGGAGCGATGCCGGATTATTTGTCGGCCTGCTGAACCTGATTCAGGGAACGGATGAGTGGCCCGTTGAGCGCGTGGCGGCATTTTGCGGTCTTTCGCCGCAGGATATTGGCACCTTTTACGACTGGTTTATGACGGCACCTCGCGCCATCACGCTCTACACCATGGGGATCAATCAGTCCACCAGCGGCAGCGACAAGTGCAACGCCATCATCAACGTCCATCTTGCCAGCGGCAAATTCAATCGTCAGGGCTGCGGCCCGTTTTCGCTGACCGGACAGCCAAACGCCATGGGCGGGCGGGAAGTAGGCGGGCTGGCGAACCAGCTGGCGGCACACATGAATTTCGAGCCGGACGATCTCTCGCGGGTGGCGCGTTTCTGGGGAACCGAGCGGCTGGCGCAGACGCCAGGCCTGATGGCGGTAGAACTGTTTGACGCCATCGCCCGCGGCGAGGTGAAGGCGGTGTGGATTATGGGCACTAACCCCGCCGTATCGCTGCCGGACAGTCACGCGGTGTGTCAGGCGCTGGCGTCCTGTCCGCTGGTGATTATTTCTGAAGTGATGCAGGAGACGGACACCAGCCGGTTTGCCCATATTCGTCTTCCGGCGCTGGGCTGGGGCGAGAAAAACGGTACGGTAACCAACTCTGAGCGACGCATTTCGCGCCAGCGCGCGTTTCTGCCCGCGCCGGGCGAGGCAAAGCCGGACTGGTGGATTATTGCCCAGGTCGCTAAAAGGCTGGGCTATGGCGAAGCCTTTGCCTGGGAACATCCGCGGGACATTTTTTGTGAACATGCGGCGCTGACGGCGTTTGAAAATACCGGCGAACGTGCGCTGAACCTGGGCGAACTGGCAGCATTGAACCACGAGGAATGGGATGCGCTGGAGCCGTATCAATGGCGCGCAGGTGATTTTCCCCGCAGGCAGATCGTCCCCGTTGACCCGTCGTTACCTGGCACGAGGGTCGATGCGCTCTACCCACTGCTGCTTAATACCGGACGTATTCGCGACCAGTGGCACACCATGACCCGCACGGGATATGTCCCAAAATTAATGCAGCATATTGCCGAGCCGCAGGTTGAGATTTGTCGTTCAGATGCCACGCGGTTTGGGCTGTGCGACGGACAGTTGGCGCGGATCAGTTCTCCTCGCGGGGTGATGGTTGCCCGCGTCCGTCTTAACGAGGGGCAGAAGAGGGGAGAAGTGTTTCTTCCGATGCACTGGAATGCTGCATTTTCGCGGCAGGGGAAGGTGAATGCCCTGGTGGAAAGTCGCTGCGATCCCGCGTCAGGCCAGCCGGAGAGTAAACAAACCGCCGTCAGGATCATGCCCTGGCAGCCGGGCTGGCAGGGGGAGCTTTATGCGCGTGAGCTGCCGGAGCTGCCGTCCTCCGTTTACTGGTGGCGCAAAGCCTCTCGTCTGACGTTAGCGACTGACAAACCCTTGCTGCCGTGGGTCATGGATTACGCCAGCGGTCGGGGCTGGCAGCTGCAGGTTGCGCAAACCGGCGAGCGCAGCAGCGTGCTGGCCTGGCATGAGGGACAATTGATGCTCGGCTTCTGGGAGGGAACGACGTTACCGGAACTGGCACACCCGGTCATTGAAGCCGCTTTCCAGTCGCCACCCGTGCTGCTTGCCGAGCGTCACGCGTTGTTGAACGGGCAGAGCGTGGGGAGGGTTGTGGATCCGGGACGCATTATTTGTAGCTGCTTCAGCGTCGGGGAGAATGCGATACGCGAGGCGATTGCCGGAGGGTGTGATTCCGTTTCAGCGCTGGGACAACGTTTACGCTGCGGGACGAACTGCGGTTCGTGCGTGCCTGAGCTCAAAACGATGTTTCAGGATATTCCGGAAAATTCTCCTTAAGGCTGCAAAAGAAGAGGAATAACGCTAAGGTACCTGGTGTTCCTACGTAAGCACCGGGTATTACTTACGACATTGATGACTGTTTCACCTTCTCTCCGTTTGCTGTATTTCCTCCCCCTTATATCGGCTGGAGCCGTTTACGGTGCGCCGCATTCCTTCATTCAGCAGGCGCAAAACCCGTTTGATAACAACGGCGATAATCTGCCGGATCTCGGCATGGCGGCCCCAACGGGCGAAGGTGAAAAACATCTGGCTGAGATGGCAAAAGCCTTTGGCGAAGCCAGCATGACCGACAACGGCCTGACGACGGGTGAGCAGGCGCGGCAGTTCGCGCTGGGCCAGGTTCGTGATGTCGTGAGTGGTGAAGTGAACGAGCAGATTGAGTCCTGGCTCTCACCCTGGGGCAATGCCAGTGTGAATATGCTGGTGGACGATGAAGGAAAATTCAACGGCAGCAGCGGGAGCTGGTTTATTCCCTGGAATGATAACACGCGTTATCTGAGCTGGAGCCAGCTTGGCCTGACGCAACAGACGGACGGTCTTGTCAGCAATGCCGGGATTGGTCAGCGCTGGGTCGCCGGGAAATGGCTACTGGGGTACAACACCTTTTACGACAACCTGCTGGATGAAAACCTTCAGCGTGCCGGACTTGGCGCAGAAGCATGGGGCGAAAATCTGCGTCTGTCGGCTAATTACTACCAGCCTTTCGCCGGCTGGCGTGACAGCTCCGATGTTCAGGAGCAGCGCATGGCTCGCGGATATGACATCACCGCCAAAGCCTGGTTACCGTGGTTTCATCATCTGAACACCAGCGTCAGCTTTGAGCAATATTTTGGCGATAGCGTTGACCTGTTCAATAGTGGTACCGGCTACCACGACCCGATGGCGGTCAATCTGGGGCTAAATTATACCCCTGTGCCGCTGGTTACCCTGACGGCTGCCCACAAGCAGGGGGAGAGCGGGGTCAGCCAGAACAATCTCGGCCTGAAGCTTAACTATCGTTTTGGTGTGCCGCTCGCGAAACAACTCTCTGCCAGCGAAGTCTCCGCCACGCGTTCACTGCGCGGCAGTCGCTATGACTCGCCAGAGCGGGATAACCTGCCGGTGATGGAGCTCCGCCAGCGCAAAACCCTGTCGGTCTATCTGGCGACACCGCCGTGGGATCTCAAACCGGGTGAAACGGTAATGCTGAAGCTGCAAATTCGCAGCAAGCATGGGATCCGTCAGATCCACTGGCAGGGCGATACGCAGGCCCTGAGCCTGACATCACCGGCAAAAAGCAACAGCAGTGATGGCTGGAGTGTGATTATGCCTGCCTGGAATGGCAATGACGGGGCCAGTAATCAGTGGCGGCTGTCGGCAGTGGTAGAAGATGAAAATGGGCAGCGTGTCTCTTCCAATGAGATCACGCTTTCCGTGGTGCAACCGCTCATCGCGTTACCCAACGACGATCCACGGTGGAAGCTGCTGCCGGATGAGTAAGCTAAAAAATCCGTTCCTGATGGACCCACACGGCGGCTTCGACGCGGGACTTTAACTTCATCTTCTTCAGCATGTGCTTCACGTGCACTTTCACCGTGCTTTCGGTGATGTCCAGACGGCGGGCGATCATTTTGTTCGGCAGACCCTGGGCAATCAGCTTCAGAATATCGCGCTCGCGCGGGGTAAGCTGGCTCACGTCACGGTCCGAGGTTGCGCGGTTGGCGCGCAGGCTGGCGGCCAGTACCGGCGTTAAGGCTTCGCTCAGCACCATTTCCCCCGCCGCGGCCTGCTGCAGCGCCTTGAGCAGATCTTCCGGCTCCATATCTTTCAGCAGGTAGCCGTCCGCGCCGCGCTTCAGCGCCGTTACCACGTCTTCTTCATGATTCGACACGCTAAATACCACCACGCGGCCAGACAGGGATTTTTCGCGCAGTTTGTCCAGCGTCTCCAGACCGTTCATGCCCGGCATGTTGAGATCGAGCAGGATCAAATCAGGATCGAGCGCTTCGGCAAGTTCAATACCCTGCTCACCGTTGCTGGCTTCGCCAACGACGGTAATATCGGGCGCCATGCTGACAAGCTGTTTCACCCCGGTGCGCAGCATGGGATGGTCGTCGATCAACAGGATGGATGCCGGTTCCTGATTAGTCATGGTGTTCTCCTTGGGCAGTTGTAAGCGGTTTTTCGGGAATAAAGGTGACGACCACTTCCGTGCCACCCGTGTCTCTCCGGCGAACCTGGCAATCACCGCGCAGGCTCTGCGCGCGGTCTCGCATGATAATTAAACCATAGTGGTTGGTTCTCTCGGCATTTTCCGGCACGCCGCAGCCGTCGTCCTGAATCGTCAGCTTCACCTGATTATTGTGCTGGCTGACGGTTACCTTTACCGCCGTCGCGCTGGCGTGTTTGAGCACGTTGCTCAGGGCCTCGCGAGCGATCTGCAGTAAATGAATAGCCTGATGGGAGGGGACAAAACGCGGCGGAAGCTGGTAGTCGAGCTTCACCGGGAACCCCAGTCGGGCGCTAAATTCGTGACAGCTGGACTCCAGCGCGGGGCGAAGGCCCGGCTCGGTCAGCTGCAGTCGGAAAGTGGTTAACAGTTCACGAAGCTGAACCCATGAAGTGTTCAGCTCGTTGCGGATCTGGCTCAGGAGCTGTTTATTGCTTTCCGGCATCTCCGCATCCTGCATCTGCAGGCAGCTGACCTGCATCTTCATGCAGGAGAGCGATTGGGCGATGGAGTCATGCAGCTCCCGCGCAATGGTGGCGCGCTCTTCCATCACAATCAGCTGCTGCTGCTTTTCCTGATGCCTGTCCAGCGCCAGCGTGGCCGTCAGCTGTTCCACCAGTGTGTCCACCAGCTGCTGCTGGTCGTGACTGAGATGCCGCCCGGCTGGCAGGGTTGCCAGCAGAATGCCGTACTGGGTGTGGCTGTCCATCAGGCGCCATTTCAGCGTGGTGCCCGTCGTCGTTAGCGATGGTATCCCCCGCGGGCAAAGGTGACAGCCTTTATCATCGCAGGACATGTCAGACTGACAGGTAAATTCCTGATGATTTTCTTCGTCTTCAACGTCGTAGACCCGCAGCTCCAGATCGTGCAGCAGCGTCAGGTTTTGCAAACCGTTCAGTACCGGCGAGAGGCGCTCGCACAGCGGTACCTGCATATGCAAACGGCGGTTGGCCTGCCACAGGAAAGAGAGAATTTCGTTTTTCTGTTCGAGTCCGGCGGTTTTTTCCTGAACCCGTTGTTCCAGTACAGCGTAGCTTTCAGACAGCTCTTCCGACATGGTGTTGAGCGCCTGGCCGAGCATCGCCATCTCGTTACGCCCACTAATATGCGTGCGCTGGGTAAAATCTCTGTTCGTTACGGCGCGTGCCATTGCCAGCAGCTGTTTCCAGGGATTCAGCAGCCGCGCGCGCAGCCAGACGATGGTGAAAATCAGCAACAGCCCCATAAACAGCGCCATCACCCGGTGGATCATAACCACCCGGTCAATGCGTAATTCGGTGGTTTGATCGAAAGAGGAGACCAGCGTATCAATGCGTGAGACGAAACCGGCAACGTCGCGCGCGACGGCGTCAGGGCTTTTCGCCTGCTTCAAGCCTGGCTCCAACTGCGTGTGCCAGTAGCCCTGAAGGGCCTTGAGCTGGGATTTCTGACCAGCGCGAATTGCGGCACTTTCCAGTTCGGGGCTGAAAGCCGTATGCTCCATATCGTCGATCAGCTTCTGGTCGTCCTGCGTTAAGGGCACCGAGGCCAGCAGACGATAACTCTGCATGCGTAGCGAGCCTGCCTCGTTAATGGCATGCGCATTACCCTGTACGCCCTGGACCAGCCAGCCGGAAATCGCCATGCCGGTTACACCGATCGCGGTGGACAGCAAGACAATAAGCGCCAGTTGGTTAACCAGCGTCAGCGGGGATAGACATCTTTTTAACATGGTGTTGCCGGGCTCCTGACGTGACCTGACTGCAGGAATGGCGTTATTCTGGTGCATACCCTGGAGTATACCCATACCAATAAAGGATTACCTCTAAATTGCCAGAGGGGTAACGATGAGGGGGAGGGGGTAGCCAGGATGGCTCAGCACCGTGAAAAACCACATCTTTTTTACCGCTTTCTTCTACTCACTAAGAGTAATGACCTTTTTTTCGCCACAAAACCCCGCACTTTTCCTTTGATTTATATCAACTTACCGCCGCCCTAAAACCCTAATGTTTGCAGCATCATTCGAGAATCAGAGGTGTCTATGAGTCACTCATCCGCTCCCGAAAGGGAAAATGGTGCCGTTATTACAGACTGGCGACCAGAGGATCCGGCGTTCTGGCAACAGCGCGGCCATCGTGTAGCAAGTCGTAATCTATGGATTTCCGTTCCGTGCCTGCTGTTAGCGTTTTGCGTATGGATGTTGTTTAGTGCAGTTGCGGTAAATCTGCCAAAGGTCGGTTTTACCTTTACGACCGATCAGCTGTTTATGTTGACCGCGCTGCCGTCCCTGTCCGGTGCGTTGCTGCGTGTGCCTTATGCGTTTATGGTGCCGGTGTTTGGCGGACGCCGCTGGACGGCTTTCAGTACCGGCATCATGATCGTGCCGTGCGTGTGGCTCGGTTTTGCGGTGCAGGATACCTCCACGCCGTTTAGCGTGTTTGTGATCATCTCTCTGCTGTGCGGCTTTGCTGGCGCAAACTTTGCCTCCAGCATGGCGAACATCAGCTTCTTCTTCCCAAAAGCGAAGCAGGGTGGTGCGCTGGGGATTAACGGTGGTCTGGGGAACATGGGCGTGAGCGTGATGCAGCTGATTGCCCCGCTGGCGATTTCGGTTTCCATCTTTGCGGCCTTTGGCGGCGGCGGTGTGACCCAGCCGGATGGTTCTTCTCTGTTCCTGCAGAACGCGGCCTGGATTTGGGTGCCGTTCCTGGTGGTCTTCACGCTGGCGGCCTGGTTCTTTATGAACGATTTGTCCGCGTCGAAGGCGTCTCTGAGCGAACAGTTACCGGTCCTGAAACGCGGTCACCTTTGGGTTATGGCGCTGTTGTATCTGGCAACGTTCGGCTCGTTTATCGGGTTCTCTGCGGGTTTCGCCATGCTGTCAAAAACCCAGTTCCCGGACGTGCAGATCCTGCAGTTTGCCTTCTTTGGTCCATTTGTTGGCGCGCTGGCACGTTCTCTTGGCGGGATGATCTCCGACCGTCTGGGCGGGACGCGCGTGACGCTGGTGAACTTCATGGTGATGGCAATCTTCTGCGCGCTGCTGTTCCTGACGCTGCCAGCTAACGGGCAGGGCGGCAACTTTATCGCCTTCTTCAGCGTGTTTATGGTGCTGTTCCTGACGGCCGGGCTGGGAAGTGCCTCCACGTTCCAGATGATCTCCGTCATCTTCCGTAAGCTGACCATGGATCGCGTAAAAGCGCAGGGCGGCACCGAAGAGCAGGCCATGCGTGAAGCGGCGACCGACACCGCTGCTGCACTGGGCTTTATCTCTGCGATTGGCGCAATTGGTGGCTTCTTCATCCCGAAAGCGTTCGGTATCTCACTGGACCTGACCGGCTCTCCGGCAGGGGCCATGAAAGTATTCCTCGTCTTCTATATCGCCTGCGTTGTGATTACGTGGCTGGTATATGGCCGTAATACCAAGAAAAATAAGTAAGTGTGATTATCCGTTTGCGCGGCCTTCGGGCCGCGTTTTTTTTACACTGAAAATAGTTACAACATACTGATGCCGTTTACATCGGCAGCCTGCAGGTAACACTGTGATCGCCATCGCTTTCCAGCGGGGTCTACCCCTTAATACCTGATATGTTAAATTTAGCCCTGCTTTTTGTACGATAAATATAAAATATCTATATTAATCATAGTGATGAGAAATTTACATTTATACCGCTTTGGTGGTATTTGATGTAACCCCCACCTTCACATACCCCGCCAGCCTTGATCGTTATCAATTCTCCTCCGCTTTCAGAGCGTTACCTTCGCAGCAAATCAGCAATGTCGATTTAGAGAGCCACAGGCTCCACACAGGAGATACCCGATGAGCAAATTTTTAGACCGGTTTCGCTACTTCAAGCAGAAGGGCGAGACGTTTGCCGATGGGCACGGTCAGCTTCTGGAGACCAACCGCGACTGGGAAGATGGCTATCGCCAGCGCTGGCAGCATGACAAAGTGGTCCGTTCTACCCACGGCGTCAACTGCACGGGTTCGTGCAGCTGGAAGATTTTCGTCAAGAATGGTCTGGTGACCTGGGAAGTCCAGCAAACCGACTACCCGCGCACGCGTCCAGACCTGCCGAATCATGAACCGCGCGGCTGTCCGCGTGGCGCAAGCTACTCCTGGTATCTCTACAGCGCTAACCGCCTGAAATACCCTCTGATGCGTAAGCGCCTGATGAAAATGTGGCGTGAAGCGAAAGTCCAGCACAGCGATCCGGTTGATGCATGGGCATCCATCATTGAAGATGCCGACAAAGCGAAAAGCTTCAAGCAGGCTCGCGGGCGCGGTGGTTTCGTTCGCTCCTCCTGGAAAGAAGTGAACGAACTGATTGCGGCGTCTAACGTCTACACCGTCAAAACCTACGGCCCGGACCGCGTGGCGGGCTTCTCGCCAATCCCGGCGATGTCGATGGTCTCCTACGCATCTGGCGCGCGCTATCTCTCCCTGATTGGCGGGACCTGCCTGAGCTTCTATGACTGGTACTGCGACCTGCCGCCTGCGTCCCCACAGACCTGGGGCGAGCAGACCGACGTGCCGGAGTCCGCCGACTGGTATAACTCCAGCTACATTCTGGCCTGGGGCTCTAACGTTCCGCAGACCCGTACCCCGGATGCCCACTTCTTTACCGAAGTGCGTTACAAAGGCACTAAAACCGTTGCGATTACCCCTGACTATGCGGAAATAGCCAAGCTGTGCGACCTGTGGCTGGCACCTAAGCAGGGCACCGATGCGGCGATGGCGCTGGCGATGGGCCACGTCATGCTGCGCGAGTTCCACCTGGATAAACCAAGCCAGTACTTCACTGACTACGTGCGTCGCTACACCGATTTCCCGATGCTGGTCATGCTCGAAGAGCGTGATGGCTACTATGCTGCGGGCCGCATGCTGCGCGCCGCTGACCTGGTGGATGCTCTGGGCCAGGAGAATAATCCTGAGTGGAAAACCGTTGCCTGCAACAGCAATGGCGAACTGATTGCGCCAAACGGCTCTATCGGTTTCCGCTGGGGCGAAAAGGGCAAATGGAACCTGGAGCAGCGTAACGGCACGACGGGCGAAGAGACCGAACTGCGCCTGAGCATGCTGGGCAGCCAGGATGAGATCGCAGACGTCGGCTTCCCGTACTTCGGCGGCGAAGGTACCGAGCATTTCAACAAGGTTGAACTGAATAACGTTCTGATGCACAAACTGCCGGTGAAGCGTCTACAGCTCGCCGATGGTTCAACGGCGCTCGTCACCACCGTTTACGATCTCACCATGGCGAACTACGGCCTTGAGCGCGGTCTGAACGACGAAAACTGCGCAACCAGCTATGACGACGTGAAAGCGTACACCCCGGCCTGGGCGGAGCAGATCACCGGCGTGCCGCGCGCGCAGATCACCCGCATCGCGCGTGAGTTCGCGGAAAACGCTGACAAGACTCACGGTCGTTCCATGATCATCGTCGGTGCCGGTCTGAACCACTGGTATCACCTCGATATGAACTACCGCGGCCTGATTAACATGCTGATTTTCTGCGGCTGCGTGGGGCAGAGCGGCGGCGGCTGGGCGCACTATGTTGGCCAGGAAAAACTGCGTCCGCAGACCGGCTGGCAGCCGCTGGCGTTTGCCCTCGACTGGCAGCGTCCGGCACGCCACATGAACAGCACCTCCTACTTCTATAACCACTCCAGCCAGTGGCGCTACGAGACGGTTACCGCAGATGAACTGCTGTCGCCAATGGCGGATAAATCCCGCTACAGCGGTCACCTGATTGACTTCAACGTGCGTGCGGAACGTATGGGCTGGCTGCCGTCGGCTCCGCAGCTGGGCACCAACCCGCTGCGCATTGCGGAAGCGGCGAAGAAGGCAGGCATGACCCCGGTGGACTACACCGTTAAGTCGCTGAAGGAAGGTTCGATTCGCTTTGCGGCGGAACAGCCAGAAAACGGTAAAAACCATCCGCGCAACCTGTTCATCTGGCGCTCAAACCTGCTGGGTTCATCCGGTAAAGGTCACGAGTTCATGCTGAAGTATCTGCTCGGTACGGAACACGGTATTCAGGGCAAAGATCTCGGCAAGCAGGGCGGCGTGAAGCCTGAAGAAGTTGAATGGAAAGATAACGGTCTGGACGGCAAGCTGGATCTGGTGGTGACGCTGGATTTCCGTCTGTCGAGCACCTGCCTGTACTCTGATATCGTTCTGCCGACGGCAACCTGGTATGAAAAAGATGACATGAATACCTCGGATATGCATCCGTTTATTCATCCATTGTCTGCTGCCGTTGACCCGGCGTGGGAATCCAAAAGCGACTGGGAAATCTACAAAGGCATCGCCGAGAAATTCTCTGAAGTCTGCGTGGGGCACCTGGGTAAAGAAACCGACGTGGTGACGCTGCCAATCCAGCACGACTCCGCTGCCGAACTGGCGCAGCCACTGGACGTCAAGGACTGGAAAAAAGGTGAGTGCGATCTGATCCCGGGTGTGACGGCGCCGCACATCATTCCGGTAGAACGTGACTACCCGGCGACCTACGAACGCTTTACCTCTATCGGCCCGCTGATGGAGAAAATCGGCAACGGCGGGAAAGGGATCGCCTGGAACACCCAGAGCGAAATGGACCTGCTGCGTAAGCTCAATTACACCAAAGCAGACGGCCCGGCGAAAGGCCAGCCAATGCTGAACACGGCGATTGATGCCGCAGAGATGATCCTGACCCTGGCACCGGAAACCAACGGCCAGGTCGCAGTAAAAGCCTGGGAAGCGCTGAGTAAAATCACCGGTCGCGACCACAAGCATCTGGCCCTGAACAAAGAAGACGAGAAAATCCGCTTCCGCGATATTCAGGCCCAGCCGCGCAAAATTATCTCCAGCCCGACCTGGTCTGGTCTGGAAGATGAGCACGTCTCCTATAACGCGGGCTACACCAACGTTCACGAGCTGATCCCATGGCGTACCCTGACCGGCCGTCAGTCTCTGTATCAGGATCACCAGTGGATGCGTGATTTCGGTGAGAGCCTGCTGGTTTACCGTCCGCCAATCGACACCCGTTCGGTGAAAGCGGTGATGGGCGAGAAGTCCAACGGTAACCCTGAGAAAGCGCTGAACTTCCTGACGCCGCACCAGAAGTGGGGGATCCACTCCACCTACAGCGACAACCTGCTGATGCTGACGCTGGGTCGCGGCGGTCCGATTGTCTGGATGAGCGAAGCGGATGCCAAAGATCTGGGCATTGTGGATAACGACTGGATCGAAGTCTTCAACAGCAACGGTTCATTGACCGCTCGCGCAGTGGTTAGCCAGCGAGTGCCTGCGGGGATGACCATGATGTACCACGCGCAGGAACGTATCGTGAACATACCTGGCTCAGAAATCACCGAGCAGCGCGGCGGTATTCATAACTCGGTCACCCGTATTACGCCGAAGCCGACCCACATGATCGGTGGCTATGCGCAACTGGCCTACGGCTTTAACTACTACGGCACCGTAGGATCTAACCGCGATGAGTTCGTGGTGGTACGTAAGATGAAGAATATTAACTGGTTAGACGGCGAAGGTAATGACCAGGTACAGGAGAGCGTAAAATGAAAATTCGTTCACAAGTCGGCATGGTGCTGAATCTGGATAAATGCATCGGCTGTCATACCTGCTCAGTCACCTGTAAAAACGTCTGGACCAGCCGTGAAGGTACCGAATATGCCTGGTTCAACAACGTTGAAACCAAGCCAGGCACCGGTTTCCCGACCAACTGGGAAGACCAGGAGAAATACAAGGGCGGCTGGATCCGCAAAATCAACGGCAAAATCCAGCCGCGCATGGGTAACCGTGCCATGCTGCTGGGGAAAATCTTCGCTAACCCGCATCTGCCGGGCATCGACGATTACTACGAGCCGTTTGATTTTGACTATCAGAACCTGCATAACGCCGCAGAAGGTAAACATCAGCCGATTGCGCGCCCTCGCTCCCTGATCACCGGGCAGCGCATGGATAAGATCGAGAAAGGCCCGAACTGGGAAGACGATCTGGGCGGTGAATTCGAGAAGCTGTCGAAAGACAAAAACTTCGAGAATATGCAGAAGGCGATGTACGGCCAGTTCGAGAATACCTTCATGATGTACCTGCCGCGTCTGTGCGAGCACTGCCTTAACCCGGCATGTGTGGCAACCTGCCCGAGCGGTGCCATCTACAAGCGTGAAGAGGACGGCATCGTCCTGATCGACCAGGACAAGTGCCGCGGCTGGCGCATGTGCATCACCGGCTGTCCGTACAAAAAAATCTACTTCAACTGGAAGAGCGGCAAGTCAGAGAAGTGCATCTTCTGCTATCCGCGCATTGAAGCCGGTATGCCGACCGTCTGTTCAGAAAGCTGCGTGGGCCGTATTCGCTACCTCGGCGTGCTGCTGTACGACGCGGACGCGATTGAAACGGCAGCAAGCACCGAAAACGAAAAAGATCTGTACCAGCGTCAGCTGGACGTTTTCCTCGATCCGAACGATCCGAAAGTGATCGAGCAGGCGCTGAAGGACGGCGTGCCGCAGAGCGTGATCGACGCGGCGCAGCAGTCTCCGGTGTACAAAATGGCGATGGACTGGAAGCTGGCCCTGCCGCTGCATCCTGAATATCGTACGCTGCCGATGGTCTGGTACGTGCCGCCGCTGTCTCCGATTCAGTCTGCTGCCGACGCGGGTGAGCTGGGCGGCAACGGCATTCTGCCGGATGTGGAAAGCCTGCGTATTCCGGTTCAGTACCTGGCGAACCTGCTGACCGCAGGCGATACCCAGCCGGTTCTGCTGGCGCTGAAGCGTATGCTGGCAATGCGTCACTTCAAACGTGCAGAGACCGTGGACGGCGTTACCGATACCCGTGCGCTGGAAGAGGTCGGTCTGACCGAAGCACAGGCGCAGGAGATGTACCGCTATCTGGCGATTGCGAACTACGAAGACCGTTTCGTCGTACCGAGCAGCCACCGCGAGCAGGCGCGTGATGCCTTCCCGGAGAAAAACGGATGTGGTTTTAGCTTCGGTGACGGTTGCCACGGCTCAGACACCAAATTCAACCTGTTCAACAGCCGCCGCATCGACGCTATGGATGTGACCAGCAAAACGGAGCCGCACCAATGATTGAACTCGTCATTGTTTCGCGTCTGCTCGAGTACCCGGATGCTGCGCTTGCGCAGCATCAGCAGGAACTCTTTGATGCACTCGCGTCATCTGAAAACCTGGATAAAGAGGATGCCCAGAAGCTGGGCGTTTTCCTCCGCGATTTGTTAGCACGCGATCTCCTGGACGCGCAGGCGGACTACAGCCAGCTGTTTGACCGCGGGCGCGCTACGTCGCTGCTGCTGTTTGAACACGTCCACGGTGAATCCCGCGATCGTGGTCAGGCGATGGTCGACCTGATGTCCCAGTACGAGCAGCACGGCCTGCAGCTCGACAGCCGCGAACTGCCAGACCACCTGCCACTTTACCTGGAATATCTGGCGCAGCTGCCAAAAGAAGAGGCGCTGGGCGGTTTACAGGATATTGCACCGATCCTGGCGCTGCTCGCCGCGCGTCTTCAGCAGCGCGAAAGTGCTTATGCGGTGCTCTTTGACCTGCTGGTGAAGCTGGCTAACGCCGCCGTTGATAGCGAAAAAGTGGCGGAAAAAATCGCGGATGAAGCTCGCGATGACACCCCGCAGGCGCTTGATGCGGTCTGGGAAGAAGAGCAGGTGAAGTTCTTTGCTGACCAGAACTGCGGCGAGTCTGAAATCTCCGCTCACCAGCGTCGTTTTGCCGGGGCCGTTGCTCCGCAATATTTGAATATCTCTAACGGAGGACGGCAATAATGCACTTCCTGAATATGTTCTTCTTTGACATTTACCCGTATATCGCGGGCACCGTATTCCTGGTGGGAAGCTGGCTGCGTTATGACTATGGCCAGTATACCTGGCGGGCGGCCTCCAGCCAGATGCTGGACCGCAAGGGGATGAACCTCGCCTCAAACCTGTTCCATATCGGGATCCTGGGGATTTTTGCCGGTCACTTCCTGGGTATGCTGACACCGCACTGGATGTACGAAGCCTGGCTGCCGATTGAAGTGAAGCAGAAAATGGCGATGTTTGCGGGCGGTGCCAGCGGCGTGATGTGTCTGGTCGGCGGTCTGCTGCTGCTGAAACGTCGTCTGTTCAGCCCGCGCGTGCGTGCCACCACGACCGCTGCGGACATCCTGATCCTCTCCCTGCTGATGGTGCAGTGTGCGCTGGGTCTGCTGACGATTCCGTTCTCTGCTCAGCATATGGACGGCAGCGAAATGATGAAGCTGGTCGGCTGGGCGCAGTCCGTGGTGACCTTCCACGGCGGCGCTTCTGAACACCTGGACGGCGTGGCCTTTATCTTCCGCGTGCACCTGGTGCTGGGAATGACGCTGTTTGTGCTGTTCCCGTTCTCCCGCCTGGTGCACATCTGGAGCGCGCCGGTAGAGTACCTGACGCGCAAATACCAGATTGTGCGTGCCCGTCGCTAATTCGCCGTTTTGATACCCACCCCGCGCTCGCGGGGTTTTTTTTCGCCCCAGCCCAGGTTGTTGCCCGCTGCGGCAAACAAAATCAGCGCGCCGCCCGCAAGCTGTGTCAGGTTCATCGAGTGTCCGAATACCAGATTATCAACAACAATGGCGACCACCGGATAGATAAACGACAGGGAGCCGGTGACTGGAGTGGGGAGTTTCTGAATGGCGCTATACAGCAACTGGTACATGATGCCGGTATGGACAATGCCCAACGTCAGCAATATCGTCCAGGGGAAATCGCCCGAAAGGGAAGGCATATGCGCCAGCGGAAGAAGCATTACCACCCCAGTCATGACCTGAATAAAGGCGATATGC
Source organism: Enterobacter mori (assembly GCF_025244905.1). Lineage (NCBI taxonomy): Bacteria > Pseudomonadati > Pseudomonadota > Gammaproteobacteria > Enterobacterales > Enterobacteriaceae > Enterobacter > Enterobacter mori. The sequence goes on along the minus strand of NZ_CP104285.1, from coordinate 2,587,020 downwards.
TGCGGTGCGATGGATTGTAGTTTTCGGGCGATAATGGCAGTCAGCGCGTAAAAGAATGCTGCACTCAGCGACAGCCCGATACCTGCGAGCCATTCACTGCCATGCGTGCCGCTCAGCTCGCTGGAAAGCAATATCACCACGCCGCCGAAGGCGAGGATCAACCAACCCCACTTCACCAGACTGACGCGTTCGCCTAAAAGCATCCCCATCATCACCAGCATAAACGGCTGGGTGTTATAGACCACGGTGGACAGGCCAATCGAGATCCGTTCATAGGCTGCGAAGAGCAGCAGCCAGTTCACCACTAATGCCACGCCGCCAAAAATGGCCAGCAGCAGCGTGGTGCGGGTTAGGGGACTGAAGGGCTTTCGACTTAATCGGATGAACACATAAAGCGTAACCGCGCCGATGACGCAGCGCCAGAACACCACTTCCGTTACCGGCAGACCGGAAAGTAAAACAAACGCACCGATAGAGCCGGAAATTAACATCGCCAGGCTCATTTGCCAGACGCCTTTATGTAAATCACGCATCACCCACCTCCTGATTAGTGACGTTATTGTCGAAAATAGCTGTCAGGTTTTACAGGGGTTAGATAAGGTGGAACAGGTCAATGACTTTTTAAAATTAGGTGAAAGTGATGGAATACCCGCTTGATGATATCGATCGGCAAATATTAGCCTGTCTGGTTGAGGATGCACGTATGTCCCTGAAGGTGCTCAGCGGGCGTATCGGTTTGACGTCACCCAGTACGGCAGAGCGCCTGAAGCGGCTGGAAGAGCGCGGTGTGATTCAGGGGTATGGGGCGCGGGTGAATCTGGTGGCGCTGGGATACACCTTACAGGCGCTGGTGCGCGTGCGCCCATTGCCGGGCCTGTTGCATAAGGTGGATAAGTACATTCAGGCAATGCCGGAGTGTATAGAGAGCGACAAAGTGACTGGCGAGGACTGTTTTGTGATTAGGCTGGTGGTGAGATCGATAGAGCAACTGGATGTGTTGCTGGACGGCCTGGCAGAGCATGCCCAGTGTAATACGTCGATTGTGAAAAGCTCGCCGGTCAGGCGTCGTTTGCCACCGATGTAGCCATCTTTCGCCGGGTGGCGGCTGCGCCTTACCCGGCCTACAAAGGCGGACTCGGTTTTTATGTTGGGGGAAGTGATGGTGGTGGGGGAAGGATTCGAACCTTCGAAGTCGATGACGGCAGATTTACAGTCTGCTCCCTTTGGCCGCTCGGGAACCCCACCAGGGGTAATTCAAATTTTGAGGTAATGCTGAGAGATGGTGGTGGGGGAAGGATTCGAACCTTCGAAGTCGATGACGGCAGATTTACAGTCTGCTCCCTTTGGCCGCTCGGGAACCCCACCACGGGGTAATGCTTTTTATTGGCCTGCTTCCTGTTGGAAGCGGGGCGCATCATATCAAATGAGACGCCCCTGTAAAGCATTCCTTTAGGGAAATGACGCTGTTTGCCTGCTTTTTATCCGCAAAGGTGCAAAGCTAATCAATTCATTTTCCGAAAGATTAAAGAATGATGGTTCTGTTGCCGTAAACGAAGACGCGTTGGGCAAGCACCTGATACAACGCACGGCTTAAGACGTTTTTCTCTACGTCGCGCCCAGCGCGCATCATGTCTTCCGCGGTATAGGTGTGATCCACATGAATCACGTCCTGCATGATGATGGGACCTTCATCCAGGTTGTCATTTACGTAGTGGGCCGTCGCACCGATGATCTTCACGCCGCGCTCGTACGCCTGGTGGTACGGGCGCGCGCCGATAAAGGCGGGAAGGAACGAGTGGTGGATGTTGATAATCTTGTTCGGGAAACGCGCCACGAAGGAGGGGGTTAACACGCGCATGTATTTCGCCAGCACCACGTAGTCTGGATTATGCGCTTCAATCGCCTGCGCCATCAGATCGTCGTGCTCTTCACGGGTATGACCTTCGTGGCTAACCAGTTCAAACGGAATATCAAACCGCTCGACCAGCGTACGCAGCGTCTCGTGGTTGCCGATAACAGCGGCAATTTCGACATCAAGACCGCCGTAGTTGGCTTTCATCAGCAGGTCGCCCAGGCAGTGTGCCTCTTTGGTCACCAGGATCACAATGCGACGACGGCCAGCAGGCGTCAGCTCACGCACGGAACCTTCCGGCAGGGCGCTATCCAGATCGGCAAGCAGGGTCGTGTCGTTGAAAATACCTTCAAGCTCGGTGCGCATAAAGAAGCGACCGGTACGGTGGTCAACGAACTCGTTGTTCTGCACGATATTCAGTTCATGTTTGTAACAAATGTTGGTAATTCGTGCGATCAGCCCTTTTTGATCGGGACAGATGGTGCGCAGAACTTTACGTTGTAGTGATTGCATCGCCGGGAAATCCTGTTTGTGTATTTGCGAAGTCTGGGTTGTCAGGCACTACTGCCCGCAACACTTTTTAAATTTTTTACCTGAACCGCAAGGGCAGGGATCGTTACGACCGAATTGGGGGCGCGTTCCGTCAATATAATACCATTGCCCGCTTTCCTTTAAGAAACGGGAACGTTCAATAATGGCGCCGGGTTTGTGCTGCTCGGTAAAACGGGCAACAAAACTCACGTAACCCTCGTTTTCATCACGACCGGGGGCTGAATCAAAGACCGTGAGACCGAGCCAGTGGGTATTGGCGAAGCCCGCTTCAATGTCTTGCTGAAAATCAGCTGCATGGCAAGTGGGGTGCCAGGTCTTGACTAAATAATCTGCGTCTTTGATCACAAAAGCAGTATACCGCGAACGCATCAGGTGTGACGGGTCTGGAGCAACCTGCTCGCCAGTAAGATATCGCTGGCAACATAGGCTATACTCCAGAGCGCTACCACAGGGGCAGAGTTGAGACACGATTCTCTTCCTGGAACAAAAAATAAGGGCGTTTAACGCTTAGGGTAGCACTATGTTAACTGAGCTGTTGCGTTGACGCTATGTTGGGGATCCAGTGGAAGTAAAACAGGGCTAATGAGAAAAGTAAAAATTGGACTGGCGTTAGGCTCAGGTGCAGCCCGAGGCTGGTCGCATATTGGCGTTATCAACGCCTTGAAACAGATGGGTATTGACGTTGATATCGTTGCAAGCTGTTCGATTGGTTCGCTGGTCGGGTCAGCATATGCCTGCGGTAAACTACCAGAGCTTGAGAGATGGGTGCGTTCCTTCAGCTACTGGGATGTGCTGCGTCTGATGGATCTCTCCTGGCAGCGTGGCGGCCTGCTGCGCGGCGAGCGCGTGTTTAATCAGTTCCGTCAGATTATGCCTCTTGATGACTTTACCCACTGCCAGTTGCCGTTTGGCGCGGTGGCCACGAATCTCAGTACAGGACGTGAGCTGTGGCTCACCGAAGGCGATCTTCATCTTGCTGTCCGTGCGTCCTGCAGCATGCCGGGATTAATGGCTCCTGTGCCCCATAACGGCTACTGGCTGGTCGATGGCGGGGTAGTAAACCCGGTTCCCGTATCCCTGACGCGTGCCATGGGGGCGGATATTGTGATTGCCGTGGACTTGCAACATGATGCCCACCTGATGCAGCAAGACCTCATGCCCGTTAATCTTCAAAGTGATGATGCCGAAGGTGAGAAGCTCGCCTGGCATGCGCGTTTGCGCGGAAGGATTGGCCGCCTGACAGCTCGCCGAGCAGTAACGGCACCCACCGCCCTGGAAATAATGACCACGTCCATTCAGGTACTTGAGAATCGCCTGAAGCGAAACCGTATGGCTGGCGATCCTCCCGATATTCTGATTCAACCCTATTGTCCTCAAATCTCTACCCTTGATTTCCATAGAGCTGAGGCCGCGATTTCAGCGGGTTCCTTAGCCGTCGAAAAGAAAATAGATGAATTGTTGCCATTTGTGCGAACAGCACTTTAAGCATCCTTTATTTGATTACTTCAGCAAAATCTGACAGGCGATAGTCCCAATAGCATGCCACTATTGAGTAACTGTCAGCCAGGGGAGGAACCATGACGCAGCCATTGGTCGGAAAACACATTTTAATCGTTGAAGACGAGCCCGTTTTCCGCTCTTTGCTGGATTCGTGGTTATCCTCACTGGGTGCGGATACTTCTCTTGCCGAGGACGGCATCGACGCGCTGGAGAAAATGACCTCTATTGCGCCGGACTTGATGATCTGCGACATCGCGATGCCGCGAATGAATGGCCTGAAACTGGTTGAGCATCTTCGCAATGAAGGAAACCAGATGCCTGTACTGGTGATCTCTGCGACGGAGAATATGGCGGATATCGCGAAAGCTCTACGTCTGGGGGTACAGGATATTCTGCTGAAGCCCGTCAAGGATTTGAATCGTCTGCGTGAGACGGTGCTCGCTTGCCTTTATCCCAACATGTTCAATTCCCGCGTTGAGGAAGAAGAGCGTCTGTTTCAGGACTGGGATGCGTTGGTCAGTAATCCCCTTGCCGCAGCCAAATTGTTACAAGAGCTTCAGCCGCCGGTACAACAAACGCTTTCCCATTGCCGGATAAATTATCGACAACTCGTGGCGGCAGATCAGCATGGTCTGGTGCTCGATATTGCGCCGTTATCCGATTCCGATCTTGCCTTTTATTGTCTGGACGTGACCCGGGCAGGTGACAATGGTGTTTTAGCCGCATTGTTACTTCGTGCGCTATTTAATGGATTATTGCAGGAGCAGTTATCCCATCAGGGACAGCGGCTTCCTGAGTTAGGCAGTTTGCTTAAACAAGTAAATCAACTTTTCCGCCAGGCTAATTTGCCTGGGCAGTTTCCGCTTCTCGTTGGTTATTATCACAGCGGACTCAAAAATCTGATTCTTGTCTCTGCGGGTTTAAACGCTTCTCTGAATACTGGGGAGCATCATATTCAGGTGAGTAACGGCGTACCGCTGGGAACACTGGGGACGGCTTACCTCAATCAAATTAGCCATCGCTGTTCCTCCTGGCAGTGCCAAATTTGGGGTGCAGGCGGGCGGTTGCGCTTAATGTTGTCCACGGAATAAGCAGTTGAGTTTTATTCTTGAGATTGCTTTTCCAGTGTTTAGTTGGCGGTGCTACTATCGCTGCCAGATTCATGCGTATTTATCCTAATTGATCGGCTACGCGTTCATTTCAGACCCGTACTAAAGGCTGAGGCTGATATACTCAACGCGTTATTTAATGCATAAAAGTTCAAAACTTGAACAGCTCAGGAGAATTTGAATGGCTGCCCTAAATTCGAAAGTCAGAAAGGCCGTCATCCCGGTAGCGGGATTGGGGACCAGGATGTTACCAGCAACGAAGGCAATCCCTAAAGAGATGCTGCCTTTAGTTGATAAGCCATTAATCCAGTACGTCGTTAATGAATGTATCGCGGCAGGGATTACTGAGATTGTGCTGGTTACGCATTCATCTAAAAACTCTATCGAAAACCATTTTGATACAAGTTTTGAACTTGAAGCGATGCTGGAAAAACGTGTTAAGCGCCAGCTGTTAGCGGAAGTTCAGTCTATTTGTCCTCCACACGTCACCATTATGCAGGTTCGTCAGGGGCTGGCGAAAGGTCTGGGTCATGCTGTGCTGTGTGCACACCCGGTTGTGGGTGATGAGCCGGTCGCTGTTATTCTGCCGGATGTTATTCTGGACGAATTTGAATCAGATCTGTCTCAGGATAACCTGGCTGAGATGATCAAGCGCTTCGACGAAACCGGCAGCAGCCAGATCATGGTTGAGCCTGTAGAAGACGTTACTGCTTATGGTGTTGTGGACTGCAAGGGCGTTAACCTGGAGCCTGGCGAAAGCGTTCCGATGGTGGGTGTCGTTGAGAAACCAAAAGCGGACGTCGCGCCATCTAATCTGGCGGTTGTAGGTCGTTATGTATTGAGTGCTGAGATTTGGCCGCTGCTGGCAAAAACGCCTCCGGGAGCTGGCGATGAAATCCAGTTGACCGATGGCATCGATATGCTGATCGAAAAAGAAACCGTAGAAGCTTACCATATGAAAGGTAAGAGCCATGACTGCGGTAATAAACTCGGTTATATGCAGGCATTCGTTGAATATGGTATTCGCCACAATACGCTGGGCGAAGAGTTTAAAGCCTGGCTCAAAGAAAACGTGGGTATTAAGAAATAGCCTGATACTCAGTTGTACAAGACCGGTGTGGCGATGCCCACCGGTTTTTTTATGTCCATAACGAGGCTCAGTGGCCGCTGGAGAGGGATTGTAAAAGACATTAAATAGTCTGTGGCGACATATGACAGAGTGTAAAGGGTTGCTCAGCGGAATTTCGCGTAAAAAAAATCCCGCATTTAGCGGGATTTTTGCAAATAGATTCAGATTAATCCTTGATCAGGAAGTCATCCAGTTGTTTACCCTGCTCATCCATTGCTTTCTTGATAACAGCTGGAGTACGACCCTGGCCGGTCCAGGTTTTCTCTTCGCCGTTCTCATCAATGTAGCTATATTTAGCTGGACGAGCAGCGCGTTTTGCTTTGGTACCGGTTTTAGCCGCAGCCATGCTGTTCAGCAATTCGTTTGGATCGATACCATCTGCAATCAGCATTTCGCGATATTGCTGCAGTTTACGAGTGCGTTCTTCGATTTCAGCAGCAGCTGCGCTTTCTTCTTCACGACGCTCATTAACTACAACTTCTAATTTTTCCAGCATTTCTTCAAGCGTTTCGAGGGTACATTCTCTTGCCTGCGCACGAAGAGTACGGATGTTGTTCAGAATTTTAAGTGCTTCGCTCATTGTAGTAATCTCAAACTTATAATGGGGGGTGGTTTGTTGTCCTAATAATAGAGCGATAAATTGAGTTGTGCAATAGGTGGGAATGTAAGGAATTCAAAAAATACGAAATCGTCGTCGCTATTATTAATTACGCTAACTTAAATTTCGCCGTTTGTCTGGTCTGATGATTTCACGTCGAACGGCAAAAACCAGCGGTAAGCATGTTTGATTTTGTGACATTTCCCTCAGGAATTATAGTTGCGGCTGATAAATATCAGCCTTTTGTATTACTTCAGGGACACGCGACTAAGACAAGAATAGTTAATAAATAGTGAATTTTAATGAACGTAGATTCCAGTATAAAAAGAAGTGTTATGTTTGGCTGCATATGTTGCTTATTGGCAGCCCGGTAAGCGTTTAATGTATGTTTTAACGCATTATTTTCTAAAACTACCGAGGGTTAATCACGGGTTAAGCGGCATAGTCTGTGCGGTGTATCGCTGATGACGGGACAAAATATGGTACAATGATTCATCGGGAATATTACACATTGATTAGGGTTCTTCGGCCAATGGCACAACTTTATTTCTACTATTCGGCAATGAATGCAGGGAAATCGACGGCGTTACTGCAATCCTCATACAATTATCAAGAGCGGGGGATGCGCACCGTTGTATACACCGCTGAAATCGACGATCGCTTTGGTGCAGGGAAGGTAAGCTCAAGAATAGGACTTTCGTCGCCAGCAAGGCTGTATAACCCGCAAACGGATTTACTGGATGATATCCGCACTGAACATGCCGCTAAGCCCATCCATTGTGTTCTGGTAGATGAAAGCCAGTTCCTGACGCGTGAACAGGTTCATGCGCTTTCTGACGTCGTTGACGAACTGGATATTCCCGTACTCTGTTATGGTCTACGTACCGATTTTCGCGGTGAGTTATTTGCTGGCAGCCAGTATTTGCTCGCATGGTCGGATAAGCTCGTTGAGCTGAAGACTATCTGTTTCTGCGGCCGTAAAGCCAGTATGGTGCTTCGTCTCGACCAATCGGGGAAACCCTACGCGGATGGCGAGCAGGTCGTTATAGGGGGCAATGAGCGCTATGTATCGGTCTGCCGCAAGCACTATAAAGAAGCACTTGTTGTAGGTTCACTGACGGCTATCCAGAGTGATAATCGGAAATAGGTCTGAACAGATTTCTTTGCTGATCGGCAGACATAAAAAAACCCGCCATTGGCGGGTTTTTTATTAGGCTGTCAATTAAGCGCTTTTCTTCGCTTTTTTGTCAGCTTTAACAACAGGCGCTTCAACTTTTGCAGCGACAGTGTCATTTTCTTTGAACTCGCGACCGTAGTAGGTATCCAGCAGAATCTGTTTCAGCTCGGAGATCAGTGGGTAGCGCGGGTTAGCACCCGTACACTGGTCATCAAATGCGTCTTCAGACAGCTTATCTACGTGAGCGAGGAAGTCAGCTTCCTGAACGCCTGCTTCACGGATAGATTTAGGAATACCCAGCTCAGCTTTGATGCTGTCCAGCCATGCCAGCAGTTTCTCAATCTTCGCAGCAGTGCGGTCACCCGGTGCGCTCAGACCAAGGTGGTCAGCGATTTCAGCGTAACGACGACGTGCTTGTGGGCGGTCGTACTGGCTGAATGCAGTCTGCTTGGTTGGGTTGTCGTTCGCGTTATAACGGATAACGTTGCTAATCAACAGGGCGTTCGCCAGACCGTGAGGAATGTGGAACTGAGAACCCAGTTTGTGTGCCATGGAGTGACAAACACCCAGGAAGGCGTTCGCAAACGCGATACCTGCGATGGTTGCAGCACTGTGTACACGCTCACGCGCTACCGGGTTTTTTGCCCCTTCGTTGTAAGAGGCTGGCAGGTTCTCTTTCAGCAGTTTCAGAGCTTGCAGAGCCTGACCGTCGGAGAATTCAGACGCCAGTACAGACACATAAGCTTCCAGGGCGTGAGTCACGGCATCCAGACCACCGAAGGCACACAGTGATTTCGGCATATCCATAACCAGGTTGGCATCAACGATAGCCATATCTGGAGTCAGCGCGTAGTCAGCCAGTGGGTATTTCTGACCTGTTGCATCATCAGTTACAACCGCAAACGGCGTCACTTCTGAACCGGTACCGGAAGTGGTGGTGACAGCGATCATTTTCGCTTTCACGCCCATTTTCGGGAACTTGTAGATACGTTTACGGATATCCATAAAGCGCAGTGCCAGCTCTTCGAAGTGGGTTTCCGGATGCTCGTACATGACCCACATGATTTTCGCGGCGTCCATTGGGGAACCGCCACCCAGTGCGATAATCACATCTGGTTTGAAGGAGTTTGCCAGTTCAGCACCTTTACGAACAACGCTCAGGGTTGGGTCAGCTTCAACTTCAAAGAAGACTTCAGTTTCAACGCCAGAGGCTTTCAGCACAGAGGTGATCTGATCTGCGTAGCCGTTGTTGAACAGGAAACGGTCAGTCACGATGAGCGCACGTTTGTGGCCATCAGTAATCACTTCATCCAGCGCGATTGGCAGAGAGCCACGGCGGAAGTAGATAGATTTCGGAAGTTTGTGCCACAACATGTTTTCAGCTCGCTTAGCAACGGTTTTCTTGTTGATCAGGTGTTTTGGACCAACGTTTTCAGAGATGGAGTTACCACCCCAGGAACCACAACCCAGAGTCAGGGAAGGTGCGAGTTTAAAGTTGTACAGGTCACCGATACCACCCTGAGAAGCAGGGGTGTTGATCAGGATACGTGCAGTTTTCATCTTCTGACCGAAGTGAGCAACACGTTCTGGCTGGTTATCCTGGTCAGTGTACAGGCAAGAGGTGTGACCGATACCGCCCATGGCAACCAGTTTCTCTGCTTTCTCAACCGCGTCATCGAAATCTTTCGCACGGTACATTGCCAGAGTTGGAGACAGTTTTTCGTGAGCGAACGGTTCGCTTTCATCGACAACTTTCACTTCACCAATCAGGATCTTGGTTGTTGCCGGAACGGTGAAGCCTGCCAGCTCAGCAATTTTGTATGCTGGTTGACCTACGATAGCAGCATTCAGTGCGCCATTTTTCAGGATGATGTCCTGAACGGCTTTCAGCTCTTTACCCTGCAGCAGGTAGCCGCCGTGGCTTGCGAAACGTTCGCGCACGGCATCGTATACGGAATCAACAACCACAACAGACTGCTCGGACGCACAGATCACGCCGTTGTCGAAGGTTTTTGACATCAGTACAGACGCAACGGCACGTTTGATATCCGCCGTTTCGTCGATAACAACAGGGGTGTTACCTGCGCCTACGCCGATGGCTGGTTTACCGGAGCTGTACGCGGCTTTAACCATACCAGGACCACCGGTCGCCAGAATCAGGTTAATGTCCGGGTGATGCATCAGTGCATTGGACAGTTCAACAGACGGCTGATCAATCCAGCCAATCAAATCTTTTGGTGCGCCAGCGGCAATTGCAGCCTGCAGAACGATATCTGCTGCTTTGTTGGTCGCGTCTTTTGCACGTGGGTGCGGGGAGAAGATGATTGCGTTACGGGTCTTCAGGCTGATCAGTGATTTGAAGATAGCAGTAGACGTTGGGTTAGTGGTTGGAACGATACCGCAAATGATGCCGATAGGTTCTGCAATAGTGATGGTACCAAAAGTGTCGTCTTCAGACAGCACGCCACAGGTTTTCTCATCTTTATAGGCGTTGTAGATATACTCTGAAGCAAAGTGGTTTTTGATCACTTTATCTTCAACGATACCCATACCGGATTCGGCAACGGCCATTTTAGCGAGAGGGATTCGAGCATCTGCAGCAGCCAGTGCGGCCGCGCGGAAGATTTTATCAACCTGTTCTTGGGTGAAATTGGCATATTCACGCTGGGCTTTTTTAACGCGCTCGACGAGTGCGTTCAGTTCAGCGATATTAGTAACAGCCATAATGCTCTCCTGATAATGTTTAAACTCTTTTAGTAAACCAGCGCTCGATACGTCACACAGTATAGTCAGACCCGATACCACTTGCGTAACACACAGTAAAACAAGGGCTTACTTCTTGCTCCAGTTCACTAATTTACTAAAAGAGCCTTACCTTAGCATCATACCTTTTTGATAGGTGATCTCCCTGGCGGCGTAATCAGATTACTCACTTCTGAGTACGGAAATCATGATCTGCATCAATTTTTCCCTAAGCTGATACCTTTCAGCAGCCTATTTCGCCAAGAATTTTCCACTGTTAAATAATTACGTAACTATTGGAAGTGACGCTATCATTGATTCTACAAATGTTTAACATCATGAAATGATAACGTTTTGGCACAGATTTCTGGTGAAGAATGCTGCAAAAAAGCGTATCTTCAGCGCGGTTTTATCATGACATATTTTCTGTCCCTGAACATGCTCATTAGCGGAGCTAAATGTGATTCAAACGCTCTTTGATTTCCCTACATATTTTAAGTTTTTTATTGGTTTGTTTGCACTGGTGAACCCAGTGGGGATTATTCCTGTCTTCATCAGTATGACCAGCTACCAGACAGCCGTTGCCAGAAATAAAACCAACCTGACGGCAAACTTATCGGTAGCGATTATTCTGCTGACGTCGCTTTACCTGGGTGACGCCATTCTGCAGTTATTCGGTATCTCTATTGATTCCTTCCGTATTGCGGGCGGGATCCTGGTTGTCACCATCGCCATGTCGATGATCAGCGGTAAGCTGGGTGAGGATAAACAGAACAAACAGGAGAAATCAGAAACGGCGGTCCGTGAAAGTATCGGTGTCGTTCCGTTGGCCTTGCCGCTGATGGCGGGTCCGGGGGCCATTAGCTCGACGATAGTGTGGGGGACGCGCTATCACAGTCTGATGCACCTGATCGGTTTTTCCGTGGCGATTGCGCTTTTCGCGCTCTGCTGTTGGGGCGTATTCCGCATGGCCCCCTGGCTGGTGCGGCTGTTAGGGCAAACAGGCATCAACGTTATTACCCGTATCATGGGTCTGCTACTGATGGCGTTGGGTATTGAGTTTATCGTTACCGGCATTAAAAGCATTTTCCCCGGGTTATTGCATTAAAACTTCATATGAAAGGACGGAGCCAGGGGCTCCGTTTTTTTACGTCATTATCAGCAAATCATATAATAAAGTTGAAATGTGAACATGACATAATAAATTCTACTAATAATTTACTTTACTTGTATTTCAACGAGTTAATTCTTTCTTACCCACCCGCCTGCACATAAATCCTTCGAATGCTCTGTTATTTTACTCACATGATAGTCTGGGGCTTGCTGAGTGATATCCGAAATGATATTAGTAATTTCAATGCTCCCCTAGAAGAATGTGCTAAATAATAACCAGTTGTTAAATTTTTGTGCAAAATCTGACTAAGGTGACGCAGCGAAGTGCGTGCAGAGAAGATTTTTTACATCTTATTGAATATACATTGATTTTTTGATAACTGCTGTCCGGTAAGACGATTTTCAGAGAAGCTGCATCCTTCGTAAAAGAGAATTGCTTAACAAATTTGCAAAATGTATTGGCGGGTGTTTGCGCCATTTGATACTTTCCGGCCTTATATTTTGCAGAATTAAACAAGTAGATGAGAATTATTTTCATATAGTTTCGTCTCAGAAATCCATAACACGTCGCAGACGGGGCGGCGTGTTAAGAATCGACGCAAGACGGCCATACGAGCGGTCAGTAATAAAAAAGTCGGTGATAGCAAGAAGTAGAAAAAAGAACCTGGCAGCAGCATAAAAAAACTCCTGCGCTGTACAGGCCCCAAAAGGGGATTACACAGCTGGCGAAGGCCAGTAATTATAATGAGTGGAGTACCAACACAATGACCATCATCACAAAAAAAAATCTGGTAGCGGCGGGGATTTTAACTGCGCTAATCGCGGGCAACGCAATGGCTGCGGATGTGCCTGCAGGGGTGCAACTGGCTGAAAAACAGACGCTGGTGCGTAACAACGGTGCGGAAGTTCAGTCTCTGGACCCGCACAAAATTGAAGGGGTTCCTGAGTCGAACGTTAACCGCGATCTGTTCGAAGGTCTGCTGGTCACTGACGTAGACGGCCACCCGGCTCCGGGCGTGGCTGAGAAATGGGAAAACAAAGATTTCAAAGTCTGGACCTTCCATCTGCGTAAAGATGCTAAATGGTCCGACGGCACTCCGGTCACCGCCGAAGATTTCGTGTATAGCTGGCAGCGCCTGGCGAATCCAAATACCGCCTCTCCGTATGCGAGCTATCTGCAGTATGGTCACATCGCCAATATTGATGACATTATCGCAGGCAAAAAACCTGTTACCGATCTGGGCGTAAAAGCCATTGATGCTAATACCTTTGAAGTGACGTTGAGCGAACCTGTTCCGTACTTCTATAAGCTGCTTGTTCACCCGTCCGTCTCCCCGGTACCAAAATCCGCCGTGGAGAAATTTGGTGAGAAATGGACGCAGCCAGCCAATATCGTGACCAACGGTGCTTATAAGCTGAAAGACTGGGTGGTCAACGAACGTATGGTTCTGGAGCGTAACCCGCAGTATTGGGACAACGCGAAAACCGTGATCAATCAGGTGACTTACCTGCCAATTTCTTCTGAAGTGACAGACGTTAACCGCTACCGCAGCGGCGAGATCGACATGACCTATAACAACATGCCGATTGAACTGTTCCAGAAACTGAAAAAAGAGATCCCGAAAGAAGTTCACGTCGATCCGTACCTGTGCACGTACTACTACGAAATTAACAACCAGAAAGCACCGTTCACCGACGTGCGCGTTCGTACCGCGCTGAAGCTGGCGCTGGATCGCGATATCATTGTTAACAAGGTGAAAAACCAGGGCGATCTGCCCGCTTACAGCTACACTCCGCCTTACACCGACGGTATGAAACTGGTTGAACCTGAGTGGTTCAAATGGTCACAGGAAAAACGTAACGAAGAAGCCAAAAAACTGTTGGCAGAAGCAGGGTATACCGCCGACAAGCCTCTGACGTTTAACCTGCTGTACAACACGTCAGATCTGCATAAAAAACTGGCTATTGCCGTCGCGTCCATCTGGAAGAAAAACCTGGGGGCGAACGTCAAACTGGAAAACCAGGAGTGGAAAACCTTCCTCGATACCCGTCATCAGGGCACGTTCGACGTGGCACGTGCTGGCTGGTGTGCGGACTACAACGAACCGACATCCTTCCTGAACACGATGCTCAGTGACAGTTCGAATAACACTGCACACTATAAGAGCCCGGCTTTCGACAAGATTATCGGCGATACGCTGAAAGTGACTGACGATGCGCAACGTGCAGAGCTGTACGCGAAATCAGAAGAACAACTCGATAAAGACTCGGCAATTGTACCGGTTTACTACTACGTGAACGCCCGTCTGGTGAAACCGTGGGTAGGGGGTTATACCGGTAAAGACCCGTTGGATAATATTTCTGTTAAGAATCTTTATATTATCAAGCATTAATGGCAATGAGTGGGGCGAGGGTACTCGCCCCACGGTGTCTAACCAACGTCACATAATATAGGCACACGCCAGAAGGTACGGGCAATGTTGAAATTTATCCTACGTCGCTGTCTTGAAGCGATTCCAACGCTATTTATTCTCATCACGATTTCCTTCTTCATGATGCGTCTTGCACCGGGAAGCCCTTTTACCGGTGAACGTACGCTGCCGCCAGAAGTCATGGCCAACATTGAAGCGAAATACCATCTGAACGATCCTATCTCTACCCAGTACTTCAACTATCTGAAGCAGCTGGCACACGGGGATTTTGGGCCGTCATTCAAATATAAAGACTACTCCGTTAACGACCTGGTGGCGTCAAGCTTCCCGGTATCGGCTAAATTGGGTGCTGCAGCATTCCTGCTTGCCGTCGTTCTCGGGGTGGCTGCGGGCGTTATCGCCGCCTTAAAACAAAATACCAAATGGGATTATGCCGTCATGGGGGTCGCAATGACCGGGGTGGTTATCCCAAGCTTCGTTGTCGCACCGTTGCTGGTCATGATATTTGCCATCACGCTGAAATGGCTGCCCGGCGGCGGCTGGAACGGTGGGGCGCTGCAGTTCATGATACTGCCAATGGTGGCATTGTCATTGGCGTACATCGCCAGTATCGCGCGTATCACGCGCGGGTCGATGATTGAGGTTCTGCACTCAAACTTTATTCGTACCGCGCGCGCGAAAGGCTTACCGATGCGCCGGATTATTTTACGGCATGCGCTGAAGCCTGCGCTGTTACCCGTCCTGTCTTACCTGGGGCCAGCTTTCGTTGGCATCATTACGGGGTCAATGGTTATCGAAACCATATACGGCCTGCCGGGCATTGGTCAGCTGTTTGTTAATGGTGCGCTTAACCGTGACTACTCGCTGGTGCTGAGCCTGACGATTTTGGTTGGTGCGCTGACCATTCTGTTTAACGCCATTGTCGATGTGCTGTACGCCGTTATCGACCCTAAAATCCGTTACTAACTGGAGCACGCCATGATGTTGAGTAAGAAAAACAGCGAGGCGCTGGAAAACTTCAGTGAAAAACTGGAAGTCGAAGGCCGTAGCCTCTGGCAGGATGCGCGTCGCCGCTTTATGCACAACCGTGCTGCGGTCGCCAGCCTGGTCGTACTGGTGATCATTGCCCTGTTTGTGACGCTGGCACCGATGCTGTCGCAATTCACCTATTTCGATACGGACTGGGGCATGATGTCCAGTGCGCCAGATATGGAGTCCGGGCACTATTTCGGTACCGACTCATCCGGTCGTGACCTGCTGGTACGCGTGGCAATCGGTGGCCGCATTTCGTTGATGGTCGGTATTGCTGCCGCGCTGGTGGCGGTGATCCTCGGCACGCTCTACGGATCGCTTTCCGGTTATCTCGGCGGGAAAGTGGACTCCGTCATGATGCGTCTGCTGGAAATCCTCAACTCCTTCCCGTTCATGTTCTTCGTGATCCTGCTGGTGACCTTCTTTGGTCAGAACATCCTGTTGATTTTCGTGGCCATCGGGATGGTGTCCTGGCTGGATATGGCGCGTATCGTGCGTGGTCAAACGCTGAGCCTTAAGCGCAAAGAGTTTATCGAAGCGGCACAGGTGGGTGGGGTATCGACCGGTAATATCGTGGTTCGCCACATTGTGCCGAACGTTCTGGGCGTGGTGGTGGTGTATGCCTCACTGCTGGTGCCGAGCATGATCCTGTTCGAATCCTTCCTGAGCTTCCTGGGGCTGGGCACGCAAGAGCCGCTGAGTAGCTGGGGCGCGTTGTTGAGTGACGGTGCAAACTCGATGGAAGTTTCACCGTGGTTGCTGCTGTATCCGGCGGGCTTCCTGGTTGTCACCCTGTTTTGTTTCAACTTTATCGGCGATGGCCTGCGTGATGCCCTCGACCCGAAAGACCGTTAAGGAGCGCCGTCATGACGATTATTGAAACGGCCACTGCGCCAAAGGCGCAACAGCAGAGCAATATGCTGCTGGATGTAAACGATCTACGTGTCACCTTTAAAACGCCGGATGGTGATGTAACCGCCGTAAACGACCTTAATTTTAACCTGCGCGCCGGTGAAACGCTGGGGATCGTGGGGGAATCTGGCTCCGGTAAATCTCAAACCGCGTTTGCGCTGATGGGCCTGCTGGCGTCTAACGGCGTGATTGGTGGTTCTGCGAAATTCAACGGTCGTGAAATCCTCAACCTGCCGGAACACGAGCTGAATAAGCTTCGTGCCGAGCAGATTTCGATGATTTTCCAGGACCCAATGACCTCTTTAAATCCGTACATGCGCGTCGGCGAACAGTTGATGGAAGTGCTGATGCTGCACAAAGGTATGGGTAAAGCGGAAGCCTTTGAAGAGTCGGTAAAAATGCTGGATGCGGTAAAAATGCCGGAAGCGCGCAAGCGCATGCGCATGTTCCCGCACGAATTCTCTGGCGGTATGCGTCAGCGCGTGATGATTGCGATGGCGCTGCTTTGCCGGCCAAAACTGCTGATTGCAGATGAGCCGACCACTGCGCTGGATGTGACCGTTCAGGCACAGATCATGACCCTGTTGAACGAGCTTAAGCGGGAATTCAACACGGCAATTATCATGATCACCCATGACCTGGGCGTGGTTGCGGGTATCTGCGACAAAGTGCTGGTGATGTATGCCGGTCGTACCATGGAGTACGGTCAGGCGCGTGATGTCTTCTATCAGCCTGCACATCCGTATTCTATCGGCCTGCTGAATGCGGTACCGCGTCTGGATGCCGAAGGTGAATCCCTGCTGACGATCCCGGGTAACCCGCCAAACCTGCTGCGTTTACCAAAAGGTTGTCCATTCCAGCCACGTTGTCCGCATGCGATGGAGATTTGTAATAGCGCTCCGCCGCTGGAAGAGTTTGCACCAGGCCGCCTGCGCGCCTGCTTTAAGTCGCATGAGGAGCTGGTATGAACGCATTAGATGAAAAAAGAAATGTGCTGCTCGAAATTGCCGATCTTAAAGTCCATTTCGATATCAAAGACGGCAAACAGTGGTTCTGGCAGCCGCCTAAAACCCTCAAAGCCGTTGATGGCGTAACGCTTCGCCTGTACGAGGGCGAAACGCTGGGCGTGGTGGGTGAGTCTGGCTGCGGGAAGTCCACTTTTGCCCGTGCCATTATCGGTCTGGTGAAAGCCACCGACGGCAAAGTGGCCTGGCTGGGCAAAGACCTGCTGGGGATGAAACCCGACGAGTGGCGCGAGGTGCGCAGCGATATCCAGATGATTTTCCAGGACCCGCTAGCGTCACTGAACCCGCGTATGACCATCGGCGAGATTATTGCCGAGCCGCTGCGAACCTATCATCCGAAAATGTCGCGTCAGGAAGTGCGCGATCGCGTTAAGGCGATGATGATGAAAGTCGGCCTGTTGCCTAACCTCATCAACCGCTATCCGCATGAATTCTCGGGCGGTCAGTGCCAGCGTATTGGTATTGCCCGTGCGCTGATCCTCGAACCGAAGCTGATTATTTGCGATGAGCCGGTTTCCGCGCTGGACGTGTCCATTCAGGCACAGGTGGTTAACCTGCTGCAGAAGCTGCAGCGTGAAATGGGGCTCTCGCTGATCTTCATCGCTCACGATCTGGCCGTGGTGAAGCACATTTCAGACCGTGTACTGGTGATGTATCTGGGGCACGCGGTGGAATTGGGCACCTATGACGAGGTGTACCACAACCCGCTGCATCCTTATACCAAAGCGCTGATGTCGGCAGTGCCGATCCCCGACCCGGATCTTGAAAAAAATAAAACCATTCAGCTGCTGGAAGGGGAGTTGCCTTCGCCGATTAATCCGCCGTCCGGCTGCGTATTCCGCACGCGCTGTCCGATGGCCGGTCCGGAATGTGCAAAAACACGACCGGTGCTGGAGGGCAGTTTCCGACATGCGGTTTCCTGCCTTAAAGTAGACCCGTTATAATCGCAAGGGCTGACATGATGTCAGCCCTTATTTATTGCGAGGTTACTGTGTCGCGTTTATTCACGTCAGCCCGTCGACGGCTTTATCACTTTTTATTCGATCCTGAAACGGTATCCGGACGACGCTTCGAAGGTCTTTGCGGTTTATTTGCGCTGCTCAGCGTGGTTGTCATCTTTATTGAATCGGGTGCCGGGACGCAATACCACCTGACGTTTGACGAATGGCATATCTTTGTCTGGCTTGAGCTGGCGATTACCCTGGTCTTTACCGCCGAATATCTCCTCAGAGTGATAGCCTGGCCCAACCCGGCCAGATATGTTTTCAGCTTCTGGGGATTTATCGATTTAGCGACCATCCTGCCGCTCTATGTGATGTGGCTTTGGCCGGAGATCAGCCTGAGCTATGTCTTCGCCTGGCGAGCGATGCGTGTGATTCGGGTATTACGTATTCTGAAATTACTGCGTTTTATGCCGTCATTACGCGTGTTCTGGAGTGCGATCGTCAGTGCGCGGCATCAGCTTATTTTGTTCTACTCGTTTATTGCCATCGTCATGATTGTTTTTGGCGCGCTGATGTATCTAATAGAAGGGCCCAAATATGGCTTTACGACGCTCAATGCGTCCGTCTACTGGGCCATTGTGACCGTTACAACCGTTGGCTACGGCGATATCACACCGCATACGCCGCTTGGGCGTATTGTGGCATCGGTTCTGATTTTGATTGGCTATTCGGTGATCGCGATCCCAACGGGACTGATTACCACCCACATGAGCAGCGCTTTTCAGAACCGCAAGCAGCAGCGTAAATGTCTGAACTGCCATCAGGGTGAGCATGAACACAGCGCGCGTTTCTGTAACCGCTGTGGTACTGAATTACCGGATTAAATAAAAAAGGCTGCCATCGCAGCCTTTTTTATTATTCGCGCCAGAGGATATGGCACAGCTTGTGGTCTTTCTCGCGACACAGCAGAACGCGGGCGAAAATGTCGTTAATTTCACCGCCATCTTCATCGGCCAGCCCAATCACCACTTCGGCAAAGAAGTCCGGATTGAGATCAAAATCAACATGCTCAGCCCAGTCTTCAGCAGGGTCGAACAGCTCGGCACCGCCGCGCTCTTCAAACTGCAGATTGAAGAGGATCACATCTGCGGGATCGAGGTTATCAACCGCCAGTTCGAGAAAAATGTCATAGGCCTGTTCGAGCGTTTCGTCTTCGGTCAGGCGATTGTTCAGATCCATTTCCATGATGACTACCTGTTAAACATCGTTGGGCACGTTTTACAGCAACGGACTAAAGAAGTAAAACAGTCGTTCAGCAATTCTCTGCCAGAGAGGACGTTTCACCCACAGTCTGGCATCCAGCAGGCGCGAGCGGGAGATATAATCATCCTGGACCGCCGCCAGATCGCCACCAAACCCGGCATCGTCAATCACGAGGGTGATTTCAAAGTTAAGCCACAGGCTGCGCATATCAAGATTGACTGTGCCCACCAGGCTCAGCTCACCGTCCACCAGCACGCTCTTGGTATGCAACAGTCCGCCTTCAAACTGATAAATCTTCACCCCTGCGGCAAGGAGTTCGCTGAAGAATGCGCGGCTTGCCCAGCCGACCAGCAGAGAATCGTTTTTGCGCGGCATAATAATACTGACGTCTACACCACGCTGCGCGGCAGTACAAATAGCGTGCAGCAGATCGTCGCTGGGGACGAAGTAGGGCGTCGTCATAATCAGATACTCACGCGCAGAATAGGTCGCCGTGAGTAATGCCTGGTGGATGAGGTCCTCCGGGAAACCCGGCCCGGAGGCAATAGTATGAATGGTATGTCCGCTGGCCTCTTCAAACGGCATAATATTGCCGTCTGGGGGCGGCGGTAAAATACGCTTACCGGTTTCTATTTCCCAGTCGCACGAGTAGACGATCCCCATCGAGGTGGCGACCGGGCCTTCCATACGCGCCATCAGATCGATCCATTGACCGACACCTGAATCCTGCTTGAAGAAGCGCGGGTCAACCAGGTTCATACTGCCGGTGTAGGCAATATAGTTATCAATCAAAATCATTTTGCGGTGCTGGCGAAGATCCATGCGCCGCAGGAAGACACGCAGCAGATTAACCTTCAGCGCCTCAACCACTTCTATACCGGCATTGCGCATCATTCCCGCCCACGGGCTGCGGAAAAACGCGACGCTGCCAGCGGAATCCAGCATCAGGCGGCAATGAATACCGCGACGAGCGGCGGCCATCAGTGATTCAGCAACCTGATCCGCCATGCCCCCCGGCTGCCAGATATAAAAAACCATCTCGATGTTATGACGCGCCAGTTGAATATCCCGGATCAGCGCCTGCATTACATCGTCGGAGGAGGTCATTAACTGCAGCTGATTACCCTTAACGCCAGCAATGCCCTGGCGGCGTTCGCACAGCTTGAATAATGAAGAGGCGACGCTGCTGTTCTCTTCGGCAAAGATATGTTTGCAGGCTTTAAGATCGCTGAGCCATTTTGCCGTCGAGGGCCACATCGCGCGGGCGCGCTCGGCGCGGCGTTTACCCAGATGGAGCTCACCGAAAGAGAGATACGCAATAATGCCCACCAGCGGCAGAATGTAAATAATCAGAAGCCAGGCCATGGCAGAAGGTACGGCTCTGCGCTTCATCAGGATGCGTAACGTCACCCCCGCGATTAACAGCCAGTATCCCAGAATGACCAGCCAACTCACCACGGTGTAGAAGGTTGTCATAAGTAAAAAATCCTTTTGAAAGCGTATTGTTATGAGTGTACGCATCAGGATTCATCTGGCAAATAAAAACGGCAGATAAAAGCGCTGGTTTGCGACGGGGTTGAGCTTATAATGACGACTCTGTGAGTGAAAGAGTTGTCGATATGAAGCGCAGTAGAACAGAAGTAGGGCGCTGGCGTATGTTGCGACAGGTGAGTCGCCGTAAGGCTCGTTGGCTGGAAGCACAATCCCGTCGCAATATGCGTATCCACGCTATCAGAAAATGTGGACTCAACAGACACCGCAACGCGTTGCTGTTCGCCGTCCAGGATATCTGAGAACCATGAGGGCACCGTCAAGGTGCCCGCTGATTTTATAAGACTATCATTTTTCGCAGTCTCTTCCCGACCTCATTCCGCGATATACTCCACTTGCCTAACCTCATGAATTTAAAAGGAACAAAGGATGAATGGAAAAGTGGTCGCGGTACTTATGGGGATCGCTGTCCTCAGCGGTTGCAACAGCAACAAACCCTCACCTGAAAGACATGCCTATTATTTCGTCTCGCATCAATCCAATTTTACGGGCGGGAATTATACCTCCAGTATTTCGCAAAACTACCGTCTCAATGTGCCGCAGTTTCGTGAGCTGTATAAGCAGGGGAAAGCAGACCGCGCCGCGGGGCAACCGCCGTCTTACGCCCAGCAGTATGCACAGGCTATTCGCGATCGGTTAAAGGATGAGGCCAAAACGGAGCATGCTTTCACGGGGAATAGTGGGAGTAAATGGACCTCGGAAATGGAGCCGAAGGATGCCATTTTATACGGCAACGAACTGGCCATGACTTATCTTGACGGCTATAACGGCGTACAATAACGCGACAGTTTTCGGGAATATCGTTTTTGCAGCGATATTCCCGTTGTTTTTGAGCAAAAGGAGGGAGAGGTGTTTGCGGAGTTTGGTGTACTGAATTTCTGGACGTACGTGGTCGGCGCATTTTTCATTGTGCTGGTACCCGGTCCGAATACGCTGTTTGTATTGAAAACGGGTATTGGTCACGGCATCAAAAAAGGCTATCTCGCCGCGACCGGTGTGTTTATCGGCGATGCGGTTTTGATGTTTCTGGCATGGGCAGGCGTCGCGGCCTTAATCCAGACCACGCCGGTGCTGTTCAATATTTTCCGCTATCTGGGTGCGTTTTATCTGCTGTGGCTCGGCGGCAAAATGCTGTGGTCCGTTCTGACTCGCCAGAATAACGCCCACGAAGGTGGAACCGAGCCTGCCAGCGCGATCATGAAACGCTCCCTGGTATTGAGCCTGACGAATCCGAAAGCGATTCTGTTTTACGTGTCATTCTTCGTACAGTTTATTGACGTGAATGCGCCAAACACAGGAACCTCTTTCCTGATCCTCGCGACCACGCTTGAGCTGATTAGCTTTATGTACATGAGCTTTCTGATCTTCTCTGGCGCGTTTGTTACCCGCTACCTGAAAACCAAAAAGAAACTGGCGAAGCTGGGAAATGGGCTGATCGGACTATTATTTGTCGGCTTTGCGGCGAGATTAGCGTCGCTGCATTGACGGAAAAAAGGCTCCTGAGGGAGCCTTTTTAATGTCGTTGAGAATGCTCCGTCATTTAGTTGTATAGTACAACCAAATGACGGAGGAAAGAATGCATACTGAATCCCCTGTAGTAAGCGATATTCGCGTTGCGTCACGTCTGATGGTCAGAGAGCTGGGCTTTATGGCCTCAAAGCTGGCCTCTACACATTACTCGCCCTCGGCCGTACACACCCTCGTGGAAATTGAGCTGCATAAGGAGATGACCGCAGGTCAGCTGGTGCAGCTGCTGGGTCTGGAAAAATCCAGCGTCAGCCGGATGCTGTCGCGCCTTATTTCCGCAGGCGAACTGGAGGAGGTTGTTTCTGCGCAAGATGCCCGTGCCAAAAGTCTCCGGCTGACTGCAAAGGGGCGCACGACCGTTGAACAGATTAATGCCTACGGGAGCGAGCGGGTCATTTCAGCGATACAATCACTGGATCCCATACAGCAGGAAACCATTTCTCAAGTACTGTCGCTCTACGCCAACGCGCTGCTGGCCTGCCGGGAGAGCGGCGCTGAGCGACAGCCAGCGGCCCCCGTGATTGCCGAAGGCTATCGTCCTGGCATGATTGGCCGCATCGCGGAAATGCACGGCAGCTATTACGCACGCGAGCATAACTTTGGCAGCTTCTTTGAAGCCAAAGTTGCTGCCGGGCTTGCTGAATTTAGCGGACGCCTTGAGAAGCCGTGCAATCAGATCTGGCTGGCCGTGATGAACGGCAGAGTTGTGGGATCTGTCGCCATTGACGGTGAAGATTTAGATCCGGGTGAGGCGCATCTGCGCTGGTTTATTCTGGACGACGGCTGCCGGGGTCACGGGGTGGGCAAAAAACTGTTGAGCGAGGCCATGAAGTTTTGCGACAGCGAGGGCTTTTCTGCCGTGCATCTCTGGACGTTCAATAAATTAACCGCTGCCCGCCGCCTGTACGAATCCTTTGGCTTTACGCTAGCGAAAGAGTGGGAGGGCGATCAGTGGGGCAGTCGTATCATTGAGCAGCAGTTCACCCGATTCAAACAGGTTTAGCCATGCGATAAAAAAGGCTCCTTGCGGAGCCTTGAGGCATCAAAAGACTTTTTTGTACGGGCGCACCGTGACTTTTTCGTACACACCGGCAGCCACATACGGATCGGCATCAGCCCAGGCGGTAGCCGCTTCCAGAGATTCAAACTCGGCAATGACCGTAGAGCCAGAAAAACCCGCGGCGCCAGGATCGTTGCTGTCTACCGCAGGCATAGGCCCAGCGGTCAATAAGCGGCCTTCATCCTGCAGCAGCTGTAAGCGTGCAAGGTGGGCAGGGCGAACAGACTGGCGTTTTTCCAGGGATTCAGCGACATCTTCAGAGTAAATCACATAAAGCACGGCGAAGCTCCTTAACCGTTAAAAGTGCCAGTTACGTTATGTGAAAGGGCAAATGACTGCAATGTAAAGATAAAAACAATGTTAAAACCCTGATCTAAATGCCCCTTTTTTCGCCGCTCTGGCGCTTAAATTGCGCTTAGACCAAGTGTCTTATTGAATATGATTGCTATTTGCATTTAAAATCAGGGTTCGGTTTTTTAACGTTGATGATTATGACTTCGATGACCCTTGATTTACCTCGCCGCTTTCCCTGGCCGACGCTGCTTTCTGTCGTGATTCACGGTGCCGTTGTGGCGGGTTTACTCTATACCTCGGTTCATCAGGTTATTGAAATGCCAGCGCCAGCGCAGCCAATTTCCGTGACCATGGTTTCGCCAGCGGATCTTGAGCCGCCGCAGGTTGCACCTCCGCCGCCACAGCCGGTTGTGGAACCTGAGCCTGAACCCGAGCCTGTCCCGGAACCCCCGAAGGAAGCGCCGGTGGTGATCCACAAACCGGAACCTAAGCCGAAACCTAAGCCGAAGCCAAAACCGGTGAAGAAAGTCGAAGAGCGTCCGAAACGCGAAGTCCGCCCGGTCGAGACGCGGCCAACACAGCCGGTAGAGAATACTGCGCCTTCGCGTCCGGTGATGAACAACACCGCAACGGCCACGAAGCCGACCGTTACAGCGCCTGCGGGGCCAAGGGCGCTCAGCCGCAACCAGCCTACCTATCCGGCGCGTGCTCAGGCGCTCCGTATTGAAGGGCGCGTGCGGGTGAAGTTTGACGTTACCTCAGATGGCCGCGTTGACAATGTGCAAATCCTTTCTGCGCAGCCTTCAAATATGTTTGAGCGCGATGTAAAGGCAGCGATGCGTAAATGGCGCTATGAAGCCGGTAAGCCGGGCAGTGGATTGATAGTGAATATTGTTTTCCGCCTGAACGGCGGGGCACAGATGGAATAAAAAAAGCCTCCGAAAGGAGGCTTTTTTTTGCCTGACGATCAGGCTTTAGGGAACTGCCGAGGTTTACCCTCGTTGTCGACCGCCACGTAAATAAACAGCGCTTCTGTAGCTTTGTAACGTTGTCCAATCGGTTCGGATGAAACCTTCTTCACCCACACTTCGATATTGATGGAGATTGATGTGTTGCCGCGTTTTACGCATCGCGCATAACAGCACACCACATCACCCACGGCCACCGGACGCAGGAAGGTCATACCGTCTACCCGGACCGTCACCACTCTCCCGTGCGCAATCTCTTTTGCCAGGATTGCGCCTCCCATATCCATTTGCGACATTAACCAGCCGCCAAAAATATCGCCGTTGGCATTCGTATCCGCAGGCATTGCCAGCGTGCGTAAAACCAGTTCGCCCTGCGGGGCGTCGTTTATTGTCATTATGTTTAACTCGTAACTGAAGACTTCAGGCGGGATGCTACTATGAATCGTGACTATAGAGAATAGGGTATAGCGCCCGCACAGCAGGCGCTTGAGGGTTAGAAGGAAAGGGTTACGCCTGCATAGTATGCGCGGCCGGGTTCGTTGTAGGTCGATGCGCCGTCATTTTCTCGGTAGATTTGCTTATCAAACAGGTTGCTAATCCCGGCGTTCAGGCGCAGTTTTTTAGTGAGCTGATATTGGCTGCCAATCCCGACGATGGAATATGCGCCGATCTCTTTATCTGACATGGCGCCTTTCTCATTGCGAATTTCAGCATTTTCACGCGGCTTCTGGCGTCCGTACATTGTCCAGCTGACGTTCGCTGAAAGCTTGCTGTTAACCTCCCAGTCGAGCATCGTGTTGACGGTATATTTGGGGATAATCGACAGCGGGTTGCCAGTGTCTTTATTTTCAGACTGAATCATATATGTCGCATTGGTACGCCAGGTAAGCGCGTCGCGGATAACCGGTACGGTCAGATTCCCTTCCAGCCCCTCAACCACCGCTTTTCCGCCATTCTCCCACTGGAGAATATTCACGCCGCTACTCGTCTGGCCCAGTACGTCAGTGCCTGAAACGATCTTATTCTTGTAATCATTTCGGAACCAGGTGATGCCTGCCTCGTATCCTTCCAGCGCAAAGGCCAGGCCAATCTCTTTGTTAACGCTGATTTCAGGATCCAAATCCGGATTACCTAGCAGGTAACAGCTTCCCTCGCTAACGTTCGTCGGGCAGCCGTTGCCGCGGGTAGAAAGTAAATACCCTTCGCTTGACTGGTAAAGGTTAGGCGCTTTAAACACCCGGGCGATGCCCGCCTTAACCTTGAACATTTCGCCGAGGTCCTGGGAAACGTTCAGGCTAGGGCTCCAGTTGCTGCCGAATGCGTTGTGATAATCAAAGCGGATCCCGGGAATGAGGTTGGTGCCCTGGCGTGCTTCAATATTGTCTTCAAGATAGATGCCGGTGAGGTCAGCGCTGTTTTTGCTGTTACGCTCGGACGCCGTGCCGGGAACGCCGTTAATCACTTCCCCGGAGACGTTTGTCGCCTGCATGGAGGCCGGATCATTAAGCTCATCGCGGTTCCACTCTGCTCCGACCGTCAGAGTCTGTTCGACCAGCCAGAACAACGGAATGTTCAGCTCGCCGGTGGTACGGTATGACTCGAGCCGGCTGGTGTTGTACTTGTCGGTATTGATCATCCCCTCAACTTTGCCCGTGGAGCCTTCCTCCAGGCGGGTATTATTGGTCTTCTCATAATAGACGCCGACCTTTGACTGGCCCCAGTCCCAGATCCCGTTGTGGGTCAGGCCATAGCTCTGGCGATACATGCGGTTGGTTTCGTGCCCATACAGGGACGAGACGACGCCATTGGGGCTAAGGTTGCCGTTGCTATACTGGGTATCGCCTGCATAAATGTTGCCCTGGCGGCTGTAGGCGTAGTCAAAATCGATAATCTGCTGCGGTGTGAGTTTCCAGGAGAGCAGGGCATTGATGTCTTTATTGCGTACGCCTTCTCGCCCGGCGGCATAGGAGCCATTTTGTGCCGTGTTGATATCCTGAGCGTCCGCGTCGGTTTTATTGATGTTCCCGTATAGGCGCATGGTCAGCGCATCGCCTGCTAACGGTCCGTTGATATCAAAATTTGCGCGCCTGGTCGCCCCCTCTTTGTCATTTTCAGGCTGATTGGTGTAAAGGGAGAGCGATCCGTGCCAGTCTGTGGTCGGGCGTTTAGTAATAATGTTGACGACGCCCCCGGCAGCGCCCGAACCATAGCGGGCGGCTGCCGGCCCACGAAGCACCTCAATGCGCTCGACCATTTCTGGCGGTACCCAGTTCGTATCACCGCGGCTATCGCGCTCGCCGCGCCAGCTGTAGCGTACCGAGTTGCGGGAGGTTACCGGAACACCATCAATCAGAATCAGGGTGTTCTCCGGCCCCATGCCGCGAATATCTATCTGACGGTTATTACCACGGCTGCCCGTCGCGCTGTTACCGGTGAGGTTAACACCGGGCATTTTACGAATAATTTCTGACAGGTCGTTAACCGGTGGATCTTTCTCAATGTCCTTTGCCGTGATGATGGAAACCCCGGGCTGTTGCTTCAGTGCTTCTTCGGCGGTCGCCTGAACGACCATGGTTTCACCCTCGGTGAGGGTATCATCTGCTGCATGCGCGCCATGGCTTAATGCCGTAAGGATGGCCAACGTAAGTGAAGCGGGGGCAAATCTTATTATATTATTCATCAACTCATTTCCATTTGTTAAAAATGCGATGAAGAATATTAATGATAGTGATTCTCATTACAATAAAGTGGCAGTAATCTCCACAAAATCTTCATGATTCAGACATTCTTGAAGAAGACGGTTTAGATTGTGAAAGGAAAGAGGAGAAGGCCAGACCGTGCCGCGATCTGGCCAGGAACATCAGTTTTTATCGTCCTGAGGCATGTGTCGATAGATATAGACACCGCTCAACAGCGTGAAGATCAGCGTCAACGCGGTCAGGCCAAAGACCTTAAAGTTGACCCAGATGTTCTGCGGTAGCCAGAAAGCAATGTAGATATTGGCGAGGCCACAGAGAATAAAGAACACCGCCCAGGCGACATTCAGACGGGACCACACCTCTTGCGGCAGCGTAAGCTCTTTGCCCAGCATGCGCTGGATCAACGGCTTTTTCATCACCCACTGGCTGATCAGCAACGCACCTGCAAACAGCGCGTAAATCACCGTGACCTTCCATTTAATGAATTCATCATTGTGGAAGAACAACGTCAGGCCACCAAATACAGCCACCATAATGAAGGTGATCAGCGCCATTTTTTCAACTTTGCGGTAACGCACCCAGCTGTAAATCAGCACGATAGCGGTAGCAATAATCAGCGCCGTCGTCCCGGCATAAATGTCGTACAGCTTGTAAAACGCAAAAAAGACGACCAGCGGTAAAAAATCAAGAAACTGCTTCATTCTACGATCCCAATTACTGACGAATTAACATATACAGGCGGAACAAGTAGACCAGCAGAACTGCTGATATCAGGTTGCTCAGCGTATTAGCAACGACCGCGCCAACGTTCGGCGTTAACACGGCAAAGTTTGGTGCAAATAATAACAGTAGCGTTTTGGCAAGGAGCCAGCCGATCACAGCAGGTGCCACCAGACGTATGTTCGCCCACGCAAGCCTGATGCTGCTGCGCATCGCAGTAAAGATGCCCATCTTCTCCTGCACAATCATTACCGGCGCGAAAGAGAGCACGATAGCCAGTAATACACCCGGCACCACGACCAGCATAATCCCCATTTGTACCAGCAGCGTGGTTAAAAAGATGAGGATGAAAAGCTTAGGGAGTACTGGCGCGCTGGCGCCAATGGCGCGCAGGGCACTGACGCGATGACCCGCTGAAACGAGCTGAATCATCAGCAGCACGCCGCCCGCCAGAACAGCATTACCGATCAAACCTGAAAATGTGGATGCCGCGGACGCCCGCAGCAGGATCTGCTGTTGCTCTGGCGTCATGTTTTGCACCAGTTCAAATAACCCCACGCTACCGGCAAGATGGTCGCCCTGGCTCAGGCTGGCAATCTGTTCTTCACTCGGTGAGAACGCATGACCAAGCACCACCGTGATAAAGGCGCATAGCAACGCGATCAGTAAAAAGGTAATGAACTGATTGCGGAAAAAATTTCCCGTGTCACGGTAGACGGACTTCGCCGTGATAGACATGCACTCTCCTTGAGTATTGCAGGTGTTAATTAGCCGGCAATTGTACACCGGATAAGAGTGCCGTGGCAGCATCAAGGCTTGTATGGAAAAGCATATCTTTGTAAAGCGGCAGTAATTTTTCGCTCATCACTAAAATTTGATGTAGAACCCACCTGGCGGGTTAAGTTTGATTATCAAAAATTAACCCAGATCAATGAATGTTAACTTACTGGTTTTAATGTGATCTGTGATAGATCACTTAATACTCTTTTGTGAGTATATTCTCATCCGCACTTAAAACCACAACGATGGAGCGGATATGAAAAAATTAGCGGTGGCAGCCCTTATCTTAAGCAGTCTCTCTGGTGGCGCGTATGCGCATGAAGCAGGCGAATTCTTTATTCGAGCCGGTTCGGCAACGGTTCGCCCAACTGAAGGTTCCGATAGCGTACTGGGAATGGGCGGCTTTAACGTCAGCAATAATACCCAGTTAGGTTTGACCTTTACCTATATGGCGACAGAAAACATCGGCGTTGAGCTTTTGGCCGCAACGCCGTTCCGTCATCGCGTTGGCCTTGGGCCGACCGGCGATATCGCCACGGTGCACCATCTGCCGCCGACGTTGATGGCGCAGTGGTACTTTGGCGATGCCAGCAGCAAGGTGCGCCCATATATTGGCGCGGGTGTAAACTACACGACCTTCTTTGACGAGAAGTTTAACGACACGGGCAAAGCAGCCGGGCTTTCCGACCTCAGCCTGAAAGACTCATGGGGTATGGCGGGGCAGGTAGGTCTTGATTATCTGATTAACCGTGACTGGTTGATCAACGCCTCAGTCTGGTACATGGACATTGATACTGACGTTCGTTTCAAAGCCAATGGCCAGCAGCAAAGTATCAATACCCGTCTGGATCCGTGGGTATTTATGTTCTCAGCGGGTTATCGTTTCTAACGCGTGCTCTTCAATGCGCCCTGTTCAGGGCGCATATTATCGATTATTTCTGAATCAAATAACGAATGGTTGGTCCATCCTGCTGAATATCCAGCACGGTATAACCGTGGTTTTTGGCGTCCAGAGGAATGTTATTGATCGACTGCGGGCAATCGCTCACCACTTCCAGAATTTCACCTTTCTTGAGCTGCGGTAGTGCCTCAAGCGTGGCAACAGCCGGGTAAGGACAAGGTTCACCCACCATATCGAGGCGATAGTCAGGCACGATCTCTTTCATGCGGCATTCTCCTGCGTTGCAGTTTTGACGGTGGCACGACGGAAGAAGCGCTTCTCCTGTGCAATAACCAGTAAAAAGGCGATAAGCAGCAGGGCATAGGTCACCACGAGCCCACCGAGTGGGCCAAAGGTGTTCAGCAGATTAACCTTGTCCCAGTTCGTGGCCAGTACGGGGGACACGTCATCCCAGTAGTAGGCCAGGATGGTGGAGCCAATCACATTTCCGACTCCCACCCACCAGTAATGCACCTGACCTTCGACGGCGCGATACATCCAGCCGGTCTCACAGCCCCCTGCCAGCACAATGCCGAAGCCAAACAGCAGCCCGCCGATGACCGCGTTAGGACCCGCCCACATGATTTTCGGTTCCACGCCAAGCTGAACATAGCTGAAGATGCCGATCGCGCTCACGGCCATCCCGGCAATAATGGCTTTCGCCATCATGGTGCGCCCGGTGATCCACATGTCGCGAAACGCTGAGGTAAAGCAGATCTGCGCGCGCTCAATCAGCAAACCAAAGCCAACGCCAAACAGCATTGCCAGCCCCAGTTTTGGATGATTCAGCGCAGTGGACAGCGCCCAGGCGATCATGGCGAAAAAGACCAGCATACCCAGACGAAAACGGCGGCGAGCCTGAGTGGGTTTTTGCGTTAATGGCGATGCGGCGCTAACTTTGGTCATTTTTACCGGAATACGGAAAAACGGCAGAAGCGTGAATTTTGCGCCAAAGTAAGAGCCAATTGCGGTTGCCACGGCAAAAAACCAGGCGTGGAGCGAAAACTGTGGGATCCCGGTGAAGAACGCCGCCAGATTACAGCCCATCGCCAGACGCGCGCCAAACCCTGCGATAATCCCACCGGCTACCGCCTGCAGGATGCGGATACGGCTTTTCGGCATGCGCAGCTTCACGTTGTTAGCCCACAGAGCCGCCGCGAAGCAGCCGCCGAACATCCCGATAATCATCATCCCGTCAATACGGGTGAGCGGGGTACCGTCCAGGTGAATGAGCTTAAAGTAGCCCCACTCTTCAGCGTGGATACCAGCCAGCTGCAGCAGCTGTCCACCCCAGCGGGTAAATTCCCCGGTGACGGCCCAGAAGGTGCCGGTAATGCCAAAATAATAAGTAGAGAGAATACCCGCCGCGATAACGGCCGGTACAGGTGACCAGAACTTAACCAGGTAAGTCTGTTTGAAATGTTGCCATGACATGTGTAAGCCTCTGAACTCAGAAGGTATAAACAGAAAGAAACCGAATCATACGCTTACGGCAGAGTTTGAAAAGTCATTCGCACCGAGAATATCGACGCGATCAATTTTGACGTAACTCGAAAGGGGGATAAGGGGAACCGTCTGGCAGTCACGCCAGACGGGGAGTGCATCATGCTTTGCGGGTTGCCGCTTTCATCTCGGTCACGAAGGTCTTTAGCTCCGCCAGCATCTGGTCTGGCTTATCCACGTTTTTCTCGATGATTTTTACGATGGCGGAACCGGAAATCGCCCCGGCGGCCTTCGCATCGATTGCGGCAGTAACCTGATCCGGGGATGAAATACCAAAGCCCTGCAGCGGAGGCGCGGCATGGTATTCAGCTAGCTTCTCCACCAGATGATGCAGAGGCAACGCCGCTTTATTCTCGGCACCGGTCACGCCCGCGCGGGAGAGCAGGTAGGTATACCCGCGTCCGTAAGAGGCAATCTGGCGCAGCAGTTCATCATCGGCGTTCGGCGGGCAGATGAAAATCGGCGCAACGTTATGGCGCATCGCCGCCTGGCGGAATGGGGCCGACTCTTCAACCGGCACGTCTGCCACCAGAACGGAGTCGACGCCCACGCGCGCGCACTCTGCATAGAACTCATCAATACCGCGGTTAAAGACCAGGTTGGCGTACATCAGCAGGCCGATCGGAATGGTCGGGTGCTTCTGGCGAATCGCTGCCAGCATCTCGAAACACTGGGTTGGCGTCACGCCGGAGGCGAATGCGCGCAGCGTCGCATTCTGGATGGTCGGGCCATCCGCCAGCGGGTCAGAGAACGGAATACCCAGCTCCAGCGCGTCGGCACCGGCTTCAATCAGGGTATCGATAATCTTCAGCGACTGCTCCGGGCCCGGGTCGCCCAGAGTGACGAAGGGAACGAACGCGCCTTCCTGGCGGGACTTCAGTTCAGCAAATGCATTATCGTAGCGTTCCATCAGATTTCCCCTCGTGCTTTCAGAATATCGTGAACGGTGAAGATGTCTTTGTCACCGCGACCGGAAAGGTTCACCACCAGCAGCTGTTCCTTTTCCGGATTTTCTTTAATCATTTTCAGCGCATGCGCCAGCGCGTGCGAAGATTCCAGCGCCGGGATGATCCCTTCGCTGCGGCACAGCGCTTTGAAGGCTTCCAGCGCTTCGTCATCGGTAATGGAGACATAGTCCGCGCGCCCGGTGCTGTTCAGATACGCATGCTGTGGCCCGACGGACGGGAAGTCGAGGCCAGCAGAAATAGAGTAAGACTCTTCAATCTGGCCCTCATCGGTTTGCATCATCGGGGATTTCATTCCGAAGTAGATCCCTACGCGACCGTGCTTCAGCGGCGCGCCGTGCTCACCGGATTCGATCCCGTGACCGGCAGGCTCGACGCCAATCAGACCGACGCTGGTGTCGTCAATGAAATCAGCAAACATGCCGATGGCGTTAGACCCGCCGCCAACGCAGGCGATCACAGCATCCGGCAGGCGACCCTCTTTCTCGAGGATCTGCGCTTTGGTCTCTTCACCAATCATGCGCTGGAATTCGCGTACGATAGTCGGGAACGGGTGCGGGCCCGCCGCGGTACCGAGCATATAGTGCGCGGTTTCGTAGCTGCCAGACCAGTCGCGCAGCGCTTCGTTACAGGCATCCTTCAGCGTTGCGGAGCCGCTGTGCACCGGGATCACTTCTGCCCCCATCAGGCGCATACGGAAGACGTTCGGAGACTGACGCTCAACGTCTTTCGCCCCCATATAGATGCGGCATTTCAGGCCGAGCAGGGCGCTGGCAAGCGCAGAGGCCACGCCGTGCTGGCCTGCACCGGTTTCGGCGATGATTTCGGTTTTACCCATACGCTTTGCGAGCAGCGCCTGGCCCAGCACCTGGTTAGTTTTATGCGCACCGCCGTGCAGTAGGTCTTCACGCTTCAGATAAAGCGTGGTGTTGGTGCCTTCCGTCAGGTTGCGGCATTTGGTCAGCGCGGTCGGACGACCGGCGTAATTTTTCAGCAGGTCGGTAAATTCCGCCTGAAACGCCGGATCCTTCTGCGCGCTGACAAAGGCTTCTTCCAGCTGGCGCAGCGCGGGCATCAGGATTTGCGGGACGTACATCCCGCCGAACTCACCAAAATACGGGTTTAGTAATGTCGTCATCTTCTCTTCCTTAATATGCACGCAGAGTTTTAAAAACCGAGGCCAGTTTGTTGGCATCTTTAATACCCGGTTGGGACTCTACGCCTGAATTGAAATCGAGGCCTGCACAGCCGGTTTTGGCGGCTTCTACGCAGTTGTCCGGGCTTAATCCGCCCGCCAGCAGGACGTTGTCCAGCTTTTCGCCGCTCAGCAGTGACCAGTCGAAACGCTGACCGGTGCCGCCCTGGCCGTTATCGAGTACGTATTTATCCACATGGTTCAGGTTACGCGAGGGCAGGGTCTCGCCGACGCTTTGCGCTTTCCAAATCTGTACCTGAGGCGCCAGCGCTGCGCGCAGGGCATCGATATACGCCTGATCTTCACTGCCGTGAAGCTGTACCGCGCTCAGGGATAACGCCTCGGCTTTTGCCGCAACGTCTTCAATATCTGCGTTGCGGAAAACGCCCACGTAGCTGAGCGGAGCCGCAGCGATGACCTTACGCGCCTGCTCTTCGCTGACCGCGCGAGGAGACGAATCCACAAAGATCAGCCCGCCATAAATTGCCCCGGCTTCATACGCGGCCTGGGCATCCTGTTCGCGGGTTAAGCCGCAGACTTTGTTTTCACCCAGCAGCACGCGGCGTACTGCCGCATTGAGATCGTCATGCTCCATCATGGCGGAGCCAATCAGGAAACCGTTGGCGAAGTGGCTTAACTCGCGCACCTGGGCGTAGCTGTTAATGCCGGATTCGCTGATCACCGTAACGCCAGACCCCAGACGCGGTGCCAGCTGGCGCGTGCGGTTCAGGTCAATGGACAGGTCGCGCAGATCGCGGTTGTTAATGCCGACCACTTTGGCTTCCAGCGCGATGGCGCGCTCAAGCTCTTCTTCGTTGCTCACTTCAGTCAGCACGCCCATGTTCAGGCTGTGCGCGACGGCGGAGAGCTGGCGATACTGCTCGTCGTCAAGCACCGAGAGCATCAGCAGGCAGGCATCGGCCTGGTAGAAACGCGCCAGCCAGATCTGATACGGATCGATAATAAAGTCTTTGCACAGGATCGGCTGCGGCGCGATGCCGCTGACGATCGGCAGAAAATCGAAGCTGCCCTGGAAATATTTCTCATCCGTCAGCACGGAGATGGCGGACGCATGATGCTTATAAATACCGGCAATACGCGCCGGGTCAAAATCGTCACGAATAACGCCTTTCGATGGGGATGCTTTTTTGCACTCAAGAATAAACGCGGTGCGCGCACCCTGCAGGGCATCATAGAAACGTCGTTGGCTTGGTACGACGTCATTCTGGAAGCTGGCAAGCGGCTGCTGTTGCTTGCGGGCTTCTACCCAGATGGCCTTATCGGCAACGATTTTCGCTAAAACGGTCTGCATTCTTTACCCTCTTGCCGCAAGTGCGGTAACGCGATCGTAAGCTGCGCCGGAGCGCAGTACATCCAGAACTTTTTGAACGTTGGCCTTCAGGTCTTCCTCACCGTGCAAACGCATCAGCATGGCGACGTTAGCAGCAACGGCGGCTTCATGAGCGACCTCTCCCTTACCTTGTAATAAGCGCGTGAGAATGTCACGGTTTTCTTCCGGCGTACCGCCTGCCAGCGCTTCCTGGTGATACGGGGTTAAACCAAAGTCAGCGGCTTCCAGCTGGTAGCTCAGAATTTCGCCGTCACGCAGTTCGGCAACCAGCGTCGGTGCATGCAGCGATACTTCATCCATACCGCCGCTGTGCACCACGGCGGCACGTTTGTAACCCAGCACGCGCAGTGTCTCAGCAATCGGCAGGACCAGTTCCGGGCTGTAGACACCGATCAGCGCCAGCGGCGGATGGGCCGGGTTGATCAGCGGGCCGAGCACGTTAAACAGCGTGCGGGTTTTAAGCTGCTGACGCACCGGCATCGCGTGGCGGAAACCGGTGTGATACTTCGGGGCAAACAGGAAGCAGACGCCCAGGTCATCAAGCGCTTCACGAGAGCGCTCTGCTTTCATATCCAGGTTAATGCCAAACGCGGCGAGCAGATCGGAAGAGCCTGACCGGCTGGAGACGCTGCGGTTACCGTGTTTCGCCACTTTCAGCCCACACGCCGCGGCGACAAAGGCACTGGCTGTAGAGATGTTGATGCTGTTGCTACCGTCACCGCCGGTCCCAACGATATCTGCAAACTGATAGTCCGGGCGCGGGAACGGGGCGGCATTTTCCAGCAGGGCCGTGGCGGCACCGGCGATCTCCTGCGGGCTTTCGCCGCGCACTTTCATGCTGACCAGCGCGGCCGCCAGCTGTTCAGGCTTCAGCTCGCCGCGAACCACGGCGGAGAAGAGCTGGTGGCTCTCCTGCTGGCTCAGGGCTTGCGCCTGATAAAGTTTTTCCAGAATCGGTTGCAGGGTATTGGTCTGCTCCAGCTTCTGTAGCGCCCAGTCGAGAGTCTGCTCCAGCAGGCGCGCGCCGTTGGAGGTCAGGATCGATTCCGGGTGGAACTGCATACCGCATACACGATCCGCATCATGACGTACCGCCATCACCATGCCTTCAAACGAGGCATTAATGGTTAGCCCGGCAGGGATATTGCTGCCCACCAGAGAGTGGTAGCGCGCAACCGGGAGCGGGTTCGGCAGCCCGGCAAACATTGCCTGGCCGTCATGTTCAATGCTGGAGGCTTTGCCGTGGAGGATCTCACCTGCCTGACCCACGTAGCCGCCGTACGCTTCAACAATCGCCTGATGACCGAGGCAGATGCCGATGATCGGCAGTTTGCCGCGCATACGGGTCAGCAGCTCCGGCATACAGCCTGCTTCGCTCGGTGCGCCAGGCCCAGGGGAGAGCATCAGCACCGGGTTTTGCATGGTTGCCAGACGGTCAATCAGGGTCTGCGCCGGGACGTGGTTGCGGTAGATAACGACGTTGTGACCATTCGCACGCAGCTGATCTGCCAGGTTATAGGTAAAAGAGTCGATATTATCGAGCAGCAGAATGTCAGCCATCAGAAAATCTCCTGTGCGTGGTGTGCAGTCGCAATGGCGCGAAGGACCGCACGCGCTTTACTGCGCGTTTCGTCAGCTTCGGACTGCGGAACAGAATCAAGAACAATCCCGGCACCCGCCTGCACGGTGGCAATTCCGTCTTCAACATAGGCAGAGCGAATAACAATGCAGGTGTCGAGGTCACCGTGAGCCGTGAAGTAGCCCACCGCACCACCGTAGCTGCCGCGACGACGCCCTTCGGCGGCGGCGATCAGCTGCATAGCGCGCACTTTTGGCGCACCGCTCAGGGTGCCCATGTTCATGCAGGCGCGGTAGGCGTGCAGAACGTCGAGGTCGTGGCGCAGCTCACCGACCACGCGGGAGACCAGGTGCATCACGAACGAATAGCGGTCAACTTTGGTCAGGTCCGCCACGTAGCGGCTGCCAGGGGTACAAATGCGTGCCAGATCGTTACGCGCCAGATCAACCAGCATCAAGTGCTCTGACAACTCTTTATGGTCAGTACGCATCTCGAGTTCGATACGGCTGTCCAAATCACGATCCAGCGAACCGTCAGGGCGGCGTCCGCGTGGACGGGTTCCGGCAATCGGGTAGATCTCAATTTGACGGCTGGTGGCGTCGTACTTCAGCGAGCTTTCCGGCGAGGCGCCGAACAGTGTGAAATCATTGTCCTGCATGAAGAACATGTACGGGCTTGGATTGCTCTTTTTCAGCACGTCGTAGGCTGCGAGCGGCGACGGGCAGGGCAGTGAGAAGCGGCGTGAAGGTACCACCTGGAAAATTTCCCCGGCGCGAATCGCCTTTTGCATCTGGCGAACCACGGCGCCGTATTGATCGTCGGTCTGGTTAACGTCGCATGTCATTTTCTCCACCCGCTGCACAGGCAGCGCTGGCGGCGCTTCCGTCATCTGCTGCTGCAGTTGAGCGATGCGGTGCTCAAGACGGTTTTTCTCAGTGGTCGATGGCGTGAACAGGCTGGCCTGAACGCGGGTGTATTTTTTCTGATGGTCGATCACCAGCAGAGTTTCGGCAAGGTAGAAGCAGTAGTCCGGGCAGCGGTTACCCTGTTCGGTTTCGGGTAACGCTTCAAAGCCCGCAACCAGGTCATAAGCAAACAGCCCACCGAAGAACATGGCTTCGCGTTCATCTTCCGGCACGGTAACCAGGTTTTGCAGCAGGCGAAAGGCATCGAAAACGGAGAGGGAGCAGAGGCGCGCGTCTTCGTCCAGCAGCTGGCTCACCGGCGGGAAATGCAGAATGCGCATATCTGGATGACGTTCGTTTTCAATGCCTGAGGGCAGGGCGGCGTCCAGCAGTGGCAGCAGAGATGCGCCATTCTCTGATAGCGCCTTAATAGTGACAGTGTCACCTAAAGCGGTAATGCGCAGCGCGCTGTCGACCAGCAGCAGGCTCTTGAGATCGTCTTTACTGTCGATATCCGCAGATTCCAGCAGTAGGGTTGCCGGACGCGCTCCGCAAACCTGATGAAACAGTGCGGTGGGGTTGTGACGATAGGCCGCCTCGCAGGTCAGCAGTTCGAGGTGTGGTTTGGCTGTTTGCATTATATTGTTCTCATTTTCTGTTCAAAAAAAAGCCCGCTAAGTAGCGGGCGGGTATCTGTTTGCATTTCGCAGACGCGTGACACTGCCCGAAGATCAGGAAGTGCGCCACCAACCGTGCAGAGTGAAATGTGCTGTCATTTTCAGATACCTTTCTCGTGTGAACTTGCGTACTAGTTAACTAGTTCGATGGCGAGTTGTCAACCCTTGATTTCAGAATTTCAATGTAAGTCGGTATCATAGTGGTTTCGGATGTCTCCAACCTGTTATGGGAAGTGCTTTGAGCGATACCACCTACGCCATTATTTACGATTTACACAGCCATACTCAGGCCTCTGATGGCCTTCTGACGCCCGAAGCCCTGGTTCATCGTGCCGTTGAAATGCGTGTCGGCACGCTGGCGATAACCGATCACGATACGACAGATGCCATCCCGGCTGCGCGCGCCGAGATTGCCCGCAGCGGGCTGGCGCTGAACCTGATCACCGGCGTTGAGATCTCGACCGTCTGGGAAAACCATGAAATTCATATTGTTGGCCTGAACATTGATATAGACCATCCGGCAATGTGTGCGTTTTTGCAAGAACAAAAAGCACGCCGCAACCAGCGTGCAGAGATGATTGGCGAACGTCTGGAAAAGGCCCACATCCCTGGCGCACTGGAAGGGGCGCAAAAGCTGGCGAACGGCGGGGCAGTGACGCGCGGTCATTTCGCCCGTTTTCTGGTTGAGGCAGGTAAAGCGACGACCATGGCGGATGTCTTTAAACGGTACCTGGCGCGCGGGAAAACCGGATACGTTCCGCCACAGTGGTGTACAATAAAACAAGCTATTGATGTGATTCATCATTCTGGCGGTAAGGCGGTGCTGGCCCATCCGGGACGGTATAATCTTTCTGCTAAATGGCTGAAAAGACTGCTGGCACACTTTGCCGAAAGCGGTGGCGAGGCAATGGAAGTTGCCCAGTGTCAGCAGGCACCCAATGAGCGTGCACAGCTTGCCACCTATGCTCGTCAGTTCGGCCTGCTTGGGTCACAGGGGTCTGATTTCCACCAGCCCTGCGCGTGGATCGAACTGGGACGCAAGCTCTGGTTGCCCGCCGGCGTTGAGCCGGTCTGGCAGCTCTGGGAACAGCCGCAGCAAATTGAAGAGAGGGAAGTATGAGTCAGTTTTTCTATATCCATCCGGATAACCCGCAGCCACGTCTGATTAACCAGGCCGTGGAGATCGTCCGCAAAGGCGGCGTCATTGTCTACCCGACCGATTCAGGCTACGCGCTGGGCTGCAAAATTGAAGATAAAGGGGCGATGGAGCGTATCTGCCGTATTCGCCAGTTGCCGGACGGCCATAATTTTACCCTGATGTGCCGCGATCTCTCTGAGCTGTCGACCTATGCGTATGTTGATAACGTGGCGTTTCGCCTGATTAAGAACAACACGCCGGGTAACTACACCTTTATCCTGAAGGGCACGAAGGAAGTACCGCGTCGTCTGCTGCAGGAAAAACGCAAAACCATCGGCATGCGCGTGCCGTCGAACCCGATTGCGCAGGCGCTGCTGGAAACCCTCGGCGAACCGATGCTTTCCACCTCGCTGATGCTCCCGGGAAGTGAGTTTACCGAGTCCGATCCGGAAGAGATCAAAGATCGTCTGGAGAAGGTGGTTGAGCTGATTATTCACGGCGGCTATCTCGGCCAGCAGCCGACCACCGTGGTCGACTTAACCGAAGATGCGCCGGAAGTAATTCGTGAAGGCGTGGGTGATGTTAAGCCTTTCTTGTAAAGGTGTAAGCAGATATACTACGCGGCCATCAAAGCAGGGCTCAGCCCTCTTTTGACCTGATTCGACGCCTGTGAAGGCGACACCTGAGGAAGCTCAATGAGCGAGAAGTTACAGAAAGTGCTGGCGCGTGCTGGCCACGGTTCGCGCCGTGAAATCGAAGCCATTATTGAAGCGGGTCGCGTGAGTGTGGACGGTAAAATCGCCACGCTGGGTGACCGCGTAGAAATCGTCCCGGGGCTGAAGATCCGCATCGACGGTCATCTTATCTCCGTGAAAGAGTCCGCCGAACAGATCTGCCGCGTGCTGGCTTACTACAAGCCGGAAGGCGAGCTGTGTACCCGCAACGACCCGGAAGGTCGCCCGACGGTGTTCGACCGTCTGCCTAAGCTGCGTGGCGCTCGCTGGATCGCCGTGGGTCGTCTGGACGTGAACACCTGCGGTCTGCTGCTGTTTACCACCGATGGGGAACTGGCAAACCGTCTGATGCACCCAAGCCGCGAAGTAGAACGTGAATACGCGGTGCGCGTCTTCGGCCAGGTTGACGAAAATAAACTGCGCGACCTGTCGCGTGGCGTTCAGCTGGAAGACGGCCCTGCGGCGTTCAAAACAATCAAGTTTACCGGTGGGGAAGGCATTAACCAGTGGTACAACGTGACCCTGACCGAAGGCCGTAACCGCGAGGTACGTCGTCTCTGGGAAGCGGTAGGCGTCCAGGTGAGCCGTCTGATCCGTGTCCGTTACGGTGACATTCTGCTGCCGAAAGGACTGCCACGCGGTGGTTATACCGAACTGGATCTGACTCAAACCAACTACCTTCGCGAGCTGGTCGGCCTGACGCCGGAAACCACGTCTAAAGTGGCGGTTGAAAAAGATCGTCGTCGCATGAAGGCGAATCAGATCCGCCGTGCGGTGAAACGTCACAGCCAGGTCAGCAGCAATCGTCGCTCTGGCAGCCGGAATAACAACGGTTAATCTAAAAGCCCGGTGAACGCACCGGGCTTTTTTCTTTAGTAATCAATCCCAATTTGCGCTTTGATACCTGCATCAAACGCATGCTTGACCGGACGCAGCTCGCTGACGGTATCTGCCAGCTCAATAATATCCCGATGACACCCGCGTCCTGTGACGATAACCGTCTGGTGCGCAGGGCGATTCTTCAGTGCGTCCAGCAGAGCGTCCAGCGGCAGATAGTCGTAGGCGACCATGTAGGTTATCTCATCCAGCAGAACCATATTGAGAGAGGGATCGGCCAGCATTCGCTTTGCATGCTCCCAGACGGCGAGGCAGGCGGCTGTATCGGTTTCCCGGTTCTGCGTGTCCCAGGTAAATCCGGTGGCCATCACCTGAAATTCAACGCCCTGAGGCTCAAGTAAATTGCGCTCGCCATTGGGCCATTCGCCTTTGATAAACTGGATCACGCCCACTTTCTGTCCGTGTCCGACGGCGCGTGTCGCCGTGCCAAACGCGGCGGTGGTTTTCCCTTTACCGTTGCCGGTAAAGACGATGAGGATCCCACGCTCGTCCTGGGCTGCGGCAACGCGTGCATCAACCTGTTCTTTCAGACGCTGCTGGCGCTGCTGATGGCGTTCATCACTCATTGCGAAATCCCCGGCTTGCGGTTGGGTTGGGCATCAAAAGTCATCCCGGTTTTACGGCGACTGTCATCGCCCATCAGCCAGAGATAGAGCGGCATAATGTCTGCCGGTGTTTTCAGCTTTTGTGGATCTTCCGTCGGGAAAGCGCTGGCGCGCATTTTTGTCCGCGTTCCGCCAGGGTTAATGCAGTTAACGCGCAGATGCCGGTTTTGATACTCCTCCGCCAGCACCTGCATCATGCCTTCGGTCGCAAATTTCGAGACGGCATAAGCTCCCCAGTTGGCGCGTCCCTCACGGCCTACGCTGGAAGAGGTGAAGACCAGCGAACCGGACTCAGAATTGAGCAATAAAGGAAGCAATGCCTGGGTGAGGAAAAAGGTTCCATTGATGTTTACCTGCATTACTTGCTGCCAAATTTCAGGATCTTGTTCATCCATCGGGCGTACTTCGCCCAGTAAGCCAGCGTTATGCAACACGCCGTCCAGACGGGGATAATGAGTGCTGATGCGCTGGGCAAGTTCCTGACAGCTCGCGGGCGTGCAGGTAAGTAAATCGAGGGTGTACCAGGAAGCAGCGATGCCCCCAGCAGATTCAATCTCCTGAGCGACACCCCGGAGTTTTTCTTCGTTACGACCCGTCAGGATGACGCTGGCGCCATATTCAGCATATGTGAGGGCGGCTTCACGACCAATCCCGTCGCTGGCACCTGTGACAAGTATGATCCGGTTCTGGAGCAGATTTTTTTGCGGTTGATAATGCACGGTGACTCCTCTGGCGCACTGGAGCTTGATGGCGCCTTCTTTCATGACTTTTCGGCTTTATGCCCGAAATAAGATGAGAATTCAATCAGTCTACAGGACGCATTGCTGTGAAATTAATAATTTGCAAATATTTAAACCAGAATCGGGGGATTCCGGAAGGCGGCTCGCAGAGGTAATGTCATGAGCGAGACGCATGCCCAGGGCTGATGTACACTGGCGTGCAAGAATCATGGTTAAATCAAGGTGGAACGCGTGGAATTACTTTCTCAATATGGGTTGTTTTTGGCCAAAATCGCGACGGTGGTGATTGCCATTGCGGCGATCGCCGTTCTGATTGTGAATCTGACGCAGCGCAAGCGTCAGCGTGGGGAATTACGCATCACCCGCCTGAGCGAGCAGTATAAAGAGATGCAGGAAGAGATGTCTCTGGCACTGCTTGATAGCTATCAACAAAAGCTGTGGGTTAAAGCCCAGAAGAAAAAGCATAAACAGGAAGCAAAAACGGCTAAGGCAAAAGCGAAGCTCGCCGCGCCGCAGGATGAGGCAAAACCTCGCGTTTATGTGCTCGATTTTAAAGGCAGCATGGATGCGCATGAAGTCTCCTCCCTGCGCGAAGAAGTGACGGCGGTATTAGCGGTAGCGAAACCGCAGGATCAGGTGGT
Organism: Enterobacter mori; assembly: GCF_025244905.1. Taxonomy (NCBI): domain Bacteria; kingdom Pseudomonadati; phylum Pseudomonadota; class Gammaproteobacteria; order Enterobacterales; family Enterobacteriaceae; genus Enterobacter; species Enterobacter mori. The sequence continues at coordinate 2,544,171 of NZ_CP104285.1, read as the reverse complement.
GGTCCGTCTTGAGAGTCCTGGTGGTGTGGTCCACGGTTACGGACTGGCTGCTTCGCAGCTGCAGCGCCTGCGTGAAAAACAGATCCCGCTGACCGTAGCCGTGGATAAAGTGGCCGCGAGCGGGGGATATATGATGGCCTGCGTGGCGGACAAAATTGTCGCGGCGCCGTTTTCTATCATTGGCTCAATCGGCGTGGTTGCGCAGATCCCGAACTTCAACCGCTTCCTGAAAAATAAAGAGATTGATATCGAACTTCACACCGCGGGGCAGTATAAACGCACCCTGACGCTGCTGGGAGAGAACACGGAAGAAGGGCGTCAAAAATTCCGCGAAGATCTGAATGAAACACACCACTTGTTTAAAGATTATGTGCACCGTATGCGCCCTTCGCTTGATATCGAGCAGGTCGCAACGGGCGAACACTGGTACGGCACGCAGGCCCAGGAGAAAGGGCTGGTGGACGAGGTAGGGACCAGTGACGATCTGCTCCTGAACCTGATGGAAGGGCGCGAACTGGTCGGCGTGCGCTTCAGTCAACGCAAGCGTCTGCTGGACCGCTTTACCAATAGTGCCGCAGAAAGTGCAGATCGCTTGCTGCTACGTTGGCTACAGCGCGGTCAAAAACCGCTGCTGTAAACAAAAACGCGAGGCCATTGCCTCGCGTTTTGCATTAATCGATCAGGTGATATTTCTCTGAGAGCGTGTGCGCCAGGTATTTAAACATGTTGAATACCGCGGTGCTTTTCGGGGTGGGTAAACCCTGTTCATCAAGGAAATATTCACCGCTGAAAACAAGCACGCCGTTACGCTGTTCCACGCCAGTCGCTTCAATGCCCGCCAGCGTGTCTTCATGATCGCGAATGAGTTTATTTGCTTCAATAAGCAGAGACGCTCGGTCAATAGGTTGGGTCGTACTGTGCATAATCCACTCCTTAAACAATGACAGTAGTTTACGCCCGGGGCGCGTTGGGGGCAAATTTTCCCTGTAATCTGAGAGGGTAAGGCGAAGGGGGCTGGCTGGCATGATTTGCTTTTGCATGCTAATAAAGTTGCGTAACGAATTTTATCAGGTACAGTGTGCGCTTTCGTCATTCTGGCAACAGAATTGCTTGACATTCGACCGGGAATTCGTCACGAATTATATTAAGTGCGAGAAAAATACCCGATAAGTCAATGGCCTGGATGTTATCTTTCTGACGTCCGGTAAGACAAAGGGGTTGATATCCCCTGGCGCAGTCGCAATATCAATGGCTCGTCGTCAGCGGAAGGGAAATCAACGTGCGGCGTATTCCTGGAAGAATTAAATTAGGTAAAGGTGAATATGGGTAAAGCTCTCGTCATCGTTGAGTCCCCGGCAAAAGCCAAAACGATCAATAAGTATCTGGGTAATGACTACGTGGTTAAGTCCAGCGTCGGTCATATCCGCGATTTGCCGACCAGTGGCTCAGCCAGCAAAAAGAGCGCAGACTCTACCTCCACCAAAGGGGCTAAAAAGCCTAAAAAGGATGAACGTAGCGCGCTTGTCAACCGTATGGGTGTTAACCCATGGCATAACTGGGATGCACAATATGAAGTGCTGCCAGGTAAAGAAAAAGTCGTTAACGAGCTGAAACAGCTTGCTGAAAAAGCAGACCACATCTATCTCGCAACCGACCTTGACCGCGAAGGGGAAGCCATTGCCTGGCACCTGCGGGAAGTGATCGGGGGTGATGACAAACGCTACAGCCGTGTCGTGTTTAACGAAATTACAAAGAATGCGATTCGTCAGGCGTTTGAGAAGCCGGGCGAACTGAACATTGACCGTGTAAACGCGCAGCAGGCACGTCGCTTTATGGACCGTGTCGTGGGCTACATGGTTTCGCCACTGCTATGGAAAAAGGTTGCGCGTGGTCTGTCCGCCGGTCGAGTGCAGTCCGTAGCCGTACGTCTTGTCGTCGAGCGCGAACGCGAAATTAAAGCCTTCGTTCCAGAAGAGTTCTGGGAAGTGGACGCCAATGTCACCACACCCGGTGGCGATGCCCTGCCGCTACAGGTAAGTCATCACAACGACAAACCTTTCCGTCCTGAAAACCGTGACCAGACTATGGCTGCGGTGGCGCTGCTGGAAAAAGCACGTTATCAGGTGCTGGATCGCGAAGATAAACCGACCAGCAGCAAGCCTGGCGCGCCGTTTATCACCTCAACGCTGCAGCAGGCGGCGAGCACGCGCCTGGGTTACGGCGTGAAGAAAACCATGATGATGGCGCAGCGCTTGTATGAAGCGGGTTACATCACTTACATGCGTACTGACTCCACCAATCTGAGCCAGGACGCTGTTAATATGGTTCGCGGCTATATCAGTGACAATTTCGGCAAAAAATACCTGCCGGAAAGTGCGAATCAGTACGCCAGCAAAGAGAATTCCCAGGAAGCGCACGAAGCAATTCGTCCTTCTGACGTCTCTGTCCTCGCGGAATCGTTAAAAGATATGGAAGCGGATGCGCAGAAGCTGTATCAGCTGATCTGGCGCCAGTTTGTCGCCTGTCAGATGACGCCTGCGAAGTACGACTCCACAACGCTGACCGTCGGCGCGGGTGATTTCCGCCTGAAGGCACGCGGTCGTATTCTTCGCTTCGATGGCTGGACCAAAGTGATGCCTGCGCTGCGTAAAGGCGATGAAGACAGAACGCTGCCTGCGGTTAATAAAGGTGACGAGTTGTCGCTTGTCGATCTGGTTCCGGCACAGCACTTCACCAAGCCGCCTGCACGCTTCAGTGAGGCCTCACTGGTCAAAGAGCTGGAAAAACGCGGGATCGGTCGTCCGTCGACCTATGCGTCGATCATTTCGACCATTCAGGATCGTGGCTACGTCCGTGTTGAAAACCGTCGCTTCTACGCTGAAAAAATGGGTGAGATTGTCACCGACCGTCTGGAAGCTAACTTCCGCGAGTTGATGAACTACGACTTCACCGCGCAGATGGAAGACAGCCTCGACGAGGTTGCCAGCCACAAGGCGGAGTGGAAGAAGGTTCTCGACAGCTTCTTCAGCGACTTTACCGACCAGCTTGAGAAAGCCGAGAAAGACCCTGAAGAGGGTGGCATGCTGCCTAACCAGATGGTCCTGACCAGCATTGACTGTCCAACCTGTGGGCGCAAGATGGGGATCCGCACCGCAACCACGGGCGTATTCCTGGGCTGCTCCGGTTACGCGCTGTCACCGAAAGAGCGCTGCAAAACCACTATCAACCTGGTGCCTGAGAACGAAGTGCTCAACGTGCTGGAAGGTGATGATGCAGAAACCAACGCCCTGCGCGCCAAGCGCCGCTGTCAGAAATGCGGCACGGCGATGGACAGCTACCTGATCGATCCTAAACGCAAACTGCACGTCTGCGGTAATAACCCGACATGCGACGGATATGAGATCGAAGAAGGTGAGTTCCGCATTAAGGGCTATGACGGCCCGATCGTTGAGTGCGAGAAGTGCGGTTCTGAAATGCACCTGAAAATGGGGCGCTTCGGTAAGTACATGGCGTGCACCAATGACGACTGTAAAAACACGCGTAAAATTCTGCGTAACGGTGAAGTGGCTCCTCCGAAGGAAGATCCGGTTCCGCTGCCAGAGCTGCCGTGTGAAAAGTCAGACGCGTACTTCGTGCTGCGTGACGGTGCTGCCGGTGTGTTCCTGGCGGCCAACACCTTCCCGAAATCACGTGAAACGCGTGCGCCGCTGGTGGAAGAACTGCATCGCTTCCGCGATCGCCTGCCGGAAAAACTGCGTTATCTGGCCGATGCGCCACAGCAGGATCCAGAAGGCAACAAGACCGTTGTGCGTTTTAGCCGTAAAACGAAGCAGCAGTATGTGGCTGCGGAGAAAGAGGGTAAAGCGACCGGCTGGTCGGCGTTCTTTGTTGACGGCAAGTGGGTTGAAGGCAAGAAATAATCTTCACTTACCGTAATTTACCTGTGAAAGGGCCGGACTTCCGGCCCTTTTTTATTACGTTGTTATTATTTTTTGTTACGTACTATACAGTCAGGCTATAAATGATATAGTGGTTATAGTTAACCCTTTTCTTATTATCAAATCGTCTTAAGCGATTGACCCGCGTGCGCTAAATCGGATGGTCTGGCATGAAATTACAGCAGCTTCGTTATATTGTTGAGGTGGTGAATCACAACCTTAATGTCTCTTCTACCGCTGAGGGGCTTTATACCTCGCAGCCCGGCATCAGCAAACAGGTTCGCATGCTGGAGGATGAGTTAGGCATCCAGATCTTTGCCCGTAGCGGTAAGCACCTCACTCAGGTGACGCCAGCCGGGCAGGAAATTATTCGGATTGCCCGGGAAGTGCTTTCCAAAGTCGATGCGATTAAATCCGTGGCGGGGGAGCATACCTGGCCAGACAAAGGCTCGCTCTACATCGCGACCACCCACACGCAGGCGCGTTATGCGCTGCCAGGCGTCATAAAAGGTTTTATCGAGCGTTATCCCCGCGTCTCTTTGCATATGCACCAGGGCTCTCCGACGCAAATTGCTGAAGCGGTTTCCAAGGGCAATGCGGACTTTGCCATCGCGACGGAAGCGCTTCATCTTTATGACGATCTGGTGATGTTGCCGTGCTACCACTGGAACCGCTCTATTGTCGTGACGCCCGACCACCCGCTGGCGGGTAAAGGTTCGGTGACGATTGAAGAACTGGCGCAATATCCGCTTGTGACATACACGTTCGGTTTTACCGGGCGTTCTGAGCTTGATACGGCATTTAACCGCGCGGGCTTAACGCCGCGTATCGTCTTTACCGCAACCGACGCCGATGTGATTAAAACCTATGTGCGGCTTGGGCTGGGGGTAGGGGTGATTGCCAGCATGGCGGTTGACCCGGTTTCCGACCCGGATTTGGTACGCCTTGATGCGCATGATGTTTTCAGCCATAGCACGACCAAGATTGGCTTCCGCCGTAGTACTTTCCTGCGTAGCTATATGTATGATTTTATTCAACGCTTCGCTCCGCATTTAACCCGCGACGTGGTTGATACCGCCGTTGCATTGCGCTCGAACGAAGATATTGAAGAGATGTTTAAAGACATCAAACTTCCTGCCAAATAATCACTCCCGGTATCTTTCCCCTGCGGAGAGATACCGAAATAACCTCTCAAACCTAAATCAGAATTATCATCATCTGCACTTTAGTGCCATATAATGTCAGTATCCATTGAGATTGTATGGTTTTAATGTCGCGAATTGGCGACAAAAGTAGAAAGTATTTTACGCCTTCGCAAATATTTCTTTTCAATTATTTATTTCTTGTCAAAAGATTGAATATTCGCGGGAATAGATACGTAAATTCACTGGCTTTTCGGCTAAAGTTTCTTTAGGATTTATCTCATCGGATGATTAATTGTACCAATTGTTTGGTCCTAAATGATAAGCGATGTCGATTGTATGAGGTTAGCAATGCCTTCAGGAAGTGAAGAACCGCAAAGGGATCCTGCGCTCAAGCGTAAAGCCTGGCTGGCGGTCTTTCTCGTCTCTACCCTGTTTTGGGTGGTGGTTGCTCTCCTGGCCTGGAAATATTGGGGTTGAATATGGCAGTGACGGTACGTTCAGAAACGCTAAAACCAGTGTGTCAACACCGTGACAACGGGCACAAAGCTCGCAAAGCACCCGCGACTACCGTACCTGCGTCCTGGAAACTGACAGCACAGCAGCAAGCATTTATTGATGTGTTCGCGGAAGACGAACCCAAAAAACAATAATTTAGTTTTTTGCGTAATGATGCAAATAGTCTGAATAATGACTCTGCGCTTTTGTACTCTTTAATAAATACACATCAGCAATATAGACCTGAGGGCTGACCTCGGAATCTTTAATAATTAAAGCCTGGTGTCCCTATGATGAATAACATGACAACTCTCAAATACTGGTCATGGATCGGCGTTTTTTCCGTGTCGATTCTCTTCTGGTGTCAGCTTATCTGGCTGGCTACCCACTAAATGCTAAAACCTCGCTGCGGCGAGGTTTTTGTTTTTATGCTTCACCAGAACCTTCCTGGATTTATCAATTTGGGTTGTTATCAAAACGTTACGACATCTTTGTGTTATCTTTAATTACGGCCCTGATGATTGTCAGGGTTTCCCTGTGATTAAGGAGGAGCTTATGTCGTTAACCCTACGCGAAGCCAGTAAGGATACGTTGCAGGCAAAAAATAAAACCTGGCACTACTATAGCTTGCCGCTGGCAGCCAACACGCTTGGGGACATTTCGCGGTTACCCAAGTCGTTGAAAGTTTTACTGGAAAACCTTCTGCGCTGGCAGGATGAAGATTCTGTCACCGCTGAGGATATTCACGCTCTGGCAGGATGGCTCAAGGACGCCCATGCTGACAGAGAAATAGCCTATCGCCCGGCAAGGGTCCTGATGCAGGATTTCACCGGCGTACCTGCCGTAGTTGATTTAGCCGCCATGCGTGAAGCGGTAAAACGTCTGGGGGGCGATACGGCAAAAGTGAACCCACTTTCCCCCGTCGATCTCGTTATTGACCACTCGGTGACCGTTGACCATTTTGGCGATGATGATGCGTTTGGTGAGAACGTGCGTCTGGAGATGGAACGTAATCATGAACGCTACGTTTTCCTGAAGTGGGGACAGCAGGCTTTCAGCCGCTTCAGCGTTGTTCCACCGGGCACCGGTATCTGTCACCAGGTGAACCTCGAATATCTTGGCAAAGCCGTCTGGAGCGAATTACAGGATAAGGAATGGGTCGCTTACCCGGATACGCTGGTCGGTACGGATTCCCATACCACCATGATCAACGGCCTGGGCGTTTTGGGCTGGGGTGTCGGCGGCATCGAAGCGGAAGCGGCGATGCTTGGTCAACCTGTCTCCATGCTCATTCCTGATGTCGTCGGTTTCAAACTGACAGGGAAGCTCTCAGAAGGGATTACCGCCACGGATCTGGTGCTGACGGTTACCCAGATGCTGCGTAAGCATGGCGTGGTTGGTAAGTTTGTTGAATTCTACGGCGACGGACTTGATTCATTGCCGCTGGCGGATCGCGCCACCATCGCCAATATGGCGCCGGAATATGGCGCAACCTGCGGCTTTTTCCCGATCGATAATGTTACGCTGGAATATATGCGTCTGAGTGGACGCAGCGAAGAACAGGTGGCGCTGGTCGAGGCCTACACCAAAGCGCAGGGCATGTGGCGCAATCCCGGGGATGAACCGGTCTTTACCAGCACGCTGGCGCTGGACATGGGGGCGGTTGAAGCGAGTTTGGCCGGGCCAAAACGGCCCCAGGATCGCGTTGCCCTAAACGATGTGCCAAAGGCATTCGCGGCCAGCAATGAGCTGGAAGTGAATACGGCACAAAAAGATCACCGTCCGGTCGACTATGTCATGAACGGACATCAGTTTCAGCTCCCTGATGGTGCTGTGGTCATTGCTGCAATTACGTCCTGCACCAACACCTCCAATCCAAGCGTGCTAATGGCCGCCGGGCTGCTGGCGAAAAAAGCGGTGGAGTTGGGCCTTAAGCCTCAGCCATGGGTGAAAGCCTCTCTCGCGCCGGGCTCCAAAGTGGTTTCCGATTATCTTGCGCAGGCCAGGTTGACCCCGTATCTGGATGAACTCGGGTTTAACCTGGTTGGCTATGGCTGTACCACCTGTATCGGTAACTCCGGGCCGCTACCGGAACCGATTGAAATGGCGATCAAGCAGGGCGATTTGACCGTTGGCGCAGTGCTTTCAGGCAACCGAAACTTTGAAGGCCGTATTCATCCGCTGGTCAAAACCAACTGGCTGGCATCACCGCCGCTGGTCGTGGCTTACGCCCTTGCCGGGAATATGAACATCAACCTGGTTACCGACCCGATTGGTCACGATCGCAGGAATGAGCCGGTTTATCTGAAAGATATTTGGCCGTCGTCGCGAGAAATTGCGCGTGCGGTAGAAAAAGTGTCGACCGAAATGTTCCGCAAAGAGTATGCGGAGGTGTTTGAAGGCACGCCGGAATGGAAAGCCATCAACATCGTCGGCTCGGATACCTATGGCTGGCAGGATGATTCAACCTATATCCGACTGTCGCCATTCTTCGATGACATGCTGGCAGAGCCTGCGCCGCTTAAGGATATCCACGGCGCGCGCATTCTCGCGATGCTCGGGGATTCTGTCACCACCGACCACATCTCACCGGCAGGCAGCATCAAGGCCGACAGCCCGGCTGGACGCTATCTGCAAAGCCGGGGTGTAGAACGCCGCGACTTTAACTCCTATGGCTCACGCCGGGGTAACCATGAAGTGATGATGCGCGGGACGTTTGCCAACATTCGTATTCGTAATGAAATGGTGCCCGGCGTGGAAGGCGGCATGACGCGCCACCTGCCGGATACAGAGGTCATTTCCATTTATGATGCGGCCGTCAAATACCAGCAGGAAGGTACGCCGCTGGCGGTCATTGCCGGGAAAGAGTACGGCTCTGGCTCAAGCCGCGACTGGGCGGCGAAAGGTCCGCGCCTGCTCGGGGTTCGCGTGGTCATCGCTGAATCGTTCGAACGTATTCACCGCTCGAATCTGATCGGGATGGGGATCCTGCCTCTCGAATTTCCACAGGGCGTCACCCGTAAAACGCTGGGCCTGAGCGGGGAGGAGCAGATTGACATTAGCGGTCTGCAAAACCTGCAGCCGGGTAAAACGGTTCCGGTGAAGCTAACGCGGGCAGATGGGACTGTTGAGGTGCTGGAATGCCGTTGCCGCATCGATACGGCAACAGAGCTGACCTATTACCAGAACGACGGCATTTTGCACTATGTGATTCGTAAGATGCTGGATTGATGGAAAACGCCCGGCTGTAGAGCCGGGCTTTCATGATCACTCGCTCAGCAGATGGCCCATCTTCGCGGCTTTAGTGTCGAGATAGTGCGCGTTTTTCGGGTTACGTCCGACAATCAGCGGCACGCGTTCGACGATATTGATCCCCGCCTCGGTCAGGATTTCGACCTTTTTAGGGTTATTGGTCAACAGACGCACTTCGTCCACCCCCAGCAGCTTGAACATATCTGCACACAGCGTGAAATCGCGTTCGTCAGCGGCAAAGCCCAGCTGGTGGTTGGCTTCTACCGTGTCGTAACCCTGGTCCTGTAGTGCATAAGCGCGGATTTTATTCAGCAGGCCAATATTACGACCCTCCTGACGGTGATACAGCAGAACGCCGCGGCCTTCTTCCGCTATGTGCGAGAGGGCGGCTTCGAGCTGGAAACCGCAGTCACAGCGCAAGCTGAACAGCGCATCGCCGGTCAGACACTCTGAATGGACGCGGGACAACACCGGCGTCTGCCCTGAAATGTCGCCATAGACCAGCGCGACGTGATCCTGTCCGGTTGCCAGTTCTTCAAAACCCACCATCAGGAAATCGCCCCATGGGGTTGGCAGTTTGGCTTCTGCCACACGTTTAAGCTGCATGTGATTCTCCAGAATCGGCTGACACGTTTCGTGCCGTCTGCCTGTTTGGCTTTCTCTATCTGTTCATTTTGCCACAAGCTCCTCACGTTCGCCTAATCACCACCATGCTATACGCACGTTAAACGCACGATCCGACATATCCACCACATGGATGAATTTCAGTTATGATTGTGGTGCTTAGCGTAAAAGGAGAAGACATGCTTTCAATCGCCAGACGAACGGCAGCGGGTGCGGCCGTGCTACTTGTGATGCCTTTGGTCGTATGGTGCTCCGGCTGGATGTGGCAGCCGGGCCAAAACGCCATGTGGCTGAAAACGTTATACTGGATAACGGAAACGGTGACTCAGCCGTGGGGGATCATCACACATGTTCTCCTCTGCGCCTGGTTCCTGTGGTGCCTGCGTTTTCGTCTGCGCGCAGCACTGGTCTTATTTGCTATTCTCGGCGGGGCCATTCTGGTGGGGCAGGGCGTAAAATCCTGGGTTAAAGATCGTGTACAGGAACCGCGTCCTTTCGTCATCTGGATGGAAAAAACGCACCATGTGCCGGTGGATGAGTTCTACACTTTAAAACGTAAAGATCGCGGTGCGCTGGTAAAAGAGCAGCTTGCAGAACAACAGGATATTCCTGCATTTTTGCGTAAACACTGGCAAAAAGAGACCGGTTTCGCGTTTCCTTCCGGGCACACGATGTTTGCCGCAAGCTGGGCGTTACTCGGCGTCGGGCTATTGTGGCCGCGACGCCGGACGGTCACTATTGCGATTCTGTTAGTCTGGGCAACCGGTGTGATGGGGAGCCGTTTACTGCTGGGAATGCACTGGCCGCGTGATTTAGTGGTGGCCACGCTGATTTCCTGGCTGCTGGTAACGTTAGCCACCTGGCTTGCCGAACGATTCTGTGGACCGCTGACGCCGCCACCGGAAGAGAAGGAAGAAATCGCCGAGCGTGAGCAAAGCGGTGTCTGAAGGTTGATTTTCAGTATTTTGCCCATAAATCCATGACGGGCGCACAACTTTTTCCGTTTCGCGCCCGTCACTAAAATGGTAGTTTATAAGGCTGATTGCGGTGAGTTGAACAGACTTTATTCGCTTGAACCACATAACGGGAAGTCATGTGAAATATTTACTCATTTTTTTACTGGTGTTGGCGATTTTTGTTATTTCCGTCACCTTAGGTGCGCAAAACGATCAGCAGGTGACCTTTAACTATCTGCTTGCACAGGGCGAGTACCGTGTATCGAGCCTGCTCGCGGTCCTGTTTGCCGCCGGTTTTATCATCGGATGGCTGGTGTGTGGTCTCTTCTGGCTTAAAGTTCGTGTTTCGCTTGTTCGCGCAGAACGTAAAATTAAACGCCTTGAACATCAAATTGCGCCCGCGACTGACATTCCGGAGAGTTCTGGTGTGCCGGTAGCCAAGGAATAATCGAATATGCTGGAGTTGTTGTTTCTGCTTTTGCCTGTAGCCGCAGCCTATGGCTGGTATATGGGCCGCAGAAGTGCGCAACAAACAAAACAGGATGAAGCTAACCGACTCTCCCGCGACTATGTTGCGGGGGTGAACTTCCTCCTGAGCAATCAACAGGATAAGGCGGTTGATCTGTTCCTTGATATGTTGAAAGAGGATACGGGCACCGTAGAAGCGCATCTCACCCTGGGCAACCTGTTCCGCTCGCGTGGCGAGGTTGATCGCGCTATTCGTATTCACCAGACGTTGATGGAAAGCGCGTCGTTAACCTACGATCAACGTTTGCTGGCCGTTCAACAGCTGGGACGTGATTACATGGCGGCGGGGCTGTACGACCGTGCCGAAGATATGTTCACCCAACTGGTTGATGAGACCGACTTCCGTATCAGCGCGCTCCAGCAGTTACTGCAGATTTACCAGGCGACCAGCGACTGGCAAAAAGCCATAGATACAGCTGAACGTCTGGTGAAGCTTGGCAAAGATAAGCAACGCGTAGAAATTGCTCACTTCTACTGCGAACTGGCGCTTCAGCAAATGGGCAGCGATGACATGGATAAGGCCATGACGTTGCTGAAAAAAGGTGCCGCAGCGGACCGAAACAGTGCGCGTATTTCAATCATGATGGGGCGCGTGTTTATGGCAAACAGCGAGTTTGCCAAAGCGGTAGAAAGCCTGCTGCGAGTCATCGACCAGGATAAAGAACTGGTGAGTGAGACGCTGGAGATGCTGCAAACCTGCTACCAGCAATTAGGTAAGCAGGATGAATGGGTTGCTTTCCTGCGCCGCTGCGTTGAAGAAAACACCGGTGCGACGGCTGAACTGATGCTTTCCGACATCGTTGAGCAACACGAGGGCAGCGATACGGCGCAGGTATATATTACGCGTCAACTGCAGCGCCACCCGACGATGCGGGTATTCCATAAACTGATGGACTACCACCTGAACGACGCGGAAGAAGGGCGTGCTAAAGAGAGCCTGATGGTGCTGCGCGATATGGTCGGCGAGCAGGTACGCAGTAAGCCGCGCTACCGCTGCCAGAAGTGCGGTTTTACCGCCTATACGCTGTACTGGCACTGTCCGTCGTGCCGGGCCTGGTCAACCATCAAGCCGATCCGTGGTCTTGACGGGCAGTAATTTTTTAAAACGCCCTTTTTTAGTTACAACATACTGTTGGGTTTTTGTCACTGAGTTAGCACCGTGCGATTTTTCGGTCAGGCAGGTAAGGAAATCGATTCTGTCAATTTCCACCGCTGGCAGGTAGAATGCAGGCCGTTTATCTGTTCCGCGCCGCTGCGCGCCCATAGACGAAAAGGGCTGGTTATGACGTCTGTTACTTCCTCCGCTTCCCGCGTAATTACTGATTCTCCTGTTGTTGTTGCGCTTGATTACAATAACCGCGACACCGCGCTGGCCTTTATCGATGGTATCGATCCGCGAGATTGCCGTCTGAAAGTTGGCAAAGAGATGTTTACGCTGTTTGGTCCGCAAATTGTTCGCGATCTTCAGCAGCGTGGGTTTGACGTTTTCCTGGACCTGAAATTCCATGATATTCCTAATACCACTGCGCATGCCGTCGCTGCTGCTGCCGAGCTTGGCGTGTGGATGGTCAACGTCCATGCTTCGGGCGGGGCGCGTATGATGACCGCCGCACGCGAGGCGCTGGTACCCTTCGGCAAAGATGCGCCGCTCCTGATTGCGGTCACCGTGCTGACCAGCATGGATGAATCTGACCTGCGCGATCTTGGCGTGACGTTGTCACCTGCCGAACAAGCAGAACGTCTGGCTCGTCTGACGCAAAACTGCGGTCTCGACGGGGTCGTCTGTTCAGCCCAGGAGGCGGTGCGCTTCAAATCCGAACTGGGCCAGCAATTTAAGCTTATCACGCCGGGTATCCGTCCTGCTGGCAGTGAGGTTGGCGATCAGCGCCGTATTATGACGCCAGAGCAAGCGTTAGCGGCAGGTGTGGATTATATGGTGATCGGCCGTCCCGTTACGCAATCTGCGGATCCGGCACAGACGCTTAAAGCGATCAACGCGTCATTGAAAAAGGGGGCCTGATGAGCGATTCCAACAGCCGCCTGGTCTACTCCACCGGGACCGGGCGTATCGATGAGCCAAAAGAGAAAGCTGAACGTCCTAAAGGTGATGGTATCGTGCGCATCCAGCGTCAGACCAGCGGTCGAAAGGGCAAGGGCGTGTGCCTGATTACCGGGATCGAGCTGGATGATGCGGAGCTGGCTAAACTGGCCGCAGAATTAAAAAAGAAATGTGGTTGCGGCGGTGCCGTGAAAGATGGCGTGATCGAAATTCAGGGCGACAAACGCGATTTAATTAAAACGCTGCTCGAAGCAAAAGGAATGAAAGTTAAACTGGCGGGCGGCTAAATTAAAAGAGCCACGGGGTTAACCGTGGCTCTTTATACGTGTGTAAGTCAGACCTGAAAAATACTGAATATATTATTAGACCGGTGAGAGCCGTTTTGGTGATTATTTGCCCACCTGGTGACCGATAATACCGCCGACAGCAGCACCACCTAATGTACCCAGCGTACTACCATCCGTTAATACCGCACCACCAAGAGCACCGGCACCCGCACCAATCGCGGTGTTACGGTCACGTTTAGACCAGTTAGAGCAGGCGCTCAGGGACATAGCTACTGTAATTGCCAGAACAGCGGCAGCGATTTTTTTGCTGGTAAAGGTCATAATACTTTCTCCTGAATTATCGATTCACGGAAAGAAGTGCCCTTTAAGTATAGACAATAGTCATACTTAAATTCTGTTTCCGTGAAAGCTAGTCGCGCAGGTGTTACGTAATCACGCAAGTGATAGTCACTTCCTGTTATATCGCTAATAATAATTTTACCCCTTTAGCCCAGGTTAAACAGGTAAAAACTCTTAAAGCAGGCTTCGGAATCATCTCAGAGAGAGGGAAGGGTTTGCGCCCGTAATTCAGGCGCAGAGGAGAGTCAGGCAGGGTTTCTCACAATATCGACAGTCAGGCCGACATGCTCAAGCTGCTGGCGATGTTCATCACTCAGCCGTTCATCGGTGATCACGCGGCTAAATCGGTTTATCGGGCCCATCATATACGGATGGACGGAACCGAATTTAGAACTGTCGGTTAGGACAATTGCTTCACACTCTTTTTCCAGCACAGCATTAACCACGTCAGAACGCATCATATCCCGGCCGGTGAAACCGGTGTCTGGTTGCCAGCCATCAATACCAATGAACGCTTTGCTGAAATGGACCTGCTGGACATACTGGCGAGTGAGTGGACCCACCATGCTTTCACTTTTCTTCTGATAAATACCGCCCAGCAGAATGACCTCACAGCGCGTCTCCTTCAGCAGGTGCGCAATATAGCTGCTGACGGTGATAATGGTGACGTCTTTTTGATCGGCCAGGGTGCGTGCGAGAAGGGCGTTACTGCTGCCATTCTCAATAAAGACCGTTTCACCATTGTTCACTAAGGACGCAGCAAATTCTGCCAGTTCTCGCTTGAGGGCATAATTGTTCATCATGCGGGTTTCAACGTCTTCACTGTCCAGTGGGACGGCATAACCATGCGCACGACGCAGGTAGCTCTGTTTTTCCAGAAGATTAAGATCCTGACGGATTGTGACTTCAGAAACGCCGGTCGTTTTAGCGAGATCGACCACGCTTACGCGCCCCTGATCGATGACCATCTGCAAAATGATTTGTTGTCGGGAATTCATAGCATCCATTTAAAAAGCAAAACGAGGTCGGAAACGGTGGAGTCAAACTTCCCACGGGGCTTTTGGCTGAGCGCTTTCTGGCGCGGAATCGGAATCTTTGTGAGCCAGTAACTCTGATTTCAGGATCTCAAGATTACGGATCGCAGAGTGATAATCACCCGCTACCAGGATATCCAGCACCGTATCAATACGTCGTGCCACAGCCAGTGCATCAATGTCAGACATAATCTCACCCCAGGAGCGAAAAGTTAATATTTTCAATGATGCAGAAAATGGGAACAAAAGAGAAGGGAAAAAATGCAATAACTAAATTACATAAATGAAAGTGATAAATTTATTCCCACTCATGCAGCGGGGTTAATGAGTGGATTAGTCTAAAACTGCGCGCAAGGCGTTTTTTTTAAGAGGAATTAGACTATGACCGTTATCAATCAAGCAACCTGCACACTGTTTACCGATACTGAACGTTTCACTCAGCTGGCGGGCTATTATGAGGCGGATCGTCGCACTGTCTGGATGATGTTGCGTTCGCAACCGCGCCCTTGCTTCAACCACGCATTAATAGAGGAGATCATGAATCTTTCCTGGCTGGTTCGCCAGTCCGGTTTTGTGGCCGATTTTTGGGTTACTGGATCGCTGGTACCCGATATGTATAACGCCGGTGGGGACCTGCAGTTTTTCGTAGACTGCATTCAAAACGGTCGCCGGGAAGCATTACGTGCATATGCGCGTGCCTGTGTTGATTGCGTACACGCCGCATCACGGGGTTTTGATACAGGGGCAATTACGCTGGCGATGGTTGAAGGGAGCGCCTTGGGAGGCGGTTTCGAGGCTGCGCTGGCGCACCATTTTCTCCTGGCTCAGCGCGATGCCCGGTTAGGGTTCCCGGAGATCGCTTTTAATCTTTTCCCCGGGATGGGGGGCTATTCGCTCGTTGCACGCCGCTCAGGCATGAAGCTGGCAGAGGAGCTCATTTACAAAGGGGAATCCCATACGGCTGAGTGGTACGAACAGCACGGATTGGTGGATGTGCTGTTTGAACCCGGACAAAGCTACGTCACCGTCCGAACATTTATCGACACGCTGCAGCCGAAACTGAACGGTGTAAGGGCAATGTTGCGCGCCCGTACCCGCGTTTTGCAACTGCCACGTAGTGAACTGATGGATATTACGGAAGACTGGGTCGATGCCGCGTTTTGCCTTGAACCGAAAGATATCGCTTATATGGAACGTCTGGTAATGCTGCAAAACCGCCATCAGGCGGCGGGGTTACGCCAGGCCAGTTAACGCATCTTTCGTGACTGATAGCGCTTTAGCCATCGCTCGAAAACGGCAGCGGGCATCGGCTTAGCAAAAAGAAAACCTTGCCGTTCGTTGACGCCGTTCTTGGTCAGAAAGGCGTCTTCTTTTGCACTCTCCACACCTTCCGCAATGACCTGCAAGTTCAGTGCCTGAGCAACGGCCACAATCGCACGGACCAAAGACTGCGAAATGGATTGTTTATGGATATCCCGCACAAACGACTGATCGAGCTTGATGGCATCGATAGGAAAACGCGCCAGTTGTGACAGGGATGAGTAGCCTGTGCCGAAATCGTCCAGATGAATTTGCGCCCCAAGCTGGCTGAACTGCTGGATGACCGAAAGGGCCAGCTCTTCATTTTCGATGAGACAACTCTCGGTCAGTTCAACATCGATAGGGCAATATTCAAAATTCAGATCCTTCAGCGCCTGTTTCAGATCGCTGAATATTGTCTGGTCGGCCAGTTGACGCGCTGATACGTTGACCGCCACCCGCAGGTTAATGCCTTTATCGCGCCATTTAGCCACCTGACGCACTACGTCCAGCATAACCCAGCGACCGAGCGGCACAATCAAGCCGGACTCCTCAGCGTAAGAGATAAATTCCAGCGGAGGAATAAGTCCGCGCTCTGGCGACTGCCAGCGCACCAGTGCTTCCAGGCTTCTGACTTCACCGCGCCAGGTCATTTTCGGCTGATAGTGGATCAAGAGCTGGTCGTTATCCAGCGCTTTGCGCAGGTTGGTATCCAGCCAAAGATACTCGAACACGCGCTGGTTCATCTCTGGAGAGAAAACGCAGAACTTGCCTCGCCCGTTCTCTTTCGCGGTATACATGGCGGTATCCGCGTTGCGAATGACGCTCTCGCGGTCGTTACCATGCTGCGGGGCAAGGGCGATACCCAGAGAGCAGCCGGTGTAAATTTCAATTAAACCGATACGGAAGGGTTGCCGTAACCGGCTCAAAATACGCGATGCCATGGCTTCCAGTGAACCTTGCGAGGTATCGGTTGCCATCACAATAAACTCATCGCCACCGAGTCTCGCCAGCACCTGACCTTCATCCAGGCAACTCAGAATGGCAAGGGCAACGGCCTGCAATAGCTGGTCGCCAAACATGTGCCCGTAGGCATCGTTAATCTTTTTAAAATTATCCAGGTCAAGATAGACCACGCCGACCTGAGTGTCTCCCCGGGTGTCGATGGCATCGGAAATCAGCTCGTGGATCGCGTTTCGGTTTGGTAGTCCGGTGATGGTATCCGTATTGGCCAGAACGCGCAGGCGCTCCTGAGCACGCCGCTCCTCCGTAATATCTGTACCGGAACAGATAAGATAAATTTCATTTTTACCGCTGCCGCTGTGAACAAATTTGTTTCTGAACAGAAACAATCGCTGCCCTTTGCGGGTCTTGACCCAGCGTTCAACTTCGTAGGAACTGCCGTTACGAAAAAAACCGGCGATATTACGTCTTGAGGCAGCGGCTTCGCTGCGGGTCATAAACAGTTTGAAGACGTTTTGCCCGATCACCTCGTGCTCTTTCAGCCCGGTGTACTCTTCACTCAGCCGATTAAAGCGCTGGATATTCCCATTCTGGTCCAGGATAACGATAACTGAATTGGCTTCTGAGACAACCTGTTCCGCAAAAGAGAGGCCCTGCGCCAGATCGCGCGCAACGGAAGGGGTATCGTGCCAGGCAGAGGCTGTACCGGCCCACTCGTTACGGGTAATTTTGCGCCCGACCAGATGGACAGGAACATCTTCACCGTACAAAGAGAGGGTCATCGAGATGCTGGAGGTGATGACGGTTAACTGGCGGATGAGCTCGGCCTGTTCATCATTCAACGCGATCACTTGCGTCACATCGGCATTTTCACTGGTGGAGAGATACAGAGCATTGCTGTCAGCGGTCAGTCGCCACCAGGGGCTGTGAGTTCCCATGTAACGAAACAGCAAATTCTGCTCTAAATCGTCCATCCTGTTTTCTCCCGCAGCCGCTCATTAGCGCACAAATCATTCATTTGTTGTCGACTTTTCCGTTGTGATACACGGCAGAATCGAAGTTAACTTATTGTTTTTCACTGATTTCTTATAATAAAACGAGTCAGGTAAAAAAGGATACTCAGCGTATAAAAATTCACGTAACCGAATATGAAGAGATTCTTTTAATGTAGATAATTATGGCTATTTTGGTCGGGAGGAGGCTGAAAATAGTCAGTGATTTTGTGGTTTGTGATGAGAGAGGAGTTTGTCGACCCGACCATGAAGGAAGGGTCGACAATTTAATAGTTTATCAGGCGACCGGGCGCGCAATAATGCTGCGTGTTTCCATGCGAACTTCAGCGATATTCACATCAATCACGTCCGTGACTTTGTAAACCGTTTCGCCTTTGATTTGCACGGTTCCGTTTTCCTGGCTACAAACCAGTTCGTCGCGTACAGCATGCAGGAACGGTGCTGGAATGAAAGCAACGGCGCCGTTGTCCACCAGACGTACGCGCATACCGCCGCGGCTGATATCAATGATTTCCGCCGGGAAGCGGGCATCCGTTCCAGCTTTATCATTCAGGAAGCGCGCGTACAACCAGTCACCGACATCGCGTTCAGCCATACGGTTCAGGCGGCGGCGTTCGGCCATTTGCACGGTGGAATCATCCTGAGGACGCGCGACCGATTCCCCTTTGATAATCGCTTTCAGCAGGCGATGGTTTACCATGTCGCCGTACTTACGAATCGGAGAGGTCCAGGTCGCATAGGCTTCAAGCCCCAGGCCGAAATGTGGGCCCGGTTCAATGCTGATTTCGGCAAAGGACTGGAAGCGGCGAATACGGCTGTCGAGGAAGCCGGATGGTTGCGCATCCAGTTCGCGACGAAGTTTACAGAATCCTTGCAGCGTCAGCACTTCTTCAGGATCGACATGCACGTCATGCGTTTTCAGCAGGGCAGCCAGCGCCTCGGTGTTAGCCGGATCGAATCCGGTGTGCACGTTATAGATGCCGAAGCCTAACTTGTCGCGTAATACGCGGGCGGCACAAATGTTGGCCGAAATCATTGCTTCTTCAACAATACGGTTTGCGATGCGGCGTGGTTCAGCAACGATATCCAGCACTTCGCCTTTTTCACCCAACACGAAACGGTAGTCCGGGCGATCCTTGAAGACCAGCGCATGGGTTTTACGCCATTCACTGCGGTTCAGACACACTCGATGCAGCAGTCGAATTTGCGCGGCAATGGCGTCGCTTTCAGGTTGCCAGGAGCCCGTGTTTTCCAGCCAGTCGGACACGTCGTCATAGGCCAGCTTGGATTTGGATTCGATGGTCGCAGCAAAGAATTCGATATCGTCTTCAATCGTGCCGTCGGCGGCGATAGTCATGCGGCAGGCGAGTACCGGGCGCACTTCATTCGGGCGCAGCGAGCAGAGATCGTCAGAGAGTTCACGCGGCAGCATCGGGATATTGAAGCCCGGCAGGTAGTTGGTGAACGAACGCACTTTTGCCATATCGTCCAGTTTGCTGCCTTCGACAATCCAGGCGGTAGGATCGGCAATCGCGACGGTCAGATGGACTTTGCCATCCGCAGTCTCTTCTGCAAACAGCGCATCGTCCATGTCTTCGGTGCTGGCACTGTCGATGGTGACAAAGTCCAGGCCGGTCAGGTCACGGCGTGACAGACCTTCGTCCTGCATTTCTGTCGCGACGCCGTCTGGCGCCTCTTTTTCAAGATTGTGACGCGCCAGCGTTACCCACCACGGGACGAAGTGGTCGTCACCGAAGGTGATAAATTGCGTCAGCTCTGCATAGAAACCACGGTCACCTTTAAGAGGGTGGCGGCGCATTTCAGCAACGGCCCAGTCACCCTCTTTAAAATCATGCTCAACGCCACGCGCAGCACGGCACTGAATAGCATCTTTCAGCAGGGGATGGTCAGGCACGATGGAAAGACGGTCATCTTTTCTGTGTACCTTACCCACGAAGCGAGTCAGGAACGGTTCAATCAGTTCTTCTGGCTCGGCGGACTCGCGGTCCTTTTCCGTATGAATAACCGCTGTGACGCGATCGCCGTGCATCACTTTTTTCATCTGCGGAGGCGGGATGAAATAGCTCTTTTGCCCGTCAACTTCAAGGAAGCCAAAGCCCTTTTCCGTGGCTTTTACGACCCCTTCTGCACGCGGCGTCTGGGAATGCAGTTGCTGTTTAAGCTGCGCTAGCAGCGGGTTGTCCTGAAACATAATGTTCTATTTTCGTAGCCATTGAGCGGCTGACAGTTTTACGCGAATCTTACTGCTTCAGCAAGCGCTCTTTGGGTAAAGAGTATGGTTATTCCGCTTTGCCAAGCGCCATTCGCAGGCGGTCGAGCCAGCCAGTAAATGCGCTTTGAGTAAGCAGATTGATGGCGCGGATATCGGGGATCCCAACATCAGTCAGCGGAGTGAATTGTGCCGCGCTAAAACGATCCGGTGAACGGGTCAGGAGCTCTACTGCCGCCTTAAGCGCCCCGTGCGTATGTGGCTCGTTTTGACGGTGATTGATCAAAATCTCGCCCGTCAGGTTGAGCAGCGCAGGTTCGTGGCTCAGCACCGGCGTTAGCGCCTGAAGTTCAGGCTCCGCTTGCCAGCGTGAAAGTGACTCAAGCTGGAGTGGGGTCGCGTAGCGCAGTTCGACGACGGGCAGTGCAGGGGTCCAGTCACGAATAGTCAGCGGTAAGGAATGCGGCGGAATGTGGTGTCCGGGTAACCAGCGTACAGGATGCCCCAGTAACGCCTGAAACACCGCCACAACGCGCGCCTGAAAGCCAATAAAGCCGATTATCTGGTTGATCAGCACAATGTCATAGGTTGTCAGGCCCACTTCATCGAGCTGTAGTTGTGCTTTGTGGTCAATGACGTCTGGTGAGCTGGCGAGTTGGCGGGCATATTGCGTGATTTGTGCCAGACGGCGGTTGCTTTCGCGTGAGGAGTCAGGACCAGGGAGTGGGGCGAGCAGGGCAGCGTAGTGGTTACAGAGTCGCTGAACACCACACGCCTGAGCGACCGTCAACGCCGTGCTGAGTCTGTCGTAGGCGCTGAGTGTGTGTAGTCGGTTAACCTCAATATTGAGCGGGAACAGAAGGTGGCACAAGGCCCTGGCGGGAGCGAGCCAGCCATGGCAGGCGGTGACAATCTTTTCAGGGAGTTCTAAATCGAGCAAAAAACGATCGTCGACGTTAGCGGCTTCGGGCACCAAAGGCAGGACATCCGTTTGCGAGTGGTTGGACTGGGTTTCATGATACCAGTGGCCTTTGCCGGAAAAGCGGCGTTGTTCCATGGGCGTTCCTTGATCTCAAAATGGCGATCAATATCCTGGCGTAAGGCGGATGAGGGGAAAAATATTGTTAGGTGATAACAAATAACAGAAGGGAATAACGAAGAGCACCGCAGGGGGAGAGAAACTCTCTTCCCTGACGGGAAGAGAGTCACGCGCTTATTTGATTTCCAGCTCGTTCATGGCAGCGATGTTGAAACCGCCGTCAACGTGAACCACTTCGCCGGAGATACCCGCAGAAAGGTCAGAGCACAGGAAGGCTGCAGAGTTACCCACATCTTCAATGGTAACAGTACGACGAATCGGGGTAACCGCTTCGCAGTGTGCCAGCATTTTACGGAAATCTTTAATACCGGAAGCGGCCAGGGTGCGGATAGGACCTGCAGAGATGGCGTTAACGCGCACGCCTTCAGGACCCATTGCATTCGCCATGTAGCGTACGTTGGCTTCCAGAGAGGCTTTAGCCAGACCCATCACGTTGTAGTTAGGAATAGCACGCTCTGCGCCCAGGTAGGACAGGGTCAGCAGGGCAGCGCCCGGGTTCAGCATGCTGCGGCAAGATTTCGCCATCGCCACGAAGCTGTAAGAGCTGATGTCGTGAGCGATTTTGAAGCCATCACGGGTAACCGCGTTCACGTAGTCGCCGTCCAGCTGATCGCCAGGAGCGAAGCCGATGGAGTGAACGAAACCGTCGAATTTCTCCCACGTTTTAGCCAGTTCAGCAAACATGCCATCGATGCTTTCGTCTTGTGCAACGTCACATTCCAGAACAATGCTGGAACCCAGCTGCGCGGCAAACTCTTCAACACGGCCTTTCAGCTTGTCGTTCTGGTAGGTGAACGCCAGCTCAGCGCCTTCGCGATGCATTGCCTGTGCGATGCCGTATGCGATGGACAGTTTGCTGGCAACGCCAGTCACCAGAATGCGCTTACCGGAAAGAAAACCCATAGCTTTAATCCTTATATTCATTGTTGTGGCGATCGCCATCTTAGCGGGGCAATCGTCGTTAAAACGCGGCGATAATATCACGTGTCGCGTGCTTAGTTAATCCGACCACTCAGTTGACCCGTGCTTATCGATCTTTTCTCCACGCATCGGCGGTCAATGCTTCACCGAAATGACCTGCGATGAGCCGTTTCGTCAAATCGTGCAGCGGGGAGGCCAGCACATCAGCCGTACTTCCTCGTTCGACAACTTCACCCTGGTGCATCACCATGACCTGATCGCTGATGTGTTTCATCATGCCAAGATGCTGGGTCACGTAGATATAAGAGATACCTTGTTTTTCCTGTAATTCCAGCATCAGGTTAATTAACTGCGAACGCATCGACATATCCAGAGAGGCAAGGGCTTCATCGGCAATAATCACCTTTGGACGCAGAATCAATGCGCGTGCCAGCCCCAGGCGTTGTTTCTGACCCGGTGCGAGCATGTGCGGGTAGTAGCTCACATGATCGGGAAGCAGTCCGACTAAACGCAGCGTTTCGACGATGCGTTTACGCCGGGCTTCAGGCTCAAGGTCGGTATTCAAACGCAGCGGGAAATCCAGGATCTGCGAAATTCGCTGACGCGGATTGAGGGACGTCGACGGATCCTGAAAGATCATGCGGATGCGCTGGCTGCGGAAAGAGTAGTCACCAAATTTTAGCGGGTGATCGTCAATCAGCACTTCACCATCGGTGGGCTCAACCATGCCCGCCAGCATTTTCGCCAGCGTGGATTTTCCGGAACCGTTCTCGCCAATGATCGCCAGCGTCTGTTTCTCGCGCAGCGTGAAGCTCAGCGGCTTTACCGCCTCTACGGTCTGGCGGTGAAAGAGCCCTGTGCGGTAGCGAAAGGTCTTACTCAGGTTACGAACTTCCAGTAAGGTTTCGACCATTTCACTCTCTCTCCATGTTCAGCGGGAAATGACAGGCATACAGGTGGCTTTTCGCCCCTGTCAAACGCGGCGTCTCAATGCATTTACGCTGAGCGTAGGGACAACGTGGCCCCAGACGGCAGCCAATAGGCAACGACTCCAGTAGGGGAATGGCTCCCGGCAAGGTATTCAGACGGCTTTTATGCGGCATCGCGCTACCGAAATCAGGTATCGCGCGGATCAGTGCCTGGGTGTATGGATGATGCGGTGTATTCACCAGATCTTCGCTGACGGCAGTTTCGACCGTCTGACCGCAATACATTACGTCAATTTTATCCGCCCATTTGCTCAGCATCTGCAGATCATGGCTGATCAGCAAAATGGTGGTGTTATTGTTCTGATTAAGACGCGTCAGCAGGCGGAAAATTTGTGCCTGCGTGGTTGGCTCCATCGCATTTGTGGGTTCATCGGCAATCAGCAGTCGAGGCTGGTTTGCCAGCGCGATGGCAATCATCACTTTTTGACATTCGCCGTCGGTCAGTTCGTAAGGGAAACTGCGCATCGCGTCTTTGTGATCTTTAATCCCGACACGGTGCAGTAGCTCAATGGCACGGCGCTTGCGCCAGCCAAAACGCTGCCACCAGCGCCCTTTATAGGTCCAGCCGGGGATGTTCTGCATCAGCTGTTTACCCACGCGCTCGGACGGGTCGAGACAGGATTGCGGCTCCTGGAAAATCATCGACACGTTATGACCCACCAGCTTGCGGCGCTCCCGAGGGGAGAGACGCAGCAGGTCAATATCATCAAAGCGCATGCGGTCAGCGGTGACGCGCCAGTTGTCTTTCGCCACGCCGCAGATGGCTTTGGCGATCAAGCTCTTACCGGAGCCCGATTCGCCCACCAGTCCACGGATTTCACCTTCAGCAAGCGTGATGCTAATGCGGTCCACGGCCTTCACCCAGCCTTCACTGGTCTTGAATTCGATTGTCAGGTTGCGGATATCAAGTAACGGCATTATTCCACTCCCGCATTAATCGCACGGCGAATGCCGTCGCCCAGCAGGTTGACCAGCAGTACGCTCACCATAATGGCCGCACCAGGCAGCATGACCGTCCACGGTGCGACATAGATAAGCTCCAGGGCATCACCGAGCATTGCACCCCATTCAGGAGAGGGTAGTTGGGCCCCCAGATCGAGGAAACCCAGCGCGGCGATGTCCAGGATGGCCATCGACAGAGCACGGGTGATCTCAGTGACCAGTCCGGCAGCAATGTTCGGCAATACGGCAAACCACAAAATATTAAACGTGGTCGCACCGTCCAGACGGGCCGCGACAACGTACTCTTTTTCCAGTTCGTCATGCACCAGGCTGTATACCGAGCGAACCAGGCGCGGCAGGATCGCCAGCCAGACGGCAAACATCGCGTGTGACAGATGTGGACCAGCGAAAGCGACGACGATAATGGCAAGTAGCAAAGACGGAATAGAGAGCAGGGTATCCAGAATGTGGTTCAGCACCGCCGAACGCAGGCCGTGAGTTGAGCCTGCAAAAATGCCCAGCGCCAGGCCGCAGATCGTGGCCGCCAGCGTAACCACAAACGCACCGCCCACCGTCGGGGCCGCGCCGCTCAGAAGACGGCTTAACACGTCACGTCCAAGATCGTCAGTCCCGAGGAAGAAGGAGACTTCACCATAGCGGGACCACGAAGGCGGCAAAAGTTGATAGCCAAGGAACTGCTGATCGATGCCATACGGGGCAAACCACGAACCCAACACGCACAGCAAGGCCAGGCCAGCGCAGCCGTAAAGGCCGATCATAGCCGTGGTGTCACCATAGAATTTACGCCACACGGTACGTAGCGCACCGGGCGTGCGCTTTTCACTGTATACGCTATCGTAAGGCATACCATTCCTTATGCTTCAGAGGGTTGGCCATGGCACCCAAAATATCGGAAAGAACGTTAACAATAATCACCAGTGAACCAATCACCATCACACCGGCGGAGATCGCCGCGTAATCCTGCTGGCGAATGGCGTTGATCATCCAGCGCCCCAGACCCGGCCAGCTAAAGACCATCTCAGTGATCATCGCCAGCGTCAGCATGGTAGAAAATTGTAATCCAAGGCGGGGAATCACCGGCGGCAGCGCATTGTGCAGCACATGACGACGCAGAATAGTCAGACGCGACAGCCCGCGCGTGGCGGCAGCTTTGACGTAGTTTTGGTCGAACACCTCAATGGTGCTGATGCGCATCAGGCGGATCACTTCGGTGGTAGGCGCAACGGCCAGCGTCAGAACCGGCAGCACCATATGACGCAGCGCACTTATGATCATCTCATCGCGCCAGACCGAATCCGAAAGCCATGCATCGATGATGGCAAACCCGCTCACCGTTTTAACCGTATAAAGCAGGTCGAATCGCCCGGAAACCGGCAGCCAACCCAGCGTCAGAGAGAAGAAGAGGGTGAGCAGCAGCGCCAGCCAAAACACCGGGATTGAGAAGCCGAGCAGGGCAATGGCGCTGATAAATTTATCCTGCCATTTATTGCGATAAATGCCCGCCAGCATCCCCACGGGAATGCCCACCATCAAAGCAAAGCTAAAAGCCAGGATGCACAGCTCCATGGTCGCCGGGAAAACCTCTTTCAACTGTTCTGAAATCAGCTGTCCGTTAATGCTGGAAACCCCAAAGTCCCAGTGCAGTACGCCGTTAAGCCAGAACAGCCACGCATCCCACAGTGACGATCCCTGAAGCGGGGCGTGGGGCGTGAAATAGCTCAGGCTAAAGCCCACGAAGGTCAAAAAGAACAGCGTAACCAACAGCAACAGCAGACGGCGCAAGGTAAATATGATCATGGTTTCTTCACCTCTTGCTCTTTCTCACGGGTGACCCCTGCGAAGGAGGCGTTGCCAAACGGACTCAGTACCAGCCCTTTAATATCGTACCGGTAGGCCTGCAAACGCAGGGATGAGGCCAGCGGAAGCACCGGGAGTTCCCGAGCCAGAATATCCTGGGCCTCATCGTAGGCTTCAATACGCGACGCAAGCTGTTGTGAGGCCAGCGCTTTTTGTAACACGGCATCAAATTCCCGATGACACCAGTGCGCGTAGTTGGTCTGTGAGTTAATCGCGGCGCAACTGAGCAACGGGCGGAAGAAGCTGTCCGGGTCGTTACTGTCGGTAGACCAGCCCGCCAGCGTCAAATCATGGTTCATATCCATCAGGCGAGCCTCCTGGAAACGACCTTCGACAGGAACGATGATCACTTTAACGCCCACCTGCGCCATATCGGCCTGCAACAGTTCTGCCGTTTTGAGCGGGCTTGTGTTCCACGCCTGTGAACTGGTTGGCACCCAGAGTTGCAGCGTCAGGTTTTCCGCTCCCAGCGCCTTGAGCTGTTCGCGCGCTTTCGCCGGATTGTATTCCGTAATTTTAGCTTCGCCGTCGTAGGCCCAGGAGGCTCTCGGTAAAATAGACGCCGCTGTTTCTGCGGTACCGTAGTAAATCGACTGCATCAGACGCTGGTTATTGATCGCTAACGCCAGCGCGTGGCGAACGGCGGGATTGTTCAGCGGCGGTTTATCGGTGTTAAACGCCAGATAGGCAATGTTCATTCCGGGACGCAATGTCAGGCGCAGGCGCGGATCGTCACGCAGAATGGTCAGCTGGCTGGCTGCAGGCCAGGCGAGCACATCGCACTCACCGGTTAACAGCTTCGAAAGACGTCCCGTCCCGCCAGAGCCCAGATCGACAACCACCTGGGGCATCAGCGGCGTGCCGCGCCAGAAATGCTCGTGACGCTGCAGGCGAATAAACTGCCCGGCACGATACTCTGCCAGCTGGAACGGGCCCGTACCGACAGGCTGGCGGTCGAGCAGTTCCTGACGATCTTTTTGCGTCAACGCGGCCGCGTATTCTGCTGACATCACTGACGCGTAGTGTGTTGCCAGATGCCAGAGGAAAGAGGCATCCGGGCGAACGAGCCGGAACTCCACCGTCCGGTTATCCAGCTTGCGCACGCTTTTGACGGTATCGGCAAACTGCAGGCTGTCGAAATAGGGGAAGTTTCCGCCGTTAACGTTATGCCACGGATGGTTACGGTCAAAAATGCGCTGGAAGGTAAATACCACGTCATCCGCGTTCAGTTTGCGGGTCGGTGTAAACCATGGCGTGCGCTGGAAGTCGACATCATCGCGGAGATGGAAACGGTAGGTTGCGCCGTTATCCAGCACTTCCCAGCTTTCAGCAAGCTCTGGCACCAGGCGATAGGTATACGGATCAACATCAAGCAGACGGTCGTACAGCTGTGCTGCCAGCGTATCGACAATCAGGCCGCTACCCGCTTTTTGCGGGTTAAAGGTGTCAACTTGCCCGCTGACGCAATAGACAAATCCGCTATCGCGAATATCAGGGAGCGCAGATCGCTCAGGCGCAGCAACAGCCAGGTTGCTGAACAGACCGAGTGCCAACAAGGACGATAAAACCAGACGCATAATTTTTAAGGTTTTTAGGTTCGATCTGCA
This sequence comes from Enterobacter mori, assembly GCF_025244905.1. Classification (NCBI taxonomy): domain Bacteria; kingdom Pseudomonadati; phylum Pseudomonadota; class Gammaproteobacteria; order Enterobacterales; family Enterobacteriaceae; genus Enterobacter; species Enterobacter mori. Next base: position 2,516,573 of record NZ_CP104285.1, on the reverse strand, counting down.
AAGTGTATCGCACTTACACCTGCTTCGTAAAAATGTCTGCAGATAAGTGCTGATAATGTCAGCGCATTTGATGCTTTTTGAGCAACGCCCTTAATTGATGGTAGGTCAGACCCAGCAAATCAGCCGCCTGTTTCTGGTTATATTTCGCCTGCTGGAGGCTCTGTTCCAGTAACTGCTGTTCCTGCTTATGCTGAAATTGACGCAAATCGAGCGGCAGAGACGGCACGTTAGTGTTATCGACAGGCACAACAGCGGGCTGAATGTTGCGCTTAAACGGGTCGAGAATAATGTTGTCCAGTTCGGTTTCGCTGCTGCCGTGGCGGTAAACCGAACGCTCCACCACATTCTTCAGTTCACGAATATTCCCCGGCCACGGGTAGGCGAGCAGGGTTTCTGTGGCGTAGTCGCTGAAGCCGGGGAAAAGAGGCAGACCCAGTTCACGACACATCTGGATGGCAAACTGCTCTGCCAGCAGCATGATGTCGCTGCGCCTTTCACGCAGCGGCGGCAGTTGTACGACGTCAAACGCCAGTCTGTCGAGCAGGTCTGCGCGAAATTTATCGTCTGCGACCATCTCCGGCAGATTGGCATTGGTCGCGCAGACCAGACGCACGTTAACCTGCAGCGGCTGGCTTCCGCCGACGCGCTCCAGTTCGCCATATTCAATGACGCGCAGCAGTTTTTCTTGGACCAGCATTGGGGCTGTGGCCAGTTCATCCAGGAACAGTGTGCCGCCATCTGCACGCTCAAACCGTCCGGGATGGCGTTTTTGGGCACCGGTAAACGCACCCGCTTCATGGCCAAACAGTTCGGTGTCGAGCAGATTCTCATTCAACGCCGCGCAGTTAAGGGAAATAAACGGACCATCCCAGCGCCCGGATAAATAGTGGAGACGATTGGCTATCAGTTCCTTACCCGTACCGCGTTCGCCGATGATCAGCACCGGTTTATTGAGGGGGGCCAGGCGCGAAACCTGTTCAAGAACTTCAAGAAAACTGTTCGCTTCACCCAGTAAGTTGTCTTTGTATCCACTCATGATGAAATTAACCACTCCTTAGTGATATTCACCAGGTGAGGATAGTGCCATAATGTGCAAATATCAATCACATCTAATAATATCAATGAGATAAAAACTTGGCATGAGATTTGTATTATCTCTGTAGCAGGGCATCGCCCGATAACAGAAATATGAGGATTTGATTATGGGTATTTTTTCTCGTTTTGCCGACATCGTGAACGCCAACATCAACTCACTGCTTGAGAAAGCGGAAGATCCGCAGAAGCTGGTGCGTTTGATGATTCAGGAAATGGAAGACACGCTGGTTGAAGTGCGTTCCACCTCCGCTCGTGCGCTGGCTGAGAAAAAGCAGCTCACGCGTCGCATTGAGCAGGCTACCACCCAGCTCAACGAATGGCAGGAAAAAGCCGAGCTGGCGTTACGTAAAGATAAAGAAGACCTCGCGCGTGCCGCGCTGATTGAAAAGCAGAAGTTGTCAGAAGTGGTGACCGCGCTCGAACACGAAGTGACGCTGGTAGATGACACGCTCTCTCGTATGAAGAAAGAGATCGGCGAACTTGAGAATAAACTCAGCGAAACCCGCGCTCGTCAACAGGCGCTGACGCTTCGCCACCAGGCGGCAAGCTCTTCCCGTGACGTTCGCCGTCAGCTGGACAGCGGTAAGCTGGACGAAGCAATGGCCCGTTTCGAATCCTTCGAACGCCGTATCGACCACATGGAAGCGGAAGCTGAAAGTCACAGTATCGGTAAGCAGAAAACGCTGGATCAGCAGTTTGCCGATTTGAAAGCCGACGACGAAATCAGCGAACAGCTGGCGGCGTTGAAAGCCAAAATGAAGCAAGACAACCAGTAATAATTCGTGCGGCACCTGAGCGTGCCGCATCATAAAACAAGGAGTACACATGAGCGCGCTTTTTCTGGCAATTCCCCTGACCATTTTCGTGCTGTTCGTTCTGCCGATTTGGTTATGGCTGCACTACAGTAATCGTCCTTCGCGTGGGGAGCTTTCTCAGAGTGAGCAACAACGTCTTGTGCAGCTTACCGATCAGGCGAATAAGATGCGCGATCGCATTCAGGCGCTGGAAGCTATCCTGGATGCAGAACATCCAAACTGGAGGGAGCGTTAATGTCTGGACTGAACCTGAATAAAAAATTATGGCGCATCCCGCAGCAGGGTATGGTACGGGGCGTTTGTGCTGGATTGGCCCACTATCTGGATGTACCGGTGAAACTGGTGCGTGTAGTGACGGTGTTATCAATTTTCTTTGGTCTGGCTTTTATTACCCTGGTGGCTTATATCGTGCTGTCGTTTGTGCTCGACCCCATTCCTGACGGTGAACTGGCGTCGGAAGGCGCACCGACCAGTAGCGATCTGCTCAGCGTTGTTGACGATCGGCTGGCTGAAGGGGAGAAGCGGCTACGGGAAATGGAACGCTATATCACCTCTGATACCTTTACGCTGAGAAGCCGTTTTCGTCAGCTTTAAGAGAGAATATTAATGAAACAAAACTGGCAACAGGCCGGTCAGAAGGTAAAACCCGGCCTGAAAATCGCAGGTAAACTGGTCCTGCTGACAGCGTTGCGTTACGGTCCGGCTGGTGTAGCGGGCTGGGCGATAAAATCTGTTGCCCGTAAACCGGTCAGAATGCTGCTTGCCGTGGCGCTGGAACCGATGCTGCAGAAACTGGCAAAACGCGTTTCTCGTCGATACTTTTCCTGACCCTTCCTGATTGCGTTAGCCCTTTCTCACCCGAGAGGAGGGCTAGCGGCGCTTCTTTCTGGCATCTCCGTCTTTTTATTCTTTCTTTGCTGTAGCTCACATTACTGCTCTGCGCTGCTTTGTCAGGGCCATTTTATGCTTCCTGGTCCGTTGACAGATATTTTTCATGGGAGTAGATTGCAACCCGTGGGACCGCTACCATGGAAAATAAAGTGAACGCAAAAATTAATAAACTCATTGTTCTTGTTTATGGGGAAACCTTTACTGATACACATCGCAAGGTGTTATTAGAAAAAATCGGTAATGCCGCTTCTCTTATTACGGAAAAACGTAAATCTGGCTGGGATGAAAAAGATGTCGTCCTCATTACCTATGCCGATCAGTTTTCGGCGGCAGGGGAGAAAGCGCTGCCGGTGTTTACCCGTTTTTATAATAAGTGGCTTTCTCGTTCCTTTTCTCATGTCCATCTTCTGCCTTTTTATCCATGGTCCTCTGACGATGGTTTTTCTGTTATCGATTATCATGAAGTGGCACCAGAAACCGGAACCTGGAGTGACATTGCTGAATTAAAACAGTCCACCAGCCTGATGTTTGATTACGTGTGCAATCATATGTCGGCAAAAAGCCAATGGTTTGCTAACTATCTACAGCAAACTCCTGGCTATGAAGATTTCTTTATCTCTGTCGATCCTGAAACAGACTTATCCGCCGTGACGCGCCCTCGAGCGTTACCGCTTCTGACGCCTTTTACGCTTCATGACGGCACTGTCCGCCACCTGTGGACCACCTTTAGCGAAGACCAAATCGATCTGAACTTTGCTTCGCCGGACGTGTTAATTGCGATGGTGGATGTACTGCTTCATTACCTGACGGAAGGGGCGAATTATATCCGTCTCGATGCCGTGGGTTTTATGTGGAAAATCCCTGGAACACACTGCATCCATCTGGAACAAACCCACCAGCTCATCCAGCTATTCCGCGCGATTACCGAGGCTGTGGCACCGGGTACGGTCATCATTACCGAAACAAACGTTCCGCACAAAGACAACATTTCTTATTTCGGTAACGGTGAAAATGAAGCGCAGATGGTGTATCAGTTCTCTTTACCGCCGCTGGTATTGCATGCCATCCATCGTCAGGATGTCCGCACCCTGAGCCAGTGGGCCTCATCGCTGGAACTCCCTTCCACGAAAACCACCTGGTTCAATTTTTTAGCGTCGCATGATGGTATCGGCCTGAATCCGTTACGCGGGATTTTACCTGAATCCGACATCCTTTCGCTGGTGGAAAAACTTCAGCAGGAAGGGGCTCTGGTTAACTGGAAAAATAACCCTGACGGAACGCGAAGTCCTTATGAAATTAATGTTACCTATCTGGATGCATTAAGCCCAAAAAATGCAGCTGATAACGAACGTATTGCACGTTTTATTCTGGCGCATGCAGTCTTGTTGAGTTTCCCTGGCGTACCTGCCATTTATATTCAAAGTGCGTTGGGTTCACGTAATGATTATGAAGGCGTTGAGCGACTTGGATATAACCGCGCAATCAACCGTAAAAAATACATTGCCAGTGAGATTGATTCAGAACTCTCAAACAAAACAGGCATCCGCCATAAAATATTTAATCAGCTAAGCGAATTGATTGCGATTCGCAGATCGGAGCAGGTATTTCATCCAGATAGTCTCGCACTTTTCGAAACATCCGGTGAACATGTTCTTAAAATTATTCGCGTGGCCGAAAATGGTGAGCGAATAACGGCGTTATTTAACTTTAGCCAACATATTCAGACCGTAAATTCTGAAGGGATATCCGGTACGGAACTGATTGCGAAACAGAATATTAGCGGTACGACTCTGACCCTTAATCCATGGCAGGTGATGTGGATTAAAGAAAACTAAAAAGGACCTCAAAAATGAAGATGCCCAAAATTGTGCTGATGTCAGCACTGGTTTCGTGCGCCCTGATATCAGGATGTAAGGACGACAAGCCATCGAACGTCACCATTGAATTTATGCATTCGTCGGTGGAGCAGGAACGTCAGGCCGTCATCACGAAACTGATTGAGAAATTCGAGAAGGAAAATCCAACCATCACGGTGAAACAGGTACCGGTGGAAGAGGATGCCTACAACACCAAGGTCATCACTCTGGCCCGTACCGGCGCATTGCCGGAAGTGATCGAAGTCAGCCATGACTACGCAAAGGTGATGGACAAAGAGCAGTTACTGGATCGGGATGCGATCGGTGAAGCGATTAAAGCCGTAGGTGAAAACACCTTCTACGATGGCATTTTTCGCGTGGTGCGTACTGAAGACGGCACGGCGTGGACCGGCGTGCCTGTCAGTGCCTGGCTGTCCGGCGTCTGGTATCACAAAGACATCCTGGCGGCTGCGGGCATTGAAGAGCCGCATAACTGGGAGCAGTTGCTGCAAGCCACTCAGAAACTCAACGATCCGGGCAAGAAACACTACGGGATTGCGTTGCCAACGGCAGAAAGCGTGATGACGGAACAGGCATTCTCCCAGTTCGCGCTTTCGGGTGGCGCAAACGTCTTTGATGCGAAAGGTGACGTGGAGATTGATACGCCAGAGATGACGAAAGCGCTGGCCTTTTATAAAGCGCTGGCGGCAACCACCATGCCTGGGTCAAACGATGTCATGGAGATCAAAGACGCGTTTATGAACGGCTCTGCGCCGATGGCCGTTTACTCCACTTACATCCTTCCCGCGGTCTTCAAAGACGGCAATCCTGCGAACCTGGGCTTTGTGGTCCCGACTGAAAAATCCTCGGCGGTCTACGGCATGATCACATCACTGACGATCACCACAGGCCAAACCGAAGAGGAAACCAAAGCGGCAGAGAAATTTGTCACCTGGATGGAGCAGGCTCAGAACGCAACAGACTGGGTCATGATGTCGCCTGGTGCAGCGTTGCCCGTGAACAAACTGGTCGTGGGCACTGAAACCTGGAAAAACAACGATGTGATTAAAGCGTTTGGGCAACTGCCTTACGAGCTGATCGCGCAGTTCCCGAACGTGCAGGTGTTTGGTGCCGTGGGTGACAAAAACTTCACCCGCATGGGCGATGTCACGGGTTCCGGCATTATCAGTTCTATGGTGCATAACGTCACGGTAGGTCAACAAGATCTCAGTGCAACGTTAAGCAACAGCCAGAAGCGACTGACTGACCTGATTTCACAACGATAGGAGCGCTTTGCGAAGGGAATTATGAAGACGTTGTTTTCTGGTCGTTCAGATATGCCTTTCGCCATGCTGCTGTTGGCCCCCAGCCTGATTTTGCTGGGGGGCCTGGTGGCCTGGCCGATGATTTCCAACATTGAAATCAGTTTCTTACGCTTGCCGCTCAACCCGCGCATCGATGCCGTGTTTGTTGGGCTGGATAACTATATCCGTATTCTGAGTGATGCGGCGTTCTGGCACTCGCTGTGGATGACGTTCTGGTACACCGCGCTGGTCGTTATGGGCAGTACGGGCCTGGGGCTGGCCGTCGCCATCTTCTTTAACCGTGAATTTCGCCTGCGCAAAACGGCCCGTTCACTGGTGATTTTATCCTACGTTACGCCGTCAATTTCGCTGGTGTTTGCCTGGAAGTACATGTTCAACAACGGCTACGGCATTGTGAACTATCTGGGCGTTGACCTGCTGCATCTGTATGACCAGGCACCGCTGTGGTTTGACAACCCTGGCAGCAGTTTTGTGCTGGTGGTGCTGTTTGCCATCTGGCGCTATTTCCCCTATGCGTTCATCTCGTTCCTGGCCATTTTGCAGACCATTGATAAGTCGTTATATGAAGCGGCTGAAATGGATGGCGCGAATGCCTGGCAGCGTTTTCGCATTGTCACGCTGCCCGCGATCATGCCGGTTCTGGCAACGGTGGTTACGCTGCGAACCATCTGGATGTTCTACATGTTTGCGGATGTCTATCTGCTGACTACGAAGGTCGATATTTTGGGCGTCTATCTCTATAAAACGGCCTTTGCCTTCAACGATCTGGGTAAAGCCGCCGCTATCTCAGTGGTGCTGTTCGTGATCATCTTCGCCGTCATTCTGCTGACCAGAAAAAGGGTAAACCTCAATGGCAACAAATAAACGCGTGCTGGGCCGTATTGGTTTTTATCTGGGGCTGGCGGTATTTCTCATCATCACGCTGTTCCCGTTCTTCGTGATGCTGATGACGTCGTTTAAAAGCGCCAAAGAAGCGATCTCGCTGCATCCGACGATTCTGCCGCAGGAGTGGACGTTACAGCATTACATCGACATTTTTAACCCACTGATTTTCCCGTTTGTGGATTACTTCCGCAACAGCATGGTGGTGTCGCTGACCTCATCAGTGATAGCGGTGTTTCTCGGTACATTAGGTGCCTACGCTTTGTCCAAACTGCGGTTTAAAGGACGCACGACGATCAATGCGAGTTTTTACACCGTCTACATGTTCTCCGGGATTTTATTGGTGGTGCCGCTGTTCAAAATCATCACCGCGCTCGGGATCTACGATACCGAACTGGCGCTGATTATCACCATGGTGACCCAGACGTTGCCGACGGCGGTATTCATGCTGCGCAGTTACTTCGACACCATTCCGGACGAAATAGAAGAAGCCGCGATGATGGACGGCCTTAACCGTCTGCAAATCATCTTTCGCATCACCGTGCCGCTGGCGATTTCCGGTCTGGTGTCGGTGTTTGTCTACTGCTTCATGGTGGCGTGGAACGACTATTTGTTTGCTTCCATTTTCCTGTCCAGCGCCAGCAATTTCACCCTGCCGGTAGGACTCAACACCCTGTTTAGCACGCCAGATTACATCTGGGGTCGCATGATGGCGGCATCGCTGGTCACGGCACTGCCTGTGGTCATCATGTACGCGCTGTCTGAACGTTTTATTAAAAGTGGTTTGACCGCCGGTGGCGTGAAGGGCTGAGGCGGCCAATTTTAACAAGGAGTCAGTCATGAAAAAGTTAGTTGCGACAGCACCCCGCGTGGCGGCGCTGGTGGAATATGAAGATCGTCCTGTTGCCGTTCACGAAGTGAAAATTCGTGCCCGCTTTGGCGCGCCGAAACACGGCACTGAAGTGGTGGATTTCCGCGCGGCAAGCCCGTTTATTGATGAAGAGTTCAACGCCGAGTGGCAGATGTTCACGCCACGTGAAGAGGGCGCGGCCCGCGGTATTGAGTTCGGTAAATTCCAGTTGGGGAACATGATCGTCGGCGACATCATCGAATGCGGGGCTGACGTAACGGAATACCAGATTGGCGACAGCGTCTGCTGCTACGGTCCATTGCAGGAAACGGTCATCGTAAACGCGGTTAACAATTACAAACTGCGCAAAATGCCGCAGGGGTCGTCCTGGAAAAATGCCGTTTGCTACGATCCGGCGCAATTCGCCATGAGCGGCGTACGTGATGCCAATGTCCGTGTGGGTGATTTTGTGGTTGTTGTCGGGCTGGGGGCGATTGGTCAGATCGCGATTCAGCTGGCGAAGAAAGCTGGCGCGTCAGTGGTCATCGGTGTCGATCCTATCGAACATCGCTGTGAGATTGCTCGCCGCCATGGCGCGGACCACTGCCTGAACCCAATCGGTACTGATGTCGGTCTTGAAATTAAAAAACTGACCGGTAAGCAGGGGGCGGATGTCATCATCGAAACCAGTGGTTTTGCCGATGCGCTGCAATCTGCTCTGCGCGGTCTCGCTTACGGTGGAACCATCTCCTACGTGGCGTTCGCCAAACCGTTTGCAGCAGGATTCAACCTCGGTCGCGAAGCGCATTTCAACAATGCGAAAATTGTTTTCTCCCGTGCCTGCAGTGAACCCAATCCGGATTACCCGCGCTGGAGCCGCAAGCGTATTGAAGAGACCTGCTGGGAATTGCTGATGAACGGTTATCTCAATTGCGAGGATCTGATCGACCCGGTTGTCACCTTTACCACCAGCGCTGAGAGCTACATGAAATATGTCGATCAGCACCCTGAACTGAGCATCAAAATGGGCGTCACTTTTTAAGCTAAGGAGAGCAAGCAATGAAGATCGCAACACAAAACCAGGCCTTTTTCCCGACCAATATCATGGAAAAATTCGAGTACATCAAAGCGATGGGTTTTGATGGCTACGAAATTGATGGCCGACTGCTGGTCGATAATCTCGACGAAGTGAAAGCCGCCATTAAAGCCACTGGCCTACCGGTGACAACGGCATGCGGCGGATACGACGGCTGGATCGGTGACTTTATCGAAGAACGCCGTCTTAACGGTTTACAGCAGATTGAACGTATTCTGGAAGCGCTTGCAGAAGTGGGCGGTAAGGGCATTATCGTCCCTGCGGCCTGGGGGATGTTTACCTTCCGTCTGCCGCCAATGACCTCTCCGCGTAGCCTGGACGGTGACCGCATAGCTGTCAGTGCCTCGCTTCGCTGGCTGGATGAAGTGGCCGCACGCACCGGGACGACGGTATACCTGGAGCCGCTGAATCGCTATCAGGACCACATGATCAACACCCTGGCGGATGCGCGTCGTTATATTGAAGAGAATGCGCTCAAACATGTGCAGATCATCGGCGATTTCTATCATATGAACATCGAAGAAGATTCGTTAACGGATGCGCTGCACCACAACCGCGATCTGCTGGGTCATGTCCACATCGCAGATAACCACCGCTACCAGCCGGGCAGCGGCAGCCTCGATTTTGCCAGCCTGTTCGATCAGCTGCGTGCTGACGATTATCAGGGTTACGTGGTGTATGAGTGTCGTGTTCGTGCTGACAATCCTGCGCAGGCTTATCAGGATTCGCTCACTTATTTGCGTGAATGCTAAGGATGACATGCGTGATGAGTGCTTCAACATCTTCGCCTCTGCGCGTCGCCATCATTGGCGCCGGACAGGTTGCGGACAAAGTTCATGCCTCGTATTACGCCACACGCAGTGATGTTCAGATGGTGGCTGTCATGGACAGTCGCCCTGAACAGGCACAGGCGTTTGCGGAACGTCATGGGATCCCGTCTGCATGGCAGGAGGCGCGAACCATGCTGGAGACGGTCAGACCGGATGTGGTGAGCGTTTGTTCGCCTAACCGGTTTCACTTTGAACATGTTATGGCGGCGCTCGACGCCGGATGCCATGTCATGTGTGAAAAGCCGCCTGCCATGACGCCGCAGCAGGCCGAACAGATGCGTACTGCTGCCCGTAAGGCGGGAAAAGTGCTGGCGTATGATTTTCACCACCGGTTTGCACGCGATACGCAATTGCTGCGTGAGGCCGTGTTGAATGGCGTCCTGGGCGAGATCTACTTCACGACGGCGCAGGCGCTGCGTCGATGTGGCGTGCCGGGCTGGGGCGTTTTTACGAACAAATCGTTGCAGGGCGGCGGACCGTTGATCGATATCGGCATTCATATGCTGGATGCCGCCATGTATGTACTGGGGTTCCCGGCGGTAAAACGGGTCACGGCGCACAGCTTCCAGCGACTGGGAAACAGGAAAAACAGCGGCCAGTTTGGTGAGTGGGATCCGGCTCAGTTTACCGTTGAAGATGCGCTGTTCGGCACGATTGAATTCTGCAACGGCGGCATCCTGCGTCTGGACACCTCGTTTGCCCTGAATATTCGCGAGCAGTCGATCATGAATGTCTCATTCTGCGGTGAAAAGGCCGGGGCAACGCTTTTCCCGGCACACATTTACACTGACGAAGCCGGGGTATTACAGACTCTCACGCAGCGCGAAGAGGCTGACGATCGGCGACATTTGCGCAGCATGGACGCCTTTGTTCGTCATGTGCAGGGAGAGCCGGTCATGATTGCTGATGCGGAGCAGGGGCTGGTTATCCAGCAGCTTGTTGCCGCGCTCTATGAATCAGCAGAAACAGGGGAAAGCGTGACGTTATGCTGAACGTGTCTGTATTAACCGATCCGGGCTTTTGTCCACACAGCCTGAACAAATTCGCTTCTATTATGGCCTGCGGCAATGGCTATATGGGCATTCGCGCTGCGCATGAGGAGGACTATACCCAGCAAACCAGAGGCATGTATCTGGCGGGGCTGTATCATCGCGCGGGTCGGAATGAAACCACTGAATTGATCAACCTGCCGGATATTACAGGCATCGAGATTGAACTGGACGGTGTGAATTTTACCCTCCTGTCAGGGGAGATTCTGAGCTGGCAGCGCGAGCTGGATTTTGCCAACGGCGAACTGCGTCGCACGGTTCTCTGGCGCGCGCCCGATGGGAAGCGCTATCGTCTGGATAGCCGTCGCTTTGTGTCACTCGCTCAACTGCCGTTGGTTGCAATGCAACTGTCGATCACGCCGCTGGATGCGGCATCGCAGGTGATGTTAAAAACAGGTATTGATGCGACACAAACCAACAGCGGCAGACAGCATCTGGACGAAGTTTCTGTCAGAGTCTTTGACCAGCATTACCTGCAGGGCGTCTATGAAACCCAGGATCGCGAGGCAGAGGTGGTGATCTCCACAAGCTGCCGTCTGTCGTCGAATAGCAGCGACAGCTGCTTTAGCGCGAAAAATCGCCGCGTCATGGCACACCATTCGCTGACGCTTCCTGCCGGTGACACTGTCACACTTGAAAAGTTGGTGTGGATCGCTCACCGCAAGGACAAAACGCTCTCGCAGGAAACCTATGCGCGCAATGCGCTGGCCGATCTCAAAGTGTGTGCGGCAAAAGGTTACGCATCGCTGCTGGAGAACTCCGCGCATGCCTGGGAGAACGTCTGGCGTGACGCGCGGGTTGACGTGGCGTCCACGGACAAACAGGATCAGATGGCGCTTGATTATGCCGTCTGGCATCTGACAGCCATGACGCCAGCGCATGACGAGCGAAGCAGCATCGCCGCCAAAGGTTTGACCGGGGAAGGGTACAAAGGTCACGTCTTCTGGGATACCGAAATTTTCTTGCTGCCTTTCCATCTGTTCACCCGTCCACAGATTGCCCGCAACCTGCTGCGCTATCGCTGGCTTAACCTCTGTGGAGCACGTGAAAAAGCGCGTCGTAACGGTTGGCCTGGCGCGCTGTTCCCGTGGGAAAGCGCCGCGAGTGGTCAGGAGGAGACGCCGGAATTCGCGGCAATCAACATTCGTACGGGCACACGTCAGAAAGTGGCCTCTGCGCTGGCCGAACACCACATTGTGGCGGATATCGCGTGGGCTGTTGTCGCTTACTGGCAGGCGACACGGGATGACGCCTTTATGCGCAATGAAGGTTTGACGTTACTGATGGAGACGGCAACGTTCTGGATGGGGCGTGCCATCGAAGCCAACGGTCGTCTGGAAATCCATGATGTGATCGGGCCGGATGAATACACCGAACACGTCAACAACAACGCTTACACCAACTATCTGGCCTGGCATAACGTCTCCTGTGCCCGCCAGTTTATGTCGATGTTTGGTCGGGAAGATGCCGCCTTCCTGACGAATGCCACACGTTTTCTGACGCGTTTATGGCTTCCGGAGGCAAATGCCGAAGGTGTCCTTCCTCAGGATGATACCTTCATGACGAAACCGGCTATCGATCTTAGTCGCTATAAAGCGAAAGCGGGTAAACAAACCATTTTGCTTGATTACTCTCGCGCTGAAGTGAATGAGATGCAGATCCTCAAGCAGGCCGATGTGGTGATGCTCAACTACCTGCTGCCGGAAAGGTTTACCCCACAACAGTGCGCTGCCAACCTGGCTTTCTACGAGCCGCGTACCATACATGACTCTTCGCTGAGCAAGGCCATTCACGGGATCGTGACTGCGCGTTGCGGGGACACTGAAGGGGCATATCTCTTATGGCGTGACGGTGTCGCCATCGACCTGGGTGACGATCCGCACAGCAGCGATGACGGTATTCACGCCGCCGCGACCGGTGCCATCTGGTCGGGTGTGATTCAGGGTTTTGCCGGGTTGCAGATTGTGGAAGGGGAACTTCATCTCGCGCCGAAATTGCCTGCCCACTGGCGAAAACTGAGCTTCCCGTTGCGGTGGCGTAACGCGCAAATGCGTTTCTCATTTGAACATGATGCGTTGACCGTTGAATCCTCTGCACCCGTCACGTTAACGCTATGGGGTAAAACCCTTAACGTCTCGGGGCTGCAGACCTTTGCACGTACGGATTTTCTCACGCCCATGAATGGGACCGCTACCACGGAGGGGCGCTATGACGCTTAATGCTGTTGTATTTGATCTGGATGGCGTGATCACCGATACCGCACATCTGCATTTCCTGGCCTGGCGTAGCGTGGCACAGGAGATTGGCATCACCATCGACGAGGCGTTTAACGAGCAGCTAAAGGGAATTAGCCGCATGGATTCCCTGCAGCGGATCCTGCAACACGGTGGAAAAGAGGGGGCGTTTGACGACAAGCAATGCCTCGCGCTTGCCGCGAAGAAAAACGATCTCTATGTCCAGTCCCTGGCGTCGTTGACGCAAGATTCGCTGCTTCCGGGTATCCGCGAAGTCCTGGCGGATATTCGTGCGGCGAAAATCAAAATTGGGCTTGCCTCTGTTTCCCTCAACGCCCCCGGCATATTACAGGCGTTGGGCATTCATAAGGCTTTTGATTTTTGCGCTGATGCTTCTCGTATTACCTGCTCAAAGCCTGACCCGGAGATTTTCCTCGCTGCCTGCGCAGGGCTGAATGTCCGCCCTGAAGAGGCCATCGGTATCGAAGATGCGGCGGCGGGCGTTGAAGCGATCAATGCGGCAGGGATGTTGTCGGTTGGGATTGGACCTGGTCTGAACCATGCGGGATTACAACTTCATTCAACGCGGGAACTGACCTGGAAATGCCTGACTGATTTCTGGGCGTCCCAGACGGTATTGATAAGGAATTAATAATGGCTCAACTGTCTCTGAAACACATTCAGAAAATCTACGATAACCAGGTCCACGTGGTTAAGGATTTCAACCTCGAAATTGAGGACAAGGAGTTCATCGTCTTCGTCGGGCCGTCTGGCTGCGGTAAATCGACAACGCTGCGCATGATTGCCGGACTGGAGGAGATCAGCGCCGGTGAACTGGTGATTGACGGTGTCTGCATGAACGACGTTCCCGCCAAGTCTCGCGACATCGCGATGGTTTTCCAGAACTATGCCCTCTATCCACATATGACGGTCTACGACAACATGGCGTTTGGCCTGAAGATGCAAAAAATTGCGCCTGCGGTTATCGAAGAGCGCGTTAACTGGGCGGCTCAAATCCTGGGATTGCGTGAATATCTCAAGCGTAAACCTGGCGCGTTGTCCGGCGGCCAGCGGCAGCGTGTGGCATTAGGCAGGGCAATAGTGCGTGAAGCCGGTGTCTTCCTGATGGATGAACCACTCTCCAATCTCGACGCCAAGCTTCGCGTGCAGATGCGCGCTGAAATCAGCAAGCTGCACCAGAAACTCAATACCACGATGATTTACGTGACCCACGATCAGACGGAAGCGATGACGATGGCTACCCGTATCGTGATACTGAAGGACGGTTTTATTCAGCAGGTGGGGGCACCGAAGCAGGTGTATAACGAGCCCGCGAATATGTTTGTCGCCGGGTTTATTGGTTCACCCGCCATGAACTTCATTCGCGGGGCAGTAGACGACCGTTATTTTGTGACGGAAACACTGCGTCTGGAAATCCCGGAAGAGAAGCTTGCGGCACTCAACGCCGCGGGCTATCAACGTAAAGCCGTAGTGTTTGGGATCCGACCGGAAGATATTCTGACACTTCAACGCCAAGGGGAAGACATTGCCGCGAAAGTGATCGTAGCCGAGCTGACGGGCGCGGAGTTTATGCTTTATGCCAGCGTCGGCGGGCATGAACTGGTCGTTCGGGCGGGTGCGGCCAATGACTACGTTGCCGGAGACACTATCGGCATCCAGTTTGATATGACTAAGTGCCATTTCTTCGACGCGGATACCGAGGCGGCTATTAGATAAGAAAGGTGTTTGCCGGAAATGCAAATTTCCGGTTTTTTTGTTTGTTAATTATAAAGGAATATTTTAATGAGTACTCTACTACGAAGTGCTGCGCTCGTGCTGTGCGCAGGGGTTAGCTGCGCGCAAGCCGAAGAAACGGCTAAACACTGGGCGTTTAATATCGGTGCAATGTATGAAATTGAAAACGTAGAAGGTCAGGGCGACGATAAAGATGGTTTATATGAACCCTCCGTGTGGTTTAACGCCACCTGGGATGCGTGGACAATTTCGATGGCGATGTATCAGGAAGGGCCAGTTGATTACAGCAGCATGACACGCGGAACCTATTTCGACCGTCCTGAATTTGAATTGCGCTATCGCTTTATTGGATCGGATGATTTCACACTCGGCCTGACGGGTGGTTTCCGTAATTATGGATATCACTTCAAAGATGAAAAGGGCGCGAAAGATGGCAGTGCTAATATGCAGCGCTATAAAATTCAACCTGACTGGGATATTAAATTAACCGATGACTGGCGTTTCGGCGGCTGGTTTGCCATGTATCAGTTTGCCAATGACCTGGAAAAAACAGGATATTCTGACAGCCGTGTCGAAACTGAAACGGGCTTTACCTGGACCCTCAACGAAACCTTCGCCGCTAAAGTGAATTACTATTTAGAGCGCGGTTTTAATATGGACAGTTCCCGTGATAACGGCGAATTTTCGACGCAGGAAATTCGCGCGTATCTGCCCATTTCGTTAGGCCAGACGACGCTAACACCTTATACCCGCCTTGGGCTTGATCGCTGGTCGAACTGGGACTGGCAGGACGATCCTGAGCGTGAAGGGCACGATTTCAACCGACTTGGTCTCCTCTACGCTTATGATTTCAACAATGGTTTATCCATGACGCTGGAATACGCCTATGAGTGGGAAAACCATGATGAAGGTGAAAGCGACCGCTTCCACTATGCGGGCGTTGGCGTGAATTACGCATTCTGATCGACACAATACCAGGGGCTAACCGCCCCTGGTATTACCGTAGGGAGGCTGCAAGTGAAAAATGGGTATCAACAAGTACCTTTTGTGGCGCAGGATCGCCGGCGATACGCTTAAACAGAAGATCGCAACTCTCTTCGCCCAGCTTGCGGGTAGGGATATCAAAGCCTCCAGGTGCAGGCGTGAGAATGAGAGACAGCATCGGATCGCTATATCCCGCAACCACAACCTGCTCTGGGATCATCAGGTTCAACTCATCTGCCGCGCGATAAAGACCAAGTAACTTCATGCTGTCAGTCGCAAATACCGCGTCAGGCGGCGTGGTTGAGGACAATAATGTAATGGCCGCAGCAAGCGCGCTCTCGTGGGTATACCCGCCATCGATGATCCAGTCTGGATTAATAGCAATATTATTCTTTTCCAGGCTGGCTTTATAGCCTGAAAGACGATCAATAGAAACATGATAATCAAGCGGCGCATGCAGGCAGGCAATTTTATGCCGCCCGTTTTTAATAAAATTATCTGTTAGCGTGGCGCTGTCATGGAAATTATCCGTGTCGACGGAGTAAATATTCGTAAAATCGCCTTCCACTTTACCGATGACGACTACCGGTACGCCATACGCATCCAGGGTAGTAAAAAAAGACTCATCGGCCGGTGAGCTCAGCATAATGATCCCTTTAATCATTTTCTGTTTTATTTTGCTCACGCATTTTAGCAGGTCGTCTTCACTGCTTTTAGAGGTCTGCAAAATAACGTCAAAACCTTCTTCTTCAGCTTTAGCCGTAATGGTATGAAGAACATCAGAGAAGAAAGGGTTACCGGCAGTCGTTTTGGTTGAACGCGTTGAAATCACCATAATGGCGTCGAAGCCAGAAGAGGTCAGGGCGCGGGCAAGTTTGTTGGGTTGATAATTTAATTCGTCAATCGCCTTCAACACTTTGTCACGCGCTTCAGGGGAAATATTCGTTTGTTTATTCAGAACGCGCGACACGGTTGATTTGGAAACGCCAGCAACCCGGGCGATATCATAGATAGTGGGTGACATACACCTCTCACTCCAGACAAACAGCAGTGTCGTTCATCTTACTGGAGAGAAAACGGCAATAGCAATAAATAAGAATTGATAATCAACGATCTGCCCCCATTTATTGTATTCTGAAGCCATGCATTTCAGGTTTTCACGCAATGAAGGACGGCGATGAAGCGACTTAAAAACGAACTCAACTCTCTGGTGAACCGCGGTGTTGATCGCCATCTGCGTCTGGCGGTGACGGGACTCAGCCGTAGCGGGAAAACGGCGTTCATCACGGCGATGGTGAACCAGCTGCTGAATCTGC
Source organism: Enterobacter mori (assembly GCF_025244905.1). NCBI lineage: Bacteria > Pseudomonadati > Pseudomonadota > Gammaproteobacteria > Enterobacterales > Enterobacteriaceae > Enterobacter > Enterobacter mori. The sequence goes on along the minus strand of NZ_CP104285.1, from coordinate 2,499,595 downwards.
ACGCCGGGGCGCGCCTGCCGCTGCTAAGCGCCGTGCGCGAAGAGCGTTTGCTGGGCGTTAAGCGCGTACCTCAGCGCGACTTCGGCATTCCTCGTTTCACCTATGATGAAGGGCTGGCACAGCTTTATGGCGACCCGCCGACATGGCCGACGCCGACGCGCGGCGTGAGTGAAATTCGCCTTGCGCTCCGTTTTCGCTCCAATGAATCCCTCATGCGCCACTTCAAGGATACATCGACACTCTATCTGGAAATTGTGGATTATCCTGGTGAGTGGTTGCTTGATTTGCCGATGCTGGCCCAGGATTATCTGACGTGGTCTCGCCAGATGACGGGATTATTGCAGGGGCAACGTGCCGGGTGGTCGGCAAAATGGCGACAGCTGTGCGAGGGGTTAGATCCCCTTGCCCCTGCGGATGAAAACCGGCTGGCAACGATTGCTGAGGCCTGGACGGCGTATCTGCATCAGTGCAAACAGGAAGGGCTGCATTTCATCCAGCCAGGCCGTTTTGTTCTGCCGGGCGACTTAGCGGGGGCACCTGCATTGCAGTTCTTCCCCTGGCCGGATGTGGATGCATACGGGGAATCAAAGCTGGCGCAAGCGGACAAGCACACCAACGCCGGGATGCTGCGCGAGCGCTACAATTACTACTGCGAAAAAGTGGTTAAAGGTTTCTACAAAAATCACTTTTTACGTTTCGACCGCCAGATCGTGCTGGTGGACTGCCTTCAGCCGCTCAACAGCGGACCGCAGGCGTTTAACGATATGCGCCTTGCGCTGACGCAACTGATGCAAAGTTTTCATTATGGACAGCGCACGCTGTTCCGCCGTCTGTTCTCGCCGGTAATCGATAAACTGCTCTTTGCCGCCACAAAGGCCGACCATGTGACGGTCGATCAGCATGCCAATATGGTCTCGCTGCTGCAGCAACTGGTGCAGGATGCCTGGCAGAACGCTGCGTTTGAAGGGATCGGTATGGACTGCCTCGGGCTGGCCTCGGTACAGGCGACACAGAGCGGATTGATTGACGTTAATGGCGAAAAAATCCCGGCACTGCGGGGCAACCGTCTCAGCGACGGTGAGCCGTTGACCGTCTATCCTGGGGAGGTACCGGCTCGTCTGCCGGGTCAGGCATTTTGGCAAAATCAGGGCTTCCAGTTCGAAGCCTTCCGGCCACAAACCATGAGCGTCGATCGGCCGTTACCGCACATTCGTCTGGATGCGGCTCTGGAATTTTTGATTGGAGATAAATTGCGATGACGGAACCGTTAAAACCGCGCATTGACTTTACCGGGACGCTTGAGAAAGAGCATCAGGAGGCGTTTAAAACGGCGCAAACCTTTAACGGCGCGCAGGCTGATAACTTTGCTCCAGTGCTGACTGAAGAGCCCGGCGTCGAGGACGGCCCGGCTGAAGCGGTTGTTGAAGCGGCCTTACGCCCGAAACGTAGCCTGTGGCGGAAGATGGTCACTGCCGGGCTGGCGTTATTTGGTGTAAGCGTGGTGGGTCAGGGCGTTCAGTGGACGATCAACGCCTGGCAAACCCAGGACTGGGTTGCGCTGGGTGGATGTGCTGCGGGTGCGCTGATTGTGGGGGCGGGTGTCGGGTCGGTTGCTACCGAGTGGCGGCGTCTGTGGCGTTTGCGACAGCGCGCGCACGAGCGAGATATCGCCCGGGATCTGCTTCACAGCCACGGCACGGGAAAGGGGCGGGACTTTTGTGAGAAACTGGCCGCACAGGCCGGGATAGACAAGTCGCACCCGGCGCTTCAACGCTGGCATGCCGCTATTCATGAGACTCAGAACGATCGTGAAGTGGTGACGCTTTATTCTCACCTGGTGCAGCCGGTGCTTGATGCGCAGGCGCGACGTGAAATCAGCCGTTCGGCGGCGGAGTCCACGCTGATGATAGCCGTCAGCCCGCTGGCACTGGTAGATATGGCATTTATCGCCTGGCGTAACCTGCGTTTGATTAACCGTATCGCGAATCTGTACGGCATCGAACTGGGCTATTACAGCCGTCTGCGCCTGTTCAAGCTGGTGATGCTGAATATCGCGTTTGCCGGTGCCAGTGAGCTGGTTCGTGAAGTGGGTATGGACTGGATGTCACAAGATCTGGCGGCGCGTCTGTCCGCACGTGCTGCTCAGGGGATTGGTGCCGGTTTGCTGACTGCTCGCTTGGGTATCAAAGCGATGGAAGTGTGCCGTCCGCTGCCCTGGATCGATGGCGATAAGCCTCGTCTGGGCGATTTCCGCCGTGAGTTAATTGGTCAACTGAAAGAAACGCTCAATAAAAAACCGACCCCGTAAAGGCGTTGCTTACTATTCGTGCTGGCTGTCAATATTTGTTGACAGCCACCTTCCAGAATACCGTGATCTGACATATCATTTTAGCGTTATTGGCTAAGAACGGTGAATTTCCCATGCGTCTGGAAGTCTTTTGTGAGGACCGTCTCGGTCTGACCCGCGAGTTACTCGATCTTCTTGTTTTACGTAGCATTGATTTACGTGGCATTGAGATCGATCCTGTGGGGCGAATTTACCTCAATTTTGCCGAAATTGAATTCAATACCTTCAGTAGCCTGATGGGGGAAATCCGTCGTATCGCTGGCGTTACGGATGTCCGCACCATTCCCTGGATGCCGTCAGAGCGAGAGCACCTGGCGCTGAGCGCGCTGCTGGAAGCCATGCCTGAACCTTTCTTATCCCTCGACTTGAAAAGTAAAGTCGAGCGCGTGAATCAGGCGAGCTGCCAGCTTTTTGCGCAGAGTCAGGAGAAACTCAGCAATCATCACGCTACGCAGCTGATCCCCGGCTTTAACTTCCAGCGCTGGCTGGACAGCAACCCGCAAAACACCCACAGCGAACATGTCGTTATTAACGGGCAAAATTTCCTGATGGAGATCACCCCGGTCTACCTGAAAGGGGAAAACGACAGTCGCGTCCTGACGGGGGCCGTGATCATGCTGCGTTCCACCGTCCGTATGGGGCGCCAACTGCAGAATATTTCCAGCCAGGATGTCGGCGCATTCAGCCAGATTATTGCCGTCAGCCCGAAAATGCGTCATGTCGTCGATCAGGCACGTAAGCTTGCCAGTTTGACTGCACCCTTGCTGATAACGGGGGACACGGGAACCGGGAAAGATTTACTCGCGCATGCCGTACACATGGCCAGCCCGCGGGCGGCAAAACCTTACCTGGCGCTGAACTGCGCGTCGATCCCTGAAGATGCCGTTGAAAGTGAACTGTTTGGCCACGCGCCGGAAGGGAAAAAAGGGTTCTTCGAACAGGCCAACGGTGGTTCGGTCCTGCTGGATGAAATCGGCGAAATGTCTGCGCGCATGCAGGCTAAGCTGCTGCGCTTCCTGAATGACGGGACTTTCCGTCGCGTGGGTGAGGACCATGAAGTCCACGTCGACGTTCGCGTCATTTGCGCCACCCAGAAAAACCTGGTGGAGCTGGTGCAAAAAGGGGTGTTCAGGGAAGATCTCTATTATCGTCTGAACGTACTGACGCTCAACATCCCGCCGCTACGCGATTGTCCACAAGACATCATCCCGCTGACGGAGCTCTTCGTAGCCCGCTTTGCGGACGAGCAGGGAGTGCCGCGTCCGAAGCTTTCAGCCGATCTGGGCACGGTGCTGACGCGCTACGGCTGGCCGGGTAATATTCGTCAGTTGAAAAATGCCGTGTATCGCGCGTTGACTCAACTGGAAGGATACGAGCTGCGGCCTCAGGATATCCTGTTGCCGGATTACGATGCCGGGACGGTGTCGGTAGGTGAAGAGGCGATGGAAGGCTCGCTGGACGATATCACCAGTCGTTTTGAGCGCTCTGTGCTGACGCAGCTTTATCGCAGTTATCCAAGCACCCGCAAGCTGGCCAAGCGGCTTGGGGTGTCACATACTGCGATTGCGAATAAGCTGCGTGAGTATGGGTTGAACCATAAGAAAGGCGACGAATAAAAGCAAAAGCCTCCGGGTGGAGGCATTTGAATATCCACTTATTCCTTCGCGATTGGGGTGGCAACGAGGTCGGGTTTTGTCTCACCCTGAATCGTTGCGATCCTGTTCTCCACCTCTTTCACCTGATCCTGGTTATGAAGCAGGGTATAGGTGAGATCGAACTGGGTACTTGCGCCAGGTTGCAGTTGCTTTACGCGTTTCTGCTCGCGTTCAATCGTGACCGGGTAGGCGTAGCTGGTGCCGGGTTCAATACCCGTGACATAGCCTTGCTTCAGCGTGTCGGTATTTTTCCACAACGTCAGAACCGGCAACTGGCGAGTATCAAACTGAATTGATGCCCCTTTATCACCCGCTTTGTTGACCACCGCAGCAAGCGTCTGGTGATCTTTGTCAGCCAGTGGCGTGATATTAAAGACCATCTCATCAAATCCTTTTGTCGGACCGGCATAGGTTTGCCAGCCGTTCAGACCCGCTTTGGCGTAATCGTTGAATGGACTCACGCTGGCGGCCGGAGCCAGGAAGCGAGCGCCTTCTTCAAGGATCGGCGTGCCAAAATTGCTGTGGTAGATGATTTGATAGTCGTGCGGGTAGTCAGCATGGTTGGTAAGAACATCATGCAGGCTGAACTGGTTGCTTCCGGGAACATAACGCAGTTCGGTCATCGTTTGCAGATCGGCTTTTTTGAAGGTGCTCTCTTTAATCAGACCGCGAACGCGGATTTCATGCGGTGCCGCATCAGCGACCTCGACTTCAACCTGAGATACCGGCGTATTCCCCGCCTTACCGTGCAGCGTGTAAATCTGCCCGTCCGCTGTCACCGGGTGGCCTGTCCACTCATAGCCGCAGCGAACCATCATTTCGTTGAAACCTTCCAGCCAGCCGAGTCCATTTCGACTTTCCAGATTGATAAATGCCGGGTTAACGACCTCTTTAACCGGAGAGTCCCAGCCCAACTTTGACCCAAAACCCTCAACACGCAGTAAATTCATACCACGGGTTGGACTCAATGTTATTGTCAGGCCATTTTTACTGCTAATAACAATGATTTTACTGCCTTCCTGCTTACCGCCGTGGAGAACTTTTTGTTCAATGCTGAAGTTCGGCCCTTTAGCGTTCAGCTGATCATTCGAAATTCGCCAGTTTCCTTTTTCCACACCGCTTTCAGCGCTTGTGAGCACCCATGTTTTAGCCGAGACATGACCCGAAATCAGTACTGCAACCACCGTCAACGCCAGTTTAATTTTCATCTTTATCCCTTTTTGCTGAAACGATTATTTTGGTTCGTCAGCAAATCTAATGTTTCAAGGGGAGGGGAAATGTGATGCGGTTCACTGGTGAGAAAATAACGAGTATTTAACCTGAGAAATGAGATTTAACTCTCCTGTATGCTTATCAATTAAGCAATATTTGCATGGAAAGTGTGAAGTAAAAGTGTTTGTGCCTTAACGATTCAGCTTCTCAGGCAATAAAAAACCCCGCCGACGCGAGGTTTCAGGACAATGCTAAGCTTTATAGAATGCTAAGCAATCATTATGCTTTCAGTGCGTCCAGCGCAGCGGTGTAATCCGGCTCGGTGGTGATTTCATTTACCAGTTCGCTGAAAACAACGTTGTCGTTTTCGTCGATGACCAGAACCGCACGTGCCGCCAGGCCTTTCAGAGCACCTTCAGAAATGCCAACGCCGTATTTCTCCAGGAAATCAGGGCTGCGCAGGGTAGACAGGGTGATGACGTTGCTCAGACCTTCAGCACCGCAGAAGCGAGACTGGGCAAACGGCAGGTCAGCGGAAATGCACAGCACCACGGTGTTGTCCATTTCTGTTGCCAGTTGGTTGAACTTACGCACGGATGCAGCACAAACGCCGGTATCGATGCTTGGGAAAATGTTCAGGACTTTGCGCTTGCCAGCAAACTGGCTCAACGTGACGTCAGACAGATCTTTAGCCACCAGCGTAAAAGCCTGCGCCTTGTTACCCACCTGCGGAATGGCACCTGCAACAGAGACCGGGTTGCCCTGGAAATGAACGAGTTGTGACATAGATATCTTCCTGTTTACATATAGTTAACGTCGGGGCTAGTGTATGCCATCCGCGGATAACACGGCAAACCAATTTTTATGCCTTACCGGGCTGCAAGGAGTCAGTGATGAGAAGCGTAAAGGTCTATGAAGAAGCCTGGCCATTGCATACCCCGTTTGTGATCTCCCGAGGCAGTCGCAGTGAAGCCTGCGTCGTGGTGGTCGAAATAGAGGAGGACGGCATTAAGGGGGTTGCTGAATGCACGCCTTATCCTCGTTACGGTGAAAGCCTTGCTTCGGTAATGGCCCAGATCATGACCCTGGTGCCCGATCTGCAAACGGGTCTTACCCGCGAAGCGTTGCAACAGCGGCTGCCCGCTGGTGCAGCGCGCAACGCGATTGACTGCGCGCTGTGGAGCCTGGAGGCCGCGCAGCGGCAGACAACCTTGCCCTCACTCCTGGGGATTACGTTGCCGGGAGCAGTGGTGACCGCGCAGACGGTCGTAATCGGTGAGCCAGAACAGATGGCGGCTAGTGCAAAAGCGCTCTACGACTCCGGCGCGACGTTATTAAAGATTAAGCTCGACGATCGATTAATCAGTGAACGGATGGTGGCCATTCGTTCGGCAGTGCCGCAGGCAACGCTGATTGTGGATGCGAATGAATCCTGGCATAGCGAGGGACTGGCCGCACGCTGTCAGCTGTTGGCCGATCTTGACGTAGCCATGCTTGAACAGCCCTTACCGGCGCATGAGGATGCTGCACTGGCGAATTTCATTCATCCTCTTCCTGTCTGTGCGGATGAAAGTTGTCACACCCGCGACAGCCTGGACAGCCTTAAAGGCCGCTATGAGATGGTTAATATCAAGCTCGACAAAACGGGCGGATTAACCGAAGCGCTTGCGCTGGCGAATGCGGCGCAGGAGCAGGGGTTTACCCTCATGCTGGGATGCATGTTGTGCACATCCAGGGCGATTGGCGCGGCGTTACCGCTGGCAAATCAAGTGCGTTTTGCCGATCTCGATGGCCCGACATGGCTGGCGGTTGACGTCTCACCAGCGCTGAATTTTACCACGGGCGTGCTTCACCTCTGAGGCTCCCACCGCAGAAGTTCTGTCATCGCCTTGAGATACTTTTCGCTGGCTTCATCAGACGAAATGGGCGGGAATTCTGCGGTGATACAATGCAGCCCGAGGTCAGCGCACCAGCTGCCGAACGAGCCTGGTGTTTCGTAACCCACGCTGGTCACAAGCGGAAGGGCAAATGCCTCAGCCACCCACTGACCCAGCGCCGTATGGCGCGGATCTTCAATACAGGCCAGCGGATCGTGGAACGAGACAACCCAGGCCGGGTGGATCTTATGAATGAGCTGGCATAACGCCTGCGTCTCCGGCTCCGAGCCGGGGGTGTCTCCCGTGAGCAGGACCACATCACGCTCTTCGGCGGAGCTGTTCCAGCGATACACCGTCTCACCGGCGCGCCAGTTTGCTGCCGGAAAATTACGGTTTAGGTCAATCCCCCTCGCATTGGCACGCAACCCAAGCTGACAGCCATCCGGATTAACGGTCAAAATCACGTGATGACGCCGCAGTTCGGGAGTCAGTGTCCTCAGCGCACACGACAGCGTGACAATGGATGAATTCTCATCGCCGTGCGTACCGGCAATGATCAGACCGCTATTACGATCGGCCTCCGGGGCAGGAAACCAGATCAAAGATGCACCAAAAAAAGAACGGCCATATTGCTCAGCGCCAGGCGGAAAAGCACCACGTTGCGCTCTTGGTCGGGTGATTGTCATACGAAATCCTGATAGAAATGTCTCTACTGGCAGTGTTGTGCAAAACTTGCTGTTTATCAAATAGTTTCCGTATAAGCGGAAAATTGCCAGATATCAACTTTCCGGATGAAGGTATTTGCTTTTCTCATTTGTGAAACAAATAATTACGCATCTGCTGGTTATCTGAATTCAATCAAGGGGATCTTATGAAGCATCCTGTTTCGCGTCTCTGTACTGCACTCTGGCTGTGCGGACTTTCTTCACTTTCGTACGCTGCTGATGTGCCGCAGGGGACTGTTCTGGCGCAAAAACAGGAACTGGTGAGACACATTAAAGACGAACCGGCTTCGCTCGATCCGGCTAAGGCCGTAGGTTTGCCTGAAATTCAGGTGATCCGTGACCTTTATGAAGGCCTGGTGAATCAGAATGAAAAAGGGGAACTGACCCCCGGCGTGGCAACGCGCTGGCAGAGCAACGATAACCGCGTCTGGACCTTCACGCTGCGAGATAACGCCCGATGGTCTGACGGCACGCCCGTGACGGCGCAGGATTTTGTCTACAGCTGGCAGCGTCTGGTTGATCCAAAAACCACCTCACCGTTCGCGTGGTTTGCGGCGCTGGCGGGTATCAACAACGCGCAGGCGATTATTGATGGTAAAGCCACGCCTGATACGCTTGGCGTTACGGCCGTCGATGCCAAAACGTTGCGGGTACAGCTGGATAAGCCGCTGCCCTGGTTCAGCAACCTGACGGCTAACTTTGCGTTTTATCCAGTCCAGAAAGCCAATGTTGAGAGTGGTAAAGAGTGGACGCGTCCGGGCAGCCTTGTTGGGAACGGTGCGTATGTGCTGAAAGATCGTGTGGTCAATGAGAAGCTGGTGGTGGAGCCGAATAAACACTACTGGGATAACGCCAAAACGGTGCTGAAAAAAGTCACTTTTGTGCCCATTAACCAGGAGTCTTCAGCCACAAAACGTTATCTGGCGGGCGATATTGATATCACCGAGTCATTCCCAAAAAATATGTATCAAAAGCTGCTGAAGGATATTCCGGGGCAGGTGTATACGCCGCCGCAGCTGGGCACCTATTACTATGCGTTCAACACGCAGAAAGGCCCAACGGCTGATGCCCGCGTGCGCCTGGCGCTGAGCATGACAATCGACAGGCGTATTATGGCGGAAAAAGTGCTGGGTACAGGTGAGAAACCAGCCTGGCACTTCACCCCTGACGTCACGGCAGGTTTTACGCCGGAGACATCGCCTTTTGAGCAGATGTCGCAGCAGGAATTAAACGCACAAGCAAGGACGCTTTTGCAGGCGGCAGGTTACGGTCCGCAGCGTCCGCTAAAGCTCACGCTGCTGTACAACACATCAGAAAACCACCAGAAAATTGCCATCGCCGTGGCATCAATGTGGAAGAAAAATCTGGGTGTTGATGTCAAATTGCAAAACCAGGAGTGGAAAACCTACATTGACAGCCGCAACACCGGAAATTTTGATGTGATCCGCGCGTCGTGGGTAGGTGATTACAACGAGCCGTCGACGTTCCTGTCGCTGCTGACCTCAACCCACAGCGGCAATATTTCCCGCTTCAAGGACCCGGCTTACGACAAGGTTATCAATCAGGCGACGCTTGAAACCACCGAGAAAGCGCGCAACGAAGATTACAACATGGCGGAAAAAATCCTGACCGAGAAAGCGCCGATAGCCCCGATTTATCAGTATACCAATGGACGTTTGATCAAGCCGTGGGTGAAAGGTTATCCGATTAATAACCCCGAAGACGTAGCCTATAGCCGGACGATGTATATCGAAAAACACTAATCATTGCTTCCCGCTAAACCTGAGCTGGCGCTTACAGCGCCAGTTTTTTATGCTGCAAGGTATTAAACGAGCCTTACGGCGTTTCAATGGTGGGATACAGGCTATTTTCAAAATAGGCGACCAGCACCCAAATTTCACCACTAAAAATAAACCACAAACCAAATATAATAAGGCAGAGAATAATTAAGGTGAGGAGTATTTCTGTTTTTCCCATCTACGCGATTACCCACCTGAAGTCTGTTTCAGCCCTGGCTGGGATTCTAACGGGGCTTTCTTCACAACTCCAGCTTCATGCGGCCAGCACTTTATTGCGACCGTCATTTTTGGCGCGGTAGAGCGCATCATCGACACGTTTGAACAGGTCATCAATACTTTCGCCCTGGTTGTGTCGCGCAACGCCAATGCTGACGGTGAAGCGAGGCAATCCAGGAATTGTAATGTGCGCTACCGCGGCGCGAATGGTTTCCGCTATCTGCATCGCGGTTTCAAGCGTAGTTCGCGGCAGCAGGAGCACGAACTCCTCGCCACCCCAGCGGAAAACGTAGTCATCGGGACGGCTGCAGGCTTCCAACATGCGCGAAAGCGAAATGAGTACCTCGTCACCCTTAAGGTGTCCGAAGAGGTCATTGATGTTTTTGAAATGGTCAGTATCTACCAGCATCAGGCTAAACTGCTGCTGGGCCGGGAGGTGAGAAAGCGTGGTTTGCTCTGTGATGTTGTAAAACTGCCGGCGATTAAGCAGACCGGTCATTGAATCACGCAGGGCGGCATGTTCCAGCTCCTGCTCGAGCCGCTTTTGTTCAGTGATATCGTGAATAATGCACAACATCAGCTTATCGCCGTAGATCTCAATCGGTCCGGCGTAGGTCTGCACGTGTCGGGTCGAACCATCCGCCAGTCGATGGACAAAATTAAGCGGTTTATGTCCTCCGGGCAGGCTGGCGATCTCCGTCATAACAGGCAAAATGTCGCGCCCAAGCGTGTTGATTTCCCAGGTATGTTTACGGCTCATTTCCTCATGGGTGTAGCCATAAAAATTAAGCGCAGCCAGGTTGGCGTCAACAATGTGGCCATCACGTGCCGTATCGATTAACAACATTGGTGCGCTGTTAGTAAGAAAAAAGCGCGCGTAGAATCCCTGTTTTTTTCGCTGATAGGTTGCTGAACGGCTGGCTTTAAGCCCGGAAGGCGCCTGCTGCGAAAGCCCCTCAAACACAATCACATCACCATAAGGTGCCAGATGCGTAAGCGTCAGACGACAGCTCAGCGTACTCTCTTGATTGTTTCGCCAGACGGTGAGTATTTCGACGATATCCAGTTCGCTTTTAAGATCGGGAACATACATTGAGAGAGCGGTCTGTGCATTAGCGGAATAGATCCCACCGCGCATCTCGGCCAACGTTCTATCACGCATAAGTTTAGTTGCCGCAGTATTGGCAAATATAATATTTTCTGCGACGGGTGAAATCAGCCACACCGGGTTTTTAATAACATTCAGCGCATCGAAGCAATATTGCGACATAGGGAATTCCTGTACATCGGCACGGTATACCTGACGATCACGCCGGAATTGACTCGCGTGGGCTCCTTTGAAACATACCTTACTTAATCACATCAGGCGTGGTTTTTTTGTGAAATAAAAGGTGATTCAGCCTGAATTTTACCGATTGGTATAATCTGTGTTGCAGACGTTTTTTGCAGCAGGAGCCACGGAACCTGTTCTGCAGGTAAAGGGCGGGAGTACAGGAACCCCTGGAGATAATCACAACCCAAACTCACCAGCATTGCCTTCTGCGCTTCGGTTTCAATTCCTTCTGCTACGACATTCATCTCCAGAGTCCGGGCGATGGTAATTATCGTTTCCACAAGCTTTCTGCTTTTCTCATTTTCAAGCATTGAACTGACAAAACTTTTGTCGATTTTCAGCTCTTTCGCCGGTAAGACGCTGAGCATGAGAAGATTCGAATAACCCGTGCCAAAATCATCTATCGAAACGGTAATTCCGGCCTGGTTGAACGCGGTGAGCAATTCAATGCTGCGATCGAGGTTTTTTAGCGCCGTGCTTTCCGTCACTTCAAGGATCAACCGGGAGGGGGCCAGGTCATATTTTTGCAGCATGGACGAGATAACCTGAAAGATATCCTGCTGCTCGAATTGCATCGGTGACAGGTTGAATGACAATGTCCATTGGCTGAACCCCTGTTCAGTCCAGAAGCTCAGTTGTTTACAGGCAGCTTCAATCGCCCAGTTACCAACGGGAATGATCAACCCGGTTTGTTCCAGCGACGGTAAAAAGAGACCAGGCAGTAAAACACCTTGTTCCGGGTGACGCCAGCGTAGCAGGGCCTCAAACCCGTGAATGGTGTTCTCTTCTGCCAGCCAGGTTGGCTGATACCACATTTCAAACTGATCGCGTTCCAGCGCGAGGGATAGCTCCTGCAAAAAGGCAGGCTCAGCCGGAACCGCCGTGGACATCTCGGTACGATAAATGGCCCAGCCATTACGACCTTGCTTTTTGACATTCTGCATCGCCGCATCGGCTTTAAGCTTTAGCTCATGCAGCGTTTCACCGTGTTGAGGATAGAGGCTTACTCCTGCGCTGAGCGTGATAGTTAACGTATGCCCGCTCAGGGAAAGGGGACGGCGGATATCGTCCAGCAGGGGGGAAAGCAGAGCGTTCAGCTTGTCGTCATCGCATTCCGGGACCAGCAAAATGAAAGCATCACCACCCAGGCGTGCCAGCGTCATTTCGCGTGTTAACCGTGCGGTCACGCGATGAGCCACGTTTATCAGCAGTTCATCGCCAACATGATGACCCCATATATCGTTAATCCGCTTGAAATGATCAATATCGAAAAATATCACCGCAAACGGCTTTTTGCTCAGCAGCGCGCTGTGCAGGCAGTCCTGCATCCGTACGTCCATCTGGTGACGATTGGCAAGTCCGGTTAGCACATCAAATCGTGCCTGCAACTCCAGCTGTCGGTTAAGCTGACGCAAATTATCCGTCAGCCGGTTAGTTCGCCTGTGAGAATCTATCAGCGAGATAATTAACATCACACCGAGCAAACACAATGTGGTAACGGAAACCCAAATTGATAATCCCAGCTCGCTGATACCGCCCGGTAATGTGTTTTCCATTTCGTGGAAATGGGCGGCGTTCATTCCGGTGTAATGCATGGCGCAAATGGCTGCAGCCATCACTAACGCAGCCGCAAGGCGGTTGATATATACGCCTTTACGCTTTTCCCGTAAATGGAAGGCTAACCACAGTGCCGCGCCGGAGGCGATGACGGCAATCAGCACCGATAAGAGGACAATGCGACGATCCCAGATAATGCTGCCCTTCAACATTAATGCAGCCATGCCCACATAGTGCATGGAGACGACACCCGTGCTGAGGATCAGGGTAGCGAGGATCAGTCGAAAGGGGGAAAGCGATTTCCCGGGAACGGCGATATTAATAGCAAGCGTAGAAGCAACGACGGCAATACCCAGCGAGCCGACGGTGAGCCAGAGGTGGTAACTCATGATCATCGGCATTTTCATTGACAGCATGCCGATGAAATGCATCGACCAGATCCCGATACCTAAGGTTACGCCACCGGCGATACGCCAGAATAGGGCTGCCTTACGGCTGGCAAGGGGGATTTTACCCGCGCTGTCTAAAGCCACAAATGAGGCGATAAACGCCACCAAATAAGAAATGGCTATTAAAACAGGGTCCCACGATACGTTGAGCATTATGTCATCCCACGCCAAAGTTACGGAGTTATGGATTAATAAAGGATATAAAATATATTAAGCAAATTACTCTTTTAAGTGCGACTAAACAGTATCCCGCTTTTAATGCAATGCCTCTTAAATACGTATGAATATCTATCGCGCGGCGTAAGAACAGAGTATCGCGTACGGAGGGCATAAACCAGAGCGGCAGCATGTCGCGCAATGCATTTCCTGTAAAACCCGCTTTTGTTCTTTCTTAAGTGAAATCACGCTAATCAAACTGCGAAACAACAAACTCGCGCAGATCGTGAGGACAAAGTTATCGTGCAATGCTATAAATTTTAATGCCGATAAAAATATAAAGCCGTAGGAAAATGTATGCTAAGAAATATTAGTGTCAGAACTTTTATTGTCTATTTCCTTTTATGCCTCTTTTTGGTTAATAACGGAGTGATTGCATTGTTTGCTAATGGCGTGTCACTTTTTATTGCCGTGAATACTACACAACTTATCGCACTGATTTTACTTTGGGCGTACATGACAAAATATCTTGTGACGCCGATCAATACTGTGAAAAAAAGCATTGAAGAAGTGACATCGGGCAATCTTGGCGTCTCTATCCCTGAATTTGGCAATAACTGCGCCGGGCGTTTGATTCCAGGGATTAATAGCTTGTCCAGCAACATCGCAACGCTGGTCAGCGAGATCAGATCCTCTTCACAAACGGCTATGACGCTTGCGGAGCAGCTCTCGTCCCGCAGTGCAGAACTGTCGGTAAAGACCGAGCAGCAGTCAGCGTCATTGATCCAGACGGCGGCCAGCATGGAACAAATGGCAGCGAGTACCCGAAACAATGCAGACAATACTCGTTTAGCCAGTGAGCAAGCGAATGCCGCGACGGTACAGGCACAAAAAGGCGGACAATTAATGGGGCAGGTTGCTAACAACATGCAGTCTATAACCGAATGTGCCCTGCAAATGACGGAAATTATTTCCCTTATCGATGGTATCGCTTTCCAGACCAATATTCTGGCGCTTAATGCGGCGGTAGAGGCTGCACGCGCGGGCGATCATGGCAAAGGATTTTCTGTGGTAGCCGGTGAAGTCCGTAATCTCGCACACCGAAGTGCCGAAGCGGCGAAAAATATCAAGTCGCTGATTGACGTGACCAGCAATAACGTGACGCAGGGCGTTAACGTTGTCTCGCAAGCGGAGAGAAATATGCAGGATATCGTGGCGGGTTCGAACAACGTCAGCCGGTTAATGGACGATATTTCAGCCTCTACGTCAGAACAGGAAAAGGGGATTTCGCAGATAACGCAGGCGCTGTCTGAACTGGAGCGCGTGACGCAGAGCAATGTCGCTATGGTGGAGGAGCTCAACGGATCCTCCGATGTGCTGCGTAACCAGGTGATTGAACTGCAAACCCGCACGCGTAATTTCCGGCTTGACCAGAGACATCTCGCGGATGACCCCTCACCGCGACGTCAAGGTTCCCCGATCCCCTCCCTCTGATAAAAAGCCTGGCTTGCCAGGCTTTTTCTTTGATGCGAAAAGTACAATTCCTGAGCGCATTCAGCGCGATGCTGAACATATCTATTGCTTAAGCATGGACGAAAGCTAGACTGACACCGTTAAGATAAAAACGGGAGGCGCTGTGGAGAGCATTAGAGGGTCCGAAGTTAACGTGCCTGACGCAGTTTTTGCGTGGGTGTTCGATGGCCGTGGTGGTGCGAGGCCGCTGGAAGACAACGATGATATTGATAGTGAACATCCCTGCTGGCTGCATTTGAACTACACCCATCCAGACAGTGCCCAGTGGCTGGCATCGACGCCTCTCTTACCCAATAACGTGCGTGATGCGCTCGCAGGAGAGAGCCTCAGGCCACGCGTCAGCCGAATGGGCGAGGGGACATTAATTACGCTGCGCTGCATTAATGGCAGCACGGATGAACGTCCTGACCAACTGGTTGCAATGCGCCTTTATATGGATGAGCGGATGATTGTCTCTACCCGCCAGCGTAAGGTGCTGGCGCTGGATGACGTGGTTAACGATCTGAAAGAGGGCACGGGCCCAACGGATTGCGGCAGCTGGCTGGTGGACGTCTGCGATGCCCTGACCGATCATGCCAGCGAGTTTATCGAAGAGCTGCACGATAAGATCATCGATTTGGAAGACAATCTGCTCGATCAGCAGATCCCCCCACGCGGTTTTCTGGCGCTTTTGCGCAAACAGCTGATCGTCATGCGTCGCTACATGACGCCACAGCGGGATGTGTACGCGCGACTGGCCAGCGAGCGCCTGAGCTGGATGAACGATGACCAGCGTAGAAGAATGCAGGACATTGCTGACAGGCTCGGACGAGGACTGGACGAGATCGACTCCTGTATTGCCCGAACGGCGGTGATGGCGGATGAAATTGCGCAGGTGATGCAGGAATCACTCTCGAGACGAACTTATACGATGTCGCTCATGGCGATGGTCTTTTTACCCAGCACTTTTCTGACGGGGCTGTTTGGCGTCAATCTTGGCGGAATACCCGGCGGAGAATACCACTATGGCTTTACGGCCTTTTGCGTCATGTTAGTGGTTTTGATTGGTGGTGTTGCATGGTGGTTGCATCGCAGTAAATGGTTGTAAATTTACACTTTTTCGGTCAGTTGATTGCTTCTAAACGACATTTTAATTGAGCGAAGTCAATAAACATCGACCCCGCAAGGTGCAATATTACTCCCGCAGGTGAATGCAACGTCAAGCGATGGGCGTTGCGCTCCATATTGTCTTACTTCCTTTTTTTGAATTACTGCATAGCACAATTGATTCGTACGACGCCGACTTAATAGTCGGCTTTTTTTTGCCTGCCGTTCCCCAGCGACTACCCTAAAAGGGTCAACAAAAAAACCTGGAGGAAGAGATGAGCATGCTACTCGCGCTGCAATTCATGAATACACGCCAGTCCGATCCGGTACCCACCGACCCAACGCCGATGCCCGATCCCATCCCACGTCCTCAGCCTATGCCGGACCCGCCGCCTGATGAAGAACCGATTAAAATGTCGCATCCAACCCTGATATCTGCGAGGATACGCGCCATCTGACTGCGAAGATGACCACGAGAGAATACTGTGACCGCTTTTTCTACCCTGAACGTTCTGCCTGCTGCCCAACTCGATAACCTTAACGAGTTGGGATACCTCACTATGACCCCTGTACAGGCGGCTGCGCTGCCGGCCATCCTGGAAGGCCGTGACGTACGCGTGCAGGCAAAAACCGGAAGTGGGAAGACGGCTGCATTTGGACTCGGGCTGCTGCAGCATATTGATGCGGCGTTGTTCCAGACCCAGTCTCTGATTCTGTGTCCGACCCGCGAGCTAGCGGACCAGGTCGCCGGAGAGTTGCGCCGTCTGGCACGTTTTCTGCCGAACACCAAAATTTTAACCCTCTGTGGCGGGCAACCTTTCGGCGCACAGCGTGATTCGTTGCAGCATGCGCCGCACATTATTGTTGCCACGCCGGGACGCCTGCTCGATCACCTGCAAAAGGGGACTGTTTCGCTTGATGCTCTGCAGACGCTGGTGATGGATGAAGCCGATCGTATGCTCGACATGGGCTTTAGCGATGCCATTGATGAGGTGATCCGCTTTGCGCCGCAGGATCGTCAGACGCTTTTGTTCTCAGCGACCTGGCCTGAAGCCATTGCGGCAATCAGCGGTCGTGTGCAGAAGAATCCGTTGACCATTGAAATTGACAGCGTTGATGCTCTGCCTGCCATCGAACAGCAGTTTTTTGAAACGTCGCAGCACGGCAAAATCTCGCTGCTGCAAAAGCTGCTGAGCCAGCATCAGCCTGCTTCCTGCGTGGTGTTTTGCAACACAAAAAAGGATTGTCAGTCGGTCTGCGATGCCCTGAATGCCGCTGGTCAAAGCGCATTGTCTCTGCACGGGGATTTGGAACAGCGTGACCGCGATCAGACGCTGGTGCGTTTTGCTAACGGCAGTGCGCGCGTTTTGGTCGCGACCGATGTTGCCGCCCGCGGTCTGGACATTAAATCGCTCGAGCTAGTGGTTAACTTTGAACTGGCCTGGGATCCTGAGGTACACGTCCATCGTATTGGTCGTACCGCGCGTGCGGGCAACAGCGGTCTCGCCATCAGCTTCTGCGCGCCGGAAGAGGCGCAGCGCGCCAATATCCTTTCTGAGATGCTGCAGATTAAACTGAACTGGGTGAATGCCCCGGGTAATATCAGCATTGTCCCGCTGGAGGCTGAAATGGCGACGCTGTGTATCGACGGCGGCAAAAAAGCCAAAATGCGTCCGGGTGATGTGTTAGGGGCGCTGACCGGAGATATCGGTCTGGACGGGGCGGATATCGGAAAGATTGCGGTTCATCCGGCGCACGTTTACGTGGCGGTTCGCCAGTCGGTGGCGCATAAAGCCTGGAAGCAGCTGCAAAACGGTAAAATTAAAGGCAAAGCCTGCCGCGTTCGTCTGCTGAAGTGACGGATAAAAGCGTCTCAGATATCTCTCTGAGACGCTTCGTTTTATTTCACTTCCAGCACATTCAGACGCAGTTCTTCTAACTGACTGTCATCTTCTTCCGGCTGCCAGCCCGCAGGCTGCATTGGGATCTCTTCCCGGTCAAACGCCAGATCGCCACCGTTAACCACTTCTGATTCGTGGTTTATGCCTTTGAAGTCGAATAACTCTACATCCGCGAGATGGGAAGGGACGACGTTCTGCATCGCGCTGAACATGGTTTCGATCCGACCCGGATAACGTTTGTCCCAGTCGCGCAGCATGTCACCAATAACCTGACGCTGCAGGTTCGGCTGCGAGCCGCACAGGTTACATGGAATGATCGGGAAACCTTTAGCCTGAGAAAAGCGCTCAATGTCTTTTTCACGGCAGTAGGCGAGGGGGCGGATCACAATGTGCTTGCCGTCATCGCTCATCAGCTTAGGCGGCATGCCTTTCATCTTGCCGCCGTAGAACATGTTCAGGAACAGCGTTTGCAGGATATCGTCGCGGTGATGACCGAGCGCAATTTTGGTCGCGCCCAGCTCCGTCGCGGTACGGTATAGGATCCCGCGGCGTAAGCGAGAGCAGAGCGAGCAGGTCGTTTTCCCTTCCGGGATCTTCTCTTTAACAATCCCGTAGGTGTTTTCTTCGACTATTTTGTACTCAACGCCCAGATTCTCCAGATACTCTGGCAGAATGTGCTCAGGGAATCCTGGCTGTTTCTGGTCGAGATTCACCGCCACCAGGGAAAAATTCACCGGTGCGCTTTGCTGAAGATTACGCAGGATCTCCAGCATGGTGTAGCTGTCTTTACCCCCTGACAGACAAACCATGATGCGGTCGCCTTCTTCAATCATGTTGAAGTCTGCAATGGCTTCGCCTACGTTACGGCGCAAACGCTTTTGCAGCTTATTCAGGTTGTATTGTTCTTTTTTGTTAATATCTTGATTTTCTTGCATTTATCACTACCTTCGGAGCCAGCAGGGTCGAAAGACGGGTTAGAACTGGCAGATAAAAGCCAGCAGGCAAAAGTATGCCGCGTATGGTACGGATTCCGGCGACGAATACCAGCATGTTTTACAGCGGTGTTGGAATGATAAAAAGTCTTTATAAATTTCAGTGGACTTAACTTTTCTAAAGCCAGATGCCTTTCAGCCAAAATACATTCACGTTATTGCGTATAATGCGACCTCTGAATACGCTCAACATTCCCCTGGCCACTGCTATGACACTCAATCGTTTTTGTTATTTGCTTCTTTTTTTCGCTGCGACTGGCAGCCTTTTTACCTCGAATCCTCTTGTCATGTGGTTCGTATTCATCAATGTGCTGACGATGGCGATATATGGCGCCGATAAAATGGCGGCGCGAAAGGGCATGCGCAGAGTCCCGGAAGCCACTCTGCTGGCGTTCGGGGTGACAGGAGGTTGGCCTGGCGCCATTTTGGGACAACAGCTCTTTCGCCATAAAACGCAAAAGCAGCCCTTCAAAACCTACTTTATAGTCAGTATTGTCATGAGCATCGCAGCGATGGCGGCGGCTTATTACTTTTCTTCGTTATGAGCGTCGGTTGGCGTAACAAACATTCTTTTTACTGTATTCCTGCTACGCTTTTCTGTTGTACAAGGGAGCGCGATCATGAAGAACAAAGAAGAACAAACAGGATTGGTTGGGCTGGCGATTGGGGCTGCCGTTATTGGGCTGGTTTCAGCGCAGAAGCCGATCAACCGTGGAAGTATAGTTGAGGAACTGGTCAGGCTCGGCAGACAGAAGGGCGATGGCGTTGAAGACGAGGTGTTCGTCAAAGCCGCTGAGCTGGTCAGAAAAGGTGTATAGCGCTGTGTTGAGCCCGCAGAAAGCTGCGGGCCCGTAGGATCAGAACTGGTAAACCAGGCCTAATGCAACAACATCGTCAGTACTGATGCCGTTATTTTTGTAGAAGCTGTCGTCTTCGTCCAACAGGTTGATTTTATAATCAACATAGGTGGACATGTTTTTGTTGAAATAGTAGGTGGCACCTACGTCAGCATATTTAACCAGGTCCTGATCGCCCTGACCGTTGCCCAGATCTTTACCTTTGGACTGCAGGTAAGAAACCGCCGGACGTAGACCAAAGTCGAACTGATACTGAGCGGTGACTTCAAAGTTCTGAGTTTTGTTAGCTACATTAGCTTCGTTATCACCGTATGGCGTCATATTGCGGGTTTCGGAATACATTGCCGCCAGGTAGATATTGTTGGCATCATATTTCAGGCCAGCAGTCCATGCATCTGCTTTATCACCGCCCGCGGTTGTACGTGTAACCTGATCGTTGGTACGGTCAGAAGAGGTGTAAGCCGCGCCTGCACTGAAGCCCATGCCGAAATCATAGGTGGTAGAGATACCGAAACCGTCGCCGTTCTCATGACGCGTATCACGACCGTTGTTGGTCCCTTCCTGATTGTTATTGCCGGATTCGTTTTTGCCCTGGTATTGCAGCGCAAAGTTCAGACCCTGCACCAGGCCGTAAAAGTCGGTATTACGGTAGGTAGCCACGCCGTTTGCACGGCCGGTCATAAAGTTATCGGCGTAGGTGTATGAGTCGCCACCGAATTCTGGCAGCATATCTGTCCAGCCTTCCACGTCGTAAAGCGCACCATAGTTACGGCCATAATCGAATGAACCATAATCACCCACTTTCACACCCGCGAAAGCCAGACGCGTCCAGGACTGGTTATCAGACCCTTCGGTGTTGTTAGCCTGAACGTTGTATTCCCACTGTGCGTAGCCGGTCATCAAGTTGTTGATTTGGGTTTCGCCTTTGAAGCCCAGACGCATATAGGTTTGATCGCCATCTTTTGACGCATCGTCAGAAAAGTAGTGGAGACCATCTACTTTTCCGTACAGATCTAATTTGTTACCGTCTTTATTATAAATTTCTGCTGCATGTGCTGCGCCTGCCATTAACAGCGCAGGAATCATGAGGGCCAGTACTTTTCTTTGCATAGTGATATTCCTTTGCAATCATTTTTATTTAATTACTAGATGAACTTTCCACACTGGAAAGATGTCTCATGCTAAATCACTCCCAATGAGGAGTCGTAATTATATTTGTTACGTTTTAAGTAAATTCTCAACCAAATAATACCGGTGAAATCTTGATAGATTTCATGAATGTATTAACCGAAAATATACAAAACTAAAATTATTAATTGCTCGGGGAAAGAGGTAAGGTTGCCGTCGTTATATGCCTTTAAGATGTCTTCATCCATAATTGATGTGAATATTATTTAGTTATCTAAATAGTTTTCTGTGATCATCTGGATTAGCCCGGTGTGAATACATCGGGCTTTTTTTATGGCAAAAAAATGCCCGGACGAGCCGGGCAGGTAGACTTATTCGCTGGTCGCTTTATCCGCTTTCCCGGCCATCTGCGCCAGGAAGTCATAGCGTTTTTGCAAATCCGCGGCGGCATCTTTCCAGAGCTGTTCTGCTACCTCAGGCTGTTGCGCGTTGAGGCGGCGGAAGCGCTGCTCCTGCATAAGCGTCTCGGCAAGAGCATCAGATGGGGGACGTGAATCCAGCGCCAGCGGCAGTTTGCCTTCATCCGCACGGCGTGGGTCGAACCGGTACAGCGGCCAGAAGCCGGTTGCTGTGAGCTGACGCATCTGATCGTGGCTGAGAGCCAGATCATAGCCGTGCTCCTCACAAGGGCTGTAGGCAATGATCAGCGATGGGCCAGGGTAGGCTTCCGCTTCCTGAATCGCTTTCACGGTCTGATTAAGCTGTGCACCCAGTGAAATCTGCGCGACGTAAACGTGGCCGTACATCATCATGCTGACGCCGAGATCTTTACGCGCTTTGCGTTTACCGTGCTCACCAAATTTGGTGACAGCGCCTAATGGTGTCGCTTTAGAGGCCTGACCGCCCGTGTTGGAATAACACTGCGTATCCAGCACAAGAATATTAACGTTTTCGGTCAGACTCAGAACATGATCAAGCCCGCCGAAGCCGATATCGTAGGCCCAGCCGTCGCCGCCGATCAGCCAGATAGATTTCTCAACCAGCGCATCGGCATCCGTCAACACTTGTTCCGCACCCTCAACGCCCTGCAGCGCGTTGCGCAGTTCAGCGACCTGCTCGCGCCGCACTTCCGGCGTGGCTTCCGAGTGAAGTGCATCATTCAGTGCCGCAGGGATTTTATCGGCAAACTGCTCCAGCAGACGCATCACGCGCGCGCGGTGCTGGTCGACGGTCAGCCGGAAGCCAAGGCCAAACTCGGCGTTATCTTCAAACAGCGAGTTCGCCCATGCCGGGCCGCGACCGTTAGCGTCGGTGGTGTATGGCGTGGAAGGGAGGTTACCACCGTAAATAGACGAGCAGCCGGTAGCGTTGGCGATCAGCATTCGGTCGCCGTAAAGCTGCGTAAGCAGTTTAATATACGGTGTTTCTCCGCAGCCAGAGCAGGCACCCGAGTATTCGAACAGTGGGGTAATCAGCTGTGAGGTGCGAATATCAATACGTTCCAGCTTGCTGCGATCGATTTCCGGCAGGTTCAGGAAGAAGTCATAATTCACTTTCTCTTCTTCAACGTGTTCGAGGCGCGACATCATATTGATGGCTTTGATGTCCGGGTTTTGACGATCTTTCGCCGGGCACACTTCGACGCACAGGTTACAGCCTGTACAGTCTTCAGGGGCGACCTGCAGAACGTATTTCTGTCCGCGCATGTCGCGGGATTTCACATCCAGGGAGTGAAGGCTGGCCGGTGCGGTTTCCATCTCTTCAGGTGAAACCACCTTGGCACGGATGGCCGAGTGCGGGCAGGCCGCCACGCAGTGGTTGCACTGCGTGCACAGCTCTTCTTTCCAGATTGGGATCGCTTCGGCGATGTTGCGTTTTTCCCAACGGGTGGTGCCCATTGGCCAGGTACCGTCTGGCGGCAGCGCCGAGACGGGCAGGGCATCGCCCAGACCGGCCAGCATTGCCGCCGTTACGGTTTTCACGAAATCTGGCGCCGCGTCGGACACCACCGGAGGACGGTTCGGGCTGGCCGCATTCACCTGCTGCAGCGGTACCTCAAACAGCGATTCGCGCGCCAGCGCCAGCGCCTGCCAGTTACGCTCGACGAGCTCCTGGCCTTTACTGCTGTAGCTTTTGGCTATCGCCCCCTGCAGCTCCATCAGCGCACTGTCGCCCGGCAGGATGTTGGTCAGATGGAAGAAGGCCATCTGCATCACGGTGTTGATACGTGCCGCCAGGCCACATTCGCGGGCAATTTTGGCGGCGTTAATCACAAAAAGGCGGGCTTTTTTCTGGTTCAGCACCGCCTGCACTTCCTGCGGCAGCCGCGCCCAGACTTCATCAGCGCTGTACGGAGTGTTAATCAGGAAAATACCGCCAGGTTTCAGGCGCTCCGCCATCTGGTATTTGTCGATAAACTGCAGCTGATGGCAGCCCACAAAATCTGCCTGAGAGATAAGATAAGCCGAGCGAATAGGGTGTTCGCTCACGCGCAGGTGGGAAACGGTCAGCCCGCCCGCTTTTTTGGAGTCATAGACGAAATAGCCCTGGGCATACCACGGCGTCGAATTGCCGATGATTTTGATGTTGTTTTTGGTTGCTGAGACGCTTCCGTCGCTGCCCAGACCATAGAACAGCGCTTCGAGTTTGGCGGTCGAGGGCAGGGTGTTTTCCGGCAGCGACAGGGACAAGTTAGTCACATCATCATAAATGCCGACCGTAAAGCGCGGTTTTGGTTTCGCTGCATTCAGCTCGTTAAAGACCGCCAGTACGCAGTCCGGGCCAAACTCTTTGGATGACAAGCCATAGCGCCCGCCAATGACACGCGGCAGCATTTCACGTTCGCCGCTATTAAACGCTTCCGCCAGGGCCGTCATCACGTCCAGATAAAGCGGTTCCGCGTGCGCACCCGGTTCTTTGGTACGGTCAAGAACAGCAACGGATCGCACGCTCTCCGGAAGCGCTGAGAGCAAATGCTTAGCTGAGAACGGACGATAAAGCCGCACTTTAAGCACGCCGACCTTTTCGCCGCGGGTCAGCAGTTCATCCACCACTTCTTCACAGGTGCCGATGGCTGAGCCCATCAGCACGATCACGCGTTCCGCCTGCGGATGGCCATAATATTCGAACGGTTTGTACTCCCGTCCGGTGGCGGTGGCGAACGCATTCATCGCCTGTTCAACATGGTCATAAACCGCGTCGTACCACGGGTTGGTCGCTTCACGAGACTGGAAATAGGTATCCGGGTTTGCAGAGGTTCCGCGAATCACAGGATGTTCCGGATTTAGGGCGCGAGCACGGTGCGCATCGATCTCAGCCTGTGGCAGAAGATTGAGGATCGTATCGTCAGCCAGCGGAACGATTTTGTTGATTTCGTGGGAAGTGCGGAACCCATCAAAGAAATGAATAAACGGCACGCGGCTTTTCAGCGTCGCGATATGCGAAATCAGCGCGAAGTCCTGTGCCTCCTGGACGCTACTGGCGCACAGCATGGCGCAGCCCGTCTGACGGACCGCCATCACGTCTGAGTGATCGCCAAAGATGGAGAGGGCGTGAGTCGCGACCGTGCGTGCGGCGACATGCAGCACAAATGGCGTCAACTGCCCGGCTAATTTGTATAACGTCGGGATCATCAGCAGCAATCCCTGAGAGGAAGTAAACGACGTGGACAAGGCACCTGTCTGAAGCGCCCCGTGTACCGCGGCAATCGCGCCCGCTTCGGACTGCATTTCAACCACGCGTGGGACATCCCCCCAGACGTTTTTTACCCCGTTTCCGGCCCAGGCATCCGCCTGTTCGGCCATCGTGGAACTTGGCGTAATCGGGTAGATGGCGATAACTTCGCTGGCACGGAACGCAACTGACGCGACTGCACCATTACCGTCAATAGTTTGCATAGGACGACACCCTTACATTGCGCAAAAAGAGGGGCCTGTATAACGGCAACAAGCCCTGATAATTATCCTTTTATTTTAGCAAAGCTCAGGTTTTGCGATTTTCGCTTTTGTGTCCTCGATATTCCCGGCATCAATGAGTAGATCAAAGTTTTGCCGGAAAAATTGCGAGAAATTGTTTCTGGAGCGCATAAATACGCACATCCACTCTCGACGATGCGGCGCCGCGTGCCTATTATGCATAGGTTTGTCATTATTCATGGGGGAGAGAACATGCGCTCAGCGTTTTGGGTAGGGTGTGCCGCATTATTGTTGTCGGCATGTAGTAGTGAACCTGTTCAGCAGGCAACGGCGGCGCACGTCACGCCAGGTATGAGAGCCGCGATGTCAAGCTCCGGTCAAGCCAACTGTGCAATGATTGGCGGTTCGTTATCGGTTGCTCGCCAGCTTGACGGATCTGCGATTGGTATGTGCGCGTTGCCAAATGGCAAGCGCTGCAGTGAACAGTCGCTTGCCGTGGGATCTTGCGGTAACTACTGATTACTCAACGCGTTTAAACATCAGCGTCTTTTCGGCTGTCGCCAGCGTTAACTGGTCTTCAGTCAGGTCGACCTCTGCGCCTTTGCGCAGCATGTCGCCAATGGCCTGATCCAGTTCGTTAAGCTGCGGGTCAGTGCACAGTTTCCGGGTCATCGCCAGCGTTTTAACGGTGAGCGCGCCTTCGGACAATTTCCCCTGTCCGTTATAGCGGTTACACATCACGCCTGAGACAGTGATGTTTTTAACCAGGCTGATATCTGACAGCGCGCTAAAGCTTATTTCAGGCTGCGTTGCTGTTTTGGTGATGGCTTTACCGTCGACATTTTCCAGCACGAAACGGTGGTTCTGAAGCTGCTCCGGCTGAACGGACGCTTTACCCGGGTTAACGCAGCCCGCCAGGGCCAGGCTCAGAAAAGTTACTGCGACGAGCTTTTTCATTTTTCTTCTCAAAGTATCAATGCTGTGAATCTATTCAAGTGTAACGATACGCCTGTGCGAGTTAATGGGGTTTATCTGAAAGTGCGAGAAGAGACCGGGCAACAGAATGGTGCCCGGAACAAGGTGTTAGTGAGATTTAAACCCCGCCGCCGCCATCAGCATGCGGAAGAACATACTTACGGCGGCCAGCGCCAGGACGCTACCGCCCCAGATAATGGCCAGCCACATCAGACGTTTCCAGACAGGTTGTTGCATCAGTGATAACCCTCCCCATGCTGTACTTTTCCGCGAAATACGTAATAACTCCAGAAGGTGTAGACCAGAATAACGGGAATGATCAACAGTGCCCCCACTAACATAAAGCCCTGACTCTGCGGTGGTGCAGCGGCCTGCCATAAGGTAATAGACGGCGGGATAATGTGCGGCCAGATGCTGATCCCAAGCCCGCTGAATCCGAGGAAAATCAACCCCAGCGTGAGGACAAACGGCAGGTTATGGCTATCAGGATCCTTCAGGCTTCGCCACTGCCACAGGCTCAGTATCGCCACCAGCGCTGGGACGGGCAGCAGATAAAACAGATTCGGCAGCGTAAACCAGCGTGCGGCGATAGCCGGTTGCGCCAAAGGCGTCCAGATACTGATTGCCGCAATGAATACCAGAAGGACGATTAACAGCGTTTTTGAAACCTCACGCATCCGCTGTTGCAGGGCATTTTCGCTTTTCATCACCAGCCATGTTGAGCCTAACAGGGCATAAGCTATGACCAGACCTGCGCCACAGAAAAAGTTAAAGGCAGTGAACCAGTCAAAAGGGCCGCCGCTGTACGCGCGTCCGGTGACGGAGAAACCGTTAATCACAGCGCCGACCGTCACGCCCTGGGTGAACGTTGCCAGAATCGAGCCACCAATAAAGGCTTTATCCCAGAACGGACGGTGTGCCGGTGTGGCTTTGAAGCGAAACTCAAACGCCACGCCCCGGAAAATAAGTCCGATCAGCATTAACGTCAGCGGAATGGTCAGCGCGTCGATGATGACCGCGTAAGCTAACGGGAAGGCACCAAACAAGGCCGCGCCACCAAGCACCAGCCAGGTTTCGTTCCCGTCCCACACCGGCGCAACGCTGTTGACCATCACATCGCGATCGTCGCCGTTTTGCGTCGCGGGGAACAGGATGCCAATTCCCAGATCAAATCCATCCATCACGATGTACATCAGCGTGGCAAATACAATGATCACAAACCAGATAAGGGAGAGGTCGATTCCCATTATGGTTTCTCCTTACGTTCAGTGGTAACAGCAGATAGGGGGCGAGCAGGGCGACCATCAGATTCAGTGGCAAATGACTCATGAGGCTGAGGGCCTTTTTTGATCAGGCGTACCATATAGCTGTAACCCACTCCAAACACCGAGGTGTAAACCACGAAGAAGGCCAGCAGGCTGACGCTCATATGCAGATCGCCGTGCGCGGAAACCGCATCTTTCGTGCGCTGCAGTCCGTAGACCACCCACGGCTGGCGGCCCACTTCCGTAGTAACCCATCCGGCAAGGATGGCAATCAATCCGGATGGTCCCATCAGCAGGGCAAACCACAGGAAGGGACGAGAGGTATACAGCCGTTTTTTGTAGCGCAGCCAGACGGCCGCAACCCCCAGCAGCAACATCAACATGCCCAGGCCTGCCATAATGCGGAACGACCAAAAGACGATGGTTGAGTTAGGTCGGTCTTCTTTCGGAAACTCCTTGAGCGCGGGAACCTGTTTTTCCAGGCTGTGGGTCAGGATCAGGCTACCAAGCGCCGGGATCGCCAGCCCAAAGCGAGTGCGCTCCTGCTCCATGTCCGGCCAGCCGAACAGCAGCAGCGGCGTCGGTTCACCCGGCGGGTTTTCCCAGTGGCCTTCAATGGCGGCAATCTTGGCGGGCTGGTGCTTTAAGGTGTTCAGCCCGTGCATATCGCCCACCATCGCCTGAATGGGGGCCACAATCAGGGTCATCCATAGTGCCATGGAGAACATGGCGCGAATGGCAGGTGTCCTGTTATCGCGCAGCAGGTGCCAGGCGGCAGAAGCACCAACAAACAGCGCGCTACTGAGGAAGGCGGCTATCGACATATGCAGCAGGCGGTACGGGAATGAGGGGTTAAATACCACGGCAAACCAGTCTACCGGCACGACCTGACCGTTGACGATCTCATAGCCTTGCGGGGTCTGCATCCAGCTGTTGGAGGAGAGGATCCAGAAGGTCGATATAATTGTCCCCAGCGCCACCATACAGGTCGCAAAGAAGTGCAGACCCGGACCGACTTTGTTCCAGCCAAACAGCATCACGCCAAGGAAACCGGCCTCAAGGAAGAAGGCGGTGAGCACTTCATAGGTCAGCAGCGGGCCGGTAATACTGCCCGCAAACTGTGAAAATCCACTCCAGTTGGTGCCAAACTGGTAGGCCATGACCAGCCCGGAGACCACGCCCATACCAAAGTTGACGGCGAAGATCTTCGACCAGAAATGGTACAGCGAGCGCCAGACCGGATTTTTTGTTTTAAGCCACAGCCCTTCGAGTACAGCAAGATAGCTTGCCAGGCCGATGGTGATTGCCGGGAAAATAATGTGAAAGGATACGGTAAAGGCAAACTGTATCCGCGCAAGGTGAAAAGCATCTAAACCAAACATGCACAGCCTCAATGTCAAACGGTGTGCTGTTATGGTATAGGGGGGCAAAGTCGACTATCAGAGGCAGAAAAGTAAAATTTATGCATAACAGATTGCTAACTCTTGACATTTAAGTCATCTGATATAGGTCGGTAATTAAGAATAAGAAAATTCTTTTTATGAATTTTACGCATTAAACTGCTTGCCTTGTCGTCTACGTCGTGCGTTAATGGTCTTCTGGTTTTGAGTCCAAATAAATATCTGACGTAGTTTTATAAAGCAGTTCTCATCACGTTGTGCCTCTCCGCAGCCTCTCTTGGGTCTTTATCTACTTTCCGATTAGTTTTGTTTAAAACCATTATTGTCTGATCGGCTCATGAGTAATTTACGTTTTTACGTTTACAGGAGAATCCTATGACTTCTTATATCCATTTTCGCTGCCCATGCTGTCATGGCTCGCAGTACCGTACTTCAGTTTTTGATGTGTCTGAGAAAAATCCTCACGGCGCGAAATGCATTTTTTGCAAATCGTCGATGGTTACTCTCGACCATCTGGCCGCAGCACGTTCTGCCCAGAGCCATAACACTGAGTACCGAAAGTAATCAACAACGCTTTCCATAACAGTTAGCAAAATCTTCTCTTTTTCTCCTGCTGATATACACTGTCGGCAATAAGGAGAATCTGATGAAAAAATACCAGCGTCTGGCGCAACAAATTATCTCGCAGATTGAGCTTGGCGTATGGCTGCCGGGCGATAAGCTGCCTTCGCTGCGAGAGCAGGTGGCGAGCAGCGGCATGAGTTTTATGACCGTGGGCCACGCTTATCAGATGCTGGAAAGCCAGGGGCGCATTGTCGCCAGACCGCAATCGGGCTATTACGTTGCCTCGCGCCCGACTGCTCAACAGCCTGCTCCTCCGGCTCAGGTGATGCGCGATGAAGTGGTCGACATCAACACCTATATCTTTGACGTGCTGCAGGCCAGCCGCGATCCCTCCGTCGTGCCCTTTGCTTCCGCATTTCCCGATCCGCGCCTCTTTCCGCTTCAGCAGCTTAATCGCTCGCTGGCGAACGTCAGTAAAACCGCCACCGCGATGAGCGTGATTGAAAACCTGCCGCCGGGTAACGTCGATCTTCGCCACGCCATTGCCCGCCGCTACGCGCAGCAGGGGATGAACATCTCGCCTGAAGAGATTGTCATTACCGCAGGCGCGCTTGAGGCGCTGAATCTTAGCCTGCAGGCCGTCACCGAACCCGGTGACTGGGTGATCGTTGAAAATCCTTGTTTTTATGGTGCTCTCCAGGCGCTGGAACGCCTGAAGCTGAAGGCCCTGTCAATAGCGACCGACGTGCGCGAGGGGATCGACCTGAATGCCCTTGAACAGGCCCTGAATGATTATCCGGTAAAAGCCTGCTGGTTAATGACCAACAGTCAAAACCCGCTTGGCTTCACGCTGAGCACGGAGAAAAAGGCGCAGCTGGTGGCGCTGCTCAGGAAGCATAACGTCACCCTGATTGAGGACGACGTTTACAGCGAACTCTTTTTTGGCCGTGAAAAACCGCTTCCAGCCAAGGCCTGGGACAGGCAGGACATGACGCTGCACTGCTCCTCATTTTCAAAATGTCTGGTGGCCGGTTTTCGCATCGGATGGGTGGCGGCGGGAAAACATGCGCGCCGCATTCAGCAGCTGCAGCTCATGAGCACCTTATCAACCAGCTCACCCATGCAGCTGGCGCTGGTGGATTATCTGGCGACTAAACGGTATGACGCCCATCTTCGCCGCCTGCGCCGCACGCTGGCCGAGCGCAAACAGCAGGGGTGGCAGTCGCTTTTGCGCCATATGCCTGCTGGCGTCAAAATCCATCACAACGACAGCGGCTATTTTTTATGGCTGGAACTTCCGGCGCAGCTGGATGCCGGGTTGCTTAGCGAGAAAGCATTAGTCCACCACATCAGCATAGCCCCAGGAAAGATGTTTTCAACGTCAGACAGCTGGACGCCGTTTTTCCGGTTTAATACCTCCTGGTCGTGGGGAGAACGGGAAGAACAGGCTGTTATTCAGTTGGGAAAATTAATTAGCGAGATGCTGGAATAAATCGCGTAGTCGGCTTTTAAATAATCCTTTCTTATCTTTATGACGGCGCTGCGAATATCCCTCTGCGCCGCATCATAGGAAATCTGCATACTCCCTTCCTCCGCTAACTCCTTGTCTATAATCCAGTTAACGGGGAATGCGCCCTCGGTCACACCTTGATGAAATTTCCTTTAGCCGAAAGGTGCGGCGCATTTGCGCGGTCTACGTTTAATTAAGGAGATATTTTTACGGCAAGGCTGCCGCTAAATTTCATTGCGACTGGAGTAAATCTAATGAGCAAAAATTTTGCCCGCAGCAGCCTGTATGCGCTTGGCATGACAATCATGACCGTGCAAGCCGCCGAACCGCCAAAGGCCATTGGCGACGGGGAAGGACGACTGGATATTATTGCCTGGCCGGGGTATATCGAACGCGGTCAGACGGATAAAAATTATGACTGGGTGACCCAGTTTGAAAAAGAGACCGGATGTACCGTCAACGTCAAAACGGCGGCCACTTCCGATGAGATGGTCAGCCTGATGGCGAAAGGGGGATATGATCTGGTTACGGCCTCCGGTGACGCCTCGCTGCGCCTGATCATGGGGAAACGCGTTCAGCCGATTAACCCTGATCTCATCCCCAACTGGAAAACCCTCGACGCACGGATTGTGAAAGGGGAATGGTTTAACGTCGACGGGAAAGTTTACGGCACGCCGTATCAATGGGGGCCAAACCTGCTAATGTACAACACCAAAACCTTCCCGACGCCGCCGGACAGCTGGAGCGTGGTATTCACCAAACAGAATTTGCCTGACGGTAAAACCAACCAGGGACGCGTGCAGGCGTACGACGGCCCGATTTATATCGCCGATGCCGCGCTGTTCGTCAAAGCCACTCAACCGCAGTTAGGTATCAAAGACCCGTACCAGCTCACCGAAGAACAGTACGCTGCTGTGCTCAAGGTGTTGCGCGATCAGCACGCGCTTATCCACCGCTACTGGCATGACACCACCGTTCAGATGAGCGACTTTAAAAATGAAGGCGTGGTGGCCTCCAGCGCCTGGCCGTATCAGGCGAATGCCCTGAAGGCAGAGAACCAGCCCGTTGCCACCGTCTTCCCAAAAGAAGGCGTAACTGGCTGGGCGGACACCACCATGCTGCACGCGCAGGCAAAACACCCAATGTGCGCCTACAAATGGATGAACTGGTCGCTGACGCCAAAAGTGCAGGGCGATCTGGCGGCCTGGTTTGGCTCGCTGCCGGTGGTTGCGGAAGGTTGCAAAGCCAGCACGCTGCTCGGTGATAAAGGGTGTGAAACCAACGGTTATAACAACTTTGAAAAAATCATGTTCTGGAAAACGCCGATTGCGGAAGGGGGTAAATTTGTCCCATACAGCCGCTGGACGCAGGATTACATTGCCATCATGGGCGGTCGTTGAACGTCCGGGAGCAGAACATGACGTACGCAGTAGAGTTTAATGACGTCTCCCGTCTGTACGGCGACGTCCGAGCGGTTGATGGGGTGACTATTGGCATTCGTGACGGAGAGTTTTTCTCCATGCTGGGGCCTTCGGGCTCCGGTAAAACGACCTGCCTGCGCCTGATTGCCGGTTTTGAACAGCTGAGCGGCGGCGCGATAAAAATCTTCGGTAAAGAAGCCAGCGAATTGCCTCCCTGGGAGCGTGACGTCAACACCGTCTTTCAGGATTATGCGCTGTTTCCGCACATGTCGATCCTCGACAACGTGGCGTACGGGCTGATGGTTAAAGGTGTCGACAAGAAAAAACGCTACGCGCTGGCCGGTCAGGCGCTGGAGAAGGTCGGCCTGAGTTTTGCCGTCGCGCGTAAGCCTTCGCAGCTCTCCGGCGGCCAACGCCAGCGCGTGGCGATTGCCCGCGCGCTGGTGAACGAACCCCGCGTGCTGCTGCTGGACGAACCGCTAGGCGCGCTCGACCTGAAACTGCGCGAGCAAATGCAGTTTGAGCTGAAAAAGCTTCAGCAGGAGTTGGGCATTACCTTTATTTTCGTCACCCACGACCAGGGAGAAGCCCTGTCCATGTCGGATCGGGTGGCCGTCTTCAACAACGGGCGCATCGAGCAGGTTGATACCCCGCGCGACCTTTACATGCGTCCTCGTACACCGTTTGTCGCCAGTTTTGTTGGCACCTCTAACGTTTTTGATACCGCGTTGGCCCGCCAGGTCTGTGGAATGGAGGGGATGTATTCGCTGCGTCCGGAACATATTCGTCTCAATGAGGGAGGTGATGTTCAGGTGCAGGGCGTAGTACAGGCGGTACAGTATCAGGGCGCGGCCACGCGTTTTGAACTGCGTCTTGCAGACGGTGCGAAACTGCTGGTCAGCCAGGCGAATCTTACCGGAGGCGCGCTCCCGGCGGGGGTTGCGCCCGGACAGCAGGTGCTGGCCTCGTGGTCACGCGAGGCCATGGTGTTGCTCCATGAGGAGAGGTGAAATGGACATGAGCGTTTCACCCACGCCCACGCCACAGGGTAGGTTAAGCCGTATTACCGCAGTGTTCTGGCGTAAACCCTTACTGGGTCTGTTCTTGCTCCTGCTCGCGCCGCTGATGTGGTTTGGCATCGTCTATTTGGGTTCGCTTCTGACCTTGCTGTGGCAGGGTTTCTATACGTTCGATGACTTCACCATGTCGGTGACGCCCGATCTCACTTTTGCGAACATTCAGGCACTTTTCAACCCGGCAAACTACGACATCATCTTGCGCACGCTGGTGATGGCTCTTGCGGTCACTTTCGCCAGCGCGATCCTCGCATTTCCGATGGCATGGTATATGGCGCGTTATACCCGCGGTAAGTGGAAAGCCTTTTTCTACATCGCAGTGATGCTACCTATGTGGGCGAGTTATATCGTTAAGGCTTATGCCTGGACGCTGCTGCTGGCGAAAGATGGCGTGGCGCAGTGGTTTCTCAGCCATTTGGGGCTTGAGCCGCTCCTGATTTCTCTGCTTACGCTTCCGGCGATTGGCGGTAACACGTTGTCGACATCAGGGCTGGGGCGCTTTCTGGTCTTCGTCTATATCTGGCTACCGTTTATGATCCTGCCCGTGCAGGCGGCGCTGGAGAGGTTACCCGCTTCTCTGCTACTGGCGTCTGCCGATCTGGGCGCGCGTCCGCGCCAAACCTTCCGCTACGTGGTTCTGCCGCTGGCTATTCCGGGGATTGCGGCAGGATCAATATTTACCTTCTCGCTGACGCTTGGGGATTTTATCGTGCCGCAGCTGGTGGGGCCGCCGGGATATTTCATCGGAAACATGGTCTACGCCCAGCAGGGTGCCATCGGGAATATGCCCATGGCTGCTGCGTTCACGCTGGTTCCGATTGTGCTGATCTCCCTTTATCTGGCGTTCGTGAAACGCCTGGGAGCATTCGATGCACTCTGATCGCGCACCGTTGTTCCTGAAAGTCGCCGCGTGGGGTGGGGTCATCTTCCTCCACTTCCCCCTGCTGATTATCGCGATCTATGCGTTCAATACTGAGGACGCGGCTTTCAGCTTCCCACCGCAGGGGCTAACGTTTAAGTGGTTTAGCGTGGCGGCAGGGCGTGGGGATATTCTCGAATCAGTGACGTTGTCACTTAAAATCGCCAGCTTATCCACCGCCATTGCACTCGTGCTTGGCACGCTTGCTGCAGCGGCACTGTGGCGCAGCGAGTTCTTTGGTAAAAACGCGATCTCTGTGCTGCTGCTATTGCCGATTGCACTGCCGGGGATTATCACCGGCCTGGCGCTGCTGACGGCATTCAAAACCATCAACCTTGAGCCGGGATTTTTCACCATCGTTGTAGGACACGCCACCTTCTGCGTGGTGGTGGTTTTCAACAACGTGATTGCCCGCTTCCGGCGCACGTCCTGGAGTCTGGTGGAAGCGTCGATGGATTTAGGTGCAGACGGCTGGCAAACCTTTCGCTATGTGGTGCTGCCTAATCTTGGCTCGGCGCTGCTGGCCGGAGGGATGCTGGCGTTTGCGCTATCGTTTGACGAAATTATCGTGACGACATTTACGGCGGGACACGAGCGCACGTTACCGCTGTGGTTGCTGAACCAGCTCGGTCGCCCGCGGGACGTACCGGTCACCAATGTTGTTGCACTGCTGGTGATGCTGGTCACAACCATCCCCATTCTGGGAGCCTGGTGGCTAACCCGCGACGGCGAAAACGGTGCCGAAAGCGGGAAATAACATTGATTTCAACAGGATAATGCTATGCAAAAACTACTGCTGATTAATGGTGAACTGGTGGCCGGTGAAGGGGAAATGCAGCCGGTCTATAACCCTGCCACTGGCGACGTACTGCTGGACATTCCTGAAGCGTCAGCGGCGCAGGTGGATGCGGCCGTTCAGGCTGCGGATCGCGCGTTTGCACAGTGGGGGCAAACGACGCCTAAAACCCGCGCCGAGTGTTTGCTGAAGCTGGCTGATGCCATTGAAGCGCATGCTGAAGAGTTCGCCCGGCTCGAATCCCTTAACTGCGGAAAGCCTTTGCACTGCGCGCTGGGGGACGAAATCCCGGCGGTGGTCGACGTGTTTCGCTTCTTTGCGGGCGCGGCGCGCTGCCTGAATGGACTGGCCGCCGGAGAGTATCTTGAAGGGCATACGTCAATGATCCGCCGCGATCCGGTAGGCGTCGTCGCGTCCATTGCGCCGTGGAACTACCCGCTGATGATGGCAGCCTGGAAGCTGGCCCCTGCGCTGGCGGCAGGCAACTGCGTGGTGATAAAACCTTCTGAAATTACCCCGTTGACGGCCTTAAAGCTGGCCGAGCTGGCCAGAGACATCTTCCCGGCAGGCGTACTTAACGTTCTCTTTGGTCGCGGTAAAACCGTCGGTGACCCGCTCATCGGGCATGAAAAAGTCCGCATGGTCTCACTCACCGGGTCGATTGCCACGGGCGAGCATATTATCAGCCACACGGCTTCCTCAATTAAGCGCACGCATATGGAGCTGGGTGGCAAAGCCCCGGTGATTGTTTTTGACGATGCCGATCTGGATGCCGTGGTGGAAGGTGTGCGCACGTTCGGTTTTTACAACGCCGGACAAGATTGCACCGCCGCCTGCCGTATCTATGCCCAGAAGGGCATTTACGCCGCGCTGGTTGAGAAGCTGGGGGCCGCCGTCGCCAGCCTGAAAATGGGGGCGCCGGAGGACGCGTCGACAGAACTTGGCCCACTCAGCTCTGCCGCACACCTTTCACGCGTGTGCACCGCGGTTGACGAGGCAAAAGCGCTGAGCCATATCCGCGTGGTGACCGGCGGGAGTAAACACGAGGGGGCGGGCTACTACTTCCAGCCAACCCTGCTGGCCGGGGCGAAGCAAGAAGATGCAATTGTTCAACGCGAGGTGTTTGGTCCGGTCGTCAGCGTGACGGAATTTGACGACGAAGCGCAGGTGCTTGCCTGGGCCAACGATTCACAATATGGCCTGGCGTCATCGGTCTGGACCAAAGACGTGGGCCGCGCTCATCGTCTGAGTGCGCGCCTGCAGTACGGCTGCACCTGGGTAAATACCCATTTTATGCTGGTGAGTGAAATGCCGCACGGCGGCATGAAACTTTCAGGCTATGGAAAGGATATGTCGGTGTACGGGCTTGAGGATTATACGGTTGTCCGGCACGTCATGATAAAACACTAAAATCATGCCCGGCGGCCAGTATCGCCGGGCGTTTTATTTACCAGCCACACACCTCGTGCTCATTTTCCGTATCGTAAGCGCGGACGGTATTCACCAGATCTTTCACCACATCTGCGGCGACGTCGGGGATGAGCAACTCCATCGGGGCCTCTGTTTCATAATCAACCGAGACGCCGTTACTGTTGTTGGTCACGGTCACTGTGTACGTTGCCTTACCCACGCGGTTACTCCTTATGTGTATTGACCACTTTGCCGATACCCGCGCCCTGAAGCGTAACGTCAGGATCGGCAAAAAAGTCGATGTTGAAATAGGTATCGTCAGTCAATAGCTCAATGCGGTGCCATTTTTCCGGCGGTGAGATGCCAAACGATCCGGCTTCTATCACCAACTCTAGATCCGGTTCTGTCGCATCAGCGTTTGGGAAGCCAAAATAGCGCACCGCCCCCTGCATCACGGACAAACGGCCATATACGCTGGCTTTCGTGTTGTGGTGGGTGAAGAGGGCTTTTGGAGCGGTATCTTTGTTCCAGAAAGGCGTGGAGCGAGTATGAACAAAATTCTCAGGGATACGTAGCATATGGGTTACCTCGTAAATAAAAGCCGCTTAAAGCGACTTCAACACCTCTGGTTCGACGAAAAATTCAATATTGAACAGCGTGTCGTCGCTCATCACCTCGATGTGATGCCATTTCTCAGGGGGAAAAACACCGAAGTGGCCAGCCTTGATAAGCAAGGTACTGTCAGGCTCAGGGGCCTGTTCATCAGCATACCCCAGGTAGAGGACGGCACCCTGCATAACGGACAGGCGAGGATAAACGCCCGGACGGGTGCCCGTATCGAGATGACGCTGAAAGATGCCAGCGGGTGCGGTTTGTTTATTCCAGAAAGGGGTGGAGCGGGTATGAATACAACTCTGCGGAATGCGTAGCATATTACCTCCCATCAATGTTTTCCCTTATTAGACGCCTTTCCTGAACAGAGAATTTATCAAAAAGTGCATTTAGCATGCATGTTATCAATAAAGATAATGGTGGGCGCTCCCTGTTTGTTATACGAAATACTCAGTTGTTATTAGCCTTAATATTTAAGTGGTTATTATGTAATGAAAAAACTTGATCTGTATCAACATATGACGCATATTGCGTGCGGTTATTTTTTCGGCTCTGGTATACAGAATGACGTTGTATCAAAAGATGTTGGTTTTTTACGCAATCATGGCTTCCATCTGCGCATTAATTACCTGGTTCCTCTCCAAAGACCGCAAACGTATCCGCCTGCTCAGTGCTTTTCTGGTGGGTTCAACGTGGCCAATGAGCTTTCCCGTTGCGCTGCTGATCTCGCTTTTCTGAAGCACGCTTCCATTTTTAAAAGTTGAATATGGCATTCCAGATACGATAACTGTATAAATACACAGTGCATCGTAAAAGGAGTGCTTATGAACAGTTTTTACTCGCAGCAGGCCGGTTGCACCGTGCGCTGGCATGACTTGCCCGGCACCGGCGATCCCGTGGTGTTCATTCACGGCCTGGGCTGCGCCTCTTCCTATGAATATCCCCGTGTCGTTCTTGACCCGCTGTTTGGCGCGCGTAGAGCAATTCTCATCGATTTGCCCGGCAGCGGCTACAGCGATAAGCCTGAGCACTACAGCTATAAGACTACCGACCAGGCACACGTTGTGGCGGAACTGATTGATCATCTTAAACTGGATGCCTTCTGGTTATACGGACACAGCATGGGCGGCAGCATTGCTATCGAAACGGCGGGGCTGCTGGCGGGCCGAGTGAAGGGACTGATGGTCTCAGAACCCAATTTTCATGCGGGTGGGGGGATGTTCAGCCGGTCAATTGCAGCACAAACCGAGCAACAGTTTCTGACGCAGGGCTATGACGCCATGCTGAGCGCGGAAACGACGGCGTGGGCGGGTTGCCTGAAAAGCAATGCCCCTTATGCCGTCTGGCGGGGCGCGTCGAGCCTCGTGCACGGTGTTGAACCTGACTGGGCAACACAATTCCTGTCGCTTGCCTGTCCGGTTACGTTGATCTTCGGCGAGCTGTCTCTGCCTGATGATGATTTTAATGCGCTCTCACAGAAAGGCGTCGAGGTGAAAATCATCCCTGCTGCGGGGCATTCCATGTCCTGGGAGAACCCGTCCGCACTGGCGCAGGCGTTAGCCGGGTGTATGACGGAGTGATGAGCGCAAAAGTTTCGCCCGGCGGCGCTACGCTTGCACGGGCCTACAACGGTGAATAATGTAGGCCGGGTAAGCGCAGCGCCACCCGGCAAGAAAGGCGGCTACATTGTTAATCAGCGTTCAGCGCAATAATGCGTGTAAGGCCTGACGCGCGCCAGGTTGAACATCATGCGGGTGCTGATAGCTGATGTTTTCAATCGCGCGGCTATAAAGCGCAACCAGCCAGTCGTACACATATGCCGTTGCGGCATGGACGGGTTGCTCGCCCAGACGCGCGAGACGTGGGGTGGCACTGCTCGGGACGGGCGTAACAAAGATTGCCTGGCCTTTACGGATGCGGCTTGCAGGACGCTCGGAAACCGGCATGCTGTCGTAGCCCAGCCAGCCAATGAAATTGCCCATCACCGCATGCAGTTGCGCAGCGCTGCTTTTATCCGTCTCAACGATCCGCTGCAGCTTCTGAGGTAAATCCAGGCGGTAACTGGCGACGACGAGCACATCGGCAACCTGCTGTAAAACCGCCGATTCAAGGCCTAACCGGGCGGCGGCGGCATCGTTGCGGCTCCATTGACGCAGATGGCTAATCCACACCTTGTGCGCGAGGCGTGCTTTATCTTTGGTCTGAACGGTGCCAGTGCTTTCCTGCGTATTTTCCGCGAACAGGTCAATAACGTCGGTGAACAACCCATTGACCTGCTCCTCGCGCGGCTGCTGAACTGCAAGCAGTGTTTCAAAGGCTTTGAGCGGTGGTAAGAGTCCTTCAAGCAGTTCACCGTGGCGTGCGGCGCTACTTTGCAGCATTCTCACCATATTTTCGGCCTGAGAACGTCTTCCGCCTGTATCCTGAGTGAGGGGCGCAAGGTAAGGGTGCATGAGCGCCGCCAGATCCTGCTGTAAAAGTGTTTTTAGCTTATGGAGCCGCTTGTGACGCTGAGACGGCAGCGTGGCCTGAGAAAGCCACTCAATCATGCGCTGCATGCTGTGGCTGTCCAGCGCCTGTAGCGTACCCCAGCGCATTCCCGGCTGGCCGAGCAGGTGCTGGACGGCTTCATCCAGATTCTGTTTCGTTGTAAAACGCGCGTCGTGCGGCGTAATTGCCCACACGAGACCCGGGAGAGCGGCTTCTTCCGCTGGCTGCGTCTCTTTGACCCAGTTCT
This sequence comes from Enterobacter mori, assembly GCF_025244905.1. Classification (NCBI taxonomy): domain Bacteria; kingdom Pseudomonadati; phylum Pseudomonadota; class Gammaproteobacteria; order Enterobacterales; family Enterobacteriaceae; genus Enterobacter; species Enterobacter mori. The sequence continues at coordinate 2,460,173 of NZ_CP104285.1, read as the reverse complement.
GAAGGGTTCGCGCGGTTTTGGCCGTCTGCTGATGATGCGCGGTGGCGTTACAAATGACCAGTACATCGGGCTGAAGCTGCTGACGATAATGTTCCAGCAGCCACAGGCATTTGGCCTGCGTCATCAACGGAGCTCCGTCGTCAGACAGCGCAGGAATATCAATAATATCAACATTATCAATTACGCATCCCTCTACCGGCAGCACCAGCTCACGGGTAAGGAAGGCGAGGATATCAACGGGAATGCTGATGGCATTTAGCACGTCACCCTCGCTGATCGGGTGCAGCAGCGCTTCCTGCGCCTCCGGTGCGGTCAACGCCCCGTAAGTCAGGAAACCTTCACTCGGCAGACCAAAATTATCCACCAGCAGGCTAAGGGGGGCCGCAAGCAGCGTGGCATGGCTGGTTTGATGCAGAATGTGGGCGAGCTTAAGCCACTGTTGGGTTAACTCCTGTTGCTCTCCCCACAGCAGTGACCAGACGCTGGCGCGCGTGCTGAGATCGAGCGACGGGATCAGCTGCGCGAACTGGTGCCACAGGGCATCGTCCATCTGCTGTTTCCCACCGGGAACGGTGCTCTGCCAGAAACGGGCGATTGCACCCACCTCCTGCGCGGTGATCCCCGGAACGCCCTGCGGTTGACGCAAGGCGCGCCACTTCTCCAGCCTCGTTTCAATCACGGATTTATCCACCGGGCGGATCTGCGGGTGCAGGGTGGTGCGAGCAATAAACAGCTGGACCAGTTCGGCTTCGGTCACCAGTCGCAGACGCAGCGGAAACGCCTCATCGGCACTATCCCGCTGTTCGCGAGTGAAGCGAATGGCCATATTCGTTGCCGCATGGCCGGGATTGATATGTGAAAAATAGTCGAACGTGCGCTGGCCGGGTGAAACGTTCAGCCGACCGTTACCGCTGCCGCACAGTGACGTGAGTAAATGCGATTTCGCCGCCTGTGAATGGCCGTACAGCCCAATGCTGCTCTGGCTCAGGAGGGCACGATCAATGGCCTGCTCACGCGCCTGGGCGGACGTGACCCGTGACAGCAGGGCATCAGCATCGTTATCCAGCATGGGAGCGTGCAGGCGCGTGTCGTTAATCCACCCGATTAAGGCCTGAGTGGTGGCAGTCGTCGCAGTCATTTCAGGTATACGCTCCCGCTGTCAATCCAGTAGTGGCTGCCGCTATGTCGGCGATCGGCCAGGGTATTCAGTTTAAAGGTCAGTGCATCCGGGGGAACCGGCGTGCCGTCCTGCAGCCAGGCGTCGCTGAGCTCGAAGGACTCAGGCCCTTCGTGCTTGCTGCCGCCACGCAGCTTCAGGCGCACGTTCAGCACGCCGTCACCCGCAATGGTTTTTGCCAGTTCGGCAGAGTTAATGCTCAGGGTATACAGCGGCGTCGCTGGCCAGCGGGCGTTTGCAAGCTGGCGGAAGCCGAGCGTGACGTTCCCGCGCAGCGGGAAATGGAGCCGGGCATCCAGCTTCGCGCCCGGCTTATCGAGATCGATATCCTGGTACCAGACGTTCTCTTCACGCAGGGTATTGATGGTGTTATCCAGCACGCCCAGGTAGCGAACTGTCGAGTATGCGCCAATGTCGGCTGCCTTAAAGTTAAAGCGCGGCAGGCGCAGATCCAGCGCCAGGCTGCACAGCATGGCGCCGACGGCGGCTGTAGATTTCGGATTGCCGATACGCCCCTGCTGGCTGAACGGATACCATTCATGCACCTGATACTTATCCAGCCAGACGATGCGGTTGACCGGCACCGGCTGCAGGTGGCGAATGAGCGCCTGAACACCCGGAAGGCAGCCCGGGCGGCCCGTGATCAGCAAAATATCGCAGCTGTAATGGGAAATGGCCTCGCACACCGCATGAAGGGGGGACGCCAGCGTGAACTGTCCGGCCAGCATTGCATCCTGCATCTCGCGGAAATTAACGTGCAGCGGAACGGCAAAGAGATCGAACGCTTCTGACCCCGTGGGCAGCGCATGGTCGATTGCCTGCTGTAGATAGTTCAGGACGTTGCGCGTCGGTTTTTGCACAAGGAGATCGCCAAAGGTGGCATGCAGCCCGGCCAGCGGATCGTCAATATCGCTGGATTCCCACGCGGCGAGGATTGCATGACCAACCGGCATAAACAGCTGAAGCGCCGTTTGCTGGCGCAGCACGGCCTGCGTGTCAATGCGTCCGGAATCGCCAAACAGCGACGCCATGAGCAGGGAAGCGTCCGCAATCCCGGATTTCTGCAGCTGGGTTTGCAGCGCAGGCAGCACATAGCGCTGGATCACGTCCAGCAGCGTGTCGTCTCCCGCTACCTTAAACCCTTCGCGGAACAGCAGCTGCGGGGTAATTTTGACGTTGTTACCGGAACCGTCGTCTAGCTGATAGTGTGTAATCGCCATATCGGTCGTACCGCCGCCAATATCAATGGAGGCCACGCGCAGCGAACGCCCGGGTTGAACGCCCGGTTCAGGCTCACGATCCGGACGGGCGAGGGAGGCGAAGAACGCTTCCGTCTGGCCGCCGAAATGGGAGATGGCTTCGTTATATAGCCAGACCAGCTGGCCGCAGCTGGCTTCGTCCCATTCCATCTGAATTTCAGGTACCGGCACCACGCTTTTTTCCTGCTGTTTGCGGCTGGCAAAATCTTCATCCTGCGGGTGCCAGCCCATCGCTTTCCAGACGATAGCAATGGCTTCAAACATGCGACGACGGAAAATCTCACGCTCCTGTTTCGGCATGGCCGAGGGCAGGGTAAGAATGAGCGTGCGTAGCTGACGCGGCGACGCCGGGAAGCCCAGGCGCAAGCGCGTGGCAACGCTGTTGATCTGCCCCAGCGCCTGTGCCAGCAGTTCACAGAGCATATGGGTCATTAACGTGCTGCGGCTATACTGCGGCGAAAATACCGGCAGGCGTTCATCCTGAGGCAGGGTGAAGAGCGGCTCACCGTCATCGTTCATCAGGTTCATCAGCGGGAACGCGGTCGCGAGCGGTTCACGCTGGGTTTTGCTGTTCATCTGGCTGAAGCGCCAGTCCTGAACCACCGGGGTTTCGTCCCACAGGTAGCGACGCGGGCTGGAGATGCCGCTGTTGCCTTCGGTGCCCAGGCGCTGCATCGCCAGTTTGCGCGCTTCGTCTCCCACGCGCACGATTGACGGCCAGACGAAGGCATCTTCACGGCCGCTTTCCACGGAAAAGTGCTGCTTGCCGAAACGCGCTTCGGAGAACTCCAGGCGGCTGGTGAAGAGCGGCTCATTCAGGAACTGCGGCTCGCTTAGCGAGCGAACCTGCAGCTCGGCGGTCTGGCGCAGCCCATCGTTCGCATCACCATGATCTTCAATAATGACGCCGCAGGTGTGGGTGTTGCCCACGTCGAGGATCAGGTCGACCGGAATGGCAGGGGTGCTGAGCGTGTGGGTGACAAATTTCACTTCAGGCACGGTCAACTGCTCGCCGAGCATCGACAGGAGATTGAGCCAGTGCGCCTGATATTCAAAGCTGCGCATTGCCTGGTGCAGCTCGCGTTCAGAGCGTTTTTCAACACCGTCCGCAAACTGGGTAAAGGCTTCGCGCAGCCAGCCGTCAATCCAGGTCTGATCGAGGAAGTTTTCCACTTCCTCATCGCGCCAGGCGAGGGCGAAACGGGTGCCGTTCAGAATGTCGTTTTCGACAGGAGACAGCGCGGAAGTGGCGTGTTCTGCAATCTGACTGTCGAGCGCGAGGGTTACGCGATGCGTATTGCCTGCCGCATCCGGGGTATCCAGTTTACGCACCTGCACGCGAGCCCAGTTGTCCGGGCCATCAACGAAGGTGCGCGGGGGATTAAAGCGCAGGAACGGCAGCGGGAGCCAGACGCCGTCCAGTACCGTCAGAGACTGATGCAGTGGAATGGTGCTTTCCGGCTTCACCACCTCCGGCTGGCTGCCGCCGCTCGCCGGGAGCGTATAACGGCCGTTCACCAGGTCGAAATCAAGACGCAGCAGCGGGCCATTTGCCGTTTTACGCACGAAACGGCCATTGCTGGCGGTATCCTGCGGGGTCAGGCCAAAATCAAGGAACTGTACGCCGCTGTTAGCAATGAGCGTGACGCTCTGTTTATAGTCGCAAAGAGTTACCAGCATAGGATCACGAACCTGCTTTCTTGAACGTCAGTGGAACGACGGTGTTGGCATCATAACGTGCGCTACATTCCGCCACATCGCTGGTACCTGCTTTGCAGGCGACTTCAGGCATGGGATAGCGTGAACCGTCCGTGCAGCGGGCGTTGCCGCGCGTTTTAATCAGCAACTCACCGTTGCTGTGCAGCCCGGAAAACACCTCGACGCGGCAAACGATGTTGTCACCGTGAACCACGCGCGCAGTGCCTTTATTATTCTGTATTTGGTAGCGCAGTGACGGCGGCTTGCCGGTGACCAGATCTTTCACGTCGAGAAGGGCGCGCCAGGTCCCGTTCAGGAACCGTGTCGAGCCCGCTTTAACCTGATTTGCCTCCATCACCATGGCATCTTTCGGGATCGCGGCAATCACGACAGGCTCTGGTTTTGCGACAGGCGCTTGTACCTTCGGCTCCAGCACTTCGGCCTGGTGCAGAGGAAGGTTCATGGCAAGCTGTTCCACCGGTTTAATGGGTTTTGGCGCAATGGCAACAGGTGCTGCCGGAACGGCGACAGGTTCAGCAGAGGGGGCCTGTTTTGGCCAGAGTAATGGGGTCGCTATTGCCGCAACAATTACCGCTGCGACGGGCAATGACCACAGGGGGACGCGGCGCTTTTTCGGCACAATCTCGGGGACCGGTTCTTGTGTTACAGGTGGCACAATTACGCGAGGCGGTTCTGGCTCGTACAGGTCGTCCTCGGTGATGCGCACGTTGGTCGCGGGCGTAACGAGCGGCTCATCGGCTTGTTCAAAGGTAATCACCGGCGTGGGCTCGGGCTCCGGCTCGGGATCGTCAATGACAACGGGCGCAGGTTCCGGGATCAGCGATTCCCTCAGGCAATCAAGCACATCGTCACGGGCGTTCTCGTTAAGGTTCACAAAGCCCCAAAAGCAGAGCACCGGTTTACCATCGACCAGATAGAGGAAGTTTTCGCCGGGGAACTGGAAGGTTTTAGACAGCAGGGAACCAAACAGCTGTTGCGCGGTTTTCGGTGATTGCAGACACTTTTTACTCAACGATTCCACGCTGGCCAGAGTGTTCTCCAGGTAGCGCAGGGCGCGGTATCGTTCATCCTCCTCTGCGGCTTTCCAACTGGATACCGTTCCGTCAACGGGGGAATACCAGTCAACGCGATCGCCGCCATCGTTCACCTGAGGAATGGCCAGGCAGTCGACAATAGCCTGCTGTTTGCGCAGCCGAAGCGCTTCACGGATTTGCAACGCTGATTCAAAAACGGCCTGTCCGCCGCCGCCAACGGCCTGAAAATCATCCAGATTACCGCTGCGTAAAAGTGTTTTTGCCACGATTTGGTCCCATAGACTTCTTCACACCGTTACTTTAACGAAACCGGGACGCAAACAAACGGCTGAGGAGACGCCAAAAGGGCCGATTTCTTACGGCATTGATCGCGACGGTTGTGCTTGACGAATAATGGCACTTAAGGCAAATCGCCTTTTTTTCCTGGCTGGAAAAGCAGCAATAAACTCTGCTTTAGAATAACCTGATAGTGTTTCGTTATTTGTCAGGTCAAAACAGCTGTGCTGTTATTACTGTTCACAATAATAAAACTGAAAGGGTTATAACCATGTCTACAGGGAAAACACTGCTTGCTCTCGCGTTGAGCACGCTTTTACCAGCAGGGGCCGCATGGGCGGCAAACACCGATACCCTTATTTACTGCTCCGAGGCTTCACCCGAGTCGTTTAACCCACAAATCGCCAGCTCGGGCCCGTCGTTTGTCGCCAGCTCTCAGGTTCTGTATAACCGCCTGATCAATTTTGACCCGGTGAAAAACACCCCGGTTCCGTCGCTGGCGGAGTCCTGGACCATTTCGCCGGACGGCAAAACCTACACCTTTACCCTGCGCAAAGGGGTGAAGTTTAACAGTAATAAATTCTTTAAGCCGACCCGTGATTTTAACGCGGATGACGTTATTTTCTCGGTCTTGCGTCAGAAAGACCCTAAGCACCCCTATCACAACGTGTCGCAGGGCAATTACGAATACTTCAACGACGTGGGGCTGGATAAGCTGATTCAGGACGTGAAAAAGGTCGATGATTACCACGTCCAGTTTACCCTAAGCGAACCGAACGCCGCGTTTCTGGCCGACTGGGGGATGGATTTTGCCTCTATCCTGTCCGCCGAATATGCCGATGCGATGCTGAAAAAGGGTACGCCTGAGAACGTCGATACGTGGCCAATCGGCACCGGCCCTTACGTGCTTCAGCAGTATAAGGTGGACTCGCTTATCCGCTACGTCGCAAACCCGAACTACTGGGACGGTGCGGTCCCGACCAAACACCTGATCTTCTCTATCACGCCAAACGTAGAAACCCGTCTGGCGAAACTGCAGACCAACGAATGCCAGATTATCCCTGCGCCGTCGCCGGTTCAGTTTGACGTCATCAAGAAAAACAAAGACCTGACGCTGCATTCGATCGACGCGCTTAACGTCGGCTATCTGGCATTCAACACCGAGAAAAAACCGTTCGATAACGTGCTGGTGCGCCAGGCGTTGAACTATGCGACCGACAAAAAAGCGATCGTGAACGCGGTGTTTATGGGCTCGGGTACGGTGGCAAAATCGCCGATCCCGCCAAATATGCTGGGCTTCAACAAAGATCTGAAGGATTACAGCTACGATCCTGAAAAAGCGAAAGCATTACTGAAACAGGCCGGACTGGAGAAGGGCGCAGAAGTGACCCTGTGGTCAATGCCGGTTCAGCGTCCTTATAACCCGAACTCGCGTCGTATCGCTGAGATGATTCAGGCCGACTGGGCGAAAGTGGGCGTGAAGGCGAAAATTGTCTCTTACGAGTGGGGCGAGTATCTCTCCGGCATGCGTAAAGGCGAGCACGACTCCGCGCTGTTTGGCTGGATGTCCGACAACGGCGACCCGGATAACTTCGCCGACGTCCTGCTGGGCTGTAACAGCATCAAAACCGGATCCAACGCCGCACGCTGGTGCAACAAGGATTATGACGCTCTGGTGAATAAAGCGAAGCTGACCAGCACCCCGGCCGAACGTGCGAAACTCTACGGCCAGGCGCAGGAGATTTTCTACCAGCAGGCACCGTGGATCGCCCTGGCGAACGGCAAAACCTTCTACGCGACCCGAAGCAACGTGACGGGTTACAGTGTGAGCCTGATGGGCAGCGACTTCTCAAAAGCGAAGCTGAATTGACAATGTTGCCCGGTGGCGCTGCGCTTACCGGGCCTACAGGTCTAAAGTAGGCCGGGTAAGGCGTAGCCGCCAACCGGCAATAATAAGGAGTGACAATGTCACATTTAAACGACGTAACAGCCCGTGTGGATGCCGCCATCAAAGAAAGCGTGATTACCCACATGAACGAACTGCTGATTGAACTCAGCGATGATGCAGAGCTGAGCCGCGAAGACCGCTATACCCAGCAGCAGCGCCTGCGCACCGCGATTTCACACCACGGTAAGCAGCACAAAGAAGAGATGGATGCGCGTGAGGAACAGCTAACTAAAGGCGGCACCATACTGTAACGTTCAAAACTGGCGTCGGGCCACCAGCCAGGCGCCCACCACCAGCATCACCGCGCCGCACACCGGGCCGATCAGCGCGCGCAGCGGAATGCCGTGGCTTCTCAACACGTCCAGTACCAGTCCGCCAATCAGCTGGCTTGCCACCAGCACCGCAATGGTGGTCGCCGCCCCCACATTCTGATACCCGCTAATGCTGGCAAAGACAAAAAACGAGCCCAGCAGGCCCGGGATCAACGTCCACCAGCGAATCGTTGACGTCAGTTCATGAAAGCCGGTGAACCCCTGCTTAATCAACAAAATGCTGACAAACAGCACAATGCCAACCAGCGAGTTCAACAGCATAGCGATGAGAATGGTGGAAGAGCTTTGGGTGATACGCACCATCAGTGTGTTTTGCACCACCAGCCCAATGCCCGCGGCAACCAGGAACGCCAGCGTGAGCGATTGATTCATGGGAGTGCATCCGGTTCGCTGCGCTCGTCAAGCTGCAGTTGCATGAAGGTTAAATCCAGCCAGCGGCCAAACTTGGTCCCCACCTGCGGCATCTGTCCCGTGGTGACAAACCCCAGCGTCTCATGAAGATGAATGGAGGTATGATTTTGCGCTTCAATCCCCGCCACCATGACGTGTTTGCCAATGTTTCGCGCTTCAATAATCAATGCCTTCATCAGCAACCGCCCGATGCCTTTACCCTGGTGGTCCGGATGTACGTAGACGGAGTGCTCAACGGTGTGGCGAAAACCGTCGAACGCCCGCCAGTCTCCGAAGGAGGCATATCCCGTTACCACGCCATCGTCTTCGCTGACCAGCACGGGATATCCCACCAGCGTGCGCGCTTCAAACCATGCGATTCGGTTATCGGTATCCACCGTTTTATCGTTCCAGATGGCGGCCGTATGCAGAACCGCGTGGTTGTATATTTCACCGATAGCGGCGCAATCTTCTTTACTTGCATGACGAACGATCATGGTTACCCCTCAGGCTGAGTTGTTCACTATAGTGGTACGATAATGTCACGATAGTATACAAGAGTGCCATCTTACGGCTACGGTATAAACCCTATTTTTTTGTTATAAAAACCGCCATTGAAATGCTGTTCATACACTATAGTATGACGTGATGAATACTATGACAGACAATATGAATCAACGGATCAGCGCGCGGATCCGTATCGAACGCGAGTCGCGAGGCTGGTCCCTGAGCGATCTGGCCGACCGGGCCGGCGTATCGCGCGCGATGATCCATAAGATAGAGCGTGGGGACAGTAGCCCCACGGCGACGCTGCTCGCCCGGTTATCGGGTGCTTTTGGCATCAGCATGTCCACGTTAATCGCGCGGGCTGAAATGCAGGAAGGCAAACTCCTGCGCCTGGCTAATCAACCGGTCTGGCGCGATCCGCAAACGCATTACGTGCGTCGTCATGTGTCGCCGCGTACCGATTTGCCCATCGATCTCGTGCAGGTGGAACTTCCCCCCGGCAGCGATGTGCCGATGCCCGCATCGTCTTACGCGCTGGCACGTCAGCTGATCTGGCTGCAGTCTGGCGAGCTGGTGTTTCAGGAAGGGGATACCCGGCATGAAATGAAGGCCGGAGATTGTCTCGAGCTGGGGCCGCCCAATGACTGTCGGTTTATTAATGAAACTGACGAAGCCTGCATTTATCTGGTTGTCCGCCTCAATCAGTCTGGCTCGTAATGTCAAAGCGTCATGCCAGATAAGGGACTAGTCTCTAGAGACATTTGCACGAGAAAGGAGTGATTTATGAGTCAATCTTCCACGCGAAACCGTCGTTGGCTTTTGGCTTCTCGCCCACACGGCGCGCCTGTGGCGAGTAACTTCCGTTTAGAAGAACAGCCGCTGCCCGCTCTGACAGAGGGACAGGTGCTATTACGCACGGTGTGGCTCTCGCTGGATCCGTATATGCGCGGCCGCATGAGCGATGCGCCTTCCTATTCTCCGCCCGTTGAGATTGGTGCGGTAATGGTGGGCGGTACAGTGAGCCGTGTTGAGCAGTCGAACCACCCGGATTTCAAACCGGGTGAATGGGTGCTGGGCTATAGCGGCTGGCAGGAGTATGAACTCTCGGACGGCAGCGGCCTGGTCAAGCTGGGGGAAAACCCTTCGCACCCTTCATGGGCGCTTGGCGTACTCGGGATGCCGGGCTTTACCGCCTATATGGGCCTGCTGGATATCGGTCAGCCAAAAGCCGGTGAAACGCTGGTGGTGGCTGCGGCGACCGGGCCGGTTGGTGCAACGGTCGGGCAAATTGGCAAGATTAAAGGCTGCCGGGTTATTGGTGTCGCGGGGGGTGCTGAAAAATGCCGTCATGCTGTCGAGGTACTGGGATTTGACCAGTGCCTGGATCACCATGCAGCGGATTTTGACGCGCAGCTGGCAACTGCCTGCCCGAAGGGAATTGATGTTTATTATGAAAACGTTGGCGGGAAAGTCTTTGATGCTGTACTGCCGCTACTGAATACCGCCGCGCGCGTGCCGGTATGTGGGCTGGTCAGTGGCTACAATGCAACCCGTCTGCCGGACGGCCCGGATCGTTTGCCGCTGTTGATGGCAACGCTACTGAAGAAACGCATTCGCATGCAGGGGTTCATCATCGGCCAGGACTACGGACACCGTATTAAAGAGTTCCAGGACGAGATGGGGCGTTGGGTACAGGAAGGTAAAATCCATTATCGCGAACAGGTGACTGAGGGTCTCGAAAACGCCCCCGAGGCGTTGATTGGGCTGCTTGAAGGCAAAAACTTCGGCAAAGTCGTGATTCGCGTCGCGGCGGACAATAAATAAACGACAATATGGCGGGTTTCCCGCCATATTTATTTGTGAAGATACGATATATTGTCTTTAATTATATCGGCACCGCGCCAGCGCCATCAGCATAGATGGCCAGAGCGCGATAAAAACAGAATGTAGGTATTTTTTTTTGCGTTTATACGCACTTCCCATCACCAGGCATGACGATACAGGATATATCAAACCAGCGTCGTTATAAAAAGCGACGCTTATAAATAGCGTTAAGTATTAGCTACAGGAATTGAACATGCTTGATTTGGATCATTTAGAAAAAGCGCACAGAGTCAGTCTAACCATGCAAGTTGAGATCAGTTTAAAAGGGGCGTTAATTACAGGCTCACTTAAACCTGGCGCTCGTCTGATTACGAAAGAGATTGCCGATAAATTAGGCACCAGTATCACCCCGGTTCGCGAGGCGCTTTTACGTCTGGTGTCGGCCGGGGCGCTGCACGCCACGCCTGCGCAGGCATTTCTGGTGCCTGAGGTAACGTTAGATCGCTATAACGAAATAAACGCCATCAGAAAACAGCTTGAGCCAATGGCGGTAGCGGCTGCCTGTCAGCACATGACGGAGAGCAAGCTGGAAACGCTGCACAAGCTGTCTGAGGCCTTTCATGACGCCATGTCCAACGGCAATGTACAGCAGGCGTTGTACGCAAACCGTGTGTTCCGCTTTACGCTGTATCAGTACGCGGAGATGCCGACGCTCAGCGCGCTCATCGAGCAGCTGTGGGTGCGTATTGGTCCCTGTATTAACTATCTCCACCGTGAGCTGAATGATATCAGGGCTTCAACCTATCATTACGCAGATTTACTTTCTGCCCTGGAAAGAAGGGATGTTGAAGGGAGTAAGAAAGCAATAGATAAGCTGATTGATGAAGCAAACGTTCTGCTACAGCGACAATATTTCAACTGAGAGATTATTTAAGCGCGCGACTATTTACCGCATCCATTTATTCTTTTGATGAATAACTCCTGCTGGCATTTAGCCAACAGGAGTTAAAATATAAAAAGAGAAGAAGGGTGTCGCGTATCCTTACTCGAAGCGATAAGAGACCGACAGTCCTACGCCGTAGTTGCGGCCCGGAGCAGGTTCGTAATAACGCCCGTTGGACTCGTTGACAATCACTGAGCCCGCGTACTCTTTATCGAACAGGTTATCGACGCGGCCAAAGAGATCCATTCCCCAGTTACCGTAGTTGAATTTATACCCGGTATTGAGTCCGACAAGCGTATAAGACGGCGCTTTGGCCGTGTTTTCGTCGTCGGCCATAATGTCGCTCATGTAGCGCACGTCTGTCCCTGCGTACCAGCCTTCTTCCGGCTGCCAGCCAAACGATGCGAAGCCCATATTACGGGCGATACCCGGCATACGGTTGCCGTTGCAGCTATCATCACCGCATACGTTGGTACGGTAGGTGGCATCAAGGTATGTCCACGCCATTTTCAGCTTCCAGTTTTCCGCAAACTGCTGGTCGAGGGAAACTTCCACCCCCTGACGACGGGTTTTACCGGCATTTTTATAGCTGGTTCGGCCTCCAGAGCTGGAATCCACCACAATCTCGTCATCCGTATCGGTGCGGAACAGCGCTGCCGTCAGCAGGCCATTGCCGATACGGGTTTTGCTGCCCACTTCATAGGTATTGTTGGTGGACGGCTTCAGGCCAATGTTCAGCCCACCCTGGTTATCAGGACGATAGGAGAGTTCATTGATGGTCGGGGTTTCAAATCCACGTCCTGCCGCGGCATAGAGATTCCACGCGTCGGTCACGGCGTATTTCACCGAGCCCGCCGGGAGCCATTTATGGTAGCTCGCCTCGCCGCTGTCATCGCCGTTGGCGGACGTAACGTAGTGGTCGTTGGAATCAAACCAGACGGAGCTGTAACGCACACCCGCATCGACAGAGAGTTTTTGCGTTAACTGCCAGCTGGTTTGCAGGTAAGGGTCAAGGTTCCACATCAGGTTACGTTCGTCACGACGCTTATCGCCTTTTACACCGTAATCCGGCACGCCGTTGTTCATGACAAAGTTCTCGTACCCGCGACGATCTTCACTCAGATTTTCGTAGTTCAGCCCGGTGGTAAAGGTGACCGGAACCAGAAGCTCGCCCCGGTGCGTCCAGCGGGTATCGACGCCCTGATAGTGACGCTGCATATCAATCACGCCGCCGGAATGGGTTGGTCTTAACTGCGGTTGATACGGAATAGATTGATACTGCGTCATTTCACGCTCACCGGCGTACATCATCACGCTGAGATCGTCCTGCTCGCTCAGCTGACGGTCATAGCGCAGCCCGGCCTGGGTCTGCTTGATGGTTTTGCGGGTGTTGTACTGGTCGCCGCGCGGTGACTGACGCGGGTTGTCACGCCATTCCTGATAGTCAAGACCGCCCGGGTCGTTGGCTTTCATGTCCACGCTGTTGAAAATCAGCGTCAGCTTGCTTACGTCATCAATACGCACGCCCAGCTTCGCGTTGGCGAGATTCTTACGCGCGCCGCTGTGGTCGCGATAGCCATGGGTGGTGAAGCGGGTGGTCGAAACGGTGTAATCCACATCGCCCGCATGCGTACCGTCGCCCATCGCGCCGGTGGCTTTCATGCCGTAGCGCCAGGTGCCGTAACTGCCGTAATAGCTGCTGGCCTCAATGGTAGGCGGCTGCTGGCCGGTCTGCGTATTAATGTTAATGACGCCACCAGAGGCGTTGCCGTAAAGGGCGGAGAAGGGGCCGCGCAGCACTTCCACGCTCTCCACGCTGGTGAGATCGATGTTCGAGGTCTGGCCCTGTCCGTCCGGCATGGTGGCGGGAATACCGTCCACGTACATCCGAATACCGCGCACGCCGAAGGTAGAGCGGGCGCCAAAGCCACGCATTGAAATCTGCAGATCCTGCGCATAGTTCTGGCGATTCTGAATTTGCAGCCCCGGCACGCTGCCGAGAGATTCAGACAGGTTAATCCGTGGCGCTGCCTGACGCATATCGTCGCCGTTAACTACGCTGACCGCCGCGGGCGTATCCAGTTCAGAGACGGTCTGCGGCGTGGCGCTGACGATCATGGTCTGCTCGTCCGCGCCTATCGCCTCAAGGGGCGCCAGGATAACAGGAACCAGCAGCAGCGGGAGAGTTGCCTTACGGGCAGTAATGATTTTCATGAAGTAAACCAGTTAAGGAGAAGGAACGAACCAAATGGAACATGTGCATACATGTTAAATCTTTTGTAAATGTTTTGAAAACTATAACCGCACATTGCGTTAATGAAAGGAGAGAAGGGAAGAAAAACTCCACATTTTGATAATTAATGATTAGTATTCTCATTATCATAAAGGCGGCGCGATGACGCTGCCTGTTGGAAGCGATGTCAGCAGTACACTTATTTTTCAAAAAAGGAATTGTTATGTCTTTACGTCATCTGTGCTCGCCGCGCCTGCGCGGTTCTCTGCTGTTAGGCTCGTTATTGTTCGCCGGTACGTTCCAGGTTCATGCTGCAGAAGAGATGCTGCGTAAAGCGGTCGGCAAAGGGGCTTATGAGATGGCGTTGAGCCAGCAGGAGAACGCGCTGTGGGTGGCGACATCACAAAGCCGTAAGACCGATAAAGGCGGCGTCGTTTATCGCCTTGACCCGGTCACGCTGGACGTGACGCAAGCGATCCATAGCGATCTCAAACCGTTCGGGGCAACCTTCGATAACGCTACCCAGACGCTGTGGTTGGGTAACACCATCAACGGTGCGGTGACGGCCATTGATGCCAAAACGGGGGACGTGAAAGGGCGTCTGGTGCTCGACGATCGTAAACGCAGCGAGACGGTCAAACCGTTGCAGCCGCGCCAGCTGGTGGCGGATGACGCGAGCAACACCGTTTACATCACCGGGGTAGGTAAAGAGAGCGTGATTTGGGTCGTGGACGGCGCAACCCTGAAGCTGAAGGACACCATCGCCAACACCGGTACCTTCAGCACGGGTCTGGCGCTGGATGCGCAGGCGAAACGTCTCTACACCACGAATGCGGACGGCGAACTGTTGTCGATTGACACGGCCACCAACAAAATCATCAGCCGTAAAAAAGTGCAGGACGACGGTAAAGAACATTTCTACCTGAACCTGAGCCTGGACACCGCCGGTCAGCGTGCGTTCCTGACCGATTCAAAACAGCCTGAAGTGCTGGTGGTTAGCCTGAAAGACGGCAGCGTAATGGAGAAGATCGCCGCGCCTGAATCACTGGCCGTCCTGTTTAACCCAGCGCGCAATGAAGCCTACGTGACGCACCGCGAAGCGGGCAAGGTGAGCGTGATTGACGCGAAAACCTACAAGGTGACCAAAACGTTCGATACGCCGGTCTACCCGAACAGCCTGGCACTCTCTGCCGATGGTAAGACGCTATATGTGACGGTGAAACAGAAGTCGACCCGTCAGCAGGAAGCAACCCAGCCTGACGACGTGATTCGTATTGCGCTCTAGTATGGGATAGCCCGGTGGCGCTGCGCTTACCGGGCCTACAAAACCCTGAAATGTAGGCCGGGTAAGGCGAAGCCGCCACCCGGCTTTTTTATTAACGCGAGGTTTCTTCTACCAGCGGCGCGTCGTGGTGTTCATCGTCGTGATGAACCGGCGCGGTGCTGTGGATCTCGTGAACGCGCTTACGCACGCCGAACCAGCCAGCAATCAGCAGTACTGCCAGCAGCGGAATTGTCGCGATGGTGTAAGTACCGTTCGGGTAGTCAAACGCCATCAGCACCAGCACGCTGAACAGGAACAGCAGGGTGAGCCAGGAGGTCACCGGTGCGCCCGGCATCTTGAAGCTCACATCAGCCGCTTTGCCTTCTTTGATCGCTTTGCGCAGACGCATCTGGCAGACCACAATAAAGGCCCAGGAGGCGATAATCCCCAGTGCAGCGACGTTCAGCACGATCTCAAATACCCGGGACGGCACCAGATAGTTCAGGAACACGCCAAAGACGTAAACCACCAGCGTCGCCAGAATCCCCGCATAGGGAACCTGCTGCTTGCTCATCTTAGACATGAACTTCGGCGCGGAACCGCCCATCGACATGGAGCGCAGAATACGGCCAGTGGAATACAGGCCAGAGTTCAGGCTGGAGAGCGCCGCGGTCAGTACCACGATGTTCATGATGCTGCCCACATAAGGGACGCCCAGCTTAGAGAAGAAGGTTACGAACGGACTCTGACCGGCCTGATAAGCGTTCCACGGCAGCAGCAGAACCAGCAGCACCACGGAGCCGACGTAGAACAGGCCGATACGCCAGATCACGCTGTTGATGGCTTTTGGCACCATCGTCTGCGGATCTTTACATTCACCCGCCGCGGTACCGACGAGCTCAATGGAAGCAAAAGCAAACACCACGCCCTGAACCAGCACCAGCGCAGGCAGCAAGCCGTGCGGGAAGAAGCCGCCGTTATCGGTTATCAGGTGGAAGCCGGTGGCATTGCCGTCCAGCGGCTTACCGCTGCCGAGGAACACCGTACCGACTACCAGGAACACCACGATGGCCAGCACTTTTACCAGCGCAAACCAGAACTCCATCTCGGCGAACCACTTCACGCCGATCATGTTCATGGTGCCGACAATGGCCAGCGCGCCAAGCGCAAAGACCCACTGCGGAACATCGCCGAACGCGCCCCAGTAGTGCATGTACAGCGCAACGGCGGTAATGTCGACGATACCGGTCATCGCCCAGTTAACGAAGTACATCCAGCCTGCCACGTAGGCGGCTTTTTCACCGAGGAACTCGCGAGCGTAGGAGACAAAACTGCCGCTGGACGGGCGGTGCAGTACCAGTTCGCCCAGGGCACGAAGGATGAAGAAGGAGAAGATCCCGCACACCAGATAGACCAGTGCAAGTGCGGGGCCCGCCATTTGCAGACGTGCGCCAGCACCTAAAAACAGACCTGTACCGATAGCGCCGCCGATGGCGATCATTTGAACCTGACGGTTGCCCATCGCTTTGTGATAGCCCTCTTCATGGGAGTTCAACCAGCGACGTTTAGCAGCGTGATGATCGGCTGCGCTTTTATTGCTTGTTTTCATTGAGTTACCTGTTTGCCTGTCTGAACCATTATCGTGATAGTCCTGCCTGGCAGAACGCAATACAAACGATTGCTTCTGCGCAAACACATGCCGCCTTTCCAGTCATTCTGTGTATGGATAAGGCGAAACATGGCGAGGCATCCTACCCGCAATTGATAAGCGACGCAAAATATAACCGTGCCGAAAGTGATGCCTGTCGAAGGAAATCGTGTGGTCAGAGCAGACGGGGATCACAACGCGCTGAATCGCGGTGATTTTTTAGTCAAAACACGCGTTAACGTTGTGCTTTAATCATCAGATTTGCTTAATAATTACTGAGGGGTAGAGATTCGGGCAGCAGCACGTCACTGCCGTTTCATTAACAAAACTAAAACGATATGATGCGATCCGTTTTCTTCAGCATGTCCGGGCGGAACGGTGAAAATAAATATTATCGGTACCAGCGGGAGTGGAAAAAGCACGCTTGCCCGGCGCATCGCCAGGGAGCTGGTACTTCCGTATATTGAAATGGACAGGCTGTACTGGCGGCCCGACTGGCAGGGCACGCCTGACGACGTCCTGCTTGAGACACTGGCGAATACCCTGGCCGCCACACCCGGCTGGGTGCTTGACGGCAATTATAACCGCACTCGTCCCGTGAAGTGGCGCGAGGTAGATCTGGTGGTGTGGGTGGACTGCGGGTTCCTCCGCACGCTCCGGCAGGCGGTGACGCGCGCGTTTAAACGCGCATGGCACCAGCAGGAGTTGTGGCCCGGCACCGGAAACCGTGAAAGCTTCCGCCGCTCGTTTTTTAGCCGGGAGTCCATCATCATATGGACCCTCAAAACCTGGCGCAGCAATCGCAAACGTTACCAAGCCGATATGCAAAACCCGCGATATGCCCACATTCACTTTGTCCGTATCACCCGACAGCAGGAGGCGGAGGCGCTGATTTCATCCCTAAAATCACACCGCTAGCAGGGTTTTACATATCTGATTTCCGGCAAACTAAATGTAAATTAATTGTTTCTCAGAGGTTAATCGCGCCTTTAATAATGACGACATGTTAAGTCAAACGAGAACGCAACATGTCCTGGCGAATCAGCATTCTGGATAAAAGCCCCGTCGCAGAACACGAAACCGCCGCCGATGCGCTGGCACGTACCTTAACACTGGCGCAGCAGGCGGAAACTCTGGGTTATCACCGCTTCTGGATTGCCGAACACCACAACACCCCTCAGCTCGCCAGCCCCTCGCCGGAACTGCTGATTGCCTGGATCCTCGGGCAAACAAAGCGCATCCGTGTGGGGTCGGGCGGCGTCATGCTTCAGCACTACAGCCCCTATAAGGTCGCGGAAAACTTTAATCTACTGGCCGCGCTGGCACCGGGCCGCGTGGATCTGGGCGTCGGGAAAGCCCCCGGCGGTCTCCCGCTCTCTACCCGCGCATTGCAGCTCGGACTACATCCTCATGAAAAAGGCAGCTTTACCGAACAGCTGACGCAGCTGGACGGCTGGATCCGCCCTGAAAATCAGTCGGAGGAGGAGGCCGTTCGCGCCACGCCGCTGCCGCCGGTGCCTGCGCAGGGTTTTCTGCTGGGAGCCAGTACCGAAAGCGCGCTACTCGCCGCATCCCTTGACTGGCACTTTGTCTTTGCCGCCCACCTGAACGGCGATCCGGAACTGCTGCGAGAGGTGGTGTCAACCTGGCGTCAGAACAGCACCCGCGATGTGATTGTTGCAGTGCAGGCTATTGTGGCGGAGTCGCAGGAGCAGGCCGACGCGCTGGCGCAGAAGGTTGAAGTATGGGGCGTTGAGCTGGCAAACGGTCAGCGCGTGAGTGTCGCCAGCGAAGAACAGGCCTATGCCTTTGCACGTCAGGCAGGCAGCGAGCCGGTGCGTATTGCCCGTCGGGCGCAGTCCCTTCTGGCGGGCACCGCTGAGTCGGTGCTTGAACAACTGAACGCCCTGCACGAGCAGTGGGGCATTGACGAATTTATCATCGACACGCCGGTCGCGGAGGGGGCAACGCGCGTCGCGTCGCTGCGTCTGCTGGCCGAGGCGCGTCTCAACAAGGAGGTCACCGTATGAGTTTTGGCGAACAACTGATTGCCTGGCGTCGTGAGCTGCACCAGAACCCGGAACTCTCCGGTCAGGAGGTCGAAACGACTGCACGCCTGCGTCAGTGGCTGACGAATGCTGGCATTACGCCGCTGCCGTATGACCTGACAACCGGGCTGGTGGCGGAAATCGGGACGGGTAATAAGCTGATTGCGCTGCGCGCAGACATTGATGCGTTGCCGATAGAGGAGCGCAGCGGCGTATCGTTTAGCTCGCAGCGTGCGGGGGTGATGCATGCCTGCGGACACGACATCCACACCAGCGTGATCCTCGGCGCGGCGCTGAAGCTGAAAGAGCGCGAAGCGTCGCTCGACGGGCGGGTGCGGATCCTGTTCCAGCCTGCGGAAGAGAACTTTGGCGGCGCAAAAAGCATGGTGCGAGCCGGCGCCCTGCGTGACGTTAGCGCCATCTTCGGTATGCATAACGAGCCGGGGCTGCCGGTAGGCGAGTTTGCCACTCGCGGCGGGCCGTTTTATGCCAACGTTGACCGCTTCGTGATCCGCATTACCGGCAAGGGTGCGCACGCCGCACGTCCACATGAAGGCAACGACGCCATTGTGCTGGCGAGCCAGCTGGTGACGGCGCTGCAAAGCGTCGCCAGCCGCAACGTCAACACGCTGGATTCAGTGGTGTTGAGCGTAACGCGTATCGCCGGAGGCAACACCTGGAACGTCCTGCCGGAAAGCGTGGAACTGGAAGGCACGCTGCGCACCCATCGCACGGAAGTGCAGCAAAACGTGAAGGCCCGCGTCGGGGAAATCGCCGCCGGGTTTGCCAGCGCTTTCAGCGCGCAGATTGACATCACCTGGTATGCCGGACCGACCGCACTGGTGAACGACGAACGCTGGGCGGATTTCGCCACCTCTGTTGCCAGAGAGTCAGGGTACGAAACCCAGCACGCGGAGCTGCATATGGGCGGGGAGGATTTTGCGGTCTATCTACAGTCTATTCCAGGCGCGTTTGTCAGCATTGGCAGCAACAGTCCGTTTGGTTTACACCACCCGTCCTTTAATCCGGATGAAGCCTTAATTGAACCCGCTGCCCGCTATTTTGCACAGCTTGCGGAAAAAGCCCTGCAACACGTTTAATTTATTTGAGGTGAATATGTCTGCACATCGTCAACTGCGGCTGGGGACCATTTTGCATGGTGCATCCGGAAATATGTCAGCCTGGCGTCATCCTGCGGCAATCGCGGATGCCAGCATTAATTTTGATTTTGTTAAAGAGACGGCGTTAAAAGCGGAAGAAGGCAAACTCGATTTCTTATTCGTCGCCGACGGTCTTTATATTAATGAGAAATCGATCCCGCATTTTTTAAATCGCTTTGAACCGCTGACGGTATTATCCGCGCTGGCGAGCATTACCTCACGCCTTGGCCTGGTGGGAACCTTATCCACCTCCTACAGCGAGCCTTTTACCGTGGCACGTCAGTTCGCCAGCCTCGATCACCTGAGCAACGGACGCGCGGGCTGGAACGTGGTGACCTCGCCGCTGGAAGGCTCAGCGAAGAATTTTTCCCGTGAAAAGCACCCCGAGCATGCGCTCCGCTACCGCATTGCGGATGAGTATCTCGACGTCGTGAAAGGGCTGTGGGATTCCTGGGAGGGCGACGCCTTTGTGCGCAATAAAGAGAGCGGCCAATTCTTTGATTCGGCAAAATTGCATACTCTGGATCACCACGGTGATTTCTTCCAGGTCGCCGGTCCGCTGAATATTGGTCGAACGCCACAAGGGCGACCGATTGTCTTTCAGGCGGGCGCGTCGGACGACGGCAAAAAGCTGGCGGCGAAACATGCCGACGCCATTTTTACCCATCATGAAACTCTCGATGAGGCGAAAGCCTTTTACCGCGACGTGAAGCAGCAGCTGGAAATTAACGGACGCCGCGCATCAGATTTACATATTTTCCAGGGCGTCAGCGTGATTGTGGGTAAAGACGCCGATGACGTGGAAAACCAGTATCAAACCACGGCGGCGCTTGTGTCGATCAACGATGCCCTCAACTACCTCGGGCGTTATTTTGAACATCACGATTTCAGCCAGTATCCGCTCGACGAGCCGTTCCCGGATATCGGTGATTTAGGCAAAAACAGCTTCCGCAGCACCACCGATGAAATTAAGCGTAATGCCGCAGAGCGCAACTTAACCCTGCGTCAGGTGGCCCTTGAAGCTGCATCACCGCGCCCGCGCTTTTCCGGCACGCCGGAAGAGGTGGCAGACGGTCTTCAGGCCTGGTTTGAAGGCCATGCGGCGGACGGTTTCATCATTCAGGGCGGTACGCCGGACACTTTCCCGCGCTTTGTTGACCAGGTGGTACCCGTTTTACAGGCGCGCGGACTGTTTCGGACCGACTATCCCGGCACCACGCTGCGCGAAAGTCTGGGCTTAGACGAACCTAAAAACCAATTCACACAACAATAAAAGAGAACACCGCTATGCAGAAAACATCGCTTATTCTGGCGCTCGCGCTGGCCTTTACCCCTGCCGTCTGGGCAGAGAATGTGAATATTAACGGCACCGGCGTGAGCATCGAGGCCAATAAAACGCCGATCAACACGGCCAAAAATGGCGATGCGGTCGCACAGCTGCCGAAAGATTACCGCTTTGCCGTACCGGGAAAATTCACCGTGGCGGTGGCGGGCCTCAATCAACCTCCGCTGACGGTGTTTTCCGATGACAACAAAACGCTGCTGGGGAGTGAAGTGGACGTCGCCCGTCTGGTCGCTGACAGCCTGGGGCTGGAGCTGAACGTGGTGCCGACCTCCTGGGAAGACTGGCCGCTGGGCGTGGCCTCCGGGAAATATGATGCCGCCATCAGCAACATCACCGTCACCAAAGAGCGTAAAGAGAAGTTTGACTTTGCCACCTACCGAAAAGATTCCCTCGGGTTCTACGTAAAATCAACCAGCCCGATCGCGTCGCTTGAGAAGGCGGAGGACATCGCCGGGCTGCGGATTATCGTCGGCTCCGGCACCAACCAGGAGGCCATCCTGCTGGCATGGAATGCAGAAAACCTGAAGAAAGGGCTAAAGCCCTTTACCCCGATCTATACCAAAGACGATGCGGCACAAACGCTGGCGCTGCAGTCCGGACGCGCGGATGCCTACTTTGGTCCGAACGTGATTGGCGCGTGGAAAGCGGCGCTGAACGGGAAAACCAAACTGGTGGGGAGCGTCGACGGCGGCTGGCCGAAGGCGGCGCACATTGCGGTGACGCTGAAAAAAGGCAGCGGGCTGGTTGAGCCAGTGCAAACCGCGCTGAACGGCGTCATCAAAAACGGCGATTACGACAAAGTGCTGAACCGCTGGGGGGAAGGCGTTGAGCGTATTCCTCAGTCCGAAGTGAACCCTGCTGGCCTGGGCGATTAAGGAGGCAGCATGAGCGAACAATTTCGTGACGTTTCGCCGGAGGATGCCGAGCTTCAGCCCGTCATCGAGGGGCTGTTCGGCGAATACGCCGCCCGTTATGGAGACTACTTCTCCAAAGACGCGGAAGTGGAACTTACCGAGTGGTATTTAGCGCCGCAGGGCCTGTTTATCGTGCTGGAGCGCGACGGGAAGATCATCGCCACCGGCGCGTACAAACCCTTCGACGAACGCACCGCGGAAATCAAACGCATCTGGACGGACAAAACCCTGCGTCAGCAGGGGCTTGCCGGGCGCGTGGTGCAGGAGCTTGAGCGTAGGGCGGTGCTGGCCGGGTACAGCCAAATCTACCTGACAACCGGTTTTCGCCAGCCGGAAGCGGTCAGGCTCTATATCAGCCAGGGCTATCAGCCGCAGTTCGATCTGAGCCGGGATCCGGAAGAGTACAGCCAGCCGCCGTTTGACGGTCGGCTGCGCTTCACTAAAACGCTGGTACGCGAAGCGTTCAGTAAAACCGCATGAGGAACGACGATGAGCAACGTTGAAACCATTAAGGTGGTCCCGGCACGTTATCCGCTGCGGGCCGTCGGCGCCGCGGTGGCGCTGTTTGTCCTGGCCGTTGTGATTCAGTCGGTGGCCTTTAACCCGCGCTGGGAGTGGGCAGTATTCGCCCGCTGGTTCTTTGACCCGGTGATCCTGGAAGGCGTAGGGCAGACCCTGCTGTTGACCCTGATCGGTACTGCGCTGAGCGTAGTGTTAGGCGGCCTGCTGGCGCTGGCGAGACTGTCCTCGTCATGGCTGTTGAACAGCCTGGCGTGGGCCTACATCTGGCTGTTTCGGTCGCTGCCGCTGATTGTGGTGCTGATCATTCTCTACAACTTTTCCTATCTCTACGACACGCTCTCTCTCGGCGTGCCGTTCACCGGCATCACCTGGAGAAGCTTTGAAACCATCAACGTGCTGGGGCAGTTCTCTACCGCCGTGGTGGGGCTGACGCTGGTGCAAAGCGCCTATACCGCCGAGATCATTCGCGGCGGGTTCCTCGGGGTCGATCACGGGCAGTACGAGGCCGCCGCCGCGCTCGGCCTCCCGGCCTGGCGTCGTACGGTGCGGATCATTCTGCCTCAGGCACTGCGCACCATCCTGCCGTCGGGGTTCAATGAAATCATCAGTCTCGCCAAAGGTACGGCGATGGTGTACGTCCTGGCGATGCCGGAACTGTTCTATACCATTCAGATGATCTACAACCGCACGCAGGAGGTGATCCCGCTGCTGATGGTCGGTGCTGCCTGGTACCTGGCGATCACCACCGTCCTGTCTGCTATCCAGTATGGTGTTGAACGCGCGCTTGCCCGCAGCGAACGCCGCTCTGCCGTTAACCAGAACCGTGCCACCCGTCGTACCCGTTCTGTCACCACCACGCCAGCACAGGAGCCCGTCCATGCAAGCCTCTCCTGAAGGACATATTTCGATTACCGGCGTCAGCAAGTTTTTTGGCCGCCATAAAGCGCTCGACAATGTTTCGCTTGAGATCCCGCCCGGGTCCGTGACGGTGATCCTCGGGCCGTCCGGTTCCGGCAAATCAACCCTGCTGCGCACCATTAACCACCTGGAGCGCGTCGACGAGGGCTTTATCCAGATTGACGGAGATTACATCGGCTATCGCCGTCAGGGCGACAAGCTCTACGAAATGAAGGAGAAGGAGATCCTCAAACAGCGCGTCAACGTGGGCTACGTGTTCCAGAACTTCAATCTCTTTCCCCATCTGACGGTGCTGGAAAACCTGATAGAGGCGCCCATCGCGCATAAAAAGCTCAGCAAAAAAGAGGCGGTGGAAAGGGCGTACAGCCTGCTGGACGTGGTTGGGCTGCGGGATAAAGCCGATGCCTGGTCACGCCATCTTTCCGGCGGTCAGCAGCAGCGTATCGCGATTGCTCGCGCGCTGGCGCTGCGACCCCGCGTGATGCTGTTTGATGAGCCCACCTCGGCGCTCGACCCTGAACTGGTGGGTGAAGTGCTGGACGTGATTAAAAAGCTTGCCCGTTCCGGCACCACGCTGGTGGTCGTTACCCATGAGATCGGCTTTGCCCGTGAAGTCGCGGATCAGGTGGTGTTTATGGTTGACGGGAAAATTGTTGAGCAGGGCAGTAGCGATGAGGTGTTGAACCGCCCGTCGCATGCGCGAACGCGCCAGTTTCTGTCTAAAGTGCTGTAAGGAGCGCAGATGAAATATGGACTTCTGGCGGGGCTGGTCTTCACGACGGTGAGCCACGCCAGCATTGATGTGAAAGCCAACGAGCAGCCGCTGCCGGTGACGGTTGATCGGCAGGCGGTGGCGAAGATCCCCGCCAATTACAAATTCGTTGAGCCTGGTACGCTGACGGTGGCCATTTCAGCCCTCAATTCGCCGCCGCTGGCGCTGCTGGCCAGCGATAACCGAACGCGCATCGGCAGCGATCCGGATATCGCTCGCCTGCTGGCGGGCAGTCTGGGGCTAAAGCTGAAGCTGGTGCCGACAGCGTGGGAGGACTGGCCGCTGGGGATCAGCTCCGGGCGCTACGACGTGGCGCTGGTGAACATTGCGGTGACCGAACAGCGAAAAGAGAAGTTTGATTTCGCCACCTACCGCGTCGACTCGCTGGCGTTTTCGGTGAAATCCACCAGCGAGATCCAGTCAATCAAAAGCGCGGAAGATCTGGCCGGGAAAAAGGTGATTGTCGGCTCGGGTACCAATCAGGAGCGCATTCTGCTGGGCTGGAACGAAGAGAACAAAAAGGCCGGAAGGACGCCTGCGCTGCCGGTCTATCTCCAGGACGATGCCTCCGGCAACCTCTATATTCAGTCCGGCAGGGCGGACGTGTTCTTCGGGCCTCAGTCAGTCTCGGCCTACAAAGCGGCGCTTACGGGGAAAACGCGCGTCGTGGGGTTAGGGCCGAAGAAGGCATTTGTTGCCACGACCACGAAAAAGGGCAATGAGCTGGTGTACGCGCTGCAGGCCGCGCTGGACGGTGCGATTAAGCGGGGAGAGTACCAGAAGGTGCTGGCGCGCTGGGGTGAACAGGGCGAAGCGGTGGCGCAGTCGGAGGTCAACCCGCCTGGGATAACCTACTAATGGTGCTCTATACCCTAAATAATTCGAGTTGCAGGAAGGCGGCAAGGGAACGAATCCCCGGGAGCGTACATAAGTACGTGACTGGGGTGAGTGAGTGCAGCCAACGCACCTGCAACTTGAAGTATGACGGGTATACACTTAGGGTTTTCATTCCTGAGGAGGCAACATGATTAAACTCTATGGCGTACCCGGCTGGGGCTCGGCAATCAGCGAAGTGATGCTAACCCTGGCTGATATCCCTTATCAATTTATCAACGTGGACGGGTTTGACCAGCCCGGCCCGCAGCGTGAGCTGCTGCAAAAACTCAACCCGCTGTGTCAGGTGCCAACGCTGGAGCTTGAAAATGGTGCCATCATGACGGAAACCGCGGCAATTGCACTGATGGTGCTCGACCGTTGCCCGGATCTTGCCCCGCCCATCGGCCAGGCCGAACGCCAGCAGTTTCAGCGTTTGCTCATCTGGTTTGTGGCAAACGTCTATCCCACCTTTACCTATGCCGATTATCCGGAACGCTGGGTGCCCGACGCGCCGGAGCAGCTGAAGAAAAACTGCATTGAATACCGGAAATCACTCTATCTGTGGTTCGATAGCCAACTTAACGCGTCTCCTTTTGCGCTGGGGGAGCCGCTGACTCTGCTCGACGTCTATATTGCGGTCGCGCGCACCTGGGGGCCACGTCACGAATGGTTTGCAGCCAATACGCCAAATATGACCTCAATTGCCGATTCCGTTTGTGCGCTGCCGGAACTGCACAAGGTGTTAAAGGCAAACGAGATTATCTGATAACGTGGAACGCTCACCCACAACAGGAAGCCTGAACATGCCACACGTTGATATCAAATGTTTTCCCCGCGATCTAAACGATGAACAAAAAACCGCCCTGGCGGCGGATATCGCCGAGGTGATTACGCGCCATCTGAACAGCAAAGACCGCTCCATTTCGGTGGCGCTGAATGAAGTTCAGGAAGCCGACTGGAAAGCACAGGTCTGGGATACCGAGATCGGACCGAAACTGGACGCGCTGATTAAGAAGCCCGGGTATTCGATGTAAGGTTTGCCGGGCAGGCGTGAACGCTACCCGGCGTTGAAACTACAGCGCCGACCTGCGGTACGGCGCATAGTCCGCCTGCCACCAGGTTTTTTCGATTTGGGCCAGCAAAGTCTCGTCATCCATTGCCGCCGCAACGCCTTGCTCAATCGCTGCCCGGGCGACTGCAAACGCGATACTGCGCGACACGGTGTCAATGCGATCGACGGGAGGGAGTAATCCCCCTTTTTCAGTGGTGACCAGCGGCGATTGCGCCGCCAGGCTGCGGCTCGCCACCATCAACATCTCTTCGGTAACCCGCCGCGCGTTGCAGGCCAGTATTCCCAGCCCCAGACCTGGGAAAATGTAGGCATTGTTACACTGGGCAATGTCGTACTGTTGGTTCTGCCAGAATACCGGCGAGAAGGGGCTACCCGTCGCAACCAGAGCGCTACCCTGCGTCCATTCGATCAGATCCTGAGGTTGTGCCTCTGCGCGCGATGTTGGATTAGAGAGAGGCATAATAATAGGCCGCGAGCAGTGGCGGTGCATCTCTTTAACTATCGCTTCGCTGAACAGCCCCGGCTGACCGGATACGCCAATCATCACGGTTGGATGGGCATTTCTGACCACCTCCATCAGCGAAATATTGCACGATCCCACGTGCCAGTCGCGGATGGCTTCCCGGGCGGTAAGCAGGTTTTTCTGGAAATCGAGCAGGTTGGTCATATCGTCGGTCAGTAAGCCAAAACGATCGACCATAAAGATCCGGCTGCGGGCCTCGGCCTCGGTTAGCCCGTCGTCGACCATCAGCGCCACGATTTTTTCGGCTATACCGCATCCGGCGGAGCCGCTACCGAGAAAGACCACGCGCTGATCGCGAATGCGGGTTCCGGCAGCATGGGCGGCAGCAATCAGCGTGCCGGCCGTGACGGCAGCGGTTCCCTGAATATCGTCATTAAAACAGCACAGCTGGTCGCGGTAACGCTGGAGTAATCGGGTCGCATTTTTTTGCGCAAAATCTTCGAACTGCAGTAATACAGTTGGCCAGCGGGCATTGACGGTACTGATAAACATATCCATAAATTCAGCGTATTGCTCATCGCTGATGCGTGGATGACGCCAGCCCATATACAGCGGGTCGTCCAGATGTTGCTGATTATTGGTGCCGACATCCAGCATAATCGGCAACGTTGTGGCCGGATGAATACCACCGCACGCGGTATACAATGACAATTTGCCAATCGGAATGCCCATTCCGCCGATCCCCTGGTCGCCAAGGCCCAAAATACGTTCTCCGTCAGTCACCACGATCACGCGGATATCATTACGCGAGAAACTTTGCAGCATTTCATCGATGCGATGGCGATTCGGCCATGAAATAAAAAGCCCTCGCGCCCGACGATAGATGGTAGAGAAATGCTCGCAGGCTTCACCGACCGTTGGGGTATATATGATCGGCAGCGTCTCCTTCATATGTTTTCGCAACAGATTATAAAATAGGGTCTCATTGGTGTCTTGAATATTGCGCAGGTAAACGTGACGGGAAATATCACTTTTGAAATGACAGAATTGTCCCCATGCGCGTTCGGTCTGCTCTTCAATGGTTTCGACATTATGCGGTAATAAGCCGTGCAGATTAAAATTATCACGTTCTTCTTTTATGAACGCGAGACCTTTATTCAGTAATGGGTTTTCCAGCAGTACCGCGCCGTTATAGGGCGTGTACAGCACTTCTTTGCGAGACATGGTTGACTCCTGAAATAGATAAAACGGATTAAATGAAATTAGCGAAGCAGGTCTGTTCTTAAGCGCGCTTATGTTTTATTTAGCGCTAATCTAGCGGTTAAAAATCAGAGCGGTGGTGATAAGGGTCACACTCTGTCTGGTTTTATTAATTTCAAAATACATGGTTTCTTAATAACTTTACTTACTAAAAGATGAATTAAGTTTTTAAAAGAAATCATTGCGGCCTTCACATTTCTGGCTGAATGCCCGTGCTAATTTCACGCTGAACCATTTTATAAATGGCGATTTAAAATGATTAAATATAAAGAATATTTTTGAACACAGGAGCCATCGGTTTTTACTCCTGTTTTTATATCCGAACCTACTAATCAGGTGATTATATGAAAGATAATCCTGTATCGACTTCTCCGGTCTCCTCGCGTTTTACGTTAGGGTTAAGTCATGCCGAAGTGGGCGCTGTCCCACTGATGTTGTTTGTGGGCATTGCGACCATCGTGGCGACGTCCGCATGGGCGGGGCTGCTGCCGAAAAATATGATCGGTGGACTGGCGGTGATCATGACGCTCGGTTTCGCCTTTGCCAAAATCGGTCGTCAGATCCCGCTGTTGAAGGACATCGGTGGCCCGGCCATTCTCTGCCTGATGGTGCCATCCATCCTGGTCTATTTTGGCGTGTTCGAAAAACAGACGCTGGATACCGTACACCTGCTGATGAAAGAGGCGAATCTGCTCTATTTCGTCATCGCCTGTCTGGTGGTGGGGAGTATTCTGGGGATGAACCGGGTGCTGCTTATTCAGGGGATGATCCGCATGTTTGTACCGCTGGTTGTCGGGACGCTGATGGCGGTAATGAGCGGGTTAATCGTCGGCTCGCTGTTTGGCTATACGCCTTACCATACCTTTTTCTTTATCATCGTGCCGATTATTGGCGGGGGGATTGGTGAGGGAATTTTGCCACTGTCGCTGGCGTATTCGGCCATACTCGGACAAGCGCCTGACGTTTACGTCGCACAGCTGGCTCCTGCCGCCGTCGTCGGAAATATCTTTGCCATCATCTGTGCCGGTACGCTGGCGCGTCTGGGAACAAAACGTCCTGCGCTTTCGGGAAACGGCATGCTAACCCGCAGCAAGGACGACCATAATCTGTTTGCGGGGGCGCAAAGCGTTCAGCAGACGGATTTCCACCTGATGGGGGGCGGGCTGCTAATGGTGTGCGCATTTTTCATCGTCGGTGGCCTGTTTGAAAAACTGGTGCACATCCCGGGTCCGGTGCTGATGATCCTCATCGCCGTGCTGTGTAAGTATTTCAGGGTGATCCCGGGCTCCATGGAGCAGGGGGCGCACAGTTGCTATAAATTTGTCTCGGCTGCGCTGGTTTGGCCGCTAATGATTGGTCTGGGCATGCTGTACGTGCCGCTGGAGAGCGTGGTGGCGGTCTTCTCGGTGGGCTACGTTGTTGTGTGCGGATCGATCGTGATTGCGATGGCGTTGAGCGGCTATTTTATTGCATCGCGTCTGAATATGTATCCCGTGGAAGCGGCGATCGTTACCTGCTGCCACAGCGGGCTGGGTGGGACAGGGGACGTGGCCATTTTGTCCGCGTCTAACCGCATGTCGTTGATGCCGTTCGCGCAGATCGCTACCCGTATCGGGGGCGCGTCGACGGTGATTTTCGCCACGCTGCTGATGGGCTGGATTATGGCGCACTGATCCGCAATATCAGGAGACTGAATCGCAACGGCATTTTGTGAATGCCGTTGCGGTTCAGTCCTTTATAAAAGTCGCCGCGCTGGATAGAATTACCGCATCCACAGCGACCGGAGACACTACTATGACCGGAAGAGTCGATTATCAGATTGAAAAATATCTCCTCACCGAAGCCGCCGAGCCGGAGCGCCTGACTCGCCAGTGGGCAGAGGTGCTGGAAGAGTGTCGTGAGCAAAAATCCGGTGCTGAGGAGCGCTTGCGCCTCGCGCTGCTAAATGTGGATTACGTGACCAGCTTCGAGCTTCCCTTCAGGCTGCTCCTCACCCGCGCACCGCAGCTGATAGACGGCGTCAGAACCGAGCTACAGCTTAGTCAGAAAAATGTTCTGTTTAACGGCAAGCGCTTTGGCTGCGTCTATAGCCTTAAAAAAGATCTCGACGGAATACCTGACGAGTTTACCTATCAGCTGAAAACGCGGATCCGGCGCAGTGACGCGACAGGATGTAATGAAGTCTCTTACCGACAAATCGCCCAGCAGGTGAAAGCGCCCCGCGAACGACTCAAGCTGGCGCTTGAAAACGGACTGTCCGTGACGGCGCTCGACGGGCTTTTCTGGTTTGGCATTCAGCGCATCGCGGCGGATGTGCAACGGTTACGCAAAACGGGGATCAGGATTGTGACATCTGAGACCGAGGTGTTTGATACGCTCACCAAAACAGCCCGACGGATCCCTGTTTATCGCCTTGAGGGGGCAGGGACTATTTAACCTGCAGCAGTATCTCCATCAGCCCCGGAAAGCGGGCATCCAGATCGTCTCTTCGTAATGAAATCATATTCTCCCGCCCCTGCGGTCGCTGCCAGATAACGCCGCTGTCGCGCAGTACGCGCCAGTGGTGCGTCATTGTCGATTTCACCACATCTTCCGGGCGAAGGGCGTTACAGCTCAGTTCACTGCCATCTGCCAGCCTGCGGATTATTGACAGGCGCAACGGGTTACCGAGGGCGAACAGCACATTTTCCAGGAGTATTTGTTCAGGTTCGGGGTGGTTTGGGATCATGGTTTTCCTGCGTGAAATGTCAGATTGAGCTATATCAACAATAGGTCAATCGTTAAAAAATAGTTCGATAATACTCGTACAATAGGACTATTATAGCAAACGAACAAACACGCGACCATCCCGGTCGTCACATTACAGTCTTGAAGACTTAAGGAAATATCATGCCCCGACCCATCCCTCTCGAACGTTATCGCAACATCGGTATCTCCGCGCATATCGATGCCGGTAAAACAACCACCACTGAGCGCATCCTGTTTTATACCGGGATGAGCCACAAGCTGGGTGAAGTACACGATGGCGCGGCAACCACCGACTGGATGGCGCAGGAGCAAGAGCGCGGGATCACCATTACCTCCGCGGCGGTCAGTTGCTTCTGGCCGGGTATGGACCGGGGGTTCGAGCCGCACCGGATCAACATCATCGACACGCCGGGTCACGTGGATTTCACCATAGAGGTGGAACGTTCCATGCGCGTGCTTGACGGTGCCGTAATGGTGTATGACTCCGTGGGTGGCGTGCAGCCGCAGTCGGAAACCGTCTGGCGTCAGGCGAACAAATACAAGGTTCCGCGCATTGCGTTCGTCAACAAAATGGACCGTCCGGGTGCCGATTTCTTCCGCGTCGTGCGGATGATGCAGGAACGCCTGAAGGCCAATCCGGTGCCGATTGTGATCCCGGTGGGTGCGGAAGAACATTTCACCGGCGTGGTGGATCTCATCAAGATGCGCACCATTTTGTGGGACGATGCCACCCAGGGTATGGCCTTTAGCTATGCGCCGGTACCTGACGATCTGCTCAGTACCGCGCAGGAGTGGCGCGAAAAAATGGTTTCTGCGGCGGCGGAAGCCAGCGATGAACTGATGGATAAGTACCTGGAGACGGGCAATCTTGATGAAGCTGAAATCATCAGGGGGCTGCGTATTCGCACCATTGCCGGGGAAATCCATCCGACGCTGTGCGGCAGCGCCTTCAAAAACAAAGGCGTGCAGCGCATGCTTGATGCAGTGATTGAGCTGATGCCGTCGCCGCTGGACGTGCCGGCCATTGATGGCGTGGATGAAAAAGGGCAGCACGCGGAGCGTCATCCGAGTGATGATGAACCGTTCTCGGCCCTGGCGTTCAAGCTGATGAGCGACCCGTACGTCGGACAGCTGACCTTTATCCGCGTCTACTCCGGCGTGCTGCGCAAAGGCGACGCGGTGTATAACCCGGTAAAAGGAAAGAAAGAGCGTATCGGGCGTATCGTGCTGATGCATGCCAACGATCGCCACGAGGTGGATGAACTGCGCGCGGGCGATATCGCGGCCTGCGTGGGCCTGAAAGATGTCACGACCGGTGACACGCTGACCGACCCTAATGCGGTCATTACGCTTGAACGCATGGAGTTTCCGGACCCGGTAATTTCTCTGGCGATCGAGCCGAAAACCAAGGCCGATCAGGAGAAAATGGGGATCGCGCTGCAGCGTCTGGCGGCGGAAGACCCGTCTTTCCGTCTGCACACTGACGAAGAGTCCGGTCAGACGATTATCTCCGGGATGGGTGAGCTACACCTCGAGATTATCGTCGACCGCATGAAGCGTGAGTTTGGCGTGGAGGCAAATATTGGTCGTCCGCAGGTGACCTACCGTGAAACTCTGCGTAAAACGGTGAAGGATATCGAAGGCAAATTTGTCCGTCAGTCCGGCGGTAAAGGGCAGTACGGCCATGTGGTACTCAGCCTTGAGCCGTTAGAGCCAGGCAGCGGGTTCACGTTTGAAGATGCCACCAAGGGCGGCGTGGTGCCGCGCGAGTATATTCCTTCCGTTGAGAAAGGGTTGCGCGAGGCCATGAACTCCGGCGTGCTGGCGGGATATCCGGTTGTGGATGTGAAAGCCACCCTGACGTTTGGCTCGTATCACGACGTCGACTCCTCGGAGATGGCCTTCCGCATGGCGGCGATCCTGGGCTTCAAAGAGGGCGCGCGTAAAGCGGATCCGGTCATCCTGGAGCCTGTGATGCACGTGGAGGTGGAAACGCCGGAAGAGTACGCCGGTAATATTATGGGCGATCTCTCTTCCCGCCGCGGCATGGTGCAGGGGATGGCAGAGCAGTACGGCAGCCAGATTATTCGTGCTGATGTGCCGCTCGCCGAGATGTTTGGCTATGCCACGACATTGCGATCGATGTCCCAGGGACGCGCGACCTATACGATGGAGTTCCATCATTTTGCGGAAGCACCGCGGAATGTTGCGGATGAGATAATTTCACGGCGCGCGAAGTAATACGGTCACCCTCTCCCTGTAGGGGGAGGGTTTTCTCAATCCAGCGCCTTCACAACCTTTCCACTTGCCACAAACGTCCCGGCCCCAAGATGATGCAGCGTATTGAGCTTATCCTCGTCAAACTGCCAGCGGCCCGCGACAAACGCGCGTTCGTCTGCTGCCGCTGAAACCACTTCACCAAACAGCGTATCGTATTTCTCTGCCGCGGACGTCACGGGTAATAACCGGCACTCCATCCACGCCAGGCATTTTTCTTCAATGACCGGCAGGCCAAGCTCAGGGCCGTTCACGACCGGGATCCCATAGCAGTTGAATTTGTCCTCGTCGCGCCCGCTGACGCTGCCTACCGCGAACGTCCAGTTGGCCGCCGCCACGCCGGGGATGACGATGCCAAACTTCCCGCTGCGTTCGATCAGCTCGCGTGACCAGGTACTTTTATCCACCACAATCGCGATGCGCGGCGGTTCAAACTCAACGGGCATTGACCATGCGGCGGCCATAACGTTGCGTCTGCCGATAGTGTCATCCCGGCTGGTGATAAGCACGGTGGGGCCGTGGTTCAGCAGGCGGCTGGCATGTTGTAATTCAACAGGGCGAAAGTGATTCATAGAGGCTCCTTATTTACCTTGATGAGTATGACGAAAAAGCACGTAAATCAAAGTGAGTGCGTAAAATTAGTTTATAAACAGAACATCACACTCAAAGGAAACTGATGCATGTCCTCATTTCTGACTGCCTATTTCGCTCGCATCGGCTGGACGCAACTGACCGCTGTTGATATCGACACCCTGCGCGCGCTGCATTTACATCACAACTGTGCGATCCCTTTTGAAAATATTGATGTCGTTCTGCCGCGAGAGATCCACCTTGAGGATCAGAATCTGGTCGACAAACTGGTCTCGGCACGCCGTGGAGGGTACTGCTTTGAGCAAAACGGCCTGTTTGAGCGGGTTTTGCGTGAAGTCGGGTTTACGGTGCGCAGCGTGCTGGGACGCGTGGTATTAGCAAGTCCGCCGCAAATGCCGCCGCGCACGCACCGCCTGCTGCTGGTTGAGCTTAACGGTGAACGCTGGATTGCCGACGTGGGGTTTGGCGGCCAGACGCTGACCGGGCCGATTCGCCTGCTGGCTAATGAAGAACAAGAGACGCCGCATGGACTGTATCGTCTGCTTAGCGAGGGCAACGACTGGGTGCTGCAGTTCCGTCACCACGAGCACTGGCAGTCTATGTACCATTTTGACCTGACGACGCAGTATTTCAGTGATTACGTGATGGGGAATTTCTGGTCTGCACACTGGCCGCAGTCGCATTTCCGTCATCATCTGCTGATGTGTCGTCACCTGCCCGATGGCGGCAAGCTGACGCTGACTAACTTCAACTTTACCCACTGGCAGAATGGTCACGTCGAGGAGCAGATCCATTTGCCGAATGCGGAGGCGCTGTATCAGCTGATGCAAGAGCGGTTTGGCCTGGGCGTTGACGATCCGAAACACGGCTTTACCCTGGCCGAGCTGACGGCAGTAATGGCGGGGTTTGATACGCATCCGCAGGCGGGTAAATAGCCCGGTGGCGGCTACGCCTTACCGGGCCTGCAGGAAAGGAAGCTGTTCGTAGGTCGGGTAAGGCGTAGCCGCCACCCGACAAAACTAACGGCGCGATCTCACCACCTGATACCGACGGGTAAAATACTCAAATGGCGCGCTCCACACGTGCACCAGACGGGTGAACGGGAAGATAAGGAAGATCGTCATCCCCAGCACCAGATGCACGCGGAAGATCGGCGCGACGCCGCTCAGCATCTCCGACGAGCCGCCCTTAAACGTCACAATTCCCTGCGCCCAGCCAACCAGCTTCATCATCTCGCTTCCGTCAGGGTAGTGCGCTGAGAAAGGAATGGTCGACAGCCCGAGAATGCACTGGATCAGCAAAATGCTCATGATGATGATATCCGGCGTGGTGGACGTGGCACGCACGCGCTGATTGAACAGGCGGCGGTAAAGCAGCATAGAACCGCCAATCAGCGTCAATACGCCACAAACCCCACCGGCAATCATGGCCAGCTGCTGTTTCACCGCGACGGGTAAAAACCAGGCGTACATCCAGTGCGGGGTAAGCATGCCGAACAGGTGCCCGAAGAAGATCCCCAGAATGCCGATATGAAACAGGTTCGAAGCCCAGTTCATCCCGCGCTTGCTGAGCATCTGGCTCGACGAGGCGCGCCAGGTATATTGCCCGTAGTCGTAGCGCAACCAGCTGCCGAGGAAAAAGACGGTGGCGCAGATGTAGGGGTAAATGTCATAGAAAAACACGTTCAGGTAATGGATCATTTTGTGCCTCCGGCGCTGACGTCCACGTACTGGGGCGCGACGTCCTGGCTAAAGCGTCGTTGATATTGCTGCATCGGCGAGCTGTCGCACGATGTGGCGTTGTCTTCGATAAATTTGACCTGTTCCTCTTCCCATACGGCGTCCAGCGCCTGGCGGGTATCATCCCGTTTTTCACCGGACACCTGTTTTGCCACGCTGTCGCTGGAAAGCCGCGTTCCCGCCAGCGTCAGCAGGGCATCAAACAGCTGGTAATGCGCCACGCCGCGCTGCTTCAGGCGTCCACCAATCAGCGCCAGGATCGGTGCGACGTTTTGCAGCCCTTCGCTCGCCTCGTCATCGCTGACGATGCTGAGGTATTCCAGGTAGAGCGGCAGATAGTCCGGCAGCTCGCGGCAGTCCAGTTGAAGCCCGGCTTTCTCGTACTGAGTCATCAGGTCGACCATCGCCTGGCCGCGATCGCGAGACTCGGCGTGAACGTGCTCGAACAGCAGCAGCGACGTCGCGCGACCGCGCTCAAATACTTCGCACCATTCGGCCTGTTTATCCAGCAGCGGGGCGTTCAGGTGCTGCCGGGTAAACGGCAGCAGCGTGGGCGCGTCCTGCTCAATTAACGAAAGCGCTTCGTCACGGCTTTCCCACAGGGTTTCATCGGGATACTCAATCAGCAGCGCGATGATTTTGAGGATTTGCATTACTCTCCCTCCCCATGTTCGCGCACCTCGGTGATGTTGATCGCGTCAATTCGGCTGCTGTTGAAAAGGTTGAATTTGGTGTCGGAACCGTGGCAGCCGTCGCCAAAGGTGAAGCCGCAGCCGTTTTTCTCCGGGAAGGCGTCGCGCGCCATTTCGCGGTGGCTGGTCGGGATCACGAAGCGATCTTCGTAGTTGGCAATCGCCAGATAGCGATACATCTCCTCAACCTGCGCTTCGGTCAGGCCCACTTCTTCAATAGCGCGGGTATCGGTCACGCCTTCCACGGTCTGGGAACGTTTGTAGTGGCGCATCGCCATCATGCGTTTCAGGGCGCGCAGCACCGGGCCGGTATCGCCCGCGCTGAGCATGTTTGCCAGGTACTGAACCGGAATGCGCAGGCTTTCGACCGCGGGAAGTACGCCGTCGCTTTGCGGCAGACCACCGGCGTCCGCGTATGACTGAATCGGTGACAGCGGCGGCACATACCAGACCATCGGCAGGGTGCGGTATTCCGGGTGCAGCGGCAGGGCCAGCTTCCAGTCCATCGCCATTTTGTAGACCGGTGAACGCTGGGCGGCGTCAATCACGTTCTGCGGAATGCCCTGTTTCACGGCCTCTTCAACGATCGCCGGATCGTGCGGGTCAAGGAACACGTCGCACTGGCGCTCGTACAGATCGGTCTCATGCTCGGTGCTGGCTGCCTCTTCGATACGGTCCGCATCGTACAGCAGCACGCCGAGATAGCGGATGCGCCCGACGCAGGTTTCCGAGCAGACGGTCGGCTGGCCTGACTCGATGCGCGGATAGCAGAAGATGCATTTCTCTGACTTGCCGCTTTTCCAGTTGAAGTAGATTTTTTTGTACGGGCAGCCGCTGATGCACAGACGCCAGCCGCGGCATTTGTCCTGGTCGATCAGCACAATGCCATCCTCTTCGCGCTTGTAGATGGCACCGCTCGGGCAGGTGGCGACGCAGCTCGGGTTCAGGCAGTGCTCGCACAGGCGCGGCAGGTACATCATGAAGGTGTTTTCGAACTGGCCGTACATCTCCTTCTGGATCTTCTGGAAGTTGCGGTCGCGGGCGCGTTTCTCGAACTCGCCGCCCAGCAGCTCCTCCCAGTTTGGCCCCCAGACGATTTTGTCCATCCGCTTGCCGTCAATCAGCGAGCGGGGGCGGGCGGTGGGGAGGTGATCCCCCTCCGGCGCACGATGCAGGTCCTGATAGTCAAAAGTGAAAGGTTCATAGTAATCGTCAATCTGCGGCAGGACGGGGTTAGCGAAAATCTTCGACAGCACGCCCATTTTGCCGCCGAGGCGCGGGGTCAGCTTGCCGTGAATGCCGCGGATCCAGCCGCCTTGCCACTCCTCCTGGTCTTCCCAGTTTTTCGGGTAGCCGATGCCCGGCTTGGTTTCGACGTTGTTAAACCACGCATATTCCATACCTTCACGCCCGGTCCAGACGTTCTTACAGGTGACCGAGCAGGTGTGGCAGCCAATGCATTTATCGAGATTCAGAACCATGCCAACCTGTGAGCGTATTTTCATTTTTTCGCCTCCTGTACCTGATCCCGACCTTCGCCGTCCAGCCAGTTAATGTTTTTCATTTTGCGGATCATGATGAACTCGTCGCGGTTGGAGCCGACGGTGCCGTAATAGTTGAAGCTGTACGCCAGCTGGGCGTAGCCGCCGATCATGTGCGTCGGTTTCGGGCACACGCGCGTCACCGAGTTGTGGATCCCGCCGCGCCGTCCGGTCACCTCTGACCCCGGAATGTTCAGAATGCGCTCCTGGGCGTGATACATCATGGTCATGCCCGGCGGCACGCGCTGGCTGACCACCGCGCGGGCGGTGAGGGCGCCGTTGGCGTTGAAGGCCTCGATCCAGTCGTTGTCCTCAATGTCCAGCTCGCGCGCGTCGGTTTCGCTGATCCAGACAATCGGACCGCCGCGCGACAGGGTCTGCATTAGCAGGTTTTCGCTGTAGGTGGAATGGATACCCCACTTCTGGTGCGGCGTCAGGAAGTTAAGCGCTTTTTCCGGGAAGCCGTTCGGCGGGATCTCGCGCATATGCGTGACGCTGCGGGTGTCAATCGGCGGACGGTAGGCCACCAGACTCTCCCCGAAGGCGCGCATCCACGGGTGATCCTGATACAACTGCTGGCGGCCAGAAAGGGTACGCCAGGGGATCAGCTCGTGAACGTTGGTGTACCCCGCGTTATAAGAGACGTGTTCGCTCTCAAGACCGGACCAGGTTGGGCTTGAGATGATTTTGCGCGGCTGCGCCTGGATATCGCGGAAGCGGATCTTCTCGTCTTCTTTGTTGAGCGCCAGATGGGTGTGGTCGCGCCCGGTCAGTTCACCGAGGGCCTCCCAGGCCTTAACCGCCACCTGTCCGTTGGTTTCCGGCGCCAGGGCGAGGATCACCTCGGAGGCGTCTATCGCCGTTTCAATGCGCGGACGGCCTTTGGCCGGACCGTCGAGCTTGACGTAATTGAGCTTGCCGAGGAAATCCACCTCGTTCTGGGTGTTCCACGAAATGCCTTTCCCGCCGTTGCCGAGCTTATCCATCAGCGGCCCGAGGGAGGTGAAGCGTTCGTAAGTTTCCGGGTAATTACGCTCGACCACCACGATGTTCGGCGCCGTTTTACCGGGGATCAGATCGCATTCGCCTTTGCGCCAGTCCTGAATATCAAACGGCTGCGACAGCTCCGCCGGGGAGTCGTGCTGGAGCGGCTGTAGCACCACGTCGGTTTCGGTGCCGAGATGGCCGACGCACACCTCGGAGAAGACTTTGGCGATGCCCTTGTAGATCTCCCAGTCGCTGCGCGATTCCCACGCCGGGTCGACAGCGGCGGAGAGCGGGTGAATAAACGGATGCATGTCCGAGGTATTCATGTCGTCTTTTTCATACCAGGTGGCGGTCGGCAGGACGATATCGGAGAACAGACAGGTGCTGGACATGCGAAAATCGAGCGTCACCAGCAGGTCGAGCTTGCCCTCGATGGCGGCGGTCTGCCATTCCACTTCCTCAGGCTTCACATCGTCCGTTGAACCTAAATCTTCACCCTGAATCCCGCTCTCGGTGCCGAGCAGGTATTTCAGCATGTATTCGTGGCCTTTCCCCGACGAGCCGAGCAGGTTGGAGCGCCAGACGAACAGGTTGCGGGGATGGTTTTTACCGTTGTCGGGCTGCTCGCAGGCGAAACGCACGTCACCGGATTTTAGCCCCTGCACGGTGTACTCCTGCGGCGTCATGCCCGCCGCCTCCGCGCGTGCTTTAATGTGCAGCGGGTTAAGGTTGAGCTGTGGGGCCGACGGCAGCCAGCCCATACGTTCCGCGCGGACGTTGAAGTCGATCAGGTGGCCGGTAAATTTCGACGCGTCCGCCAGCGGGGAGAGCAGCTCCTGCGCGGTCAGCTTCTCATAGCGCCACTGGCTGGCGTGGTTGTAGAAGAATGAGGTGCTGTTCATCTGGCGAGGCGGACGGTTCCAGTCCAGCGCGAAGGCCAGCGGCAGCCAGCCGGTTTGCGGGCGCAGCTTCTCCTGGCCCACATAGTGCGACCAGCCGCCGCCGCTCTGCCCGACGCAGCCGCAGAAGACCAGCATGTTGATCATCCCGCGGTAGTTCATGTCCATGTGGTACCAGTGGTTCACCCCGGCACCCAGAATGATCATTGAGCGACCGTGCGTTTTGTGCGCCGTATCGGCAAACTCGCGGGCGATTTTTTCTATCAGATATGCCGGCACGCCGGTGATCTGCTCGCCCCAGGCGGGCGTGTAGGCCTTGATCTGCTCATAGCTGTCAGCGGCGTTACTGTCCTCCAGACCGCGATCGAGACCGTAGTTCGCCAGTACCAGATCGTAAACGCTGACCACGCGTTTCTGGCTGCCGTCGGCGAGCGTCAGGGTTTTGCTCGGCACGCGGCGCGTCAGCACCGGTTCCTGCTTCACGCTGCGGAAATGCGGGTTTTCGTTGCCGCCAAAGTAGGGGAAGGCGACGTCGGCAACGCTGTCGTGGGTAACGAGCAAAGAAAGCGTCAGTTCAGTTTCCTGTCCTGCGGCAAGCGACTCCAGGTTCCATTTGCCTTTTTCGCCCCAGCGGAAGCCAATCGAGCCGTTTGGCACCACCAGGTTCCCGGCAATATCAAAGGCGACGGTCTTCCACTCTGGGTTATTGGCTTCCCCCAGTCCGTCGACGAGGTCGGAGGCGCGCAGCATCCGCCCGGGTACAACGCGACCCTCTGCCTGCTCGTCCAGCAGAACCAGCATCGGCATGTCGGTGTAGCGGCGACAGTAGTTGAGGAAGTAATCGCTCGGGTTATCGAGGTGGAACTCTTTGAGGATCACGTGGCCCATCGCCATGGCGAGGGCGCTGTCGGTGCCCTGTTTGGGAGCCAGCCACTGATCGCTTAGCTTCGCTACTTCCGAGAAGTCCGGCGTAATGGCAACCGTTTTGGTCCCTTTATAGCGCACCTCGGTGAAGAAATGGGCGTCCGGGGTTCGCGTCTGCGGCACGTTCGAGCCCCAGGCGATGATGTAGCTGGAGTTGTACCAGTCGGCAGACTCCGGCACGTCGGTCTGCTCGCCCCAGGTCATGGGAGAGGCAGGCGGCAGATCGCAGTACCAGTCGTAGAAGCTCAGGCAGGTGCCGCCCAGCAGGGAAAGATAGCGCGTACCGGCGGCATA
This sequence comes from Enterobacter mori, assembly GCF_025244905.1. NCBI lineage: Bacteria > Pseudomonadati > Pseudomonadota > Gammaproteobacteria > Enterobacterales > Enterobacteriaceae > Enterobacter > Enterobacter mori. The sequence goes on along the minus strand of NZ_CP104285.1, from coordinate 2,419,577 downwards.
AGAGACCATCGACATCGCCGGAATAGGGGAAAAACCGGCCACGCGGTCCGGGCCGTAGTTCTTGATGGTCCAGACGTTGGCGGCGGCAATCAGCTGGTTTAGCTCTTTCCAGTTCGAGCGGATAAACCCGCCTTTACCGCGCGCCTTTCGGTAGCTTTGCGCCTTTTGCGGATCGTTTTGAATGGCATCCCACGCCAGCACGGGATCGGTATGCTGCGCCAGCGCCTCGCGCCAGAGCTCAATCAGCCTGCGGCGCACCAGCGGGTATTTAAGGCGGTTCGCACTGTAGAGGTACCAGGAGTAGCTTGCGCCACGCGGGCAGCCGCGCGGTTCGTGGTTGGGCAGGTCAGGGCGGGTGCGGGGATAGTCGGTCTGCTGGGTTTCCCAGGTCACCAGGCCGTTTTTGACGTAAATCTTCCAGCTGCAGGAGCCGGTACAGTTCACGCCGTGGGTGGAGCGCACGATCTTGTCGAACTGCCAGCGCTGACGGTAGCTGTCCTCCCAGTCGCGGTTGGTATGGTACACCTGTCCGTGCCCATCGGCGAAACTGTCGCCCTTTGTTTTGAAGTAACGGAAGCGGTCCAGCAGTTTGCTCATGACATTTCTCCTGCTTCGATAGCATGGCCGGAGGGTGCTGCATTACGCTCCGGCGAAGATGTACTTATTATTTTTGTGAGGATTTGCGGCCGTACACCAGCCAGGTGACGAGCACGCAGACGATGTAAAACACGAGGAATACCTTCATGGCGCCGACCGGCGATCCGGTCATCGCCAGCGAGGTGCCAAAGGCTTTGGGAATGAAGAACCCGCCAACGGCGCCGATAGCGGAGATAAAGCCCAGCGCGGCGGCGGTCTCCGTCACCGCTTCGTGCTGCGCCTGCTCGTCCGTGCCGCCCTGCTTTTTGACGCGGTCGAGAGTGATTTGGCGGAAAATAATCGCGATCATCTGGAAGGTTGATCCGCTGCCCAGCCCGGCGGTGAGGAACAGTCCCATAAAGACCAGATAGAACGCGACAAAGCTGCCGGAGCCAGAGCCGGGCAGCGTCAGGAAGATTAGGGCGCTAAAGACGGCCATAAAGACGAAGTTAATCAGCGTGACCCGCACGCCGCCCAGTTTGTCAGAGATCATCCCGCCCGCTGAACGCGCCAGCGCGCCGATAAGTGGGCCAAAGAAGGCGAGGTGCAGGATGTTGACGTCCGGAAACTGAGTTTTTGACAGCATGGCAAAGCCCGCCGAGAAGCCGATAAACGAGCCGAAGGTCGCCAGATAGAGCAGGCTCAGCAGCCAGAGGTGAAAGCGCTTGAGTACCGGGAGCTGGCTGGCAATAGAGGCCTTAGAGCTGGCAATATCGTTCATCCCAAAGAAGGCCGCCAGAGTGGCCAGTAACAGAAGCGGAGCCCATATCCAGGCCGCATTTGCCAGCCACAGGGTGGAACCGTCATCCTGCGGTACGCCCTGCACGCCCAAAAAGGTAAACATCGGCAGGAAGATCACCAGCGGCGCGACCAGCTGCATCACGCTGACGCCCAGGTTGCCGAGCCCGCCGTTAATGCCGAGCGCGCTGCCCTGTTTTGCCTTGGGGAAGAAGAAGCTGATGTTGCCCATGCTGGAGGCAAAGTTGGCACCTGCAAAGCCGCAGAGCAGGGCAATCGCAATAAAGACCCAGTAAGGCGTGGTGGTGTCCTGAATGGCAATCCCGAGCCAGACGCAGGGAATAATCAGGATGACGGTACTCAATACCGTCCAGTATCGACCGCCAAATATTGGCACCATAAACGAATAGGGGACGCGCAATATTGCGCCGGAGAGAGAAGGTAATGCCGTTAGCATAAAAAGTTGATCGGTGGTGAAATTAAATCCGACTTTATTCAGGTTGACGGCAATGGCGCTAAATAACATCCATACGCAAAATGCTAACAGTAAACACGCGACAGAAACCCACAGGTTTCTTCGCGCGATATGTTTTCCTTTATTTTCCCAAAACTGAACATTTTCCGGTTTCCAGTTACTCAACAGATGCGGATTACTCTTTTCACTTTGTTGTGACATATCATCCTCTTGCTCGACAGAATGAAGGGAAAGCAAATGAAAACAGTTAGATAGGTGTAAGCGTGCTGGTTGGTTTATTGGATGTTCTGGTTACAACTGAAAGGATAGATAAAAAAGCGAACCCCTGAATTTAGAAAGGAAATAAGGGGTCGCTTAATGTGTTACTAATTGTAAAAGCAGCGATGATGAATACTCCGTTAGGAGTATTAACATAATTCGAGGGAAATAAGTTTATCGAGATGCTTATTAAACGCGGCATCGTCCATTTCGGGCATGTTTAAGATATACATCCCGTCAAGACCGCACACCAGACCAATCAAACGCCAGGCAATATTTTCAGCACGGTCAGTCAGCGTGAAGGCGTTAGCATCAGCCCCGGCACGGATAATCGCTACGGTTTCCTGGTGCCACATCTCCATGGTCAGGACATACGCGCCTTTGATCTCGGCATCCCGGATCGCCAGAATTTGTGCTTCACGCCACAGACGTATATAAGGCTCAAACCTGCCGTCATCGCTGCCGAGCATCGCGTGCAGGCGTGTGCGCCAGCTCGCATCTTCGCCCGCCACGTCGGCATCCAGTAACTCGCGGATCAGGCGAACAAACGCCAGAGACTTTAGCTCCCCGCCGGAGGTGAAGTGGTGGTGAACCTGGCCGGTTGCTACACCGGCTTCAGTGGCAATGCGGCGCACCGTCATTGCCGCCAGCCCTTCAGCCAGCGCCACGCGCATGGCGGCCTGTAAGATGGCTTCACGCCGTTCATCCTTGCTCAGATATCGCATGTTTACTCACTCTCAATGGCAATGAAACGAGTGTAACAAAAAGCTGGACATGTGTTCAACATTACGTAGGATCGCATCCTGGACATGTGTTCAGGTTTTAAAAGAAAAGGAAATTTATGTTTCGTCAGTGGTTAGCGTTAGTGATTATCGTGCTGGTGTATATCCCGGTGGCGATCGACGCGACGGTGCTGCACGTGGCGGCGCCGACATTGAGCATGACGCTGGGCGCCAGCGGCAATGAATTGCTGTGGATCATCGACATTTACTCGCTGGTGATGGCGGGAATGGTACTGCCGATGGGGGCGCTGGGTGACCGCATTGGTTTTAAACGATTGCTCATGATTGGCAGCACGCTGTTTGGCCTGTCGTCGCTGGCGGCAGCGTTTGCCCCGTCGGCAGGTTGGCTGATTGCGGCGCGTGCGTCGCTGGCCATCGGTGCGGCGATGATTATTCCGGCTACGCTTGCTGGGATCCGTACGCTGTTTATCGACGCGCGGGATCGTAATATTGCGCTCGGCGTCTGGGCGGCAGTGGGTTCCGGCGGCGCGGCATTTGGCCCGCTGATTGGCGGTATGTTGCTGGAACACTTCTACTGGGGTTCCGTGTTTTTGATCAACGTGCCAATCGTGCTTATTGTTGTCACGCTTGCGGCGCGTTTTGTTCCCCGGCAGCAGGGGCGGCCTGAGCAGCCGTTGAACATTAGCCATGCGATCATGCTGATCGTGGCGATTTTACTGCTGGTCTACAGCGCCAAAACCGCGTTGAAAGGCGTGCTGTCGCCGTGGCTGGTGGCCTGTACGCTGCTGACTGGCGCGGTAATGCTGTTTATTTTCGTGCGCATTCAGCTGCGCGCCCGCGTGCCGATGATCGACATGCGCCTGTTCTGCCACCGCATCATTTTAAGCGGCGTGGTGATGGCGATGACGGCGATGATTGCGCTGGTGGGCTTTGAACTGCTGATGGCGCAGGAGCTGCAGTTTGTTCATGGCTTCACGCCGTTTGAGGCGGGTATGTTTATGCTGCCGCTTATGGTAGCGAGCGGGTTTAGCGGCCCGATAGCGGGTGTACTGGTGGGACGTCTCGGTCTGCGTCTTGTGGCGGCTGGGGGGATGGGGCTGAGCGCGGTCAGTTTTATCGGCCTGTCGATGCTTGATTTCAGCACTCAGCAACTGCTGGCGTCTGCCCTGATGGTTCTGCTCGGCTTTAGCGCGGCCAGCGCGCTGCTGGCCTCGACCTCTGCGATTATGGCCGCCGCGCCGAAAGAGAAAGCGGCTGCCGCAGGGGCGATTGAAACCATGTCCTACGAGCTGGGCGCGGGGCTGGGGATCGCGATTTTCGGCCTGCTGTTAACCCGCAGCTTCTCGGCATCGATTGAGCTGCCGCAGGGGCTGAACCCGTCGCTTGCAGATAAAGCCTCGTCCTCTATTGGTGAAGCGGTGAAGGTGGCGCAGGATCTGGCGCCGTCACTGGCGGAATCGGTGATTGAGGCGGCGAAAACGGCGTTTATCACCTCCCACAGCGTGGCGCTCGGTAGCGCGGGGGCGATGCTGCTGATGCTGGCGACAGGCATTTGGTTTAGCCTGGCGAAGGTGCCGAAATCTTAAAACATGCCCGGTGGCGCTGCGCTTACCGGGCCTACGGTCAAATGCAGGCCGGGCAAGGCGAAGCCGCCACCCGGCTTATTTTTCCAGCGCTGCAGCCAACACGCTGTGCAACAGCACGTTTGCCCCTTTCTCTGACCACTCCGGCAGGATCCTTTCCGCTTCGTTATGGCTGATGCCTTTCACGCAGGGGATAAAGATCATGCTGGCCGGGGCGATTTTGCTCACATAGCAGGTGTCATGCCCGGCACCGGAAACCATCGGTTTAGACGAGTAGCCCAGCGCCGCCACGGCGTGTTCCGTGCGGGCAAGACACTCCGCGTTAAACGCAATCGGCGCGTAATCAAAAATGCGCTCGACGTTAGCCGTCACGCCGCGGGCGGCCAGGCTCTCCGTGGCCTGATGCAGCGCCACCTCCATCGCTTCCAGCGCGTCCTGCTCAGGATGGCGGAACTCCACGCTGCACACGACGCGAGACGGCACAACGTTGCGCGAGTTCGGGGTGATTTCCGCCATGCCGATCGTCGCGCGACCGTCTGGAGCATGATAATAGCCAATCTCTTCAACCTTCAGCGCCAGCTCGGCAAATGCGGTTAACGCATCGCGCCGGCTGTGCATGGGCGTGGTGCCCGCATGCGCGGCGAAACCGTCCAGTGCGATCGTAAACCAGCGCTGGCCCATAGCCGCACGCACCAGACCGATATCGATGGATTCATCTTCCAGAATCGGTCCCTGCTCAATGTGCAGTTCATAGCAGGCGTGAACCGGAAAAGCGCGGGCCGGGATTTCGCCGCGATAACCAATCGCCTCAAGCGCCTCCCGTACCGTTACCCGCTTGCTGTCCATCCGGGCGTAGGCAAAATCTTCGGAAAGCTGGCCTGCCCAGACGCCTGATGCGAGCATCGCCGGGGCAAAGCGCGCGCCTTCCTCGTTGGTCCAGTTCACCAGCACAATGTCACGCTCGGTTTGTACGTTGTTATCGTTCAGCGTCCGCAGCAGCTCAAGCCCGGCCAGCACGCCGTAGATACCATCGTAGTTGCCGCCGAGCGGTTGCGAATCGACGTGCGAGCCGGTCATCACCGGCGCAAGTGCCGGGTTTCTTCCCGCACGGCGGATAAACATATTGCCCATGCTGTCGACGTCGCAGGTGAAACCTGCCTCCAGCGCCCAGTCGCGCAGCAGGTTACGCGCGATGCGATCCTCCTCGCTCAGGGCCAGACGGGTAACGCCACCGGCGGGGGTACCGCCGATCTGCGCCATCATCTCCAGCGTTGTCCACAGCCGTTCGGCGTTGATGCGGATCATGTCTTGTCCTTACTGCTGCGGTAGCGGAAATCACAGCACGAACCGCCCTGCATGATGGTGGTAGTGCGGGTCAGCTTCACGTCCGGCGCATAGCCAACGATGAATTTTTCGTCACGCGCGCAGGAGAGCAGATGACCGATTTCACCCAGCCCCATCTCTTGGTACATCTCGGCGTAGCGGCAGCGGGTCACGTTATAGTTGTACTGCTGGTCGTCCGCGTCGATCACCTTCACGTCCAGAGCGTTATCTTTCTCCCACAGGTACTGCAGGGCGATAAAGCTTTTCACGTCTGCGCCATCCGGTTCTTTGCTGGCAAATTCTTTGCCTGCGTTAATTGCGGCCTGCTCAATGGCCTCGCCAATCACCGACTGGGCGCGGGTTTTCCCTATCTCGCGCACCAGGATTTCATAAATCGGCTTAATAATTTCTGCTTCAATTTTGCGGCGGGCGAGAATGCCCAGCTCGTTATTATCACTCATCACATTGCCTCACTGCGGTTACTTGTCTTTCGCGCCGCCCAGCACGGTCTGCGGCTGCCACTTGCCGTCAACGACTTTGTAAACGGTGAAGGACGGCGATTTCAGGTTGCCTTCTTTATCAAAGGCGATCTGACCGGTGACGCCGGAGTAGCTGATGGCGCGCAGGGCGGGCAGGTATTCAGAAGGATCAACAGAGTCAGCTTTTTCCATCGCCGCGACCAGTACGCGGGTGGCGTCATAGGCGAACGGCGCATGGAGTTCGATATGGGTGTGGTAGCGGGACTGATACGCCTGCTCAAATGCTTTGCCGCCCGGCATCTGTTCCACTGGCAGACCTGGCTCAAGGGCGACAACGCCTTCGCCTTCTTTCTGCGCCAGCTGGAGGAATGTCTGACTGACGAAGCCGCCTGCGCCCATCAGGGTGGCGTTCATGCCCAGCTGTTTGATACGGCGCGCCAGCGGTGCTGCCTGACTGTCGACGCCGCCAAAGAAGATCAGGTCGGCGTTTTTGCTGCGAATGGCGGTCAGTACGGCACTGAAGTCCACGGTTTTGTCATCGACGTACTGACGGTCGACAATCTTCACCCCCTGAGCTTCCAGCGATTTGATAAATTCGTCCGCCAGGCCCTGACCAAAGGCGGTACGGTCGTCGATCACCGCAATGCGTTTGGCTTTCAGCGTATTGACCGCGTACTGTCCGGCAAACTGTCCGCCGTCATCGTCATGGCCCATTACGCGGAAGCTGGTGTCAAAGCCCTGTTTGGTATAGGCGTGACCGGTCGCTACCGGAGCCACCTGCGCAATGCCCGCATCGTGGTAAACGCGCGCGGCCGGAATGCTGGTGCCGGTATTCCAGTGGCCAACCACGCCCGCCACGCCGCTGTCCACCAGACGCTGCGCCACGGCAACGGCGGTGCGCGGGTCAGACTGATCGTCTTCGGACTGCAGTTTGAAGGTCACCGCTTTGCCGCCGATGGTCGGGTGCTGTTTGTTGATGTCGTCGATGGCCAGCTGCGCGCCGTTTTCCAGATCTTTACCGATACGGGCAGACGGGCCGGTTAACGGGCCTGCCAGGCCAATAACAACGGTTTCGTTATCCGCCGCCCATGCGCCCGTTGAGGCAAAACCACTGAGCAGAATGGCGGCGCTGAGCGCACTGATTTTTACTGTTTTCATTGTTTTCCCTGATGTTGGTTGGTGTGGTTAAACGGGCATTTCGCCCAAATAAATCTGTGCTATCTGGTCGTCGTCCAGCATGGCTTTCGATGCGCCGTGATGAACGATGCTGCCGCTGTCCATCACCCACGCGCTGTCGGTCACCTCAAGCGCAAGCCTGGCGTTTTGCTCGATCAGAAGGAGGGCGACGCCGCGTTCGCGCAGCCCGGCGATAACGGCAAAAATGTTCTCCACCATCTTCGGGGCAAGGCCCATCGACGGTTCGTCGAGGATCAGCAGGCGCGGGCGGCTGAGCAGGGCGCGGTTAAGCGCCAGAAGCTGTTGCTCACCGCCGGAAAGCAGCCCTGCGAGCTGGTGCTGACGTTCGCCGAGGCGCGGGAAGCGTTCAAATATCGCGTTCATCTCATGCCTGACCGTGACGGTGTCACGTCTTAACCAGGCGCCCATCTGCAAATTTTCCAGTACCGTCATGCGGGCGAAAATGCCGCGCCCTTCGGGCACCATCACCAGCCCGTCACGCAGCAGGGCTTCCGGCTTGTGTTTACGCACATTTTTGCCGCTGAAGGTGATACTGCCGGTGAAGCTTTCCAGCCCGGTGATGGCGCGCACGGTGGAGCTTTTCCCCGCGCCGTTCGCACCGATCAGCGTAGCCTGTTCGCCTTCGCGAAGGGTAAAAGAGACATCGCGTACTGCCTGAATACCGCCGTAATGCACGTCCAGACGTTCAACCTTCAGTAATTCAGACATGGGCATTGCCTCCAAGCCAGGCGGCGATCACGGCCGGGTCGCGACGCACGCTATCCGGCGTGCCGCTGGCGAGCGTTTTGCCATAATCAAGCACCGTCAGACGGTCGCAGATCCCCATCACCAGCTTGACGTCATGCTCGATCATCAACAGGGTTTTACCGTCGTCACGAATGCGGGTAAGCAGTTCGCCGAGTGCCACTTTCTCTGCGGCGTTCATTCCGGCAGCCGGTTCATCGAGCGCCAGCAGCAGCGGGTCGGTGGCCAGTGCGCGGGCAATCTCGAGACGACGCTGATGCCCGTAGGCCAGGTCGCAGGCGCGATAGTGGGCAAACTTTGCAATGCCGGTGTATTCCAGCCAGCGCCACGCCTGCTCGCGAGTTTCGGCTTCTTCCTGGCGGGCGCGACCGTTGCGGCTCAGCGCCGCCCATAAACCGTTGCGGGTGCGCACGTGGCGACCCACCATGACGTTTTCCAGTACCGACATCTCGTTAAAGAGTCTGACGTTCTGAAACGTGCGGGCGATCCCGGCGGCGGTGACTTTCTCAATCTGTTTCGGGTAATAGGGCTTATCGGCAATGGCGAACTCACCGCTGTCCGCCGGATACAGTCCGGTAATCAGGTTAAAGCAGGTGGTTTTGCCCGCGCCGTTAGGGCCAATCAGGCCGTATATTTCGCCTTTGTTCACGATGAGCGAAACGTCATCCACGGCGGTCACCCCGCCGAAGCGTTTTGACATGTTGCGTACGGTTAACAGACTCATGCTTTCACCTCCTTGTGGCGTACCGGCCAGATGCCGGACGGGCGCACCAGCATCACCAGCACCAGTGCCAGACCGTAAAACAGCTGACGCAGCACTTCCGGGTCAATCAGCACCGTACCGAACAGCGCCTGCTGAACCGGTGCTGCCTGGCTGCGCAGCAGTTCCGGCAGGGCGGTCAGCAGTATCGCGCCGAGGATCACGCCGGGTATATGCCCCATACCGCCCAGTACCACCATCGCCAGCACGGCAATGGATTCCTGTAAGGTAAACGACTCCGGTGAGACAAAGCCCTGAAAGGCGCCGAACAGGGCACCCGCCACGCCGCCAAACGAGGCGCCCATGGCAAAGGCCAGAAGCTTGTAGTTGCGCACGTTGATGCCCATCGCGCGGGCCACGTCTTCATCTTCACGAATGGCGTGCCAGGCGCGACCGATGCGCGAATGCTGCAGGCGCAGGCAGACAAACACAATCGCCACAATCACCAGCATCAGCAGGTAGTACCACAGCCACAGGGCGGGCACTTTGAAACCAAACCAGTGATAGACGCCGCTGAACTTCAGGCCGAACAGGTTCAGGGTATCGACGCCGGTAATGCCCTTCGCACCGTTGGTGATGTTCACCGGACGGTCAAGGTTACGCATCAGGATGCGGATGATTTCGCCAAAGCCGAGGGTCACTATCGCCAGGTAATCCCCGCGCAGCTTCAGCGTTGGTGCGCCAAGCACAATGCCGCACACCGCGGCAACCAGAGCCGCTATGGGAATAATCAGCAGATAAGAGGTGTGCAGCCCGTCCGGGAACCAGACGGCGAGGATCGGGAAAACGTCAAGCAGATGCGGTGAGGCCAGCAGAGCAGCCAGATAAGCCCCCACGGCGTAAAACGCGATAAAGCCCATATCCAGCAGGCCCGTATAGCCGACCACGATGTTAAGCCCCAGCGCCAGCATAATGTAGAGCAGGGCAAAGTCGATAACGCGCACCCAGTAGTTGCCGCCAAGCTGCGTGGCTACCACGGGAGCAATCAGCAGCGCGAGGCAGAACAGCGTCATGCCGGACCAGAACTTGCGCGTCGCGGTCGGCGTTTGGAGTTGTACGGTTGTCATAGTGTTCCTTACGCTCTGTTTGCCACGCGTTCGCCGAGCAGGCCTGCCGGACGGAAGACCAGCACCAGAATCAGCACGATGAAGGCGAAAACATCCTGATAATTGCTGCCGAACACGCCCTGTGTCAGTTCCCCCAGGTAGCCCGCGCCCAGCGCTTCAATAATGCCGAGCAGGATCCCGCCAATCATCGCGCCGCGAATGTTGCCGATCCCACCCAGCACGGCGGCGGTGAACGCTTTAATGCCCGGAAGGAAGCCCATGGAGAAGCTGGCGTTACCATAGTTACTCGCCATCATCACCCCTGCCAGCGCGGCAAAGATGCCGCCGATGGCAAACGTGAGGGTAATAATCGCGTTCGGGTTCACGCCCATCAGCATGGCGACGCGCGGGTTTTCCGCCACGGCGCGCATGCCGCGCCCCAGTCGGCTGTATTCGACCAACAGCCAGAGACCCGTCATGACGGTCAACGCCAGCGCCACGGTCACGATGCCGGTGACGGTAACAATCGCTGGGGGATGGGCTTCGCTGCCGGACGTGACGGCGATTGGGTCCATCGGCAGGATCTGCGGGAACATCAGCGGATTGCGCGTCCAGATAATCATCGCCACGGTTTGCAGCAGCACCGAGACGCCAATCCCGGAGATTAGCGGTGCCAGACGCGGCGCGTTACGCAGGCGTCGGTAGGCAAAGCGTTCCACTGCCATCGCCAGCAGAGCGCAGACCGCCATGGCAACCAGCAGTGCAATGCCCAACTGCATCAGCAGCGGCAGATGCGGGAAGGTGTTGTTCAGAACGTTAATGGCGGAAAGCGTGGTCAGCGCGCCGACCATCAGAATATCGCCATGGGCGAAGTTAATAATGCGCAAAATGCCATACACCATGGTATAGCCCAGCGCGATCAGCGCGTAGATGCTTCCCAGCATCACGCCGTTGATCAGTTGTTGTATGAGTGTGTCCAACGTGCGTACCCGACAAATTGCTCTTTCAGCGGCTACCATCCAATAAATGAATAAAATTGTAAAATACACATATATTATTTCTTATGATAACCCGGTATTGTTTTATCTTTATGATTTGCTTGAAGATATAAAAACCCATCAGCAGGGTGAAAAGCCTAAAGAAATCAATATATGAATAAAACAGAACAGTCGCCCGCCATGCCAGCCTATGCCGAAAGCCGTCTGGCAAACGATCCGCCGCTTCGGGCCGTACGGGCATTTGAAGCCATTGCCAGGCTGGGAAGCGTAACACTGGCCGCACAGGAGCTGGATATCTCCCCCTCAGCCGTTAGCCATCAGCTTAAGGTGCTGGAGGCCTATCTGCAGATGCCGCTCACCGAGCGACAGGGGAGAAGGCTGATCCTGAGCCAGCAGGGGCGGGATTATTACCGCTCAATTCGCGCCGCGTTCAACGTGCTTCGGCAGGCAACGGAACACCTGGTGGAACAGGCGCAAACGCGTCAGGTGACCATCAGCCTGATCCCGCTTTTTGGTATGGGGTGGTTTATTCCACGTCTGCCGACCTTTATGCGCGCTAACCCGCAGACGGAGATCAACGTCGTCTACGCCAACCACCGTAACTACCTGAGCGACGCATCCGATATGTCGATTCGCTTTGGTAACGGCCAGTGGGCTGGCTATCAGAGCGAAAAACTGATCTCCGGCCAGATGGTACCGGTGTGCAGCCGGGCGTTTTTGCGTATTCACGGCCATATCGATACGCCCGAACAGCTGCTGCAAATGCCGCTACTGCATGACGAGGAGCGCTCAACCTGGCCGCAATGGTTTATGCAGCAGGGGGTAAAGCGTCCCGTACGCCGCAGTGGACCGATGTTTGAGGATGGCCTGCTGACGCTGGCAGGCGTTCAGGCCGGGCTGGGGTGTGCCCTGATGCGCGAGCCGCTGATTGCACCGTATCTTGAGAGTGGGGAACTGGTGAAGATCTTTGATTTGCCGATCGACGACGGGCGGGATTACTACCTCTGCGTACGTACTGATTCGGACATGACCGAAGACGGGAAACTGCTGCAAAACTGGCTACGTCGGGCGGCGGGCAGTGAGCAGAGCCTGGAATAAAAAAGGCCAGCGACGATGGCTGGCCTTTTCGCACTGACAAATCTTAGAACTGGTAGGTCAGACCCACAGCAACGATGTTGTCGGTAGCCACTTTGGCGTCTTTGGTGAACTGGCTGTCGTCAACCAGGTTGATTTTGTAATCAACGTAGGTGGACATGTTTTTGTTGAAGTAGTAGCTCGCGCCAACGTCGATATATTCAACCAGATCCTGATCGCCATAAGAACCGATGTCCTTACCTTTGGATTTCAGGTAAGCGATGGATGGACGCAGGCCGAAGTCGAACTGGTACTGTGCGACCACTTCGAAGTTCTGCGCTTTGTTTGCCACGTGACCGTTACCGAACGCGGTCATGTTGCGGGTTTCAGAGTAGGTGGTTGCCAGGTAGATGTTGTTCGCATCGTACTTCAGACCCGCTGCCCAGACTTCTGCGTTTTCGCCACCGGCGTTCAGATCGCTTGCTGCACGAACCTGACGGTCAGTACGGTCGGATTTCGCATAGGTCGCGCCCGCAGCGAAGCCGTCGAATTCATAGCTGGAAGACAGACCCCAGCCGTCACCGTTGGACTCGGTGATGTCGTTACGGTCGTTTTTACCCTGGTACTGTGCCGCAAAGTTCAGGCCGTCAACCAGACCGAAGAAGTCGGTGTTACGGTAGGTTGCAACGCCAGTGGTACGGCCAGTCATAAAGCCATCGGTCTGGGTCCAGGTATCGCCACCGAATTCTGGCAGAACGTCAGTCCACGCGCCGATGTCGTAAGCCACGCCGTAGTTACGACCATAATCGAAAGAGCCGAATTCGTTGAATTTCAGACCGGCAAATGCCAGACGGGTTTTGTTACCGTCAGAGCCCTGAGCTTCAGAGCGGTTGCCCTTGAACTCATATTCCCACTGACCGTAACCGGCCAGCTGGTCGTTGATCTGCGTTTCGCCTTTAAAACCCAGACGAACGTAAGTTTTGTCGCCGTCGTTGTCAGCGTCATCAGAGAAATAGTGCAGACCTGTTACTTTGCCGTACAGATCCAGTTTGTTACCGTCTTTGTTAAAAACTTCAGCGGCGTTTACAACGCCTGCTGCCAGCATAGAAGTGACTGCCACTGCAACTAATTTAAGTTTCATCTTAAATATTCCTTATAATTTTCTTAGGTATTTCCTGAGCCAATTTGAACGATTTCTAAACGAGGCATTTCGTCAATGGCAGACTATTTTTAAAAATCTTGTAGCCTGCTTTCAATAATAAGTTTCAAAATATTAAAGATAATTTCAATTAGTGTGATCCTGATCGGAATAATTGCCGTGAAAGCCCCGTATTTGATTAATATTTGCACATAAAATGACTATTAACGCGTAATGAATATTGCGTGGTAAATAGTTTTTATACGTTGTAGTACAGGAGGGGAATATTCGTGATTGACGATTTATTAATTGTGAGGTGATGTTTTTAAATCCAATTAAAACAGTAAGATAAGTATTTTGTTGCATCGAATTTATTGCGGGCCTTCTGACATATCCAGAAATGTATTATTGCATTCTGTGCTATATAGTTCGTTAATATACGCAGTGAACTAGTCACGGCGAGTTGTCAGTTTATGTCAATATATGAAGAGGTGAGTTTACGTCACGAGGCTACTATAAACAGGATTTAAACAGGTCACTATAATTCTGATAAATATTCAGAGCAGGCTCACATTTTAAATTAATGTTAATTTTGTTGCCGGGATGAAAATATTCCCGGCATAGGGGGATTATTTGCGTGTCGCATACCAGCAAAGGAGCGAACCGGCGCAGACCATCAGCGCACCTTGCCAGAAAGAGAACGACAGCGGGGAACTTAACAGCACGGCCGCCAGGGCGGCGGATAATACCGGGGTGAAATAAGAGACCGCCGCCAGGACGGTGACGTTGCCGTGGAGAATGCCAATATTCCATGCGGCATAGCCAAACCCCAGCGCGATGCCGCACATAACAAGCTTCACCACCACCGGGATGCTGAACACCATTTCCGGCTGATCGCTGAGCGCATATTTCAACCACAGACTCAGCGCCGTTAGCAAAACAAAAAGGGTGATCCCGTTTTGTCCTTTGGCAAATTTGGCGGTAACGGTGCAGTAAGCCGCCCAGATAAAGGCACCGGCAAATGCCAGAGCATAACTCAGCGGGCTGGAGACAATATTGCGGATGATTTCATCCACGTGTAACCCCTGTTCACCGCCTAATACCCAGCAGACGCCGAGCAATGAGATCGCGAGCCCGGGGATCACCCACAAGTTTGATTTCTGCCCGTTGAACAAAATCGCAAATACAATCGTCAGGCTTGGCCAGAGATAATTGACCATGCCCACTTCTATCGCCTGCGATCGCGTGGCGGCATAGCCTAACGACAGCGCCAGGCATATTTCGTAGCTGACAAACAGCACGCTGCCCGCAATGAGGTAGCGGGGAGAGAAACGTCGAATATCAGGAAATCCTACCGTTGCCAGGCACAGTAATCCGCTAAGGGTGTAGATCATCGCGGCACCGCCGACGGGTCCTAACCCTTCGCTCACGCTACGAATCAGGCCCACCATCGTGCTCCACAACAGTATCGCCGCCAGTCCAATGAGCGTTGCTCTCTTTCTGTCCATTACGTCTTCATCGCTAATAAAATCAAAGGAAAAACTTATAGCATTAATTCGGCAACCGCCGCGAATAATTCTCTTAAGCGCTTAACCCTAAAGGATTATTCAAACGCGGCAGCGGTGACTATTAAGGGGGCGAAGTCAGGCGACCTTGATTTGACGCAAAAAAATCAGGGGCATTACTGTTAGTTTGCGGCGCGAAGTCTTATTCGAAAACGAGGACAACAATGGACGTCAGCCGCAGACAATTTTTCAAAATCTGCGCGGGCGGTATGGCCGGAACAACAGCCGCAATGCTGGGATTTGCTCCCAAAATGGCGCTGGCTCAGGCACGCAACTATAAGCTGCTGCGCGCGAAAGAGATCCGTAACACCTGCACATACTGTTCCGTAGGTTGTGGGCTTTTAATGTATAGCCTGGGCGATGGCGCGAAGAACGCCAGAGAAGCGATTTACCATATTGAAGGGGATCCGGATCATCCGGTGAGCCGTGGGGCACTGTGCCCGAAAGGGGCCGGGCTGCTGGATTACGTTCACAGTGAAAACCGACTGCGCTACCCGGAATACCGCGCGCCGGGTTCCGACAAGTGGCAGCGAATCTCCTGGGATGAGGCCTTCTCCCGAATCGCCAAATTAATGAAAGCCGACCGCGACGCCAACTTTATTGAAAAGAACGAGCAGGGCGTAACGGTTAACCGCTGGCTTTCCACCGGGATGCTGTGCGCATCTGCGGCAAGTAATGAAACCGGCATGCTGACGCAAAAATTTGTGCGTTCTCTCGGCATGCTGGCGGTAGACAACCAGGCGCGCGTCTGACACGGACCAACGGTAGCAAGTCTTGCTCCAACATTTGGTCGCGGTGCGATGACCAACCACTGGGTTGATATCAAAAACGCAAACGTCGTGGTGGTGATGGGCGGTAACGCCGCTGAAGCACACCCTGTCGGCTTCCGCTGGGCGATGGAAGCGAAAAATAACAACGATGCGACGCTGATCGTCGTCGATCCGCGCTTTACGCGTACGGCATCGGTGGCCGATATCTATGCGCCAATCCGCTCCGGTACGGACATCACGTTCCTCTCCGGCGTGTTGTTGTATCTGATCGAAAACAACAAAATTAACGCGGAATACGTTAAGCACTACACCAACGCGAACCTGCTGGTGCGGGATGATTTTGCCTTCGATGACGGGCTGTTTAGCGGCTATGACGCCGAAAAACGCCAGTACGATAAATCGTCCTGGAACTACCAGTTCGATGAAAACGGCTACGCGATGCGTGACGAAACGCTGACGCACCCGCGCTGCGTGTGGAATCTTCTGAAAGAGCATGTATCCCGCTATACGCCTGACGTCGTGGAGAATATCTGCGGAACGCCAAAAGCAGATTTCCTGAAAGTGTGTGAAGTGCTGGCTTCGACCAGTGCTGCAAACAGAACGACCACGTTCCTGTACGCGCTGGGCTGGACGCAGCATACCGTTGGCGCGCAGAACATCCGCACCATGGCGATGATCCAACTGCTGCTCGGCAATATGGGCATGGCGGGCGGCGGCGTGAACGCGCTGCGCGGTCACTCTAATATTCAGGGGCTCACCGACCTTGGCCTGCTGTCGACCAGCCTGCCGGGCTACCTGACGCTGCCGTCCGAGAAGCAGACCGATCTGCAAACCTACCTGGCGGCGAATACGCCAAAAGCGACGCTGCCGGATCAGGTGAACTACTGGAGTAACTATCCGAAGTTCTACGTCAGCCTGATGAAATCCTTCTACGGCGATGCGGCGCAGAAAGAGAACGACTGGGGCTTTGAGTGGCTGCCGAAATGGGACCAGGCGTACGACGTCATCAAGTATTTCAACATGATGGATAAGGGCAACGTCACGGGATATATCTGCCAGGGCTTTAACCCGGTGGCGTCATTCCCGGACAAAAATAAAGTCGTTCGCAGCCTGAGCAAGCTGAAGTACATGGTCGTTATCGATCCGCTGGTGACCGAGACCTCCACCTTCTGGCAGAACCACGGTGAATCAAACGATGTCGATCCGGCGTCGATTCAGACCGAAGTGTTCCGCCTGCCGTCCACCTGCTTTGCGGAAGAGGACGGCTCCATTGCCAACTCCGGCCGCTGGCTGCAGTGGCACTGGAAAGGTCAGGATGCGCCGGGCGAAGCGCGTAACGACGGCGAGATCCTCGCCGGAATTTACCATCGCCTGCGCGAGATGTACCGCACCGAAGGCGGCAAGGGCGTTGAGCCGCTGCTGAAAATGGGCTGGGGCTACAAGCAGCCGGACCATCCTGAGTCTGAAGAGGTTGCGAAAGAGAACAACGGCGTGGCGCTGGCGGATCTCTATGATGCCAGCGGCAACCTGGTGGCGAAGAAAGGCCAGTTGCTGAACAGCTTCGCGCTGCTGCGTGATGACGGCACGACGGCGTCGTCCTGCTGGATCTATGCCGGTAGCTGGACGGAGCAGGGTAACCAGATGGCCAACCGCGATAACGCCGACCCGTCCGGGCTGGGCAATACGCTGGGCTGGGCATGGGCGTGGCCGCTTAACCGTCGCGTGCTGTACAACCGCGCGTCTGCAGACGTAAACGGCAAGCCGTGGGATCCGAAGCGCATGCTGATCCAGTGGAACGGGGCGAAGTGGACCGGGAACGACATTCCGGACTACAACACCGCCGCACCGGGCAGCAACACCGGGCCGTTCATCATGCAGCCGGAAGGGCTGGGACGCCTGTTCGCCCTCGACAAGCTGGCGGAAGGGCCGTTCCCGGAACACTACGAGCCGATGGAAACGCCGCTAGGCACCAACCCGCTGCACCCGAACGTGGTCTCCAGTCCGGTGGTGCGTATCTACGAAGAGGACGTGCTGCGCCTGGGCAAAAAGGACAAATTCCCGTACGTGGGGACGACCTACCGTCTGACCGAGCATTTCCACACCTGGACCAAGCACGCGCGGCTTAACGCCATCGCGCAGCCGGAGCAGTTTGTAGAGATCAGCGAAACGCTGGCGAAGGCGAAAGGTATTGCCAACGGCGACCGCGTGAAGGTGAGCAGCAAGCGCGGCTTTATTCGCGCGGTGGCGGTGGTGACCCGTCGTCTTCAAAGCCTGAACGTGCATGGTCAGCAGGTAGAAACCGTCGGTATCCCGCTGCACTGGGGCTTTGAGGGCGTGGCGCAGAAAGGCTACATCGCCAATACCCTGACGCCAAACGTCGGCGATTCCAACTCGCAAACGCCGGAGTACAAGGCGTTTCTGGTCAACATCGAGAAAGCGTAAGGAGCGATTCAATGGCGATGGAAACACAAGACATTATCAAACGCTCCGCGACAAACCCGATAACGCCCGCGCCTCGCGCGCGGGACTACAAGGCAGAAGTCGCCAAGCTTATCGATGTCTCCTCCTGCGTGGGCTGTAAAGCCTGCCAGGTGGCCTGCTCGGAGTGGAACGATATCCGCGATGAGGTCGGGCACTGCGTTGGGGTCTACGACAATCCGGCCGATCTGAGCGCCAAATCCTGGACGGTGATGCGCTTTAGCGAAACCGACCAGAACGGCAGGCTGGAGTGGCTGATCCGCAAAGACGGCTGTATGCACTGTGAAGATCCGGGCTGCCTGAAGGCGTGCCCGTCTGCCGGTGCGATTATTCAGTACGCCAACGGGATCGTCGACTTCCAGCAGGACAACTGCATCGGCTGCGGGTACTGCATTGCGGGCTGTCCGTTTAATATCCCGCGCCTCAATAAAGAGGATAACCGGGTATACAAATGCACCCTGTGCGTGGACCGCGTCAGCGTTGGGCAGGAGCCAGCCTGCGTCAAGACCTGTCCCACCGGGGCTATCCACTTTGGCACCAAGAAAGAGATGCTGGATGTGGCGCAGGAGCGAGTGGACAAGCTGAAAGCGCGCGGCTACGAGAATGCGGGCGTTTATAACCCGCAGGGCGTGGGCGGTACGCACGTGATGTACGTGCTGCACCATAACGACCAGCCGGAGCTTTACCACAATCTGCCGAAGGAACCGGCGATCGATACCTCGATCAGCCTGTGGAAAGGCGCGCTGAAGCCGCTCTCTGCGGCGGGCTTTATCGCCACCTTCGCGGGGCTGATTTATCACTACATCGGGATCGGGCCAAACAAAGAGGTGGATGACGACGACGAGGAGGAACACCATGAGTAAGTCGAAAATGATTGTGCGCACGAAGTTTATCGACCGCGCCTGTCACTGGACGGTGGTGATCTGCTTCTTCCTGGTGGCGGTATCGGGCATTTCGTTCTTCTTCCCGACGCTGCAGTGGCTGACCGAAACCTTCGGTACGCCGCAGATGGGGCGCATTCTGCATCCGTTCTTCGGCGTGCTGATTTTCGTGGTGCTGATGTTTATGTTCGTGCGCTTTGTCCATCACAACATTCCGGACAAGCAGGACATCCCGTGGGTGAAAGGGATCGTTGAAGTCCTGAAGGGCAACGAGCATAAAGTCGCGAAGGTGGGGAAATACAACGCCGGACAGAAGATGATGTTCTGGACCATCATGAGCATGATTTTTGTGCTGCTGGTGACCGGGGTGATTATCTGGCGTCCGTATTTTGCGCAGTATTTCCCGATTCAGGTGATTCGCTATGCGCTGCTCATCCACGCCACGTCTGCCATCATTCTGATCCACGCCATCCTGATCCATATGTATATGGCGTTCTGGGTGAAAGGGTCGATTAAAGGGATGATTGAAGGGAAGGTGAGCCGCCGCTGGGCGCAGAAACACCATCCGCGCTGGTATCGTGATGTGGAAAGGCTGGAAGCGAAAAAGGAAAGTACGGAAGGGATGAAGTAAGACCTGCGCCGTCGGCCTTGCCCGGCGGCGCTGCGCTTGCGCGGGCCTACCCTGCTGTATCAGAACCGCTCTTCCACATAGCGGAACGGGTATTTTGTGGGTTTGACTTTGCCGATTTTGCGCTTCGGTAAATCCACCTTCTCTACGTGTATTTCTTTATACGGGATTTGTGAAAGCAGGTGCGAAATAATATTTAGCCGCACGCGTTTTTTATCTTCTGAACGTGCCACAAACCACGGTGCCCAGGCGGTGTCGGTGGCTTTAAACATCGCGTCGCGCGCGAGCGTGTATTCGTCCCAAAGGTTGAAAGATTTAATGTCCATCGGGGACAGCTTCCAGGTTTTACGACCATCGTTAATGCGGTCGCGAAGGCGGCGCTCCTGTTCTTTGGGGGTGACTTCCAGCCAGTACTTCAGCAGGATAATACCGGCATCCACCATCGCTTTTTCCATGACCGGCGTGCCGTCCAAAAATTTCTCCACCTGCTCCTCGGTACAGAACCCCATCACGCGCTCGACGCCCGCGCGGTTATACCAGCTGCGGTCGAAGATGACGATTTCACCGGCAGAGGGCAGATGCGGCACGTAACGCTGGAAGTAGAGCTGGCTTTTCTCTTTATCGGTGGGGGCGGGCAACGCGACAACGCGGAAGACGCGCGGGCTGACGCGCTCGGTGATCGCTTTGATGGTGCCGCCTTTACCGGCGCCGTCGCGTCCTTCAAACACAATACAGACTTTTAATCCTTTGGCGACAACCCACTGCTGGAGTTTAACCAGTTCAACGTGGAGGCGACGAAGCTCTTGTTCATACTCTTTGGTCTTCAGCGGTGCATTCGTTTCGACATCAACAGCGACACTGCTTTTCTTTTTACTTCCCATGATTGTCATCCTCAGGTTGTCCGGCGCGGCGAAAAAGCGAGGCCGCACTATGAAGTGTAATTCACCTGAATTAATGGATTAACCTGTCAGCCACCTGATTTGAACTGGCTCACCATACCAGATTGTTTGATAATGCCCGTCGCGAATAGTTAACCCGTGGTCGTGGTATGAAAAAAACAATTTTTTCGCTGGCGCTTGGTACGTTTGGTCTGGGAATGGCCGAATTCGGCGTGATGGGCGTGTTGACGGAACTGGCGAAGGACACCGGGATTTCGATTCCCTCTGCCGGGAACATGATCTCCTTTTACGCCTTCGGCGTGGTGATCGGCGCACCGATTGTGGCGCTGTTTTCCAGCCGGTTCTCTCTGAAATCAACATTATCGTTCTTAGTGGCGTTATGCGTCATTGGGAATGCCATATTCAGCATTTCACATTCTTACGTCGGGCTGGCGACAGGCCGATTAATTTCCGGATTCCCTCACGGCGCGATTTTCGGCGTAGGGGCGATAATTCTCTCCAAAATTGCGCCGCCGGGAAAAGTCACGGTCGCGGTGGCCGGAATGATCGCTGGAATGACCGTTGCTAATCTTGTTGGCGTACCGCTCGGGACGTGGCTTGGGCATGAATACAGCTGGCGCTACACCTTTTTCCTGATTGCTGCCTTTGATGCGCTGGTGATCCTCTCCGTGTTGCTGTGGGTACCAACACTGCACGATAAATCAGAGATCAAATTGACCGCGCAGTTCCATTTCCTGAAGAAACCAGAGCCCTGGCTTATTTTCGCCGCCACCATGTTTGGCAACGCCGGTGTCTTCGCCTGGTTCAGCTTCGTAAAGCCGTTTATGGTCAATGTATCGGGTTTCTCCGAAGGCATGATGACCGTCATTATGATGCTGATGGGGTTCGGCATGGTGTTGGGCAATTTGCTGAGCGGTAAACTCTCGGGGCGGTTTAGCCCGCTGCGCATTGCGGCTACCACTGACATGGTGATTGTCGCCTCACTGTTGCTGCTTTTCGCCTTTGGAGAACTGAAAACGGCCTCGCTGTTGATGGGCTTTGTCTGTTGTGCAGGCCTGTTCGCACTTTCCGCACCGCTGCAAATTCTTCTGCTTCAGAATGCGAAAGGGGGTGAAATGCTGGGGGCGGCGGGCGGACAGATGGCCTTTAATCTGGGTAGCGCTGTAGGGGCATACTTTGGGGGCATGATGATTACGCTCGGCTTTAGCTGGAGCTATGTCACGCTTCCTGCGGCGTTGTTGTCCTTCGCGGCGATGACCTCACTGTTGATGTATGGCCATCTGCGCGCCAAAAAGCGTCAGGCCAACGCGCGCGCGCTGGCCTGATTTTCTCAGGGAAGCCAGGGCTCGCCCAGGGTCAACATCAGACGGTTGGCCCAGGCAAAGAACGCGGCAGATTGAAGCAGGTCGAGCTGTTCAAGCGTATCCAGTTTCTGTTTTTCCAGCTCAGCCAGATGGCCCGGCGTGGTGGCCGGTGGCGTGACCGACAGCGCCGCCGCATAATTAATTTCCGCCTGCCAGCGCGCAGACTGCCCCTCGCTCAGGGAGTGTCCCGGCCTGACGGCCAGAAGCGTTTCCACCGCGCCGTCATCCTTTGAAAGCTGGCTCGCTTTGCGCGCATGGACAGATGCGCAGTAAATGCAGCCGTTGATTTTACTGGCTACCGTCGCGGCCAGCTCGCGTTCAGCACGCGGTAATCCTCCCGGCGTGTAAAAAATCCCTTTATCCGTTAACGTGCGCTGTTCAAGAACCGGCAGGTTGCGCCCCAGCAGGCGGAAATAGTCAGATTCGGTATGGCCAAATTTGGCGAGAATAGCCACTTCATCATCGTTAAATTCTGCCAGAGGCTTAGCGGCAATCCATGGCTCCCAGCCCAGTTCCTGCCGGGTGAACGCGACGGGAGCCGCTTTACCCGTGGCCGTGACGGCGTTGGTGTGCCATGCCCCCGCTACGACGGGCGCATCGCTGGCCGCGATGGGTTTATCATTCAGTAAACGCAGCCCGGCAATGAGTCGGCTCTGGAAGCTGACGAAAGCGATCAGCTGAGCAAGAGTGACAATGCCGTCTTTGCTCCATCCCGCCTTTACAAGCGCCTGCAATGCGCCGGGTGTGGCGTCGACAGGTGAGAAGGTGAGCAGACGGGCAAAGTTCAGCGCAGCGGTCAGGCGCCCGGAGGTCGGATCGGCCAGCCCAAATCCGGCATAGTGCGCCGCCAGCGCCTCTGCGTTGTGCCATTTTGCGACCTTCGCCGCCACGGCAAAGCGTTCATCCAGCGCAAATGTCGCATCCTGCTGGCTGAATAAAATCTCATAACTGCCCTGAGCGTGACGCGTGGCTGCGTCACGCGTGGCCCGCGCCTCTGCCAGCGGCGAACCGGGCACGATTTCCGCCAGTTCGGCGAGAATATCCTGACTTAAAGCCATACGTGTCTCCTCAAACAATGTGGGGGGCGATGTGTTCTGCAATCAATTCAATCGATCGCAGGGTGTCCCGGTGAGAAGGTTCTACCGAATGCACCTGGAATGAGATATCCGTGGCGCGCGCCAGGACGGTGTCCGCTTTAAGCGAGTTCAGTACCGTTTCCGGCGACCCGATATGCGCATCGAACTGCCTGCGATAATCCGTGACAGTGTCACCTGTTACCCTATGTCCCGCCGCGCGATGTTGTTGCGCCTGTCGGATTAAGCCCGGTGTCGCCACCTTCAGCGCATAGTCATCGCTGTCGGCGACGAACGCCGTACGTGAGGCCAGGATGCGTGGCGCGATACCGGTGGGTAGCGCGTCAAGATAGGCGTCAACGATCGGGTTTTGGATTTGGTCGAGCGTTAAATCTAACTGTTCAACGGGGCGAGGCTGGGTACGAGACAGCATCAGCCCATGACCGGCCCGCGCGGCGCGCACGGCACCGTCGACGGAGAACGTGGCAATCCAGATACGGTCGGCCAGCTGTGGCGCAGGCGGATAAAGGTGGTTATCCGGATGGGTAAGCGAATCCCCGCGCCAGGCGCTTTGGATCGCGTGCAAATGGTCAGCGAAGACCGCGCCGCGTTCTTCAAACGTCAGGCCAAACGGCAGAAAAGAGGTTGGCGTGCCGCCGGAACCAAAACCGACTTCAAGACGTCCATTGGCGAGTAAATCGAGCACGGCGGCATCTTCCGCTACGCGGAGCGGGTTTTCCATCGGCAGGGTAATGATGGCCGTACCCAGGCGGATGGTTTCGGTATGCGCGGCAACGTGTGCCAAAAACAGCAGCGGCGAGGGCAGCCCGCCTTCGTTTTCATGAAAGTGATGCTGTGCAATCCAGGCGCTGTCAAAACCGTGGCGCTCGGCGTGGCGGATCTGTTCGGTTGCCAGTCGATAGCGCTCCTTTGGCGTGGCGTCGTCAAGCAGGCGAGTGAAAAAGCCCAGGCGTTTTCGCGTCATGCGAACTCCTCCGTAACGGGTGAAAAATGGGGAATAGCGTCGATCAGCTCGCGGGTATAGTCGTTCTGCGGGGCGCTGAACAACGTCTCAACGGCGCCATGCTCGATGACTTTACCGCCTTGCAGCACGGTGACGGTGTGGGCTATGCGGCGAACCGTTGCCAGATCGTGTGTGATAAAGAGATAGGTCAGCCCAAGCTGTTGCTGCAGCTGCTGGAGAAGCGCCAGAATTTGCGCCTGCACGGTAACGTCCAGCGCGGAGGTGGCTTCATCCAGAACGATAAGGGTCGGCTCCAGGATCAGCGCCCGGGCAATGGCCACGCGCTGGCGCTGCCCGCCAGAGAGTTCCCGCGCCTTACGCCCCAGCACGTCGAGCGGCAGAGCCACCCGCTGCGCAACCGTCTCCACGCGGACCTTACGCTCCGCTTTACTGAGACGGGCGAAATTTTTCAATGGCTCTTCAATAATCTCAAACAGCGTCTGATGCGGGTCGAGCGAGGCAAACGGGTTCTGGTAGACGAACTGGATCTTCTGACGCAGTTGTCGACGTGCCTCCCGGCTGAGCGTGGTGGCATCAATATCATCGATAATCACCCGCCCGCTGTCCGCCTGCTCAAACCCGAGCAAAATGCGGGCAAGGGTGGTTTTGCCCGATCCCGATTCGCCGACTAAGGCATGTGTACTGCCGCGCGTCACGTCAAAACTGACGTCGTCCAGCGCCTGAAGCTGATGCCCTTTACCCAACGAGAACTGCTTGCTGATGGACAGCGCGCGAATGGCAGGCGAGGCGAGCGGACGTCCCGAAACCGGAGCGATAGTCAGACGCTGGCCGTGTAAATCGCTTAACAGCTGGCGGGTATAGGCATGCTGCGGGGCGCGTACGATATCATGGGTCGCGCCGTGCTCCTGCACTTCACCGTGGCGGAACACCAGCAGCCTGTCGGCGCGCTGTGCGGCCAGCGCCAGGTCATGTGTCACAAACAGTACGGCGGTACCAGACTCCCGGCGAAGGGCGTCCAGCAGATCCAGAATGCGCTTTTGCACCGTCACATCCAGCGCGCTGGTCGGCTCGTCGGCAACGATCACGTCCGGTCGCAGGGCAATGGCGATGGCAATCAACACGCGCTGTTTCATGCCGCCGGAGAGTTGATGGGGATACTGTTTCATGCGCTTTTCGGGGTGGCTCAACCCCACTTTAGTCAGCAGGGCGAGTACCTGTTCATCACGCTGTGCGTGGGTCACTTTTTGGTGTAGTTCAATTATTTCACCAACCTGCGCACCGATGGTTTTCACCGGGTTGAGTGAATTACCCGGATCCTGCGGGACGAGGCTAATCCGCGCGCCACGAAGGGTATCGAGACGTTTAGCTGACCATTGGCTTATCTCCTCGCCGTTGAGGATGATTTTGCCCGCATCACGCCGGGCGTTGTCGGCCAGCAAACCCATGATCGCCTGTGCGGTGCTCGTTTTTCCAGAACCTGACTCGCCCACAAACGCCAGCATTTCCCCCCGCTGGAGGGTAAAGCTGACGTTATGCACCACTTCTTGCCACTGACGGGCGGTGCGGTAGCTAATCGTCAAATTTTCCACTGAGAGAACGGTCATTTCAGGCCTCCGCTAAACTGCTGGCTGATACGGTTGGTGGCCAGCACGACGGCGATGACGACCACGCCGGGGAAGGTCGTTAACCACCAGGCGGTAGAGAGATAGTTACGGCCTTCGGCAATCAGTAAGCCCCATTCCGGAACGGGGGGCGGAGTGCCATAACCGAGGAAGCTCAGCGTGGACAGCGCCAGGATAGCCTGACCAAACTGCAGCGTGGCGAACGCCAGAACGGCGGTTAACGAGTTGGGCAAAATGTGTCGCCACAGCACGGCGAAGAACGTTCCGCCGCTGCCGTACGCCGCTTCGACGTAATCGGTATGCCGGATGCGCACGACTTCACCGCGCGCGAGGCGGGCAAAGCTGGCAATCGAGGCGACGCCTACGGCGATGGCGGCGTTGACGGTGCCAAAACCGAGCAGAATGATCACGGTCAGGGAAAGCAGCAGGGACGGAATCGACAGCAATACATCAACAAAACGCATCAGCAGAGACTCGACGCGCCCGGCGAACGCCCCGGCCACCACGCCCAGCCCGGTACCGACCAACAGCCCCATGGTGACGGCGGCCAGCGCGGCGCTCAGCGAGTGCGACGCGCCGTAAACAATGCGGGCGTACACGTCGCGGCCAAGCTGATCGGTTCCGAGCCAGTGATCGGCCTGCGGAGCCAGACGCTGTGCACCGGCAATCCCTTCAATCGGGCTGTAGTGAGTAAACAGACCCGGCGCAACGGCGGCGAGCGCGGCGGCGATAATGACCGCCCAGGCCAACCACAGTCCCGGTTGCCATTCCATACCCTTCCACGCTGGAACGCGTTTTCGCGCGGCGGCAGCGTAATCGACCAGACTCATGATGCACCTCCGGTAACGGTTTGCAGACGTGGATCGAATAACGGCATCAGAAGATCCACCAGCAGGTTAATCAGCACAAAACCGAGCGCAGAAATCATCACCACCGCCTGAAGCACGGCGATATCCTGGTTATTCACCGCCTGCTGGGTCAGTTGTCCAAGCCCGCTGCGGCCAAAAACGGTTTCGGTGATCAGCGCCCCGGCAATCAGTTCGCCCAGCAGCAGCCCGGCAATGTTCAGGACCGGCAGCAGGGCGTTGCCAGTGACGTGACGCCACAGGACGGCGGTTTCACTCAGCCCTTTGGCCCGGGCAACGGCGACAAACGGCTGCGTCGCCACCTGGTCCAGACTGCGCATCAGAATTTGCGCCAGCGGGGCGGAGATCGGGATCGCGACGGTGACGATCGGCAGGATCAGCCCCTGAAGCGGCGTTGGATTAATCACCGGGATCAGCCGCAATTGAAAAGAGAAAAGCTGAATCAGGGCAATGCCCAGCCAGAAGGTGGGCAGCGAAATAAACAGCACGGGTAAAGACTGAAGGGTATTACTCAGCCAGCGCAGACCCGGCAGGCGGGACGCAAAGGCCAGGGCAAACGCCAGCAGGACCGCCAGGGCAAACGCAGGCAGGGCGAGGCTCAGGGTGTCTGGCAGGTTGCTGGCAATCAACTCGCTAACCGGTACGCCAGCCTGCAAGGAGTAGCCGAAATCACCGTGCAGCATCGCAAGCAGCGTATGAAAATATTGCTGCCATAGCGGGCTGTCCGCGCCGTACGCCACGCGCATTTCCTCGATTTGCGCCGGGCTTAGCCCCAGATCCGGGTTCTGAAATTTAATCAGCACCGCGTCACCCGGCAGCACCTGGAGCAACACGAACGAGAGGGTAAAGGCAGCCCACAATACCAGCAGGCCGTGCCCAGGACGGTGAAGAAGTGCGTGGCGCATCGTCAGCTCCTCAGTGTTTCTCAATCCACGCGCCGTAAAACGACGGGCGGCCAACTGCTTCAAAATTCACACCTTTTAACCACGGCGCACCGGCAAAGACCTGCGGCTCTTCGAAAATCGGAATGACGTAGGCGTTATCCAGCAGATAGCGCTGGGCGTCTCCCGTCAGCTGCAGGCGTTTTTGCGGATCGACTTCAGCGGAAATGTTCACCAGCAGCTCATTCAGCTTGTCGTCGCGGAAGTTTTTGACCTTGTCGCTGGAGCCGCCTTTTTGCAGCAGCGCGTCGCGGTTAGCGGGGTAGAACATGCTTTTCACCACGTCCGGATCGGCGCGGCCCACTTCGGAGACGGTTAACGGGGTTTTCAGCGGGTCGAGGTTATCCAGCGTGCGGCTGCCTGCGTCACCGGCTTTGACGCTCAGCGCCACGCCCACCTGTCGCCACTGCTGGGCAACCAGCTGCAGCACCTCTTTGTTTTGCGGCTGCGGCAGAGATTCATACACCGTCAGTGCCAGACGTTGGCCGTCTTTGGCGCGGATCCCGTCGCTTCCCGCTTTCCAGCCCGCGTCGTCCAGCAGCCGGTTGGCTTTAGCCGGGTCAAAGGTCAATTTATCGCTGAGATCGACAAAGCCTGCGGCGGAATCGGCAATGACCGATTTGGCCTGTGGATAGTTAGGCGAGAAAAGGGTCTCGACCACCTGTTTGGCATTGGTGGCATGCAGCAGCGCCTGGCGCACGCGGATATCAGAGACCAGCGGGTTATCCGGGCGGAAGCTGATGCTGTCATTCACCCCGCGCGTAGGCGCTGCGTAGATTTTATAGCCCTGATCGGTCGCCTGCTTTTCGTCATACGCCTGCACCTGGCGAATAAAGTCGGCCTGACCGGCCAGCAGGGCGCCGACGCGCACGCTATCCTCCTGGGTCACGATAAACTTGATACCATCGAGATTGGCTGGCCCTTGTTGCGCCAGATTTTTGGGACCCCACTGATAGTCTTTGCGCGCTTCGAGCGTCACTTCACGACCCAGCTTCTCGTCCTTCACCACAAACGGGCCGGAGCCAATGATATGACGGGCATCCCCCAGTTCTTCGAAGTTGCGCTTCAATGTGCTGAGTGAGACCAGACCCGAGCCAATGGTGGCGGTGCCCTGCAGGAACCCCGGCGACGGTTTTTTGAAGTAGAACTTCACGGTCAGCGGGTCGATGACTTCGCTACGATCGTAGTTATTGATCACTTCTGATACCGGCAGGCGCTGCGCCTTATTGCCTAAACCGTAGGTATCAAAATTTTTCGCCACGGCGTTGGCGTCCAGCGGCGTGCCGTCGGAGAAGGTGATGCCGGGGCGAAGTTTAAAGGTATATTCGGTTTTATCGGCGTTGGTGGTCCAGCTTTCTGCCACCCAGGGTTCAACCTGCAGGGTTTTTGGGTTCTGCCACGTCAGCTTGTCGGTAATTTGATTCAGAATGCCGCCGTTCGGGTAAAAGCCGCCAGCGGGCGGATAGAGGTTGGTGTGCGCCTGTTGCTCCAGATAAATCAGCGTGCCGCCTTTGACGGGCGCATCTGCTGCCCAGGCTGCGGCTGTCGCCAGAATCAGCGCCGTCAGCAGCGGCAGACGAAATGGGGTTTGCATGGTGAATTCCTTTGTTATCTTCTTGTTAGCGTCGGATTCATCATCGGGCGCGGGGGAAAACAAGGGAACAAAGGAATTGAGATAAGGATTGCTGGATAACGCAAATAAAAAACGCTAAAGTTTGGTTTGCGACTATTGCTTTTGTTTTTTATAGGGAATATAAAATGTCGACATCGAGAATTAATTTCTCCGCGGCGGTCAGAAATATCATTATTAAACGAGCCAATAACAAATGTTCAGTTCCTCGTTGTAAAAACCCAACGATGGGGCCATCTGGAAGTGACGAATCCATTAACACCGGCGTGGCATGCCATATATATAGTGCTGCGCTAAATGGGCCGCGGGGTAGAGGTGGTAAGAGTAATGATTTTATAGAAAGCGCAGAAAACGGGATATGGTGTTGCGATAAACATGCAAGCCTGATTGACAAAAATCAGGGTAATGATTATCCCGCTGAAACATTATTTTCATGGAAGGCCCTGGCTGAGGCAAGAACAAAAAAATTACTGGATGACGTCCCTTCTCCGCTAGGATGGGTGGATAAAATAGAATATTTAAGATTTTCCCACCACGCGACGCTGCCTTCAATTAAGCTGTCTCGTTTTTCATTGATTTATAGTGGGAATGTCAGTGGCAAAAGTGCACTATTAGAAGCCGCCGGGGCCATTAGCAACTCACTTGCATTAGAGCGTTTTTCAACCAGTCAGATGCATGCCCGCATTACATACAGTACGGTCGATTCCTTTTCTAAAGACGTCGAATTGATTGTCGATAATGAACTTATAAAGCGCATCGAGAATGATACGCCGTGTTTGCTTCCTCCCGGCGATCTTGAGGTTATTTATCTGTCTGAGAGATACCAGTATCATCAGGAACATGAAGATGATGTCGATTTCTTTATGCGCTTTCTTGGTATCGATAAATCAACGCTTTATGCATTAATCAATCCTGGACCATACGATCTTTTGTCCGGAACAATTAAATTGGATGTGGTATGGGATTATGATGAGGAAATTGATACAGATATCAAGCTGAAAAAGCCAGATGGTACAGATTATATTGGGATATATTTTAAGCGTGATGGAGTGAACAGTGAATATGTTAATTATAAAAACTTATCAAAAAGCGAGTCTAGTCGTCTAATTCTGGGGTTAATGCTTAAGAAAGCAAAGGCAATCAGCAAGCAGCGGCTGACTTTTTTCATCGTTGATGGCATGATTTATAATTATGATAAGAACAACTTCCGTAAATTACTAGAATATCTTACAACCTTTGATTTTCAGGTCGCTGTAGTGCTTCCTTATTCACAAGAAACGGAGGTTCTCGATAAAACAGGTTCAGCACCAAGACTTCAGGAACATGAATATTTAAAACCCTGGAAACTGATTTCGCTTCAGCAACATAAACTGTAAGAGGATAATTTCGGCCGGGTGAGGCCAAACCACACCCGGCTTTCGGGACTTATGAACGTAAATCTATAACCATACGACCGCGGATCTGGCCCTGTTCCATCTCTTTAAAGATGGCGTTGATGTCCTCAAGCGGACGCATCGTCACTTTCGGCACAACCTTACCTTCAGCGGCGAACTGGAAGGCTTCCTGCAGATCCTGACGGGTGCCAACCAGCGAACCCACCACCTGTATACCGTCCAGCACCAGACGCGGAATGTCGAGGCTCATCGCTTCCGGCGGCAGGCCAACCGCGACCACGCGGCCACCGGCACGCACGGCATCAACCGCTGAGTTGAATGCCGCTTTCGCTACGGCGGTCACCACCGCGGCGTGTGCGCCGCCGGTTTTTTCCTGCACAATTTTCGCGGCATCTTCGCTGCGGGAGTTGATGGTTAAATCTGCACCCATGCTGGCCGCCAGCTTCAGCTGTTCGTCATTGACGTCAAGCGCGATAACTTTGGCGTTAAAGACGTTTTTTGCGTATTGCAGCGCGAGGTTGCCCAGACCGCCCAGACCATAAATCGCAATCCACTGGCCCGGTTTGATATCAGAGACTTTCACCGCTTTGTACGTCGTGACGCCAGCGCAGGTGATGCTGCTGGCTGCAGCAGACTCCAGCCCGTCCGGGACTTTTACGGCGTAATCGGCGGTAACGATGCACTCTTCCGCCATGCCGCCGTCAACGGAGTAACCGGCGTTTTTCACGTCGCGGCACAGGGTTTCGTTGCCGGTATTACAGTATTCGCAGTGGCCGCAGCCTTCAAAAAACCAGGCCACGCTGGCACGATCGCCAACTTTGAGTGATTTCACGCCTGGGCCGATTTCCTTCACGATGCCAATCCCTTCATGGCCCAGGATCACCCCGGTTTTATCGCCGAAATCACCGTTCTTTACGTGGAGGTCGGTATGGCATACGCCACAGCACTCCATCTTAAGCAGGGCTTCCCCGTGCTTAAGCGGGCGTAACGTTTTTTCAGTGACATTGACCTGGTGATCCTGAGTAACAACAGCAGCCTTCATGTGTATCTCCTTGTTCATGATAAGAATCTGCATAGCAGGTGTAGTACCCCTTAAGGATTAATACATTAGCCTGGTAATACAAGGCTGCAGCAACATAATGTCATCATTTAATCCATTTTCAGATTAAGAAAAGGGTGTTCCTCTAATAATTCAGGGGGAAACGACTGGCCCGACGAGAGATCCTCGCCGGGCGCAGCGTTACAGCAGTGCTTCTATCTCCTCAATCTCTTTACGCCATTGTGCCTGCAGCTGCGGCTTTTGATGCTTCGGCTTACGCGCCAGATCGTCTTCCAGCAGCGTTTCCAGCGCGACCAGCCGTTCGAGCAGGTCGTCATGCGGCGAGGATTGAATCGCTGCAGTATCGATGACTGCCGCGGTGGATGTCACCAGCCCTGCGCTTTCACGCAGGCGCTCAAACACCGCTTCTGCATCGTGCCACTCGCTCAGCATTCCCTCTTCAATCAGCCAGAAACGGTTACAGCTTTGGCTAATTAACTGACGGTCATGGCTAACCAGCAGCACGCCGCCTTCGAACTGTTGCAGCGTTTCCGCCAGTGCCTCTTTGCCTTCCATGTCGAGATGGTTGGTGGGCTCATCCAGCATCAGCAGGCTATATCGGGCAAGCGTCAGCCCGACGAACAGCAGGCGAGAGCGCTCGCCGCCGCTGAGCGTGCTGACTTTTTGCCCGTGTCTCGCCCACGGGAACCCGGCGCTGATGAGCGCCATCTTCCTGTTTTGCGGGTCGGGAGCGAAAGGTTCCAGCGCGTCGAGCAGCGTGGCGTCATCAGGCAGCTGATGCAGCGTCTGGTCGTAGTAGCCCGGCGAGACGCGCGGATGGATTTTCAGCCCGCTGTCCTTCGGTTCATCCACAAAATGTCGCCAGATAAGCTTCATCAGCGACGATTTACCGCAGCCGTTACGACCGACAATTGCCACGCGATCGCCGCTTTTCAGCCGCGCCGTTTCGATGTTAAACAGCGGCGGTAGCCCGGGCGCAGGCGGGACGCTGAGGTTTTCCATCTCCAGCAGACGGTCCGCCCGCAGCGCGTCGCCGCGCAGGATTAGCGTCCATGGACTGCCCGCCGTGAGCGCGGTCTGGCTTTCTTTGAGTCGTTCGACCTGTTTTTCCATCTGCTTGGCTTTGCGGGCCAGGTCTTCGTTGTCATAAACCTTACCCCAGGTCGCCAGACGTTTGGCGCTGGCGGTCACGCGGTCGATCTCCTTTTGCTCCGCCTTGTGGCGCTGCGCATCGCTTTCGTCTTTTGCTGCAAGCGCTTTACGGGCGGCCGTACAGGGAAGGGCAAAGTAGTGCAGCGTCTTATCACGCAGGATCCAGCTGCCGTTTGTGACGGCATCCAGCAGCTGTCTGTCGTGCGAAACCAGCACGAAGCTGCCTGACCAGTTCTGTAAAAAGTGTTCCAGCCAGAGCATGGTCGGCAGATCCAGGTGGTTGCTGGGTTCATCCAGCAGGAGCAGATCCGGCTCGTGAATCAACGCCCGCGCCAGCAGCAGGCGGGTGTGCTGTCCGCCGCTCAGGGTGGCGGATTGCAGCGTCATATCCTGCGGCGTGAAGCCCATGCTCGCCAGCAGCGTTTCGGCTTTCCAGCGCAGGCTGTCGTGCTCAGCTAAAGGCAGTTGCGCGAGTACGGCATCCAGCATGGTCAGCGGGAAAATGGCGTCCGGGAGATGTTGCTCCACGCGCGCCATCAGGCAGTGCCCGGCCAGCGCTACCGTTCCGGCGGCTGGGATATTTGTTCCGTCCAGCACCTTTAAAAGCGTACTTTTGCCGCAGCCGTTGTCGCCCAGCAGGCCGATGCGGTCGCCTTTTTTCAGCGTAAAGGAGAGAGAGTCGAAGAGCGTGCCAAACGCCGTATCAACGCGTAAAGATTGTGCAGTGAGTAAAGTGCTCATTGTTGCTTACCCAAGAGTTACAGGCATGTTTATGCCTCGTCAAACATCGCTGACGATAACTCAGTAAGCCCGAGAGAAGGAATTTCAGGGGTTGGTGTCTTCGCTCAAGCAGAAGTTATCGCAGCACGATACCGATAACGCTTGAGCTGGTGCGATCACCAAATGTATGTGAAACATTGAAAATTTCACGATACAGCATAATTGGCCTCCTTATATATTCAGTGGGTTAATGGATTAAAGGAGTGTAGCGGGGGAAAGGGGGTTTGGCTAGTGGGTATTCGATGGTGCGGTCTGTTGCCCCTCATCGTAACCCTCTCCCCAATGAGAGAGGGAACGGTTCGGGCGCAGAATTAAATCGAGGTACGGCGATAGCTGCGGTATTCAGGCATCCAGAAGTTATCATCGATAGCCTGCTGCAGCGCGTCGGCAGAGGTTTTCACCGCCACGCCCTGCTGCTGCGCCATTTTACCCACCGCAAACGCGATAGCGCGCGACACCTTGTGAATGTCCTTCAGTTCCGGCAGCACCAGCCCTTCGCCGTTGTTGACCAGCGGCGAATAGCCCGCAAGGGTTTCGCTCGCTGACATCAGCATCTCATCGGTAATGCGGGACGCGCCGGAGGCGATCACGCCCAGACCAATGCCCGGGAAGATATAGGAGTTGTTGCACTGGGCGATCGGATAGGTTTTATCCTTCCATACCACCGGATCGAACGGGCTGCCGGTGGCAACCAGCGCGTTACCTTCGGTCCAGGCGATGATGTCCTGCGGCGTCGCTTCCACGCGGGAGGTCGGGTTAGAAAGCGGCATCACGATAGGGCGCTCGCAGTGCTTGTGCATCTCGCGAATAATCTCTTCGGTGAAGAGACCGGTTTGCCCGGAAACGCCGATCAGAATATCCGGCTTCACGTTGCGCACCACGTCCAGCAGGGAGAGCACTTCGTTGTCGGTGTCCCAGTTCTTCAGGTTCTCGCGCTTCTGCACCAGCTTGGTCTGGAACGGCAGCAGGTTCGGCATACCGTCGGTCAGCAGGCCGAAACGGTCCACCATAAAGACGCGGGAGCGGGCCAGCTCTTCGCTTAAGCCTTCGCGCTGCGTCTGGGCGATAATCTGCTCGGCGATGCCGCAGCCCGCAGAGCCTGCGCCCAGGAAGACGATTTTCTGGTAGCTCAGCTGGCTGCCGGCTGCGCGGCTGGCGGCGATAAGCGTACCCACGGTCACCGCTGCGGTGCCCTGGATGTCGTCGTTAAAGGAGCAGATCTCATCGCGATAGCGGTTCAGCAGCGGCATCGCGTTTTTCTGCGCAAAGTCTTCAAACTGCAGCAGAACGTCCGGCCAGCGGTGCTTCACGGCCTGAATGAAATCGTCGACAAACTGATAGTACTCGTCGTCGGTAATGCGCGGATGACGCCAGCCCATGTACAGCGGATCGTTCAACAGTTGCTGGTTGTTGGTGCCGACATCCAGCACCACCGGCAGGGTGTACGCCGGGCTGATGCCGCCGCAGGCGGTGTAGAGAGAGAGTTTACCGATTGGGATCCCCATCCCGCCAATGCCCTGGTCGCCGAGGCCGAGAATACGTTCCCCGTCCGTCACCACAATCACTTTAATATTGTGGTTCGGCACGTTCTGCAGAATGTCGTCCATGTTGTGACGGTTCTGATAAGAGATAAAGACGCCGCGTGAGCGACGGTAGATCTCAGAGAAGCGTTCGCACGCCGCACCCACCGTTGGGGTGTAGATCACCGGCATCATCTCTTCGAGATGGTTTTGCACCAGGCGATAGAAGAGGGTTTCGTTGGTGTCCTGGATGTTGCGCAGGTAGATGTGTTTGTCGATCTCGGTTTTGAAGCCCTGATACTGGATCCACGCGCGCTCTGCCTGCTCTTCAATGGTTTCAACCACTTCCGGCAGCAGGCCAAGCAGGTTAAAGCTGCTGCGCTCTTCCATGCTGAAGGCGCTGCCTTTGTTGAGCAGGGGGAATTCGAGTAAAACCGGGCCGGCATAAGGGATATATAAGGAACGATGTTTTTTCAGTTTGTTGTCCATGTCACTCACTCTTTATTTGAAGATCCGTCCCTGACACTGCTGTTTGTCATCTTTCTGGCCTGTGCTACGGGGTGCGGTCGGGCGGTATTATAAAGGAGCTAAATATTAATTACCGCAACACATAAACAAAAACACCATCGGTTTTGCCGATGGTGTTCTGGATCTCAGTCTGGAACTTACTTGCCCGCGTGGCGTTTTCTGCCGGTGGCGTGAGTGACTTGCGTTTCGTGGTCGCCTTCAATCACCACTTTGCGCTGATTTGAAAGCTTGTAGTTCAGTCCCAGAATATGGCGTGCCTGACGGTTCGATTTCATGTTAACTCCTCAATCCTGTTGATAGTTTTAAGGACAAGTTTGCTTACGCAAACGAAATGTAACCCCTTAGGTTGCAGATCCAGCTTAGCAGGTTTTTACAAAGGTGCGTTTCGCCCGCTAACGACATAGTTAATGGTCTGCTGGTAGATGTCACTGAGGATGGCATTGTCGGTGGTTTCCACCCACTTGGTCAGTTCCATCAAAATGTCATCTTCAGTCACAGCACCGTGCTCGGCGTGAAGACCCTGCGCAATGGCGTTAACGAGTTCCGGTTGTGCTGCTGTAGTATTTGCCGGGTAATAAGTAAACATGCTGCCTCCGTGTCGTTGTCTGTTTAATGTTACGGCGTGCAAAAATATAATTCACATTCAGAATGGCAAATATTTACGGCGCTGTGTGTAAGATTCATCTTAGAATTAAAAAAGTCATAAGTGCATGCTTTTATGTGCTTTTAAAAAGGAGGGGAAATTAATGGGAGAGTGGGCGGATATTTGCGCGTTGCTCCTGCTATCACGGAAATATAGCAGGAGCAGATGTTAACCTACCACTTCATTTCGCCGGTATTCACCTTAGCGCTTAACTCAAGAGAACTGACTTCGGCCAGGTCCGGCTGCTGTTTTTTCATCGCGGCAATCACGCCAGCAGAATCCTTATGCTTAGCCAATGCCTGTTCAAACTGCTGCAGATACGTGCGGGTAAAGTCGATAGCGCCGGTTCCGGCTGGCGGCGTGCCGAGGTAGTGGCCCGGGATCACGCGCTCTGGCTTGTGCGCGGCCATATTATCCAGGGTTTCCCGCCACTGCTGACGACGATCCGACGTTTGGGTATCCGCTGTCCAGACGTGAATGCCCCAGGAGACGCCGGTGCCGCCGAGGATAGTCTTCGCTGACGGAATCCACACATAGGCCGCGTAGCTGTCTGGCTCCTCAATATCGATCTTTTCTCCGTCAACCATAAACGTGGTGGACGCGAGCACCTGCGGGACGACCAGCTCCGTTGGCGCGCCGTCTTTCATCTGCGGACCCCAGAAGGCGAGCTTGGCGTCTTTGGTGGCTTTGATATGGTCAACCACATGCTGGGTGGCCACCACTTTGGCATTCGGGAAGGCTTTCACCAGCGGCTGAAGGCCAAAATAGAAATCCGGATCGCCGGAGGTGATCACAATTTTGTTCAGCGTTTTCCCGCTTTTGCGGATTTTTTCTACCAGCGCTTCGCCATCTTTCACGCTGAACTGCGCGTCAAACAGCACCGCCTCTTTCGGGCCAGAGACCAGCGTGGAGGAGACCGCAAAAATGCCTTTTTCCTGCGGGTTATAGGTATCAATGGTCAACGGCGCGGCAAACACAGCCGGAGTGAAAAGAGTGGAAAGCAGGGCAAGGTGAGTGAGTTTCATGCTGTTGTCTCTGTTGTTCAGGAATATCGCTATTGTACGGATATTCGCATTTGCCAGAATTCCTGAAACAAGACATGCTTTGTTTCATAAATCGAGCAAATGGAGTCTTATATGGATCGCGTTATTGCTGCTCAGGTCTATAACCGAATATGCGAGCTGGGGAGCCTGAGCGCGGCAGCCCGCGCGCTGGGTATTTCTCGCCCAATGGTCAGTCGCTATCTGGAACAGATGGAAAAGTGGGCGGGAACGCGGCTGGTAAACCGCTCGACGCGCAAGCTAACGCTGACGGCGGCAGGGGAAAAGGTGCTGCAAAAAACGCGCACGCTTTCGCAGCTGTCGCAAGAAATTGAAGATCAGTCGGCAAAAGATTTGCCTTCAGGCACGCTGCGGGTGGCCTGCGCGCATTTTACCGCTATGCACATAATCGCTCCGGTGCTGCCCGATCTGCTGTCCCGGTTTCCGCAACTGCGTATTGAGCTGGACGTGAACAACCATCCGGTAAGCCTTGTCGGAGAGCGGATTGACGTGGCGATTCGTATCACGGATAACCCGGAACCGGGAATGATTGCCCGCAGGCTGGGGGAGTGCTGCTCCGTACTCTGTGCATCGCCGCAGTATCTCGCTGCCCACGGCACGCCAGTACATGCGGATGATTTGGCGCAGCACAACTGTCTGCACTACAGCTTTTTCGCAGGCCAGTCGTGGCACTTCATGACGCCGGAAGGGGAAAACGTCAGCGTCGCCGTAAGCGGCAACCTCAGCGCCAGCATCTCATCATTGTTGATGGATGCGGCAGAGAAGCACTGCGGCATTGCGATGCTGCCAGAGCAGGAAGCACACACCGCGATTGAGCAGGGTACGCTGGTCCCGTTGCTGAGCGGGCTGAAACCCAAAACCTTAGCCATCCACGGTATTTATCAGTCCCGGGAATATCAGCCCGCAGCACTGCGCGTTTTTCTTGACGAAATTGCGCGTCATCTGTCAAACGACGCCCGGCAGGACGGATAGCTATTTCGCATTCAGCCAGGGGGATGACGTGCTCCAGAAGATGATATCAGCGCCGAGATAATTCTCTGCAAACTGCACAAACTCATTCCTGGTGAACGGTTTACCGGTCGCCGGGTTGCGGTAGGTCAGGGTAGGCTCCTGAACGGCCATGGCGACGAGTGCCAGTTTATCTTTGTATTGATTGAAGAAAGGGTAAGCGTTTTTCATGTGCGCCTTGCGGTTGGGAACGATATCCGGGCCGCCAAGGCCGATGTTATTGGCGCTGGCGAAGGCAAACAGGCGTCCCATGTAATTGCGATCGTTATTCCACTCGCACGGCCAGAAGTTGACATACTGCACGACACGGGATTGGCTGAATGCCTTTCGCGCATAGGCCAGGTTTTCCATTTCACCGGCAAAGTAGTTATCACATGAAAATCCCTTCGGTGGTTTTTTCTCGTCAAGATCTATCGCCGTTTCGGGGAGATTCACGCCATACACCCGGCCATCAAATTGCTTAGCAATGGCCGCCAGTAGCGCCTGATACCGCTGGCGCACGGCGGGATCCCACTGTTGCGCTACCCAGCCCGAACCAACCGGCTTACCTTCCCCTGGGTTATCAAACTGCGGCGCAATGCCGCCGCCATATTGCTTATCCTTCATCAGATAGTCAGGAACATAGCGGGCATCTTTTTCGAAAAAACGATCCTGAATTTGAATAAAGAGTTTTTTATTGGCGGCCTTGAGGCGCGCCAAATCCTGTTCAATCTGCGAGAAGTCATAGCTGTCCTTCTCTTTCTCCAGCGCGCGCCAGCTGTAGACGATCTGCACACCGCCAATGTCGCTTCGCGCAATAAGAGGGAACGCCGCGTCAAGATCGCCTGAACTGGTATAAATAAAGTTTTCCGGCGTCTTCGCCAGCAGAGACAGCGACATAGCAAGCGTTGTTACCGCGAGGACCATCCTGATTTTGAGTGTCATTTGTTTATCCTTGTTGTCGGTAGGGCAGAGGTAAGTTACGGAATTGTCTGGGTTCAGGGGAGTGCCAGAGGCATAGTCTATACTTAACCCTTTGTATGCCAAAAGGAGAGCAAGAATGACGATTCATAAGCACGGTTCGGCACACTGGTCTGGTGACATCAAATCAGGAAAAGGGACGGTTTCAACGGAAAGTGGCGTCCTGAATCAACAGCCTTACGGCTTTAACACCCGTTTTGAAGGCGCTAAAGGCACGAACCCGGAAGAGTTGATTGGCGCAGCACACGCCGCCTGTTTCTCAATGGCGCTGTCGCTGATGATTGGTGAAGCGGGCTTCACCGCGGATTCCATTGACACCACGGCGGATGTCTCACTGGATAAAACCGACGGTGGTTTTGCGATTACGAAAATTGCGCTTACCAGTAAGGTCACCGTACCGGGTATTGACCCGCAGAAATTCGACGGCATCATCCAGAAGGCCAAAGCGGGCTGTCCGGTATCGCAGGTATTGAAAGCGGAAATCACGCTGGATTATAAGCTCAACTAAGTCAAAAGCCGGGCGCCCGCCCGGCTAGCCCTTCAATGCTGTCGGGAACACGTCACCCAGCCACGCAATAAATGCCCGCAGGCGATGCGTCAGATGCCGGTTCTGCGGATAAACCACGTGAAAAGGATAATCCGCAGGACGCCATTCATGAAGGATTTCAACTAACGATCCGGTTCTCAAAGCGGAACGGGCCGCGTAGCCAAACGTCTGAATAATTCCCAGCCCCGCGACCGCCGCCGCCAGGTGCGCATTGCTTTCGTTCACCCCAAGATAGTGCGGCACGCTGATTTCCAGCGCCTCGTCGTTTTCTCTGAAACGAAAAGGAAACGCCCGTCCGGTCACGGGTGAGAGATAGCTCACCAGCTTGTGGCCATTGCG
Organism: Enterobacter mori; assembly: GCF_025244905.1. Lineage (NCBI taxonomy): Bacteria > Pseudomonadati > Pseudomonadota > Gammaproteobacteria > Enterobacterales > Enterobacteriaceae > Enterobacter > Enterobacter mori. The sequence continues at coordinate 2,379,691 of NZ_CP104285.1, read as the reverse complement.
CAGCTCTTGCGGGTACGCCGGGATGCCGTGACGCTTCAAATAATCGGGTGATGCACAGGTCACCCTTTCCGCCTCTCCGATATGTCGGGCAATCAGCGTCGAATCATCGAGCGGGCCACCGCGAATGACGCAGTCCACGTTTCCGCCTATCAAATCTACCGGGCGGTCAGCCACGCCCAGATCGATGCGAATATCCGGATACCGCTGCATAAAGTCCGGCAGAAGGGGGATCAGCACGTCGCGGGCGGTGGAGCCGCCGACGTCAATGCGCAAATGCCCTTTGGGTGTACAACATGAGGCACGAAACGAGGTGTCGATATCTTCAATATCAATCAGCACCCGCAGGGCTTTTTCATAGTATTCGGTCCCCTCCTGCGTCGTCACGACGCGGCGGGTCGTCCGGTGCAGCAGCCTCGTTTCCAGATGCTTTTCCAGCGATTTGACCAGTTTACTCAGGGTGGCGATCGGCATGTTCAGAGAATCTGCCGCACGCGTGAAGCTGCCGGATTCGACGACTCGCGTAAACGCCCGCATCGCCAGTAATTGATCCATGCGATCCCCCGGATTATTTCTCTGTGTGAATAGTCATTTTCATTTTTGCCCATTTTTCACCAATAACGCCAGCGATAAAGTGTGTTCAACCCAACTCCCTCATTAAAGGTAAATAAAATGAACACAACACTCGCAGGAAAAATTGCACTGGTAACCGGCGGCAGCACAGGTATTGGTCTGGCAACCGCGCAGGAGCTGGCGGCACAGGGTGCCAAAGTTTATATCACCGGTCGCCGCCAGGCTGAGCTGGATGCCGCCGTGGCCAACGTCGGTGCCGCTGCTGTGGGTATCCGTGCAGACGTCTCTTCACTTGCCGATCTCGACCGGATCTACGCCCAAATTGCGCAGGAAGCAGGTCATCTGGATATCCTGTTTGCTAACGCAGGCGGCGGGGACATGCTGCCGCTCGGGGCCATTACCGAAGAGCAGTTTGACCGGATCTTCGGCACCAACGTGCGGGGCGTACTGTTTACGGTACAAAAAGCGCTGCCGCTGTTGGTCACCGGTTCATCCATTATCCTTACGGGATCGACCGTGTCGGTGAAAGGGACCGCCAACTTCAGCGTGTACAGCGCAAGTAAAGCCGCCGTGCGTAACTTTGCCCGCTCCTGGGCACTGGATTTGCAGGGGCGGGGCATTCGCGTCAACGTCGTCAGCCCTGGTCCAGTCAAAACTCCGGGACTGGGTGACCTGGTACCGGAAGCGCAGCGCCAGGGGTTATATGACGCACTGGCCGCTCAGGTTCCGCTGGGACGCTTAGGGGCTCCAGGAGAAGTCGGAAAAGCGGTGGCGTTTCTGGCCTCCGATGCGGCCAGCTTTATTAACGCTGTCGAACTGTTTGTCGATGGCGGGATGGCGCAAATCTAACCTGCATTTCGCCAGCAGCGCACGTTCCGGCCCTCACTAGAGGGCTGTAACGGCTGAGGGCGTTCACATCCCTGCGTTGCCATCGGGCAGCGGTCGAGAAAATAACACCCTTCAGGCAGATGGCGGTTACCGGGAAGGTCCGTTTTACGCAGCGCCAGCGCCTCATCCAGCGGCACGCCGGTTTTCGGGACGGAGTCCAGCAGCAGCCGTGTATAAGGGTGCAGGGGATCCCCCAGAACCTGCGCGGCGCTTCCCAGCTCAACGATTTGCCCCAGATACATCACCGCCACGCGGTCGCTCATGTGCCGGACCACCGAGACGTTATGCGAGATCAGCACATAAGTGAGATTGCGCTGCTGCTGTAGCTTGATCAGCAGATTGAGGATCTGCGCCTGCACGGAGATATCCAGTGCGCTTGTGGGTTCATCCAGCACGATGACGTCGGGATCGGAGGAGAGCGCACGGGCGATGGCGATACGCTGGCGCTGGCCGCCCGAAAACGCATGGGGGAGCCGATCGAGGTACTCCGGACGAATCCCTACCTGCAGCGCCAGGTCCTCAGCAAGCTGGCGACGTTCACGTTCGCCGCTGCGTTTTTGCACCCACACCGGCTCGGTGATAATCCGCCAGACCGGCAAACGCGGATCGAGGGACGAGAGCGGATCCTGAAACACCATTTGCATATCCCCAGCATGGTCCGTCCGCTGGCAAACGCCGGTACTGGGTTTGAGCATCCCCATCAGCAGCTGCGCTAACGTGCTTTTGCCGCAGCCGGACTCTCCGACAATGCCCAGCGTTTCTCCCCGATGGAGCTGAAGATCCAGCCCGTTAAGGGCGTGAACCTGCTCGGTAACGCGTCCAAGCCAGTTTTTACGCGCGGTAAAGTTCACGTGCACGCTGGCCAGTTCCAGCAGAATGTCAGACATGGTGTGCCTCCTGTTGCAGATACCAGCATGCCGCCTGTTGACCTTCAGCACCATGGGGCATCAGGCGAGGCGTTTCGCCGCATTTCGCGCCTGCGGCAAAACAGCGCTCGCGAAATGCGCACCCGCGCGGAAGCTGGCTAAGGTTGGGTACCGTACCTGGAATGGCGGGAAGAACATCGCGAGGTTGGCCGTTTTCCGGTGCGCACTGCAGCAGGCCGATGGAATAGGGATGAACGGGATGATGAATTAACGTCTGCGTGGCACCGCTCTCTATCACGCTCCCTGCATACATCACGTACATCCGGTCACAAAGCTGCGACACCACCGCCATATCGTGGCTAATAAACAGTACCGAGGTACCGCTGGCGCGTGCTTTATGCTTCAGTAACCGCAGCACCTGCAGCTGGACGGTCACATCCAGCGCGGTGGTTGGCTCATCCGCAACGATCAGCTCCGGCTCGCAGGAGAAGGCAAGGGCAATCATCACCCGCTGACGCATGCCGCCGGAAAGCTCAAACGGATAGCGCTCCATCACTCTGGCCGCATCGGGAATTTGCATCTCCTCCAGCAGGTTGATGGCTTTTTGCTGCGCCTCCCGCCGGGAGAGCGGCTGATGCTGGCGGATCACCTCCACCATCTGTTTTCCGATGCGCCGGGTGGGATTGAGCGCCGTCATCGGCTCCTGAAAAATCATCGCCACCTTCGCGCCGCGCCACTGGCGAAGCTGTTTTTCCGTGGCGTTCAGCACGTCTTCACCCAGCAGAGTGACCTTTCCGTGATGAATATGGTAACTGCCTTCCGGCAGCAGGCGCATCGCCAGCATCGCCGTCACCGATTTACCCGAACCGGATTCGCCCACCACGCCGACGATCTCCCCACGTTTGATCTCCAGCGAGACGTGGTTAAGCGCATGAACGTCACCGCGAAAAATCGGGAAGCTCAGGTGTAAATCTTCTATCGCTAAAACGGAATCACTCATCACTGTTTTCCTCCCGATTTCGGATCCAGCAGGTCGCGGAGCCCATCGCCAAACAGGTTAAAACCGACGGCGGTGATCAGAATCGCCGCGCCCGGAAAGGCGCAGTACCACCACTGGTCAAGCACGTAGTTGCGGCCAACGGCGACCATCGCACCCCATTCGGCGGTGGGCTGCTGCGCGCCTAAACCAATGAAGCCCAGCGTGGCGGCCATCAGGATCGCGCTACCGATATCCAGCGAGGCCTGCACAATCAGCGGCGGCAGGGCGTTGCGCAGGATGTGCCAGCTGATCAAGTGCCATCGCGAAGCGCCAAAGGTGCGTGCGGCCTGCACATAGGTAAACTGGCGCACCACCAGCGTTTGCCCCCGCGCCAGACGGACATAAAACGGAATGCGCACAATCGCAATCGCCAGCATGGCGTTAAACAGGCTCGGGCCGAGCGCGGCGGCCAGCGCCATCGTCAGCACCAGCGAAGGGATGGAGAGCATAATGTCCATGATCCGCATGATAATAGCGTCACCGCGTCCGCCCAGCACGCCGGACAAACAGCCGAGCAGCGAGCCAATACCGCCCGCGATCGCCACTACGGCTAACCCTGCGGTAATGGATTGCTGGCTGCCAATCAGCACCCGGCTGAACAGATCGCGGCCCACTTCATCGGTGCCAAACCAGTGTTGCGCAGACGGTGCCTGCAGGCGTGCGGTCAGGTCGAGCGCGTTAGGGTCGTGCGGTACGATCCACGGTGATGTCACCATTAGCGCCAGCATCAGCAGCATAATCACGCCGCCAATCAGCGTGAGCGGGCTTTGGCGCAGCATCCAGAACAGCTTTGCCCAGTTGATGCGCTGTTTCGCGGGTTTTACGGGGACGGATGTTTCCTGGGTTAACATCATTCGGCACCTCCGCGCCCGATTCGTGGGTCAATCCACAGATAAAGCAGATCCACCACCAGATTGACGAAGACATACGCCAGCGATACCACCACCGCAAAGCCCATTACAGCCGGAAAATCCAGCGCCTGAATAGAGGTCACCACCCAGGCACCCATTCCCGGCCAGGCAAAGACGGTTTCGGTCAGCACCGCACCGTAAAGCAGATCGCCCAGCGCCAGCCCGAGCACGGTAATCGACGGGATCATCGCATTGGGCAGAGCATAGCGCAGGACGATGTACCAGCCCGGCAGGCCGCTGGCGCGGGCGGTGCGGATGTAATCCTCGCTGAGCTGCTCCAGCATTGCCGAGCGTACCTGTCGCGCCACAATGCCAAGGTGAACAAACGCCAGGGTTAGCGAGGGTAAAATCAGGTGCTGCAGCGCATTGAAGAACACCTCGCCGTTGCCCTCCAGTAGCGCATCCAGCAGGTAAAACCCAGTCACGTGCGCGGGCGGATCGAGCCAGTCGTCCAGCCTGCCGCCGCCGGGCAGGATCTGCAGCTGTCCGTAAAACAGCACAATCACCCCCAGACCCAGCCAAAACGCGGGCGTGGAAATGCCGGTCATCGCCATCAGCCGCACCAGATGATCCAGCCAGCGGTTACGATAGACCGCGGATAAAATGCCCAGCGGCACGCCAATCACCAGCGCCAGCAGCAGGGAGCAAAAGGCCAGTTCCAGCGTGGCGGGAAAAAAGGCCTTCAAATCTTCCGCCACCGGCCGCCCCGTGCGGATGGAGGTGCCTAAATCACCGTGCGCCAGCGCGTCTACGTAGCGACCAAACTGGACCCAGAGCGGCTGGTCCAGCCCCAGCTGCTGGCGGATGCTCTGGACCATTTCGTCGCTGGCGCGGTCACCGGCCAGCAGGCGGGCCGGATCGCCGGGGATCATGTGTGAAATAACAAACGTAATAATACAGACACCGGCCACCACCAGGATTAACCCCCAGCAGCGCTGGCGCAAAATGCTCCAGAACGTCATACATTTTCCCCCGGCGAGAGCCGCTACTTGCTCATGGTGGCGATGTTGAACACCTGCTCAAGCATCGGATTAAAGGTGAAGCCTTTGACCTCTTTGTTCATCGCCAGCTGGTAGTTTTTCTGGAACAGATAAACGTAGGCCGCCTCGTCAATCACCACGTTTTGCGCCTGCTGGTAATCTTTGGTGCGCTCGGCCTGGTCAGTGGTTTTCAGCGCCGCCTGAAGCAGGGCATCGACCTCTTTGTTCTCATAGAACGAGCGGTTGCCCGGCAGCCCTTTCTTGTCCGATTCGAACCAGTAGTTCATGAACATATACGGGTCGGCAAAGTCCGGGCTCCAGTTGCCGATGGCAATGTCGTAATCGCCTTTGCCCACGCGGTCGCGCATGGTGGCGTTGGCCAGTTTCTCCAGCTTGACGTTAATCCCGAGCTTGCCGAGGCTCGCCTGGGTGGAGAGGGCAATCGGCTCCCAGTTCGGATCGTTGTCGGAATAGAGGAACGTCAGGCTGGCGGGTTTATCTTTCACTTTTTCCAGCGCCGCTTTGGCTTTGGCCTCGTCAAAGCTGTACTGCATGGCGGTGGCGTCATAGCCCCACATGCCGTCCGGGATCGGGCCGCGCATCTGTTTGCCGTTGCCGCTCAGAATACCTTTCACCATCCCCTGATAGTCCGTCGCCCAGGAGACTGCCCGGCGTAAATCAGCCTGGTTCATCGGCGCTTTGCTGTTGTTAAGATAGAGATAGGTCACGCGCAGGGACGGGTATTCCGCGACGGTCACTTTGCCTTCCTGCTTGAGGGCGGAAAGCTGATCCACCGGCAGAGCATCGGCGATGTCCAGATCGCCACGGGAAAGCTGCAGGCGGCGCGATGCGCTCTCGCCAATGATCTTCACTGACACGCGCTTAAAGTGCGGCTTGTTGCCCTGCCAGTGTGGGTTCGGTACCAGCACCAGCTGCTGGCCTTTCTGCCAGCTTTTCAGCATAAACGGGCCAGATCCCGCCGTGTTCTGTGCCAGAAAACCGCGTGCATCGTCGGCGGCATTGGCTTTCAGGGCTGCCGGGTTAATGATGGAGGCACCGTCGTTCGCCAGCGTATAGAGGAACGGGGCAAACGGCTGACTGAGGGTAAATTTCACCGTGTGCGCATCGACCGCATCAATCTTGAGATCTTTCGGGAAAGCTTCCGACGGACCCTGACCGATTTTAAGCAGGCGTTCGAAGGATAGCTTGACCGCCTCGGCGGTGACCGGCGTACCGTCGGAGAATCGGGCGTTGTCCGTCAGGGTAAATGTCCACTCTCTCTGGTCGTCGGACGCTTTCCAGCCCGTCGACAGATCGCCTTCTACCTCGGTCGTGCCCGGCTTGTACTTCACCAGACGTTGGTAGGACGGGTAGGTGACCGTCCAGTCGTTGTTATCAATCGTCACCGCCGGGTCGAGAGTTTGCGGGTCGGCCGCCTTGCCAATCACCAGCATATCTTTGGGGACGGCTGCCAGTGCAGCGGTAGAAGTTAACGCCAGCGTAGCGGCGATCAGCGTGGTCAGAAGCGTTTTTTTCATGGCCGGGCTCCAGTATTAACGTGCAGCGTGTGTGGTCGAAAAACAGGGGAATTGATCGTCTAACAGCGGGTAGCCCGCGGCGTTTGGCAGCTCGAAATGCCACCATTCGCTGCTGATGCCCACGAATCCGCCGCCAAACATAATGGCGTTGAGCAGCAGGCGGTTGCGCTGTGCCTGCGGCGGTACGGAAGGGTGATACGGATGCGAGCGGTCGTGCATTTCGTCAAACCCGGCGCCCATATCCAGCACGTTACCCCGTTCATCCATCAAGGTGACGTCGATGGCGGTCCCCCGGCTGTGGTTCGAGCCAATGGCCACATCAACCACGTATTCCGGGTTCGGACAGGCATCCCACAGCTGCGCCTGAGCTTCTTGTGGGCGGTAGGCGTCATAGACCACCAGTTTCAGTCCTGCCAGGGTAGCAATACCGATTGATTTCGCTAACGCGGTAGCCGCATCGGTATGCAGCAAGCACCGCGCTTCCTGATAAATCGGCCTGCCGGTGATGTTGTCAGCGGTGGCGTATTTAAGATCGATATGCAGCGCGGGAAACGTCTTCGCCACATCAACCAGTTGATACTCGTCGGACATTGATCCACTCCTTTAGCGTTCGAATTGACCAAACTCTTGTTGTAGCTGACGGTTTACCGCGAGGCGTTCCGGCAGCGCTTCACCCAGTGCTTCCACTACGCCCGAGAGCAGCAGGTTGAACAGGCAACTGACGGGGGCAAGTGAATCCCAGAAGTGCCCGGTATCGGTTTTCACCTGCAGCAAATCGATGGGGTAATCCCGCGCCCATGGACACCAGATATCGGTAATGAGCGCCATCGGAATGCCTTTTTCACTCGCGACGCGACAGTACTGACGGGCGATAGCGGAGTAGGCACGGGTATCGGTCAGCACCACATAGGGGTTCGCAAACCCGGAGTTCAGGGACTCCACCCAACTGCCAGATAACCCTTCTGAGTAGCTCACGCGCGGGCGCAGATATTCCAGATGGCTGAAGAATGCATTGGCGATCCCGCGCGTTGACTGAATACCCAGCACAAATACCGCGTCTGCACGGGCAAGCTGATGGACTACCTGTCTGAAGACCTCGCTTTGCGCCAGCTGGTATACCTGCGTAATCGCGTCGATTTCCAGTGAAAGCGAATGCTGAACGCGGTCCGACAGCGGTTGCTGCTGCTGCCACGAGTCAAGGCGCTCGTTCATGCCCCAGGGCTGATAAGGGTCGCGCAGGCTTTTTTTGGCATCGTCAAGATTGCGGTAGCCCAGCTTGCGCAGGAAACGCCCGACGGTGATCCCGCTGGTCCCGGTAATCAGCGCCACGCTTTCTGCCGTTTCAAAGGGGATCTGCGCGGCGTGCGCCAGCATCCAGCTCGCCACTCGCTTTTCGCTTGGCGTGAGCTGACTGAAGGTCGCTTCGATACGGCTCAGCACTTCGGGTTGTGTCGTCATACCGCCTCGCTGTTAACTGGCTGTCAATTGCCGATATTTTGTTACCTGATTAACAATGCAGGACGCGTGCCATGTTCACAGTGGGGGTAAAACCCGCTATGCAGCAAAGTTAATGCAATATTTATTTAACTAATGATCAACATTTGTGCAGCGTAGTTCACTTTTGGTGCATAGGCCGAAGCGGAGAAGAATGATTTTGGTGAATACGTCAGTGACCTCACATTTTTGTTAAGATTGAAGGACACTGAGCTGGAAAGGAAAATCGGCATGGCGAATTGGCCCTGGCGTGTCAGCGTGCGGCTGATCGCGTTCGCAAAGAAATGTATCCTGGTATTGGGGATTATTCTGTTTGTACTGCTCGCCGTGCGGGTTTATCTCTCGCAGCAGGGCCCGGAACTCCACCGCTGGCACACCTGGCGCGCGGATGAAATGTCTGTACAAGAGATGGACAAGGCAAATTTCGCCCAGTACCTGGCCCGCGAAAACGCCATTTTCAACGCGCTTGAAAAAGAGGTGACGGCCACAACGGAAGCAGAAGAGCAGACCCCCCTCAATCGCTACAACCGCCAGAGCCTGGTGTGGCCCGGACAGTTTTCACCCGATGCCAACCGTTCATTTGTGCTGATGCCGGAAGGGAAGCCGCGCGGGGCGGTGGTGCTGCTCCACGGACTGACGGATTCGCCTTACAGCGTAAAACACCTTGCAGTTAACTATCAGCAGCACGGCTTTGTCGCCGTCGTTCCGCGCCTGCCCGGTCATGGCACCGCGCCCGGTGCGTTAACGGATGTCGACTGGGAGATGTGGCTGGCGGCAACCCGGCTTGCCGTACGTGAAGCGACGCGTCTGGCGGGTGATGCGGTGCCGCTGCACCTGGTGGGGTATTCCAACGGCGGGGCACTGGCCATGAAGTATGCCCTTGATGCGCTCGACGCCCCGACGTTGCGTAAACCTCAGCAACTGGTTCTGCTGTCACCCATGATTGGCGTCACGGCATTCGCCCGTTTTGCCGGATTCGCCGGGTTACCCGCGATGTTACCGGCATTTGCCAAAGCCGCGTGGCTCAACATTGCCCCAGAATATAACCCTTACAAATATAATTCGTTTCCGGTAAATGCGGCGCGACAGTCGTGGTTACTGACGCAGGCGTTGCAGCAGCAGCTTAGCCACGATGCACAGAACCACCGCCTCGCCCAGCTCGCGCCTGCGATTGCGTTTCAGTCCATCATGGATTCTACGGTCAGTACACGGGCGGTGGTGACGGAGCTGTTTGACCAGCTTCCGGCAAACGGCAGTGAACTGGTGGTATTTGATATCAACCAGGCGGCAAGTTTCCGCCCGTTGTTTAAACCCTCCTCATGGACAGCGCTTGCCGATCTCCTGCCTGTGGCAAAAAGACGTTACAGTGTCACTGTGGTAACCAACCGCAGGACAAACAGTAATGACACGGTTGCTAAGATTACGCCTGCAGAGAGTACGCGTGAAACGGTCGTTCCGCTTTCCACTTCGTATCCACAAGAGGTCTATTCTCTCTCGCATGTGGCCATCCCGTTTCCTCCCGAAGATGACCTGTATGGCCGTCATCCGGAGGTCAAAAACCGCTATGGCATCAGCCTGGGGACCATTGCGCTGTGGGGTGAGACTTCGGTTCTTAGCGTTGGGAAGGATGCGCTCATGCGTGTCACGTCGAATCCATTTTACGACTACATGCAGGAGCGGATTAACAGGCGCATCGACGGGCATTAATTGGTTTAATGAATAAATTAGGCCGCAAGGGGGAAGTATGTTAAACAATAACTTCCAGACGTTTACCTCAAATTCGGACCCGATTCTGTGCTTACTACCCTTATTTATCGAAGCCAGTTGAATTTATCCTGCAGCTCTGCGGAGCTCAGCGCGCTGGTTGAAAAGGCCAGGATCCGTAATACGGGGGAGAACATCACCGGTATTCTTCTCTCAAACGGAAGCGAAATTCTGCAAATCCTCGAAGGGAAGGAGGAGAGCGTGGTGAAACTCTTCCATAAGATCCGTGAAGATAAACGGCATGCAGGCGTGGTGGAGCTCATGCGTGATTACGGTCCGCGCCGACGTTTCGACAACGTCGGTATGCTGCTGTTTGATCTGCAAATCCAGTCGCAGAAAGAGGTTCTGGAATCGGTTCTGCATTACAGCAAGCTCGAGAGTTATCTGACATCTGACGATCGGGTGTTCAAATTTATCCAGTCGTTTATCACCGGCAATAAATCGACATCGTCTGGCTCACACTACGAACCGGAGAAATGGACGCTTTCCCGCGAGAGCACCTCTTTTAGTCCCGCCCTGGGGCTGTTTGCCGATCAACCCTGCCAGTTTGCCCTTCAGCCGATTGTCGAGCCCTCGGAAGGCAAAATTAGCTCTTTTGAAGCGCTGATTCGCGGAAATGACGGCGGAAGCCCGGAGCATTTCTTCAATGCTCTCGATCCGGATAAGATTTACGAGGTCGATCTGCAAACCAAAGCCTATGCCTTTGCGCTGGCCGAAAAACTGAGGATCGGGAGTCACAAAATTGCAGTGAACCTGCTGCCAATGTCGCTGGTGAATGTGCCTGGCGCGGTTGAGTTTCTGGTTGAACAGATTTACAGGTACGGTTTACAGCCTGAACAGGTCATCATCGAAGTGACCGAAAACGAGATGATTTCCGGTTTCAATAAGTTTAACAGCGCCATTAAACAGCTGCGTGCAGAAGGGATTGGTCTGGCCATCGACGATTTTGGCTCTGGCTATGCCGGACTTTCTCTGCTGACCCGGTTCCAGCCGGATAAGATTAAAATCGACCGGGAGATTGTCAGCAATATTCACCTGAGCGGTCCGAAGCAGGCGATTGTGCGCTCAATCATTAGCTGCTGTACCGACCTTGAAATTTCCCTGGTGGCTGAAGGCATCGAGAAGCTCGAAGAGTGGTTCTGGCTTGAGTCTGCCGGAATACGCCGTTTTCAGGGCTTTTTGTTTGCCCGCCCACAGCTGAATGGCGTGTCTGATATTAATTGGCCGCATATGACGCGTTGATCACGCATTCCATACAATTCCTCCTCGGCTATTTCCCCCTCATGCCAGGCTGTGCTTAAATAGCTAAAACGGTTTAACATTGTTTAGCAAAGAGGATGACATGAAAAAGATCTGGGTTCTTGGTGATGCCGTCGTGGATCTCCTGCCAGATGGGGAAGGCAGGTTACTGCAATGCCCCGGCGGCGCACCGGCAAACGTGGCGGTTGGTGTTGCGCGGCTGGGGGGAAACAGCGCGTTTATCGGCAGAGTGGGCGACGATCCTTTTGGCCGATTTATGTATCAGATATTAGCTGATGAGCAGGTTGAGGTGCAGCAGATGCGCCTTGACCCGTCGCATCGCACCTCCACGGTGGTTGTCGATCTGGATGACCATGGCGAACGCTCATTTACCTTTATGGTGCGCCCGAGCGCCGATTTGTTTCTGGAACCCGCCGATCTGCCGTCGTTCAGCGACGGCGAGTGGCTGCACGTTTGTTCCATCGCCTTAAGCGCAGAACCGAGCCGCTCTGCGGCGTTTCAGGCGATGGCCTCAATCAGAGCAGCGGACGGTTACGTCAGTTTCGACCCCAATATTCGCCCGGATCTCTGGGCTGATGAGAACGAACTTCGCCGCTGCCTCGAACTGGCTTTGCAGCACGCAGACGTGGTCAAACTCTCCGTTGAGGAACTGACGTTTTTAACTCACGACGCCCAGGTAAAAACCGGGCTGGAGTCACTCATGCGCCGCTGCCCGGCCCGTCTGGTGCTGGTCACGCTGGGTAAAGAGGGCGTTATCGCCTGGCATGATGGCGCCGTGAAACACTATCCGGCAACCTCCGTGGAGTGCGTCGATACGACCGGTGCAGGCGATGCCTTCGTGGCCGGTCTTCTCTACGGGCTGGCCGCCGGTCAGGAACTTGTCCCGGTTATCGGACTCGCGCAGCGCTGCGGCGCGTTAGCCACGACGGCGAAAGGCGCAATGACCGCGCTGCCTTACCATCACGATCTGTAATTTCCCCTCCCATGGCCGCCCGTCGGCGGCCTGAATTGTCGCCTCGATCACACAAACTAAATCGGTTTAGCAAAAAACGTTGCCGATCTAAATTTCACAGGTTTAGTATCAGCAACCTAAACCGGTTTAGCAATTTAGCACTTTTAATAAATTCTTTTAGGGATGCGACAAAATGTATAAAAAACGCAGACTTGCCGTGATGATAGGCATGCTGGCCGGCAGTACCTCTGTTTGTGCCCAAACGGATATGACAAGTATCGAAGCGCGCCTTGCCGCGATGGAGCAGCGCCTCCAGGCTGCGGAAACCCGCGCACAGGTTGCCGAGAAACGCGCCACGGCGGCGGAACAAAAAACGCAGCAGCTGGTGGCGGCTCAGCAGCAGGCGCAAACCACGACTCAGGAGGTGGCGCAACGTACGACGGTGCTGGAGAAAAAAGCCGACCAGAGCAGCGGGTTCGAGTTCCACGGCTACGCCCGTTCCGGGCTGCTGATGAACGACGCGGCCTCCAGCAGTAAAAGTGGTCCATACCTGACGCCAGCCGGGGAAACCGGTGGTGCGGTAGGGCGTCTGGGTAACGAAGCAGACACCTACGTTGAGCTGAACGTGGAGCACAAACAGACGCTCGACAGCGGGGCAACCACCCGCTTCAAGGCAATGCTCGCCGATGGCCAGAAGACCTATAACGACTGGTCCGCCGATACCAGCGATCTCAACATTCGTCAGGCCTTTGCCGAGCTGGGAAATCTGCCGGATTTTACCGGCGCGCTAAAGGGCAGCACCTTCTGGGCGGGTAAACGATTCGATCGCGATAACTTTGACATTCACTGGCTGGACTCCGACGTGGTGTTTCTCGCCGGAACCGGCGGCGGCGTGTATGACGTGAAGTGGAACGAGACCCTGCGCAGCAACTTCTCGATTTATGGCCGTAACTTTGGCAGCGAAGAGGAGATCGACAATAACGTTCAGAACTACATCCTCAGCATGAACCACTTCGCCGGTCCGCTCCAGGTCATGGTCAGCGGCTTACGGGCCAAGGATAATGACGACCGTAAAGACAGCAGCGGCGATCTGATTAAAACTGATGCGGCGAACAACGGCGTGCATGCCCTGGTCGGCCTGCATAACGACAGTTTCTACGGACTGCGTGAAGGTTCCGCCAAAACGGCGCTGCTCTACGGCCACGGTCTGGGAGCCGAGGTCAAAAGCATCGGTTCGGATGGCGCGTTGCTGTCGGAGGCCGATACCTGGCGCTTTGCAAGTTACGGTGTCACGCCTCTCGGTGGTGGCTGGCATATCGCTCCTGCCGTGCTGGCGCAAAGCAGCAAGGACCGCTACGTGAAAGGCGACAGCTATGAGTGGGTCACCCTGAATACGCGCCTGATCAAAGAGGTCACGCAGAATTTCGCCCTTGCGTTCGAGGGCAGCTATCAGTACATGGACTTAAACCCGGAAGGCTACAAGGACCGCAATGCGGTCAACGGCAGCTTCTACAAGCTGACCTTCGCCCCGACGTTAAAAGCGGGCAAGATCGGCGATTTCTTCAGCCGTCCGGAGCTGCGCCTGTTTGCCACCTGGATGGACTGGAGCAGCAAACTGGATAATTACGCCAGCGATGATGCCTTTGGCAGTAGCGGCTTCAACGCTGGCGGGGAATGGAACTTTGGGGTTCAGATGGAAACCTGGTTTTAACCCATCACGCTCCCGCCTGGCGGGAGCGTTTCGCACATCATAAAAAAGAAGTCAGGCAGAGGTATCTATGGATTTTAATCAAATCGCCCGTGAGCTTATTCCGCTGCTCGGTGGCAAGGAAAACATCGCCAGCGCCGCCCACTGTGCAACGCGTCTTCGTCTGGTACTGGTCGATGACGCGCTTGCCGATCAGCAGGCTATCGGCAAGGTCGACGGTGTAAAAGGCTGTTTTCGTAACGCCGGGCAGATGCAGGTAATTTTTGGCACGGGCGTGGTCAACAAGGTTTACGCGGCGTTCATTCAGGCGGCGGGGATCGGTGAATCCAGCAAGTCGGAAGCGGCGGATATCGCGGCGCGCAAGCTCAACCCGTTCCAGCGCATCGCGCGTCTGCTCTCCAATATTTTTGTGCCGATTATCCCGGCGATTGTGGCCTCGGGTCTGCTGATGGGGCTGCTCGGGATGGTGAAAACCTACGGCTGGGTTAACGCGGACAACGCGCTCTACATCATGCTGGACATGTGCAGCTCGGCGGCGTTTATCATCCTGCCTATCCTGATTGGCTTCACCGCCGCACGCGAGTTTGGCGGTAACCCCTATCTGGGGGCCACGCTGGGCGGGATCCTGACGCACCCGGCGCTGACCAACGCCTGGGGCGTGGCGTCCGGCTTCCACACCATGAACTTCTTCGGGCTTGAGATTGCCATGATTGGCTATCAGGGCACGGTGTTCCCGGTGCTGCTGGCCGTCTGGTTTATGAGCATCGTCGAGAAAAACCTGCGCCGCGCGATCCCGGACGCGCTGGATCTGATTTTGACGCCTTTTCTGACCGTGGTGATCTCCGGCTTTATTGCGCTGTTAATTATCGGCCCGGCAGGGCGCGCGCTGGGCGACGGCATCTCCTTTATCCTGAGTACGCTTATTGAACACGCGGGCTGGCTGGCCGGGCTGCTGTTTGGTGGGCTGTATTCGGTGATTGTGATCACCGGTATTCACCACAGCTTCCACGCCATCGAAGCCGGGCTGCTGGGTAACCCGTCGATTGGCGTTAACTTCCTGCTGCCAATCTGGGCCATGGCAAACGTGGCGCAGGGCGGTGCCTGTCTGGCGGTATGGTTCAAGACCAAAGATGCCAAAATCAAAGCCATTACCTTACCCTCGGCGTTCTCTGCGATGCTGGGCATCACCGAAGCGGCCATTTTTGGTATCAACCTGCGCTTTGTAAAACCCTTTATCGCCGCGCTGATTGGCGGTGCGGTGGGCGGTGCCTGGGTGGTATCGGTCCATGTCTACATGACCGCCGTTGGGCTGACCGCTATTCCGGGAATGGCCATTGTGCAGGCCAGCTCGCTGCTCAACTATATTATCGGCATGATGATTGCGTTCGGCGTGGCGTTTACCGTCTCGCTGCTGCTGAAATATAAAACGGACTCTGAATAATGACCTTAGCTTCCCGCTGGCCTGCGATATTGCAGGCCGTCATGAAGGGCCAGCCGCGCGCGCTGGTCGACAGCCATTACCCCGAGTGGCACGCCGCGCCGGCGACGGGGCTGATGAACGATCCCAACGGGTTTATCTGGTTCGCCGGGCGCTACCACCTGTTTTATCAGTGGAACCCGCTGGCGTGCGATCATCGCTACAAGTGCTGGGGACACTGGAGTTCAGCGGATCTGCTGCACTGGCAGCATGAGCCGCTGGCGCTCATGCCGGATGAAGAGTATGACCGCAACGGCTGCTACTCCGGCAGCGCCGTGGACAACAGCGGCGTGCTGACGCTGTGCTACACCGGCAACGTTAAGTTTGACGACGGCAGCCGCACCGCCTGGCAATGTCTGGCCGTCGAACAACCGGATGGAAGCTTTAAAAAACTGGGCCCGGTGCTGCCGCTGCCGGAAGGCTACACCGGCCACGTGCGCGACCCGAAGGTGTGGCAACACGACGGTCTATGGTACATGGTGCTCGGCGCGCAGGATCTGCAAAAGCGTGGCAAGGTGCTGCTGTTTACATCAGCCGATTTGCACGCCTGGACCTCCTGCGGGGAGATCGCCGGTCACGGCGTCAACGGTCTGTCGGACGCAGGCTATATGTGGGAGTGCCCGGACCTGTTTGCCCTCGACGGGACGCACGTTTTGATCTGCTGTCCGCAAGGGCTGGCGCGCGAACCGCATCGTTACCTCAATACGTATCCGGCGACCTGGATGAGTGGGGCATTCGACTATCAGCGCGCGACGTTTGATCACGGTGAGTTATACGAACTGGACGCCGGGTTCGAGTTCTACGCCCCGCAAACCACGCTGGCGGAAGACGGACGGCGTATCCTGATTGGCTGGATGGGCGTGCCGGACGGGGAAGAGATGCTCCAGCCGACGCGCGCCCATGGCTGGATGCACCAGATGACCTGCCCGCGTGAACTGCGGTATCGCGACGGCAGGCTGTGGCAAACGCCCGCTCACGAACTGGAAACGCTGCGCGAGACTGAATGTCAGTGGCAGGGTACAGCCCGCAATGCGCCCGTTCTGAATGCGACGAGTCTTGAGTTTGAGCTGGAAACGTCGTGTGTGAATGTGGATTTTGCCGGCGCGATGCGCCTTCGCTGGGATGAGAAGGGGCTGCGTCTCGAACGCGCCAGCCTGAAAAACGGGGAAACGTTGACCCGCTACTGGCAGGGCGACGTTAACCATGTACGCGTTCTGTGCGACCGTTCCAGCGTTGAGATTTTCATCAATCATGGCGAAGGGGTGATGAGCAGCCGCTATTTTCCTGCCCATCCGGCTCAGGTGCGCTTCGAAGGTGCGTCCGACATCACATTACGCTACTGGTCGCTGCGCCGCTGCATGATAGAATAGGGGTTTTGGCAGCTGGATCTAAGTCGTTGTGAGAAAAACAAAACGCGTCACAATTAAAGACATCGCGGAGCTGGCGGGGGTTTCAAAAGCCACCGCCAGCCTGGTACTGAACGGACGCAGCAAAGAGCTTCGGGTGGCGGAAGAGACCCGCGATCGCGTTCTGGCGATTGCCAAAGAGCATCACTACCAGCCGAGCATTCACGCCCGTTCACTGCGTGATAACCGCAGCCACACCATTGGTCTGGTGGTCCCGGAGATCACCAACTACGGTTTTGCCGTCTTTTCTCATGAACTGGAAACACTGTGCCGCGAGGCGGGTGTTCAGCTGCTGATCTCCTGTAGCGATGAGAATCCGGGGCAGGAGACCGTGGTGGTCAATAACATGGTGGCGCGCCAGGTGGACGGATTGATTGTTGCCTCCAGCATGCTAAATGATGCGGACTACCAGAAACTGAGCGAGCAACTGCCCGTTGTCCTCTTTGACCGCCATATGAACGACAGCTCGCTGCCGTTGGTCATTACCGATTCGATTACCCCCACGGCGGAACTGGTGGCCGAGATCGCCCGCCAGCATCCTGATGAGATTTATTTCCTCGGCGGGCAGCCACGCCTTTCCCCGACGCGGGACCGTCTGGAAGGCTTTAAGCAAGGTTTACGTGAGGCCAATGTCGAGTTACGACCGGAGTGGATCATTCACGGCAACTATCACCCGAGCTCAGGCTACGAGATGTTCGCTGAGCTTTGCGCGCGCTTAGGCCGTCCGCCTAAAGCCCTCTTTACCGCCGCCTGTGGCCTGCTGGAAGGGGTATTGCGTTATATGGGCCAACATAACCTGTTGCAAAGTGATATCAGGTTAGCCAGTTTTGACGATCATTATTTGTATGATTCGCTGACGATACCGGTTGATACCATTCGCCAGGATAACCGCCAGCTGGCGTGGCACTGCTTTGATCTGATTGGTAAATTGATCGACGGCGAGGCTCCGCAACCTGTGCAGCGGAAGCTGGATGCCACCCTTCAGCGGCGCTTTAAAGGGTCAGAGTAGCCCTGTTTCGAAAAGGGGATACTTCAATAACTTTAATTAATTTTAGTTTTGGAATAGCCGATAACCATAAGGAATAATTTTCCTTGAGGTATTGGTTTATGTCGTTGAAGAAGTCGTCCCTGATTGTCCTGTTCTCACTGCTTTTCTTCTTTGTTGTCAGCACTGCTACCAGCGTTGGCCTCATCATTAAAAGTAATAATTCCCTGGATAACGTGAACAAAGAGATCCAGGTTGTGCTCTCCATTATTGACCCTATCAACCATAGCCGTACGCTGCGCGTCAGGGCGATGGAGTACGTGAAGATGATGGAAGTGGGCAATACTGCCGATGAGGCTGCCAGGCTTTCTGCGGTGAAAGAGGCGTTGACCAAAGCGGACCACGCCTTTGCGACCTTTATGGCTTCACCGCGTTTGACGGATGAAGCCCCGCAGGTAACTGCCTATCAGGATGCCTGGCAAAACTACCGTAACCAGGGGCTGGCTCCGCTGATCGAGGCCGCAGAGGCGCACGATGTAGCCAAATTTAACGCGCTGATCCCGGAAGTCTCCCGCCTCGACCGCCAGTACGAGATCGTTCTCGACCAGGTCCTTTCCATTCATCAGAAATATGCCAAAAGTCTTAACGAGGATGCGAGCAGCAACTTTGTTTCTGGCCTGGTGATGATTGCCGCTATCGCCAGCCTGTTTGTGCTGGTGATTATCGCCGTTAGCCTGCTGATGAAACGCTTTGTCTTCGCGCCGGTTAACCTGGCCCGTGAACACTGCAGCCAGATTGCGGCGGGCAAGCTGGACATTCCGGTGCCCGTGAAGGGCAGCGCCGGTAATGAAATCGATCATCTGATGGGTTCCATGGAGCAGATGCGCCAGGCGCTACTCGCCACTATCGCCCAGGTGCGCGACGCGAGCCATACCGTAACGCACGCGGCACAAGAGATCGCTTCCGGAAATATCGACCTGGCTTCACGCACCGAACAACAGGCATCTGCATTGACCCAGACCGCCGCCAGTATGGAAGAGCTGAGCGCGACGGTGGCGAATAATACCGATAATGTATCCCAGGCCGGGAAGCTGGTGCAGGACGCGGTGAAAAATGCCCACACCGGCGAAGCGGTGACCCGCGAAGTGATCGAAACGATGAACACCATTGCGGCGAACTCGAAGCGCATCGAGGATATTACCAGCGTCATTAACAGCATCGCCTTCCAGACCAACATTCTGGCGCTCAACGCTGCGGTTGAGGCCGCGCGCGCGGGCACGCAAGGCCGCGGCTTTGCGGTTGTTGCCAGCGAAGTGCGAACACTCGCGCAGAAAAGCGCGGTGGCGGCGAAGGACATTGAAAGTCTTATCGCGCAGTCTGTTTCCAGCGTGAAGAACGGTGCGCAGTTGGTTAACCGCTCGGGAGACGTTATTGATTCGATTATTTCTTCGGTAAATAAAGTGAATACGCTGATGGAACAGATTTCCGTTGCTTCGGAAGAGCAGAGCCGAGGGATTGGGCAGGTTGGCCAGGCCGTTACGGAGATGGACGGCGTGACCCAGCAGAATGCGGCGCTGGTGCAGCAGTCTGCCGCAGCGGCGGCCTCGCTGGAAGAGCAGGCGCAGCAGCTTTCGCGGAGTATTGCGAGTTTTAGATTGCCGGTGCAGGCTTGATAGATGGGAGGAGGCTCCCTGGGGAGCCTTTTATCTACTATATTCGTCTGGCATTAAGCATGCACCGTAGCTAACCAGGCGCTGTGTTCCCTGTTTCACCTTTTCCAGGGTTGCCATATGATCTTCATGCATGTCTCGAAGCGAGTTTGTTAGTGCAATAGCTAACTGTTTGTTCGACTGCATTTTAAGTTGCAAATAGTTTTGTGCCATTTTATATAACCTTGCAGTATCATTATCTTATGATCATTGATCATGATTGAGAAAGGAGCAACATCGAAAATGGGAAAGCGCAAGAGTGCTCTGATTTATGTCCTAACCGTAATTATATTTTTGCTTATTATCCCTGAAATCATTCTGCGTGTATGCACGTCCGAGCAACTCGGCCGTATCAGTGACTTCACCAGTTTAGGTGGCTTGTTAAATCCACTATTATCCTTGCTCATCTTCCTGGCACTGTTGTCAATCATACTGGCCGTCATTGCTATCACATTGGCTAAGCGAATTCTTCGTACGAGATGATTTGCCTGAAAGCGACTCATAGCGCCCGCCAGCCATTACTGCTATGAGTCCAAAATCGTCAGCCCAGAAATTTTATATTCACCCCAGCAATATTTCCCACCCTCATCCGTCTACCTCATCACAAGCCATAATCTGTTACTGACAATGAGGTAAACACCATGAGAGATTTTGATATGCACGGCAGAGGTCACGGACGCGGATTAGGTCGCCACCGTATGGGTAAGGGCTTGATCATCGGCGCGGTGATTTTCATCGTGCTCGGCCTGCTGGTGATGACCCTGTGGAACGCATTACTTCCCGCCATCCTCGGCGTGAAAGCCATCGGCTTCTGGCAGGCGCTGGGCATTCTGCTATTGAGCCGCATCCTGTTCGGTGGGTTGGGCTTCAGGCCTGGCATGTTCGGCGCACACCGCCGGATGCACGAGCGCTGGATGAACATGACGCCCGAACAGCGTGAAGCCTTTATTCAGCAGCGCCGCGCTGGGTTTGGACGCCATGGCCATTGTGGCTGGCGCGACCACCGTGATGAGAAGCGCGATGACAATGCGGCGAAAACACCGGAAGCAGAGTGAACGATATGAAAGCCGGTGAGGCAGGTGAATCGCTACTGGTCTCGGCGCTGAATGCCTGCCGCGCCCGCCTGAAGGCATTCATTCGCGGGCGAACGGCGGTTCGCGATGATGCCGACGATATCCTGCAGGAAGTGACGTATCAGCTGATGAAAGTGGAACAGCCGGTGGAGAACGTCGCCGCCTGGCTGTTTCGCGCGGCACGCAATGAGATGACCGACCGGGCGCGGAAAAAGCGCGAGGTTTCGCTCGCTGGCGACTTTACCGCTGACGACGACGAGGATTTCCCCGAAGAGGAGTTAGCAGAAACGTTATTCGGCGTGCCGCAAACGCCGGAGGAGGAGTATCTTAAATCGCTACTGTGGGAAGAACTCGAGCAGGCCCTGTCGGAACTGCCGCCGTCACAGCGTGAGGTATTCGAAAAAACTGAACTTCAGGGGTACAGCATGAAAGCGCTGGCGGATGAAACGGGTGACACGGTGCAGGCGTTGTTATCCCGCAAGCATAAGGCCGTGCGATTTCTGCGTAGTCGCCTGCAGGATATCTATGAAGCGTTGACAGGGGATTGAAGTTCGACCACTCTGAAAAACAATATGTTAGAGGGATCGTTATGCTTCAATTGCCTGCAAAGAAAAACGTGCTGTTACTTGCTGCTCTGATCGTTTCAGGAGGGGTCAAAGCGGAAGAGACGCTGCCTGATGCCGTGAAGAACTTCAGTGAGCAGCAGGATATCAAGATCCTCAAGAAGATTGACGCCCCAGGCGGTGCACCTGCCTGGCTGGGACAATACCAGGACATGGGCGTCACCCTTTTTTTAACCCCTGACGGAAAGCACGTGGTTTCGGGGTATCTGTATGATGAAAAGGGAAAAAATCTCAGTGAGGGCTATTTCCAGAAAGAGATCTACGCGCCGATGGGGCGTGAAATGTGGAAAAAGCTCAATGCAGCGCATCCGCTGAAAGAGGGGGCTGACACTGCGCCGCGTAAAGTCTTCGTCTTTGCCGATCCGTTCTGTCCGTACTGCAAAGCCTTCTGGGCCGAAGCACAGCCGTGGGTAAAGGCGGGCAAGGTCCAGCTGAATACGCTGCTGGTTGCGTTTCTCAACCCCAACAGCGGGCGTAACGCCTCAGCTATTCTGAATGCGAAAGACCCGGTCTCGGCCTGGAAAGAGTACGAGCTTTCCGGTGGGAAAAAATTGCCTAAACCAGACGCTGCGGCGACGCGTGAAACCGTCGAGATCCTGCAGAAGCACCAGGCATTAATGGACAGCCTCGGGGGGAATGCCACTCCGGCGATTTATTATCTGAATGAAGAAAACGAACTTCAGCAGGTGATGGGACTGCCGAACGAGAAACAGCTGGTAGAGATGTTCGGGCCAAAACCCTGATAGGAGCGGGCAGTAACGGCGTGTTCCTGCCCGCGTTTGCCCACTCAGCTACCCCAGCGCCCACGGAGATAACTTACCGCATCCTGTGTTTGCGGCTGGTTGAGATAGTCCTCACGGAACAGGATGGTGCCATTCACGTTGGGCAGTGAATCGTTCAAATCAAGCTGTTTCTTCAGTTCAGGCACGCCGCCGTTAACCGTCCAGTCAGGCTCATTTTTAGAGGGTGCCCCCACTTTGTAGAACGCGATGCCGATGTAAAGGCGGGTATGGGTCGGTTTCACCACGTCAGCCCACCATTTGGTCAGTACATCATAACGCGCGGCGTCACGAGCGAAGGGCCAGTAGATCTGCGGTGCGATATAATCCAGCAACCCCTGTTGAACCCATTTGCGGGTGTCGGCGTAGGATTCATCATAAGCGGCAGCACCGCGCGTGTCAGAGCCTGCCGGGTCAAAGGAGCGGTTGCGCCAGACGCCCGCCGGGCTCACACCAAACTCAACGTTGGGTTTTGCCTGTTTAATCGCACGGGAGACCTGCACGATCAATTCTTGCGTGTTGTGACGTCGCCAGTCTGCTTTTGAGGCAAATCCCTCGCCATATCGCCTGTAGGTATAGGCATCATTCAGGGTCGACCCGGGCGTTTCCGTGTAGAAATAGTCGTCGAATTGCACGCCGTCTATCGCATATTGCCTCACTACCTCGGTCACAACCTGGGTTATCCAGTCACGCACCTCCGGAATGCCCGGATCGAGGACGAAACGATCGCCTGATGTACGGATCCATTCCGGGTGCTGTACGTAAACGCTGGAAGGGTGCAGTGACGATGTCCGGTTTAACGCGGCAATGGTCGAGGGTTTGGTGTTCGTGGATACGCGGTATGGATTGAACCAGGCGTGAACCTTCATACCGCGCTTGTGGGCCTCATCCAGCATGAACTGGAGCGGATCGTAGCCCGGATATTCCCCAATGGTTCCCGTCAGGGTATCCGACCAGGGCAGGATTTTAGATGACCACAGCGCTGTGCTGTCCGGCTTAACCTGGAAAAAAACGGTGTTAATCCCGAGACTTTTCAGCTTATCGAGTTTGTCCGTCAGCGCCTGCTTCTGCATCGCAATACGCTGGTCAGCGCTGCGGCCATTCACCGATGCCAGCGGCGGCCAGTCGAGACGAGAGACGGTCGCCAGCCAAATCCCGCGCATCGGCTCGTTCGCCTGCTGCGTCGGTTTGCTCGCGGTGGGGAGAGGGGTAACCAGTGATTTAGGTGGTGTTGAGGAGCAACTCACAAGTAAAAGTGCGCAGGCAGCCAGCGCACCAATCCGTTTTACGTGTCGCGTCATTTGCGTTTTAGCTCTTGATAATCCGACTGTTAGCCCAGGGATTAAAGGCGGGCGCTTCCTGCTCTGTGCTTACCTCATCGTTGAGGGAATCCAGATACAGGGCTTCGACTTCTGCGCGCGCCCACGGTGTACGGCGCAGAAATTTCAGGCTCGATTTAACGCTGGGATCTTTTCTGAAACAGTTAATTTTGATGCGGTCGCCCAGTTCGCTCCAGCCATATTTCGCCACCAGGGCGTTGACCATCATCTCCAGCGTTACGCCATGCAAAGGATCGTTAGAAATGTGTGCAGTCATAGGCGTCCGGATGTCTCAATGTTTATGGGGGAAGGGTTATCGGTGAAAGGGTACAAGAAAGCAGGGGAAGCGGCAATTTAAGCGTGAGGTTCTTCACCCCTGAAGGGTGAAGAAAAGGAAAAAACGTTTATTTTTTATCGTTAAACAGCTCAGGCGCCCACGGACGTGGATCCACCTCCATAAACGGCGCGCGCTCGAAGCGGTCCTTCAACGCCCACGGCACCGTGCAGTCGAAGATTGTCTTGCAGGAAATGCCGTTTGCGCGAATTGAGTTGCTGTAATCCGGCGACTGAGACGGATCCAGCTGGTGGCCGCGGATCCCCGGGATATTGGTGATGCTGACATCGCCCTGCATACGGGTGGTCATCGCCCACAGGATGTCGTCGCTGTCGAAAATATCCACGTCTTCGTCGACAAGAATAATATTTTTCAGCTCCGAATAGGTGGCTAAGGCAATGAGTGCCGCCTGGCCCTGACGTCCTTCGTCCGACGGCTGGCGTTTTTTCACCTGCAAAATACCGAGGAACTTACCGCCGCCCGCGGTATGCGCATAGACGTTTTGCAGGAAGCCCGGAATCGCCTCCTCAACGGCATTGCGGATGCTGGCCTCCGTCGGCAAACCGGCCAGCGTGGTATGTTCTTCTCCTGGCCCCACCAGCGTTTGCAGGATTGCGTGATGACGCATGGTCACCGCTTTCACTTTGATCACCGGCAGGGAGGGGTTCGCCTCACCGCAGTAGCCCGGGAACTCCGGCATCGCGTGGCCGGTATTGGTGTGCTGATCTTCTCTTACGCGCACGCCTGGAAGCAGCTCGCCCTCGATGATGATTTCCGCACGCGCGATCGCTTTCTCTTTCACCGCCACGCCCTGCACCAGTTCGACCGGATGCTCGCGCAGCGCCCCGGCGACGCCCAGCTCGTTGTAGCCAAACGGCGTGGTAGGGGCCTCAAAGCACGCGCCGATATAGATGGCGGGATCGAGCCCCATGTTGATCGTCACCGGCAATGGTTTTCCGGCCTCTTCCGCCTTTTTGCGGAAGACTTCGATATGACGACCGGCGGCAAGGAACATGGAAAGCTCGTCACGCTCCTGGACGCAGAGACGGTGGATGGTGACATCCGTGAGCGAGCTATCTTCAGGATCGCTTGCCAGCACCAGCCCCAGACAGAAGAACGGGCCCGCATCAATCGGTGTGTTTGTCGGTGCAGGAAGCAGTTTGCGCAGGTCGAAATCAGGGTCGTCCGCGTAGAAGACCTGCTCCTGACAGGGGGCCTGCGAGGCCGGAACGACAACGGGTGCCACCGGCTTTTTCACCGCCTGTCCGACGTGTTTTGCCAGTTCAGAAGGCTCGCAGCCCAGAAGGAGCGCCGCACGATCGCGGCTGGCGTGCATGCCCACCAGAATGCGGGAGCCCGGATAGCCCTTCACGCTGTTGAACATCATGGCCGGGCCCGTACGGGTCGGACGTTTTACCGTACCGCCCGCGCCGATATGACGGTAGACCCCCGCCAGCTCTGCGTTGGGATCGACCGGACGCTCGGTTTCAATATAGTGCCCTTCGTGGCGCTGAAGTAGGGCGATGGCGCTGCGGAGATCGTTAATCTGGTTTTCCATGTTTTCCTCCCTCGTTTGAATACCTTCATTCTCAGGGCGATGACCAATAGCATCAATTGCATCATTACTGTTAAATTGATAAGTAAATTAATATCAAAAGAGGAGGTGTTCCGTGCAGTTTCGTCAGATGCGCCATTTCATCGTCGTTGCCGAAGAGCTCCACATGCACCGTGCCGCTGAGCGTCTGAACATGGCGCAACCGGCGCTGAGTCAGCAGATAAAGGCGCTGGAGGAACGTTTAGGCGTCACGCTCTTTAGCCGGGCGAACCGCCGCTTAACCCTGACGCCCGCTGGCGAAGCGTTTCTGGTGAAAGCCAGGCTTGCCATCTCCCTGACCGAGCAGGCGGTTCTGGACGCCAGGCAAACGGCAAGAGGCGAGCAGGGGGTGTTAAACCTGGGGTGCGTGTCGAGCGCGATGTTCGACGGCAGGCTGCCCGCCGCGCTGCGCCAGATGCATACGCGCTGGCCGGACATCACCATGTCGCTGGTGACGGGAAATGTGCAGACGCTCTACGCGGCCGTGCAGAGCAATCAGCTGGATGTGGCCATTATCCGGGCTCCCTTGCCGTCGCTGCCTGACGATCTGCAAAGCCGACCGTTCACCGCTGAAAAAACGGTGCTGGCGCTGTATCGTCAGCATCCCCTGGCCGGTTCTGCCGCGCTGACGCTTTCGTCGGTGAAAGATGAAAAGTGGATCTCCCTGCGCGACCCGGAGGGAATGGGGCTGGAACAGTACTTTTATGACGCCTGTAGCGGAGCGGGTTTTCAGCCGGACGTGGTACAAAACGCGACCGACGTGCCCACTGTGATAAGCCTGGTCTCGGCGGGGTTTGGGCTGGCGCTGCTGCCCGCGTCGGCAAAGGCGGTGAGCGTCGAGAATGTGGTTTACGTGGACATCCTCGACCGGCTCAGGGAAAGCGAGTTGACGCTGGTTTGCCACCGGATTATTCGCTCAGAAGTGCTTAAAAAATTTCTGGTTACCCTCGATCACACCTGACGTCCGGCGGCCAGCAGCAGCTGCTCGCGCAGCCAGGTATTCGCCGGATCATGGCTGTTTTTCGGGTGCCAGTACATGTTGATGGTAATCGGCTGGAGCGGCAGCGGCGGCGCGAAGAGATCCAGCGTGCTGGCAAACTGTTTCAGCATCCGCTCCGGCAGGGTGCACACCAGGTCGGTACCGGCCACAAGCGCAGGCGCCACGGCGTAGCTCTGCGTCGACATGGCGACGTGCCGCTGGTAGCCCAACCCTGCGAGGGTTTGATCGACAAAGCCGGTAAACGGATCCCCCGCCGATGACACTACCAGATGAGAAATGGCGCAGTAGCTTTCCAGATCTAACGGTCCTGTCCCGCGCGGATGGCCTTTGCGCTGTGCGGTGGCGAACGCGTCGTCGATGAGCTTGCGCCTCACCCAGCCGTCATGGGCTCCCGCGCTCACGCCAATGTAGATATCCACATCCCCCTTTTCCAGCTGCTGCGGCAGTTCAGCCATCACAGGCAGGGCGAAGCGCAGGCGGACGCCGGGGGCTGCTGCGCCTACCTGGTTAAGCAGCCCGGTGCCCAGCATCAGCGCCGGGTTTTCATGCAGCGCGATAACAAAGGTCCGGCTGCTGGTTTGCGCCTTGAACGCGGTGGGGGCAAACATCGCGCTGATGCCGCGCAGCACGCCCTCCACCTGCGGCCTGAGTGCCTCCGCTCTCGGTGTGGGTAACACCCCGCGTCCATGCGGGGAGGGAATAAACAGCGGTTCGCCAAAGAGCGAACGCAGGCGCGCGAGACGGGCGGACATCGCCGGCTGGCTGATGCCCAGCCGCGCGGCCGCATGGGTGATGTTCCTGTCCTGGAGCAGGGCGTCCAGGGTCAGGAGCAGGTCTATGTCCATCTCAGTAACCCGCGTCATCTTATTTCGCGCCGCTGGCGTCCCGGTTGGTATAGGTTACCGGTACCCAGGCATAGCCGCTGCTTTCGCCTTTGGTCACGTAGCCGATACCCGGGAAAGGCAGATGGGGCGCAGCCACCAGATCTTTATTTTTCACAAAGTCCGCAAACGCGTGCTGGCGCACGCCTGCCGCTTTGTTCTGATCTTCATCGTAGGTGATTGTCACGTCAGGTTGCGGGAACTGGACCGCCGCGGCGTGAATAATGTCGCCCACGAAGGTGATCTTCTCGCCTTTGCTTTCCAGGGTATAAAACGCTGAACCCGGCGTATGGCCTGGATGAACCGTGCCGGTAATACCCGGCAGAAGTTCAGAGGTGCCGCTAAACGGCACGACCTTGCCGGCGTCCAGATAGGGCTTTAAGGTCTTCTGCGCGACGGTAAAGTAGTTCTTGCCGTAGCCGGTTTTTTTCTGGTTGTCGTCGTTAAAGAAAAAGTCGATGTCCGGTTTGCCCACGAAAACGCGGGCGTTGCTGAACACCGCCTTGCCGTCTTTTACCAGGCCGCCAGAATGGTCGGAGTGGGCGTGAGTCAGCAGGACTTCAGTAATGTCCTGCGGCTTAATTCCCTGCGTGGCGAGGCTCTCAATCAGACGTCCGCCATTGCCGGGGCCAAACAGCTGGCCTGAGCCGGTATCCACCAGAATTTTATGTCCAGGCATCGCAATCAGGAAGGCGTTGATGGACACCTCAGCCGGGTTAGTCTGGAAATTTTTCGCCAGCAGTGCATCAATGTTTTGCGGCTTTGTCCGGCGCAGCAGCTTGTGCAGATCCTGCGCGACGCTCCCGTCGGTAAACGAGGTGACAAGCACATCGCCGACCTGAACGCTGTATCCGCCCGCCGGTTGTTTAACGACGTGCTGGGGCGTCTGTGCCGTCGCCTGCAGCGCAGGATAGAACAGCATTGAACTGGAAATCAGCATGGACAGGGCAAGTTTTTTCACGGTAAGCATACGAGTCTCCTTTGAAAGCGCTCATCTTACTTCTCCGTAAAATTATAAGAACCTGCCTAATAATGATAGGACCTATAAATGGGATGGATAGTAAACCGAAGGGCCGACAAGGCGGGCGATGCCTTTCCCGGCCATAAGATATTATTTTTTCAGGGGGGCGTTCCAGCTGTCCAGCGTGGCTTTAACCAGCTCACGCTGCTGCTCGCTCGGCTTTTTGTTTTTAAACTGCACGGCGAAATCCGGCAGGCTGTCGCCAAACAGCATCACGATCTGCTGCTTTTTGAGGATGCTCTGGCGACGCTCTTAACAGGTAATGCCAGCAGTAATGCCTTAGCCATTGAATTCACACTTCTTTCCTCAACACCGTGGTTAAAATCCCGAAAGCGTAATGAAATCTAATGACAGAAATATGAAGGCTGCTTGCTAGACCAGCATGTAATACCAGAACAGGGCAACTTCGTCTTTTTCCGGTAAGGCGTTGTACAGATAACGATCGTATCCGCCCAGGGTAAAACCATATTGACGGTAGAACAGACAGGCTGACACATTTACGTTTTGCGTCTCAAGCCGTAACCCGGCGGCATTGACGCTGCGGGCCCAAACGTGTGCGGCGGCCATCAATTTTTGCGCGGCGCCGGTTCTGCGTTTTGTTCGATCAACAGCAATATAATCCACTGAGATAAACTTATTCCAGCTGATTGACGCGGTAATAAATCCGGCTATTTCACCGTCATCCGTTTCGGCGATAAGAAATATCGCGTCCGGATTAACGCAGTTGTTTTCAAGGGTTTGAATGTCGAGCTCGTAGGTTTTTGTCCAGGGTTCGGCG
Source organism: Enterobacter mori (assembly GCF_025244905.1). Taxonomy (NCBI): domain Bacteria; kingdom Pseudomonadati; phylum Pseudomonadota; class Gammaproteobacteria; order Enterobacterales; family Enterobacteriaceae; genus Enterobacter; species Enterobacter mori. Next base: position 2,350,742 of record NZ_CP104285.1, on the reverse strand, counting down.
ACGGCGTCGATATGCAACTCGCAATGGATAAAGGGTTCTCGCGCAATATGGCTAATGGTGAAAGAAAAGTCACAGCATTCAAGACGTACGAGGTCAGTATTTAATCCTTTTCGAATCTGCATAGAATTCCCTGTAGTGAGTTATTTCATAAAGAATAGACGAAGCGGTTAAATTCGCTGAGCTAACACACTTTTCATACTGAACTAAGCTTGTACTTCGTTTCGCGTAAAATGCGGTCATTCGAGGACAAGGAATGGAATTCAGAACGTGTCAAAGGCACTGGGGTGCTGAGTATATTTCCGATGACGTTGTCCGCTTTCGCGTCTGGGCTGAAGGACAAAAAAATCTCACGCTGCGTCTAAACGATAACGACATTCCGATGGCCGCCAGCGGCAATGGCTGGTTCCAGGCTGACGTTACGGGCATCAAGCATGGCGCAGAGTATCAGTTTGTTTTACAGGACGGCATGACCGTTCCTGACCCTGCGTCACGCGCTCAGAAAGGGGATGTCAACGGACCGTCGGTTGTTATCGATCATCGCCGGTATGCGCACGTTAACCGTGGCTGGAAGGGGCGTCCGTGGGAAGAGACGGTCATTTACGAGCTGCACATTGGCACCTTTACCCCGGAGGGCACCTTCCGGGCGGCCATCGACAAGCTGCCGTATCTGGCAGAGCTCGGTATTACCCAGCTTGAAGTGATGCCCGTTTCTCAGTTTGGCGGATCCCGCGGCTGGGGCTATGACGGCGTACTGCTGTACGCGCCGCACGCAGCCTACGGTTCTCCGGGGGATTTTCACGCGTTTATCGACGCCGCGCACGGACTGGGGCTTTCGGTGGTACTGGATATTGTGCTCAACCATTTCGGCCCGGAGGGGAATTATCTGCCCTTGCTGTCACCCGCATTTTTCGATGCGGATCGGATGACGCCGTGGGGCAACGGCATCGCTTACGAACGCGAGCCGGTGAGGCAATACATCACCGATGCGCCGCTTTACTGGCTGACGGAATATCGTCTGGATGGCCTACGGTTTGATGCCATCGACCAGATCAAAGACACTTCGGATACGCACATTCTTGAGGAGATAGCCGAAACAATCCGCGAGGCGATCCCGCACCGTCACGTTCACCTGACCACGGAAGACAGCCGCAACGTGATTTTCCTGCATCCGCGAGATGAACAGGGCAGTACCCCGCTGTTCACCGCCGAGTGGAATGATGACTTCCACAATGCCGCTCACGTGTTTGCCACCGGCGAGACGCACGCGTACTACCAGGATTTTGCCTTAGAGCCGGAGAAAAAATTCGCCCGGGCGCTAACGGAGGGATTTGTCTACCAGGGCGAGGTTTCTCTGCAAACCGGTCAATCGCGCGGCGTGGAGTGCCACACCCAGCCGCCACCGTTCTTCGTTGATTTTATTCAAAACCACGATCAGACCGGGAATCGCGCCCAGGGGGAGCGGCTCATCACGCTGGCGGGCGCGGAGAAGACCCGCGTGCTGCTGGCGGCGCTGCTTCTTTCACCCCACATCCCGCTGCTGTTTATGGGCGAAGAGTTCGGTGAAACCCATCCGTTTCTGTTCTTCACCGATTTCCATGGCGAGCTGGCAAAAGCCGTGCGGGAAGGGCGCGCGAAGGAGTTTACCGGCCATGCCGGGCACGATGAGACCGTCCCCGATCCTAACGATCTGAACACGTTCGTCCGCTCAACGCTCGACTGGGATAAGCTATCGCAGGAGGAGGGAACAGCGTGGCTGCGCTTTACCCGAAGCCTGCTTTCGCTGCGGCATCGTCATATCGTCCCACTGCTGCGCCAGGGCGGAACCGTTGAGGGCAAGATCCTGCAAACGGCGCACGGCAGGGTCACGGTGAGCTGGCAGTTCCCGCAGGGGACGCTGTCGCTGGCACTGAATATTGGCAATAAAACTGTCCCAATGCCCGAACTGGATGGAGAAACCCTCTTTAGCTGGCCGGAGGCGGGTGACGCTTTGCCGCCGAACAGCATTGTTGTTCGCTTTGCTGATGGAGAAGCCGCGTTATGATCCCTTCCGCCACGTACCGCATACAGTTTCGCAATGGCATGACGTTTGACCGGGTGGTTGCTCTGATCCCGTATTTCCGCGATCTCGGCATTAGCCATCTCTATGCGTCACCTGTTTTTACCGCGACAGCGGATTCCACCCACGGCTATGACGTCACCGATCCCAATGAAATTGACCCCGCGATAGGTGGGCGAGAAGGTTTTAACCGCATGGCCGCGGCGCTCAGGCAGGCTGACATGGGGTTGATACTGGATATTGTCCCTAACCATATGTCGACATCGCTGGAAAACCGCTGGTGGCGAGACGTAATTGAGCACGGCAAACAGAGCCGCTACGCGCGTTATTTCGATATCGACTGGTCGCGACCGCTGACGCTGCCGTTTCTTGGCGATACCTTTGAAGCCGAACTGGAGAAGGGTGCCATTACGCTTCATCGTGACAGTGTCACGAATAAGACCGCGCTGGTCTATTACGACACCGCCTATCCGCTTAACCCGGGTACCTGGGAAGAGAACAAAAGCATCGCCGAACTGCACGAGGCGCAGAGCTGGCGGCTGATGTCATGGCGCGAAGCGCCGAAGCAGCTTTCGTGGCGACGCTTCTTTGAGATTACCGGGCTGGTCGGCGTCCGGGTAGAAGACGAACAGGTTTTTAACGACACGCACCGCCTGATCCTCGAACTGGTTCACGACGGGACCGTTGACGGCCTGCGCATTGACCATATTGACGGACTGGCAGATCCGCTGGGGTATCTGCACCGTCTGCGCCAGGCCACCGGGCCAGACTGTTACATCACGGTGGAGAAAATCCTCGCGAAGGGAGAACAGCTCCCGGCCGAGTGGCCCGTGTCCGGCACGACGGGGTACGAATTCATCGCGTCGCTGGCGGAGGTGTTGGTGGATGACAATAGCCTGGAGCGTCTGGAAAAAGTCCATAACGAGACGCTGGGCGTTACGGTCGATCGGCAAAACGCGCTGCGGGATGCCAAAGGGCTGATGACCGACCGCAACTTCGAAGGGGAATTCACCACGCTTCTCAACATTGCCCGCGATTTGGCTCAGCACAACAACGTTGAGATACAGACAGATGATATTCATCATGCGTTACGCGAACTGCTTATCGCCTTTCCGGTTTACCGCACCTACGGGACTGCTAAGGGGTTAACGCCTTCTGACGTTACGCTGCTGAGCCGTGTTGTCGCCAGTGTGAACACCTCGGAACCCGCGCTTAGCCTGATCGTGCGTATTCTGACCGGCGATCTGCCGGAGCGTGACCGCGATGCGGCCTCCCTGTTCAGGACCCGTTTCCAGCAGTTGACCGGGCCGCTGATGGCGAAGTCCGTGGAAGACACGCTGTTCTTTCGCCACAATCTCGAGCTTGCGCTTAATGAAGTGGGGGCCGACCCGACGCCGCGCGCCTTCTCGCTGTCGCGTTTCCATCAGGAGATGCGCATTCGTCTTGCCCGTCAGCCCGATGCGCTGCTGGGTACCTCGACTCACGACACCAAGCGCGGGGAGGATGCTCGCGCGCGCCTGTACACGCTGACGGAAGCGCCCGAACAGTGGGGCGAGAATCTGGCACGCTGGCGGCAGATGAACCAGACGCAAGTGCGCTTCCTTAACGACGGCACCGCGCCGAACGCCGCTGATACCTGGATGATTTATCAGGCGTTGGCTGGCGTCTGGCCTGCCACGCTCTCACCTGACGACTGGGACGGGCTGCAAACCCTTGAAGCGCGTTTCCTTGGTTTTATTGAAAAAGCGCTGCGCGAGGCCAAGCAGCGAACCGACTGGATCGACAGTAACGAGAGTTACGAAAACGTCGTGATGGACTACGTCCGCCATCTGCTGTCGCCCGACAACACGCTGTTCCTGCATGATTTCAGTGAAACCTTACAGCCCTTTATTCGCGCAGGCCTGATGAACAGCCTGAGCCAGACGGTGATTAAACTTACCGCGCCCGGCGTACCGGATATCTATCAGGGCAGCGAAGCGCTCAACTTTAGCCTGGTTGACCCGGATAACCGACGCGAACCGGACTTCGCCGCGCTGGTGCAAAACCTCAGTACGGCGGACCTTAGGGTGTTTAACGACGAGCAGTGCTGGCGGGACGGGCGCGTGAAGCAGTATGTCACTGCCACGCTGCTGCGGCTGCGCCCGCACTACCCGGTGCTGTTCCGCTACGGCGACTGGCTGCCGCTTAAAGTGACCGGTGAGCGCGAGGAGCATCTGATTGTGTATGCGCGCGTTAAGGACGACCAGGCGCTGATTGTTGCTGTGCCGCGCCTGGTTTTCACTGTCACCAGGAACGAAAAACTGTGGGTCAATACCTCGGTAGCCATACCCGACGAGCTGGTCGGGAAGCGCTATCGCGATGTGTTCAGCGGTGAAAGCCGCGTTCTGCAAGAGACGCTGGATCTAACGTCAGAAAAGGGATGTGTATTGGTTCTGCTTACCTGCGAATAATCGTGGAGAACAAAAATGGCAAAGGATAACAGGTTTGAAATTCGGGCCGGTCATGGCCAGCTGTTGGGCGCAAACTATGACGGAAAAGGCGTGAACTTTGCGCTCTTCTCCGCGCACGCAGAGCGGGTGGAGCTCTGTCTGTTTGACCCGTCCGGGAAAACGGAAATTGCCCGACTGGAACTCCCGGAATATACCCATGAGGTCTGGCACGGCTACGTGCCCGATCTCAAGCCCGGCGCGCTGTACGGCTATCGCGTCTACGGTCCCTACGCCCCGGAAAGCGGACATCGCTTCAACCCGCATAAGTTGCTTATTGACCCCTACGCCCGTGAACTGGTGGGCGATATCGACTGGAACGACGCCCATTTTGGCTATGAGCTTGGGCATGATGAACTCGATCTCAGTTTTGATACCCGCGATAGCGCGCCGTTCACGCCCAAATGTAAGGTTATCGATCCGGACGCTTTCGACTGGCAGGACAACAACCGGCCGAACGTGCCCTGGTCGCATACCGTTGTCTATGAGAGCCACGTGAAAGGCTTTACCCAGATGAACCCGGCCATTCCGCCCGAACTGCGCGGCACGTTTGAGGGGATGGGACACAAAGCCTCGGTCGAGTACATCAAAAGTCTTGGCATCACCTCGGTTGAGCTGCTCCCGGTTCACTGGTTTCCGGACGACCAGCATCTGCTTGACCGCGGGCTGAAAAACTTCTGGGGCTATAACACGCTGGGCTTTTTCGCTCCGGCGTCGCGCTACTACGGCCCGGCGGGGATCCAGGGTTTCCGCAACATGGTGCGTGCGTATCATGACGCGGGCATCGAGGTGATTCTGGACGTGGTGTATAACCATACGGCGGAAGGTAACGAGCTGGGGCCAACGCTTTCGTTTAAGGGCATTGATAACTACAGCTATTACCGCACGCTGCCGGGCCAGCACCGCTATTACATTAACGACACCGGGACGGGAAACACGGTTAACACCTCGCACCCGCGCGTGCTGCAGATGGTGATGGATTCCCTGCGCTACTGGGCGGAATCGATGCATATTGACGGTTTCCGCTTTGACTTAGGGACCATCCTCGGCCGCGAGCCGGAAGGGTTTGATCCGCGCGGCGGTTTCTTCGACGCGGTCACACAGGATCCGGTGCTCTCTAAACTCAAGCTGATTGGTGAACCCTGGGATATCGGTCCCGGCGGCTATCAGGTCGGCGGTTTCCCGCCGGGCTGGGGCGAGTGGAACGACAAATACCGCGACACGGTGCGTGAATACTGGAAGGGCGATAATGTCTCAAACGATTTTGCCGCCCGTCTGCTGGGCTCCGGCGATCTCTACGATCTGCGCGGACGTCGTCCGTGGGCCAGCGTCAACTTCATCACCGCCCATGACGGCTTTACACTGAACGACCTGGTGTCGTACAACGAGAAGCACAACGCCGACAACGGCGAGGACAATAACGACGGGCATAACGATAATCGCTCGTACAACTATGGCGAAGAGGGGCCGACGGAGAACCTGGATATTATTGCCACGCGCGAGCGGCAGAAACGTAATTTCCTGACCACTCTGCTGTTCTCCCACGGCACGCCGATGCTGCTGGCGGGCGACGAGTTTGGCCGCACGCAGAAGGGTAATAATAACGGCTACTGCCAGGACAGTGAGATTTCGTGGATCGACTGGAAGGGGCTAACCGAAAACGACACGGCGCTGCGCGAGTTTACCCGACGGCTCATTGCCTTACGCGCATCGCAGCCGTTACTGCGTCGTGAAAGCTGGCGCGACGGGCTGGAGATCCGCTGGTTTAATGCCGGAGGGGGGCCGCAGCAGGCCGAGCAGTGGGATGAGGGCTCAACGCTTGGCGTTTCCATCAGCAGGCCGGATCTCAAACAGGAGGAGGGCATCTGGCACGATGTGCTGATGTTGTTTAACCCGTTTGAAGGCCCGGTTCCCTTCCAGATCCCGCTGTTTGGGGAAGGTGGATGGGTGCTTGAGCTGTCTACGGCTGAAGATACTGCCTCCGGAACGGTTATCACCCAGGCCGTAGATTACGAACTGGCCGGACGCAGTATCTCGCTTTTCAGACGTCCTTAACTCACAGCGATGCCGCCGCACGCGCGGCGGTATCATACAGGGAGGAGATCGTGCGCAGCAGCTGCGCGGTTTCCCCGATAGACGTTCCTGAAATACCGCTCTCTCCATGAATATTAATCAGGCAGGCTTCCCGCACGTCGCGGTACTTCATGCATAAGGCTTTGCCTTCCTCCGTCGTGGAGAAGAAGAGTTCCTTGCCCGCTTTCTCACTCGTTACGTAGCCCGCCTTAACCAGCTTTTTCAGAGCATACGTCACCACGTGCGTATCTTCCACGTTCAGCACGAAGCAGATATCGGCCAGCTTTTTCTTGCGGTTGCGATGATTCACATGATGCAGCAGCGACACGTCAAACGCCCCCATATCCGGATCGCCGGCCGCCGTCATGCAGCGCACCATCCATTTGTTAAACGCGTTGCTGGTCATGATCAGCGCGTATTCCAGCTCCGATAGCTCCGCACAGCGTTCCGACACCAGGTGGCGAGAGGAGACGATGCGGCCATCCGTAATATCGTCGTGGTTTGAGGCAACACCCTTTTTTGAGGTCATAACGTTCCTTAGCCAGAAATGTAAACTCATCGATAAAATAAGAACATTTTATTGATAAATTGTTTACATGTTTTTGAGGTTCAGATATAGCTTTTTAGCGCAGGTTTTTCGAAGCCTGACGAAAAAACACAACATCGCTCGCCGCAAATTAAAAAAATAGCCGTCGGCGCGCAACGCTCACTTTGGATAGGGTAAACGTTTATGGACGGTACTACGCTGTTGCCGCTGATCGGGATACCGATCGTGGTTATTGGTTTTGCACTGCGCTTCAACCCGCTGCTGGTGGTCGTGGTGGCGGGGCTGGCGACGGGTCTGCTGGTCGGAATGGATTTCGGCATGCTGCTGGAGACTTTCGGCGAAAAGTTCGTGAATAGCCGATCGCTGGCCACCTTCATTCTGATCCTGCCGGTGATTGGTCTGCTGGAATATTACGGGCTGAAAGAGCGCGCCCAGGCCTGGGTGGCGAAGATCGCCAGCGCGACCTCGGCACGCATTCTGATGCTCTATTTTGTCGCCCGTGAAGGCACCGCAGCGCTGGGATTGATGTCTCTTGGCGGTCATGCCCAGACGGTGCGCCCGCTGCTGGCCCCGATGGCCGAAGGGGCGGCGCTGAACGAATACGGCGATCTGCCGCAGCATATCCGCGACAAAATCAAAGCCCATGCCGCCGCGTGCGACAATATCGCGGTCTTTTTTGGCGAGGACATCTTTATCGCCTTCGGTGCGGTTCTGCTGATTGACGCCTTCCTGAAAGAAAACGGGATCCAGGGGATCGAACCGCTGCATATCGGTCTGTGGGCTATTCCCACCGCCATTGCGGCATTAATTATTCATATGGCTCGCCTGCTGCGCCTGGATGCCAGCATTCGTCGTGACGTCATGGCCTGGCGTGCAGAGCAGGGTAAACAGGAGGTGGCGCAATGATGACGCTTATCACCATTAACCGCGTGTACTACCTCATCGGCTTTGTCGTGATGCTGCTGGTCGTGATGACCCTGCGCGATCGCGCCAATCCGAAGCGTTTTACCACCGCGCTGTTCTGGTTTTTATTCGGCGGGATCTTCCTGTTTGGCGATCTGATGGTGCAGGAGCTGGGGAAATCGCTGGCGTATCGGATCATTGGCGGCGGCGTCATCGCTATTGCGCTGCTGGCGGGCTTTGGTCTGGTCGGAAAGGGGCACTATAAAATGGCCTCCGACGAGGAGCGCGTTGCGTCGTCAAACCGGCTTAAAAACTGGCTGTTCCTGCCAGCGCTGATGATCCCGGTGGTGACGGTTATCGGGACGCTGTTCCTGAAGGGCGTGTCGATTGGCGGCGTTTATCTCCTCGACCAGAAACAGCTTACCCTGGCGGCGCTGTGCGTGGCCTGCGTCGCGGCGATCCTCACCGGATGGTGGCTAACGAAGGGTACGCCGCTGCACGCTATCCGCCAGTCTCGTCGTCTTGTCGACACCATCGGCTGGGCGGTGATCCTGCCGCAGATGCTGGCGATGCTCGGCGGCGTGTTCGTGGCGGCCAATACCGGCGATTCGGTGCAGAAGGTGGTCAGCCTGTTCGTGAACCCGGATAGCCGCTTCATGCTGGTGGTGATTTACTGCGTGGGTATGGCGCTATTTACCATGATCATGGGTAATGCCTTTGCCGCTTTCCCGGTATTAAGTGCCGGTATCGCCTTACCGTTCCTGATTAACGTGCATCACGGCAACCCGGCACCGCTGCTGGCAATTGGCATGTACGCGGGCTATTGCGGCACGCTGATGACGCCGATGGCCGCGAACTTCAATATCGTTCCCGCCGCGCTGCTGGAGCTGAAAGACAAATATCAGGTGATCAAGATCCAGATCCCGACCGCGTTAACCCTGCTGGTGGTGAACGTGTTCTTAATGTATTTCCTCGTGTTTCGCTAAGGAGCTGATATGGAATTAACGCAACATCAGGCAGACGCGTTTGCTCGCATGCCTTTGACCTATTTGCGCCAGGAATACCCGAACCACATCATGCACCTGCTGAATGATGATGGCGATGTTCTGCCGCCTCGCGAGCTGCACCCCATTTTCTACGGCTGTTTTGACTGGCACTCGGCGGTGCACGGCTACTGGCTGCTGCTGCGCTGCGTGCGCCTCTACCCAGAGCTACCGTGTCGGAATGAAATTGTCGCGCTTATTGACGAGCATCTGACCGATGAGAATGTGGCGAAAGAGCTGGCCTATTTCACCGCGCCGTTCCGCGCGTCGTTCGAACGACCGTATGGCTACGGATGGCTGCTGGCGCTGGCTCAGGAGTTGAAACAGTCGGCGCTGCCGCAGGCCGCAGTCTGGTACCAAACGCTTGAGCCGTTAACCCAGGATATTCGCAACCGGCTGGTGGATTACCTCAGCAAGCTCACCTATCCGATCCGCGTTGGAACGCATTACAACACGGCGTTTGCCCTCGCGCTGGCGCTCGATTACGCCCGCGCCGTGCAAGACGGTGCGCTGGAGCAGGCGATTCTGACGGCAGCTGAGCGGTTTTATCTCGCAGATACGCGCTATCCTGCGCACTACGAACCGGGCGGCGATGAGTATATTTCCGGCGCGCTGACCGAGGCGCTGCTGATGAGCAAGGTAGCGGATACCTTCCCGGCATGGTTTGATAAATTCCTCCCTGATGTAGGGACTGTTGCGGCACTGATGAACCCGGCGGAGGTGAGCGACCGTACCGACCCGAAAATTGCCCATCTGGACGGGTTAAACCTCAGCCGCGCCTGGTGTATGAAGCACATTGCAAAGGCGCTGCCGGAGAGCCATCCGGAGCAGCAGGCAATGCGTGATGCCGTGGCGAAACACCTGGCGGCAAGCGTGAAGCATGTAGTGGGCAGCCACTACAGCGGCGGGCACTGGCTGGCGAGCTTTGCGCTGCTGGCGCTGGAGTAAACAAACGCGTCGTCTTTTTGCCGGGTGGCGCTGCGCTTAACCGGCCTACATTGTGAAATTCACATTTCCTGTAGGTCCGTGCAAGCGTAGCGCCGCCGGGCGAATCAGGCGGATGCCCGAACGACAGGGCGCAGTCGGCTCAGGCTAAACAACACCGACCCGGCCGAGGCTAACACCGCAGTCCACAGCGCAAAGTGAACGGCCTGATTCGAGCCCGTCGTCGCAGCCAGCCAGACCCCAACCACGGCCGCCCCCAGACACTGCCCGAAGGTCCTGACGATGGACAATACCCCGGATGCATAGCTGGCATTCTCCCGCGCCACGTTAGCGAGCATTTCCCGATTATTGGGGCTCTGGAAGCAGCCAAACCCAATACCGCACACCAGACTGCGCAGGCAGATATCCCATGTGGGAGGGCTTGCCGGTAACGTCGCCAGCAGGATCAACCCAACGGCAAAAATCATCAGCCCGATGGTCGAAATCAGCGGCGCTGAAATCGTATCTGCCCAACGGCCCGCGTGCGGGGCAATCAACACGATGCCAATCGGCCAGGGCGTGAACAGAAGGGCCGATTCCAGCGGGCTGTAGCCATACACGCTTTGAAACAGAAACGGCAGCGCGATAAAGGTAATGCCCTGGCTGACAAACGACGCAAGTGAGGTGAGTGCGGCGAGCGTAAAGCGACCGTTGCGGAAGATAACGGGGGGCAGCAAGGGACTTTGGACGCGGCGAATATGCCAGATGAACGCGGCGATGCTGAGCAGGGCAATACTCGCCCAGAACGCGGCCTCATGGCTGACGTGCTGGAAACTGTTCGCGGTCATGATCGTCGAACCTAACAGAACCGCCGAGAGCACAGCACCTGCGGTGTCAAAGGGCGTTTTACTGGAAGCCGAACCGCGCGGTAATGCCTTACAGGCCAGCAGCAGTGCGACACTTCCCGGAATAATGTTAATCGCAAACAGCCATTCCCAGCGCAGTGCCTCCAGGATCGTGCCGCCCAGCACCGGCGCTATGGCCGTGCTGGCGGCAATCAGCAGGGCGTGCAGCCCCAGAACGCGGCCAAGCAGTCGTCCCGGGAAAACGGAGCGCAGTATTGCCGGGGCGATACTCAACGTGGCCGCCCCCCCTATGCCTTGCAAAACGCGCATCCCGATCAGCATGTCGGGCGTCGTCGCCATCGCGCAGCCAAGGGAGGTCAGCGTGAACGTCGCAAGACCTGCCAGAAACACCGGGCGATAGCCCATGCGCGCTGCCAGCGCGGCAAAGATAGCCAGCGTCATCGCCGCCGACAGCAGGTAACTGTTGGCAAACCATACTGCGACATTCGCTGAGACCTGCATCGCGCTTGCCATAGAGGGCAGCGCAACGTTAATCATGGTCCCATCGAAGACGCCCATCAGCGTAGTGGTCATCAGAGCGACCATGACCCGTGCACGTTCGTGTCCCGGTAATCCCTCATCGCCGGGCTGGTTTGAAAACAGCGTCATGATATTTACTCCAGAAAAGAATAGTGATGACGAAACTATAATCATGGGGTATACAAGGCGGAAGACGCAGCCTGTGCACTCATTCGTTGCGTATAACGCCTTATATGAGGAGATAACGTGACCGACCCTGATTTTAATTTGCTGGTTGCCCTCGACGTTTTGCTGGCTGAAGCCAGCGTAGCGGCTGCGGCGCGGCTTTTAAACCTCAGCACTTCGGCCATGAGCCGAACGCTGAGCAGGCTGCGTGAAGTAACCGGCGATCCGATTCTGGTTCGGGCCGGGCGTCATATGGTGCTGACGCCCTGGGCAGAAGCCTCCCGGGACCGGGCCAGAAACGCCGTGCACGAGGCGAGGGCGGTGCTCCAGCCCTCCACCGAGACGCTTAACGTCCAAAATCTGGCGCGACTTTTCACCATTCGGGCAAATGATGGCTTCGTGGTGGCCTTTGGTCCTTCGCTGATTGCCGCCATTGCCGCGGCTGCCCCTGAGGTCTGTATACGCTTCGCACCAAAGCCTGAAAAAACGTCGCGGTATCTGCGTGAGGGGCTGGTTGACCTGGAAATTGGCGTACAGAGCAATATGGGACCGGAGATACGTTTGCAGCGGTTATTTCACGACCGGTTTGTGGGTGCGGTACGCAAAGGGCATCCGCTGGCCGCGCTGTCGACAATTAGCATCAACGATTATGTGTCATGGGGCCATGTGGTCGCCTCGCCCGACGGTTCGTTACACGGCTTTGTCGATGACGTTCTGGCGGAACAGGGTATGAAACGTAAAGTGGCCAGCGTGGTGCCGGGCTTCCCGACGGCGTTATCCGTGGCGCTGGCGTCCGATCTCATTGCGATGGTTCCCGCACTGTATCTGCGCAATCAAACCATGACGGAAAGTTTGCACGTCTTCGAACTGCCGTTTAAAGCCCGGATCATCACGGTTTCCCAGATGTGGCACCCGCGCATGGAGCAGGATCCGGGGCACCGTTGGCTGAGAGAAAAAGTGCGCGAAGTCTGTCAGGATGCGCAGTGAGCCTTAGCGCGGTATCGCCTTTGGCACAGACAAGATGAACCGCGTCGAGCGAGCGTCAGATTCCACACGCACTTTTCCATGATGGGCAACCACAATGGACTTGACGATAGCAAGCCCGATCCCGCTGCCTTCGCCTTTACGTTGCCTGGACGGATCCACCCGATAGAAACGGTCGAACAGTCTCGGCAAATGTTCTTCCGGGATGGGCGTTCCGGGGTTTTCAATCATCAGAACAAAATCGCTCTCTTGTTCTGTGAGTGAGACGGTCACGGCCTGTGCTTCCGGCGTATAACGCAGGGCATTGGACAACAGGTTATTGATCGCTCGCCTGAACATCTGGGGATCCCCTTCAAGCAGGCAGGGCATCCCGTTAAATTTCAGCGTGATGTTGCGCTCTTCCGCCCAGGCTTCGAAGAAATCGAAAACTTTCATCACCTCTGCACGTAAATCAAACATGACCCGGTCAGGGATCAGCTGGTTATTATCCGCCTGCGCGAGAAACAGCATGTCGCTGACCATGCGGGTCATCCGGGTGTACTCTTCAAGGCTGGAATAGAGCACGTCTTCAAGCTCTTTCTGCGTCCGGTTCTGGCTTAGCGCAATCTCGGTCTGCGTCATCAGGTTGGTGATGGGGGTTCTGATTTCGTGCGCGATATCGGCAGAAAAATTGGCCTGACGGGTAAAGACATCCTCAATTTTTTCAATCATATGGTTGAACGAGATCACCAGCTGTTCCAGCTCAACAGGCACGCGGGACGGCTCCAGCCGCACATCCAGATTTTCAGAGGTGATATTTTTGATAGCGGTGCTGACGTTACGCAGGGGCAGGTGTCCCTGGCGAACCGCGATGCGGATGACCAGAATAATCAGCACGCTGATAACAGCAGCAATCGCGAGCAGATTCTTTTTCAGCGCATCGAGGTAGTGAAGATGAAAATTGATGGAAAGCCCGATAAGCATGACGTAGTTCTGCGTTTTTCCCTGAAATGCTGCCGTTCCAGAAGAGGCGATAATTCGGTAGGTTTCCATTTTCATTTCGGGGCCGGAATGCGCGGGCATGGCAGGATCTTCTACCGTCCAGAGAAACACATCCTGCGCGCGACGGTGTGTGCCAAAATCCGCCGTATTTACCGCAGGGCGTAATGCCGCGCCTTGCGCGGAACTGAACAGTTCATTCCCCTGAGGATCCAAAAGTAGCACGGCGACGTTGCGGTAACTGGCAATCGACTCTTTGATTTTACTGACCTTTCGTTCATCGGGATCGGCCGGTGACTGCAGTATGCGGTGCATTGCGGTACTGATTTGCTGCAGATCGCTAATATCCTGTTCGGCAAAATGCTTTTCAACCGAATGCAGCATAAACCAGGTAAAGGCGAAAAAAGCGAGGATCGTGGAGAGACTGATAAAAAACGTCAGCCTCAGGGCAAGAGAGAAAGGACGCCTGGCGGGCTTATTTTGCATCCGGCGCCTCCAGCATATAGCCGACACCGCGGACGGTCTGGATCAGTTTTGGCTCATAATCATTGTCTATTTTGGCGCGCAGGCGCTTAACCGCGACGTCAATGGCGTTGGTGTCGCTGTCAAAGTTCATGTCCCACACCTGCGAAGCAATCAGGGAACGGGGCAGGACTTCGCCCTGATGACGGATGAAAAACTCCAGCAGGCTGAACTCTTTGCTGGTTAACAGAACACGGTTTCCGGCGCGGGTGACCTTCCTGGAGATGAGATCGATCATCAGGTCCGCCACGTTGAACTGGCTCTCGGCTATCGCCGTATTACCACGCCTTAGGAGCGTTCTCACCCGAGCGAGAAGCTCAGCAAACGCGAAAGGTTTTACCAGGTAGTCATCAGCGCCCAGCTCAAGCCCCTTAACCCGGTGTTCAATCGTGCCGAGGGCCGTCAGTAACAGTATCGGCATCCCTTTCCCGGCAGAACGCAGCATGCGCACGATATCCCAGCCGTTCACATCAGGCAGCATGATATCCAGAATCAGGAGATCATACCCGGCGGTCATAGCGAGATGATATCCGTTCAGGCCATTGTCAGCGTAGTCCACCACAAAGCCCGCCTCCGTCAGCCCCTTGCTAAGGTATTCGCCTGTTTTAATCTCGTCTTCAACGATCAGTATTTTCATCTTGCTCCCCTGACTGGCTGCTAGCGACATTCTATTGCGCCGAAGGCCGTAATCAACGGCTTACGCTAAAAATGACAACATTGTCATTATCCTGTCACCGGGCAAACAGGATGATTTCGTTAGAGTAACCCTGGTAACACTCTGGACTTCATTGGAATCATTTACCAGGTCTGCCTGGACGAGAAGCGTTATGTTCACCTTAAAACGACTTAGCATCAGCACTATTTTCCTTCTTGCAGGCTGCGTCTCCCTGGCACCTGAATACCAGCGACCCGCGGCACCGGTCCCGCAGCAGTTTTCACTGTCTCGCAACGGTCTGATGCCCGCTGCGCAGAATTATCAGGACAGCGGGTGGCGCAACTTTTTTGCCGATCCACAGGTGACAAGGCTGATTGCCGAAGCCCTGAGCAACAATCGCGATTTGCGCATGGCGGCCCTGAAGGTGGAAGAAGCCCGTGCGCAGTTCAACGTCACGGATGCGGACCGCTATCCGCAGTTGAATGCGTCGTCAGGTATTACCTACAGCGGCGGGCTGAAAAGTGACGAGCCGACATCACAAGAGTATGACGCGGGCCTTGAACTTAGCTACGAACTCGATTTTTTCGGCAAGCTCAGAAACATGAGTGAGGCTGACAGACAGAACTATTTTGCCAGCGAAGAAGCCCGCAGGGCGGTACATATTCTGCTTGTCTCCAGCGTGTCGCAGAGTTATTTCAGCCAGCAGCTGGCCTACAAACAGCTGCGTATTGCGCGCGATACGCTGAAAAATTATCAACAGTCTTATGCCCTTGTAGAGCAGCAGCTGGTGACCGGCAGCACGAACGTCCTCGCGCTGGAGCAGGCCCGTGGACAAATCGAAAGTACCCGCGCAGAGATTGCCAAAAGAGAGGGCAAGCTTGCGCAGGCAAATAATGCCCTGCAACTTGTGCTGGGCACGTATCGCGCGCTCCCGTCAGAAAACGGTGCAAGCGATAGCGCTTTGACACCCGTAATACTGCCGCCCAATCTGTCATCAGACATTCTGCTTCAGCGCCCGGATATTATGGAGGCGGAGTATCAGCTGAAAGCCGCTGATGCCAATATTGGCGCGGCCCGAGCCGCTTTTTTTCCTTCAATTTCGCTGACAAGTGGACTTTCAACAAGCAGCACGGCGTTATCCAGCCTTTTCACACCGACGAGCGGGATGTGGAATTTTATTCCTAAAATCGACATTCCTATTTTCAATGCCGGAAAGAATAAGGCCAACCTGAAGCTGGCTGAAATTCGCCAGCAGCAGTCGGTTGTGAATTACGAACAAAAAATTCAGTCGGCATTTAAAGATGTTGCTGATGCGCTCGCCCTGCGTGACAGCATTAGCAAGCAAATTGAGGCGCAGCAGCGTTATCTGGATTCACTGCAAATTACCCTTCAGCGCGCCAGAGGATTATATGCCAGCGGCGCGGTGAGCTATATCGAAGTGCTTGATGCAGAACGTTCTCTTTTCACCACGCAGCAAAACCTTCTCGACCTGACCAATTCCCGACAGGTGAATGAAATTAATCTTTACACCTCACTGGGTGGCGGCTGGGTTGAATAAATTATTTATCTTTTAACAGGACAATAAATATGCGTAATTCCATTAAAGCCGTTGTATTGGGTGCTCTTTCTGTGATGTTTTCTGCTGGTCTTCAGGCTGAAGTTCACCAGCATGGTGAGATGACTGCTGCCAGCGACGCCGCTTCAGAGCAGGTGATTGAGGGAACCGGCATTGTGAAGGACATTGATCTTACCAGTAAGAAAATCACTATTTCTCATGATGCTATCCCGGCGGTTGGCTGGCCCGCGATGACCATGCGCTTCACCTTTACCCAGGCTGACGAGAGTATTACGGCGTTAAAAGTGGGTAGCCAGGTTAATTTTTCTTTTGTGCAGCAGGGCAATATCTCTTTATTGAAGAGCATTAAATAGCGAGAAATGGCATGGCGTCTTTTAAAATAAAATATGCTGCAATGATTATTTCCAGTCTCATAGCTGGCGGGCTGATTTCAGTGACGGCCTGGCAGGCGATGGATTCAGTGGATACAACAGAAAAGACAGTACCCGAGCGAAAGGTACTTTTCTGGTATGACCCTATGAAACCAGACGTTAAATTTGATAAGCCCGGTAAATCGCCTTTTATGGATATGGACCTGGTGCCGAAGTATGCGGATGAAGACGATGAGAAAAGCAGCGCTGGTATTCGTATTGATCCGACACAGATTCAGAATCTGGGATTAAAAACGCAAAAAGTCACGCGAGGCAAGCTGAATTATTCCCAGACCATTCCGGCCAACGTCAGCTATAACGATTATCAGTTTGTCATTGTGCAGGCACGCGCTGAAGGTTTCGTTGAGAAAGTGTACCCGCTGACAACGGGCGACCATGTGAAGAAAGGCACGCCGCTGATTGATATCACGATCCCGGACTGGGTCGAGGCGCAGAGTGAGTTTTTGCTGTTATCCGGCACCGGCGGAACGCCTGGCCAGATTAAAGGGGTGCTTGAGCGGCTGCGGCTGGCAGGCATGCCAGACGACGATATACAAAGGCTGCGCGCAAGCCGAACGATTCAGACCCGATTTACTATTAAAGCCCCCATCGACGGGGTGATCACCGCGTTTGACCTGCGCACCGGAATGAATATCTCAAAAGATAAAGTGGTGGCGCAGATTCAGGGGATGGACCCCGTCTGGATCAGCGCAGCCGTCCCTGAGTCCAGCGCGTATCTCCTGAAAGACACGTCGCAGTTTGCTGTTTCAGTACCGGCTTATCCGGACACTTCGTTCCCGGTTGAAAAATGGAACCTACTGCCCAGCGTGGACCCGACCACCCGAACGCTGCAGGTGCGCCTGCAGGTTTCTAATAAAGATGAACGTCTGAAACCGGGTATGAATGCCTATCTGAAACTGAATACCCAAAGCCAGGACATGCTGCTGATCCCGTCTCAGGCCGTTATCGATACCGGCAAAGAACAGCGCGTGATTACGGTCGATGCGGAAGGACGTTTTGTGCCGAAACCGATCCACGTGCTGCACGAATCTCAGCAACAGTCCGGTATCAGTTCTGGCCTGAATGAAGGGGACTCGGTGGTGGTCAGCGGTTTGTTCCTGATTGATTCGGAGGCCAATATTACCGGTGCGCTGGAGCGCATGCGGCATCCTGTAAAACCTGACGACGCGCATGCTGGTCACTAAGGAGACGATGATGATTGAATGGATTATCCGGCGGTCAGTCGCCAATCGTTTTCTGGTGATGATGGGGGCGCTGTTTCTCAGCGTCTGGGGAACCTGGACCATCATCAACACGCCGGTCGATGCCTTGCCCGATTTGTCTGATGTCCAGGTCATTATTAAAACCAGCTATCCCGGTCAGGCTCCGCAGATAGTTGAAAACCAGGTGACGTATCCGCTCACCACCACCATGCTGTCGGTGCCGGGCGCAAAGACCGTGCGCGGGTTTTCCCAGTTTGGTGATTCCTACGTGTATGTCATTTTTGAGGATGGGACAGATCTCTACTGGGCCAGGTCACGCGTGCTGGAGTATCTGAATCAGGTGCAGGGTAAACTGCCCGCCGGGGTGAGCGCTGAAATCGGACCTGATGCCACCGGCGTGGGCTGGATATTTGAGTATGCGCTGGTCGATCGCAGCGGAAAACACGATCTCGCGGAACTGCGATCTCTTCAGGACTGGTTCCTCAAGTTTGAACTGAAAACCATTCCGAACGTGGCCGAGGTGGCGTCGGTCGGCGGCGTGGTGAAGCAGTATCAGATTCAGGTCGATCCATTAAAACTGGCCCAGTATGGCGTAAGCCTGCCTGAGGTTAAGCAGGCCCTTGAATCGTCTAACCAGGAAGCAGGGGGCTCATCCATTGAAATCGCGGAAGCGGAATATATGGTTCGCGCCAGCGGTTACCTCCATAGCCTAAATGACTTCAATAACATCGTCCTGAAAACCGGGGAAAGTGGGGTACCCATTTATTTGCGTGATGTTGCTCGTGTGCAGACGGGGCCGGAAATGCGACGCGGCATTGCCGAACTAAACGGGCAGGGGGAAGTCGCCGGGGGCGTCGTGATCCTGCGTTCGGGTAAAAATGCGCGTGAAGTCATCACTGCGGTGAAAGATAAACTGGAGACGCTGAAGACCAGCCTGCCGGAAGGCGTTGAGATTGTGACCACCTACGATCGCAGCCAGCTAATAGACCGGGCAATCGACAACCTGAGTTCCAAACTGCTTGAAGAGTTTATCGTGGTAGCTATTGTCTGCGCCCTGTTCCTCTGGCACATCCGCTCTGCGCTGGTCGCCATCATTTCTCTGCCGCTCGGCCTGTGCATTGCCTTTATCGTCATGCACTTCCAGGGGCTGAACGCCAATATTATGTCGCTGGGGGGGATCGCCATCGCCGTCGGCGCAATGGTGGATGCCGCCATTGTGATGATTGAAAATGCGCATAAACGGCTTGAGGAGTGGTATCATCAGCATCCTGGAGAACAGATTGACAACGCCACCCGCTGGCAGGTGATCACCCATGCCTCCGTGGAGGTTGGGCCCGCACTGTTTATCAGCCTGCTGATCATCACCTTATCGTTCATTCCTGTATTTACCCTTGAAGGACAGGAAGGGCGGTTGTTTGGCCCGCTGGCCTTTACCAAAACGTACTCCATGGCGGGTGCTGCCGCGCTGGCCATCATTGTTATTCCTATTCTGATGGGGTTCTGGATCCGCGGGAGAATCCCTGCGGAAACCCGTAATCCCCTGAACCGGCTGCTGATCAAAGCCTATCACCCGTTACTGCTCAGGGTGCTCCACTGGCCTAAAACTACACTGCTGGTTGCAGCGTTATCCATCTTCACGGTTATCTGGCCTTTGAGTCAGGTGGGCGGTGAGTTTCTGCCGAAGATCAATGAGGGCGATCTGCTGTATATGCCGTCGACCTTGCCGGGCGTCTCTCCGGCAGAAGCGGCGGCGCTGTTACAGACCACGGACAAGTTAATCAAAACCGTCCCGGAAGTGGCTTCCGTGTTTGGTAAGACGGGTAAGGCTGAAACCGCAACAGATTCCGCGCCGCTTGAAATGGTTGAAACGACCATTCAGCTTAAGCCGGAAGATCGGTGGCGGCCAGGCATGACGATTGACAAGATTATCGATGAACTGGATCAGACGGTACGTTTGCCGGGGCTTGCCAATCTCTGGGTGCCGCCCATCCGTAACCGTATCGATATGCTCTCAACCGGGATCAAAAGTCCGATAGGGATCAAGGTGTCGGGTACCGTTTTGTCGGATATCGACGCAACGGCGCAGAGCATTGAGGCGGTAGCCAAAACCGTGCCGGGCGTGGTCTCAGCCCTGGCTGAGCGTCTGGAAGGGGGACGCTACGTCGATGTGGATATCAACCGTGAAAAAGCGTCCCGCTACGGCATGACGGTGGGCGATGTGCAACTGTTCGTCTCCTCCGCCATCGGCGGCGCGACGGTAGGGCAAACGGTAGAAGGCGTGGCTCGGTATCCGATCAATATCCGCTATCCGCAGGACTATCGGAACAGCCCGCAGGCATTGAAGGAGATGCCGATCCTGACGCCGATGAAGCAGCAAATCACCCTTGGCGATGTGGCAGAGATTAACGTCGTTTCCGGTCCAACCATGTTGAAAACGGAAAATGCCCGTCCCGCCAGCTGGATTTACATCGATGCGCGGGGCAGGGATATGGTGTCGGTGGTGAACGACATTAAGACAGCCATCAGCCAGCAGGTAAAACTGAGACCGGGAACCAGCGTGTCATTCTCTGGACAGTTTGAATTACTCGAGCATGCCAATAAAAAACTGAAACTGATGGTACCGATGACGGTGATGATCATTTTCATTCTGTTATATCTGGCCTTCCGTCGCGTGGACGAAGCCTTGCTGATTCTGATGAGCCTGCCGTTCGCACTGGTCGGAGGGATATGGTTCCTGTACTGGCAGGGCTTCCATATGTCTGTCGCAACCGGAACCGGGTTTATCGCGCTGGCTGGCGTCGCGGCTGAGTTTGGGGTAGTCATGCTGATGTATCTGCGTCATGCCATTGAAGCGCACCCGGAGTTGTCTCGTCGTGAAACGTTCACTGCGGAAGGGCTTGATGAAGCGCTTTATCATGGCGCTGTGCTGCGTGTTCGACCTAAGGCCATGACCGTAGCAGTGATCATTGCGGGTCTGTTACCGATTCTTTGGGGAACCGGAGCGGGTTCTGAAGTCATGAGTCGAATCGCGGCCCCCATGATCGGTGGAATGATCACGGCGCCGCTGTTATCGCTGTTTATTATTCCTGCTGCGTACAAGCTAATCTGGCTGCGCAGGCATAAAGCGGCGACAGCATTTCGTGAAGATGACAGGAGGCGCAACACCTGATAAATTAGCTATTCAATAACCTATTCACATAGTGATTCACAATAATGACAGACCGTTCTGAAACGATACGACAGCTGCTGAGACAAGGCCCAACATCAGTAAGGCAACTTACTGATATTATGGGAATTAGTCAGCCAACCATCTCGCGAGCGATGAAAGCGCTTGGTGATGAGGTTGTTCGAATTGGCACCGGTCCATCTATTCACTATGTGCTACGTGATGCGTTTCGGGGGTTCAGTTCGGCCCCCATTTACCGCATAACAGAAGAGGGACAGGTCAAACCGCTGGGTAGGCTCATTCCGGTTTATCCAGACGGGTTTGTGATGGAGCAAACGGACAACGTGTGTCTTCATAGCGACGGGCTCCCCTGGTGGTTATTTGACATGCGACCTCAGGGTTATCTGGGACGCGCGTATGCTTCCCGGTATTCATCCGAGCTTGGCCTGCCGGCAAATCCAGAAAACTGGAGCGACTCAGATGTGATCAGGGCCTTGCTGGCTCATGGGCACGATGCGGTGGGGAACGTATTAATTGGTGAACAGGCGAAGAATCATTTTGTGGAGATGCCGGTGCCTGTTGCAGTGGAACGGGCGACGGCTTACCCGTCCTTGGCTCTGGCCGTGAGTTCAGGAGAGGCACCGGGTTCGTCCGCTGGAGGTGAACAACCCAAATTTTGCACCTATACCGAACGCGGTCACGTCATTGTGAAATTCACAGCAGCAAACGAGAACCCGATCAGCGAACGCTGGCGAGATTTGTTACTGGCTGAACATCTTGCGTTAAGCGTACTTGGTGTAGAAACCGAGGTGTTTGATTTCGAAGGACAGCGCTTCCTTGAGATCCCTCGGTTTGACCGTATTGGCCAACTGGGCCGTAAAGGTCTTTTTTCTTTGCGGGCTCTGGAGGCAGAATTTGTTGGCCGAGCAAGAGAAGCCTGGCCCGTTTTGGTAAATGAACTGGTAAAGCAGGGGTGTGTGCACCCTGACGCGGCGACCGGAACGGCACGACTTTGGGCATTTGGGATGCTGATCGGTAATACCGACATGCATCACGGCAATTTGTCGTTCATCAGCGCTCATGGCCGTCCGTATCATCTTGCACCCGCTTACGACATTCTGCCTATGGGCTTTGCGCCTAAGTCAGGTGGCGAAATAGTGAATACACTTCGTCCGGCAACGCTCCTCGATGCGATCGGCGGGGAAACCTGGCGTGAAGCGCTGGAACTGGCGGAGCAATTTTTTGCTTTAGCCAGCGGTTGCGACCGTTTTTCTGCCAGCTTTGCACCTTGTTTGATGGCGTTACGCGCACATCTTGACGAGGCGAGGTCAAGGATATCGCGCCTGGGATAATGCGCATAAATCCCGCCAGGCTATGGCGGGGATTTTTAAGGGGAATGCTTAGCGAGGCGTGTGAGCTTCGAGAGTCTGGATGATTAGCTTGCGCCAGGCTCGATTATGCAGAGTGAATAACAACATTATTTGTTGCAGTTGAAACAGTTAGCAGAGGCCACCAGAAAAGCATAGTTTTATCCCTGAATGAACTGGCGATAATGAATGTTGGGTATCCACTCTATGCTATGAGTTCAACCGATGGATAGCGTTGCAGCTACCCGTTGAACTCCAAGATAAAGCAGAGCTTTCGGTCATGTCAAAAGCGAGCAGAGTATGGGTAGCACTGGTTTCATTATAGTGTTGCAGGTAAGTATTCATAAATCGACGTTATATAGTGATAATACGACAAATTAAGTTTGTTACCTTTTTTTTAGATAACAACTGGTATATAAACTATTTGACAGAAATAATGAGTTTCCTAAAAGTGAAAACTTTACAGGCATTCCTTTAACTTATTTTTTTGTGACAGATTGGATTGTTACTGCATATGCAGGCAAAACCTACTTCTAACCAGTTCTAACTGGTTTGGGTGGGTTTTTTTGTTTTCTGAAAGGTAAAACCCCTATGAAATATCAGTCACTTGCAGAGTTCATAATTAATGGTGTTGGTGGGCGTGAAAACATCAAAAGTGTTAGTCATTGTGCAACAAGACTTCGTTTTGAATTGATAAGTAACACAAATGCTAATAAAAAAGAGCTTCATGATCATGCAGATGTAATTATGGTTGTTGAAAGTGGTGGCCAGCTACAGATTGTCATCGGTAACAATGTTTCCGAGGTGTATCAGGCAATTGAGGCTTTATGGGCCACGGACAAGTTACTTCCTAATTATGTTGAGGACAATGGTGATAAATCAAAAGGAAACTTATTCACCCGCCTAATTAACGTAGTTTCTGGCATTTTTACGCCTTTTTTGGGTGTACTTGCTGCCTCAGGTATACTGAAAGGTCTACTAGCCCTTTCAGAGGTCTGTGGAGTAATGTCTGAATCAAGTGGAGCCTTTAAGATTTTCTCAGCTGCCGGGGACGCTTTGTTCTATTTCTTTCCTCTGGTGCTGGGTTATACGGCGGGTAAAAGATTCGGTGGTTCTCCGTTCCTTTCAATGGTGATTGGTGGCGCTTTAATGCACCCAAGCATGATTTCGGCTTTTGATGCTCAACTACAGTTGGGAGGGACGTCAGACACCTTTTTTGGTATCCCAATGACATACATTAATTATGCTGGTTCAGTTATACCCGTTATTTTCGCATCCTGGCTCAGCAGTCTTGTCGAGAAGAATTGTAATAAAATACTGCCGTCAGCTGTAAAAAATTTATTTACACCGTTTATCGCGCTAGCCGTTGTCGTACCATTCTCTTTTTTACTCATCGGTCCCATTGCTACCTGGCTTAGCGAGTCAATGGCGAACGCCTTCCTGGCCGCATATGAGTTTGCGCCAGCTGTTGCGGGTATCATAATGGGGGCGTTGTTTTACCAATATCTAAAGAACCTAGACTAACAAAGATAATAGAGACATGGCTGGCAGATCCTTCAGACAGAAGAACATTGGCTGAGTGGAGTAAATATCTAGGTATGAGCAGCAGAACATTATCACGATTAGTAGTGAAAGAGACAGGATTAACTTTTGGAAAATGGCATCGACAATTGCATTTAAGCATTGCTATGCGAAATCTATCTAAAGGGGACTCAGTTCAAAGAGTAGCTAATGATTTAGGTTATGATTCAGTAAATGCATTTATAACAATGTTCAAAAATTTAGCAGGAAAACCACCTGGAAGATACTTTGCGGATCGAGGCTAAATTATTCTTTGATAATTTCTTTTACAAAGTGTGCCATGGGTAATGATAAATTACACCGTATTTTATACTGGAAATTAATATGGGTGCATTATTCCTACATGCACCATACAAGTGCCATAAATATATTTAATATGCTTCAATCGTGAATTTTTACAGTAAGTTTGAAATATATCAGTTTGATATCAGTCATGTTGACATATGCGGCTAATATGAGATACATATATTTTCAGATTGCTTTCTGCAACTTTCCTCTTGTTTTCACTTGCTATTGTCACTAACAACCCATCTATTCTCTTGTCGTGAATCTTTAGTTCTTTATGGCATTTAGTGCAAATGAGTTTTACATTTTTACCTTCGTCACATTTTTCGTAGCGACAAGATCTTTCATTACTTGTTATTTTTTGTATTTTTCCTAATTTAACAAGGTTTGCGACCGCTTTATATATCATTGATTGTGGTATATCATATCCTTTTGCTAAGCAAAATTTGAATATTTCTGTAACGGTAAAGTCTCCTGTATCTAGTTCATTAATTACTTTGAATATCATTTGATCATATATTGTCGCTTTTTTCATATTAATATTTACTTGCTTTTAATGAATTAATTAGGTTTAAATGTAAGTTTATGATTTGCTAAAATTAATTCTTTCAGTAGGTGTTATCATGTTTATAAATTTAAATGCTCAAGAGGTTGTGGTTGTAAATACCATCGATATAGCTGGAGAGGAAAGATTAACAGCCATGGATGTTTATAATTCTCTACAGTCAAGTAATAAAATCGCGCAGTCTACCGTGTATAATATACTCAGGCGTCTGGTACATAAAGGAGTGCTAATAAAAGTACTAACTTTATCTAACGATGCTTTTTATGAAATCAAAAAAATAAAAAGGAGTAAGCATATCTCTTACATCTATCCAAGAAAGATCACTGAACTTACTGATACTCGCCTTGATACCTTAATAAGTCAAATTGCCGCTGAGCTTGATGCGAAAATGCTGGATTATGAAATATCTTTAATTCTTAAGTAGAGTCAGAATATGAAGCAGAACGTGTCAACGTACTGCCTCATATTTTTTAGTTCACTCTTTCTTTGGCAAAAATACTGTCATTAATCCAATCAGAGGCAGGAAAGAACATAGTTGGAAGACCGTGCCGATTCCAGAATGATCAGCTATAACACCTAGCCCTGCAGCACCAAGTCCACCCATGCCAAATGCAAACCCAAAGAACAAACCCGAGATCATACCAATGCGGCCAGGTACAAGTTCCTGAGCAAATACTAATATTGCTGAAAATGCAGATGAAAGTACCAGACCAATTATAATTGTAAATAAGCAGGTCATTTCCAGGTTCAGATATGGCAGGAAAAGACTAAATGGCGCAGCACCCAGGATTGAACACCATATAACCTTTTTCCTTCCGAAGCGATCCCCTAGTGGCCCTCCAATTACCGTTCCGGCTGCAGCTGCAAACAGAAAAGCAAAAAGATAGAGCTGTGCCTTTTGCACAGGCAAATTAAACTTGTTGATGAGATAGAAGGTGTAGTAACTACTCAAGCTTGACATGTATACAAACTTGGAAAATATCAATATCAGCAAGACACTGATGCCAGTGATAATCGTTTTTCTCGGGAAAGGTGATATTTCACGTGCAGCATTTGCAGGCCCTGTGTTTTTAGTCTGTACCCTGTACCATCGGCTAACCTGCATTAAAATAATCATAGCTAGCAAGGCTGCCAGCACAAACCATGCCACATGACTTTTGCCGTACGGTGCAATAATTATCGCAGCCAGTAAGGGCCCTAAAGCGCTACCAAGATTACCCCCGACCTGGAATAGTGACTGAGCCAGCCCGTGTCTGCCGCCTGAAGCCATTCTTGCTACTCTTGACGATTCGGGATGGAATACAGACGAACCGGTACCTACTAAAGCAGCCGCAATCAGTAATTCAGGATAGGTTTGAGCTAATGAAAGCATAATC
The DNA here is from genome assembly GCF_025244905.1 of Enterobacter mori. Taxonomy (NCBI): domain Bacteria; kingdom Pseudomonadati; phylum Pseudomonadota; class Gammaproteobacteria; order Enterobacterales; family Enterobacteriaceae; genus Enterobacter; species Enterobacter mori. The sequence goes on along the minus strand of NZ_CP104285.1, from coordinate 2,324,472 downwards.
AGACCTACGAGTGTAAATCCCATCCCGACAGGTAAAGAACGCGGTTGTGGATATTTATCAGTATAAATGCCAATAAGAGGTTGCAACAGGGAAGACGTGACCTGAAACGTTAATGTAATCAGGCCAATCTGCACAAAGCTGAGTGAAAACTCAGGCTGTAGCAATGGATACAGAGCCAGGAGTAGCGACTGTATCATGTCATTCAATAAATGAGCTGCGCTTATTGCCCCCAATATTTTGAATGACGTCTTCGCTATTTTAGGAATGTGTACTGGATCGGCAGTGACGGTTTTACTTGAGTTCATTAACATGTTTCCGAAGAGGCATGGTGTTTAACATGACAATACCAGAAGGCCTGATTCCTATCAGGCCGTCTGGCTGTGACAATCAGTTTTTGAAACTCTTTTAGTTATCTTCTGTTTTCGACATAACTACTGTAACTATGGAAGCTGAAAGCAGAACAACGACGCTGAGTGAAATGAAAGCATTCGTCAGACCAATAAAATGCGCTGCATAACCAATCAACGCTGGCCCAAGCAATACCCCCAGGTACCCGAGAATACTTGCTGCTGATATAGCCAGTGTTGCTGGCATCGATTTTTGACGCCCAGCCAAAGAAAACAGTACAGGGACGACATTACCGGCAGCAAAACCAGCCACTGCCATTGCAGCAAGAACCCACTCGTAAGTGTTGAAAACAGTCGCAAGGTAGATACCAATAGCGGTTAATACCACTCCGGAAAGGAGCATGGATTTTTCACCCATAATGGTAACCACGCGGTCGCCGATAAAGCGGCTTAACGCCATAGCGATTGCAAACACCACATATCCTGTTCCTGCCACACCAGCTGCCACGTTTTTCACTTGAATCAGGAAGATAGCTCCCCAGTCAAGCATGGCTCCTTCCGCAAGGAAAATAATCATTGCGAGCACACCGATCCCAATAACCTTGCCTTTTGGCATCACGAAAAGTGGATGATCTTCTGTCGAGCGGTTGGTGAAAAAACCCGATGCAGCTAAAGAGATACTAATCAATACAACCAGCGCGGCTGCACCAGCGGCGATTTTGATATCCAGTCCTGAAGCAATCAGTAACGTAACAAAGCTTGCGCCCGCAAGTCCGCCGATACTGTAGAAGCCGTGAAAGCCAGACATCATTGGACGGCCAGCTGCATTCTGTACTTCAGTGCCATGAATGTTAGCTGCGACGTCCGTTGCGCCAATTGACGCTCCGAAAAGAAGCAAGGTCAGGCCCAGTGCTATTGGTGTAGAAACCATTGCAAGTAATGGCAAAGCAATAAATAAACCACACGCACCCGCAAGGATTATTTTTTTGCTGCCGACTTTACCTGCGAGCCCACCCGCAGTAGGCATACCAACCACGGCACCAAGTCCCAGGCAAAGAAGAATTGAACCCAACATGGCAGAATCAGCATGGATCCGTTGTTGAGCATAAGGTACTAAAGGTGCCCAGCAGGAGAGGCTAAAACCTGCTATAAAAAATGCTACACGTGTAGACCATTTCGCGGAACTCAGCTTTTTAGCAAGCTGAGCGTCGTTGATGCTATCAACGTTGCTTTCATTTTGACTCATAATCATTCTGTTCCTGATAATCATTTCGATTGAGGACAGATTCTACGTATTGTATGCTTGGTAAAATTCATCTGTTATGACGAAATATGTCGATAAATCGCCAAAATTCAGCTAACCCTGATAATGCTGCTGCTCTGATCGTAGGTCAGACAGAAATTTGTGAACCTTACACAACGGCACAACATAGCCATCAGCGGCATCAATTGATTTATGCCACCCGTGGGGTGGTTCATATGTCTACTGCTGTTGGGGAGTGGATCTTGCCACCGAGTCGTGCGCTATGGATCAGCGGCGGCACTAAGCATGCACTTACGGTCAAGCGCCCGGCAGAAATCAATATTCTTTATATTGACCCAGTTATCTATCCATTCACTAGCTTTGCTCAATGTTGTGTCGTTGAGGTCACCGCCCTGGTACGGGAGTTGATTGCAACCTGTTCCCAACATGCCTGGGATTATGAAACTAATACGCCTGAATACAGGCTTTCTGCAGTCTTGATCGACCAGATCAAAAAGCTTGATCTCTCTCCGCTTGATTTGAATCTTCCCAGAGATGAGCGCGCGCTGAGAGTGGTAGAGCTCTTAAAAAAAGACCCGGGAAACCGGGATCCTCTTAACGTGCTCGCTCGCGAAGTGGGGGCGAGTGCACGTACGATTGAGCGCCTTTTCTCAAAGGAAACGCATCTATCTTTTGGCGCATGGAGACACCGTCACCGTATGCTGTTCGCCGTCGAAAGGCTGGCTTACGGTGAAAATGTCACCCGAGTCGCACTTGAGGCAGGCTATGAATCATCCTCAAGCTTTATTGCCTCTTTTCGGGCGATGTTTGGCACTACGCCATCGCGCTATTTCCGATTTGAATCAGCGGCTTCGAATTAGCCATAAAAAGAATGGAACGCCAACTAATGCCGCGATTAAGCCCGCAGGTAATTGCCATGGAAACACAGCCATTCTACCTACCCAGTCTGATACGACCATCAGACTGGCTCCTGCCAGGCCTGCTATTGCCAACTGTCCCGTCACTCTCCTGAAGCCCAGATATCTGGCAATATGCGGAGCCATAAGGCCGACAAAACTTAGTGGGCCGACAATGAAAGTGGAAAGGGCGGTTAGCACAGCCGCAAGTGACATTAACGCGAGACGGCTCAGTGACAGGGGCACTCCTAATGAACACGCAACAACCCCGCCAAATGGAAGTAATGACAGCCATCGATGAACCAGCGGAATACAAAAGGTAAGCACTAGCGCAGCCAGAGACACGCTAATAGCTTTTTCAGCCGTTAAACCATATGTTGAACCCGCAAACCACGATAGCAGCATGGAGGTTCTGGGATCGCCACCTGAAATCATAAGCATGAGTAAAGCCAGAAATGCAGCGTTTAGTGCCATCCCGGTTAACATCATACGTTGGGGGGAAAAATCTCTGATACCAGCTATGGTGGTAATAATGATCAGCGTGGCCACTGAACCCAGACAGGCTGCAGGAAAATACCAGGCTGTTATGTTTCCAGGAAATGCCAGCATTCCAATCACCATACCTGCTGCCGCACCGGTACTTACGCCCATGACCTCCGGGCTGGCTACCGGGTTTCCGGTCAGGCGTTGAATAATACAACCAGCAAGGGCGAGCATGATTCCTGCAGAAAACGCGCCAAGTACCCGTGGGATTCGGAACGAAAGCACGGATTCTGTAGCCCAGGCCCAGCCGTTAGCATTTTTCCCCAGCCCTGATGCTAATAGCGTCAGGGCTGAAAGTATAATTACACCTGACAAAAGCCATTTTTTCAGGCTTCTTTTGGAAGCTGAATAGTTTTCAGATTCCCCGGCTGTTGAATACATACGCTCTTTGAGCCTGGGAAGTAATAAAATGAGCCCTGGTGCACCAACAACGGCCGTGACAGTGCCAGTAGGGATCTCCTTCCAGTAAGATGCCAGTAAAATGACGATTTGATCCGAAATGAAAAGCAACAGCGCGCCGGTTACTGGCACCGTCAAGATCAGCGTTACCAGACGTCTAACACCAAGTAGCCTTGTAATTAGAGGCGCAAATAGCCCGATGAATCCAATGATGCCAACAGATGTCACCAGAGTAGCCGTAAGGTATATGCCTACCAGAAGCGCAAAGGGCCGTATGAGCTGAAGCTTAAGCCCCAGGTTTCTGGACATCATTTCATCCATGCCAAGTAACGTCAGGGGCCGATGTAGCGCCAGAATAATGATGAAAGAAATCAACAACTGCGGAAGCAGGCGCAGGACGACTGCCCAGTCAGTTTGCGTCAGCGAACCTGTTCCCCACAGAAGAACGCTCTGTAATCTTTCGTGAAAATACAGACCAATCAGTTGGCTGACAGCGCTGCAGTAAAGGGTCAGGACTAACCCTATAAGAATCAACCCTACCGGAGAAAGCTGTTTTCCTCGCGTCATAAACGCGATGACAGCCCCCATAAAAACAGCGCCAAGGAGCGAACCCGTACCTGGAGAAATTATATTACAACCCCAGAGAGTCGCCATTGTCATGCCTAGCTGAGCCCCGTTAGCAATACCTAGTGTTGAGGGTTCTGCCAGAGGATTACGTAGCACCTGCTGGAAAAGCAGACCGGCCAGTCCAAGCCCTGCACCGATCATCACAGACATCGCTGAACGGGGTAAAAAACTGTACTGAAGTAAGGTTATTTCAACCGCGTAATGTGTATTAAAAGGACTGTAAGCAGCCCACAACTCTATCGGTAAAATGTGATTTACGTTGAAAATGACTAAGATACTGGCCGTTATCAGCGCGACGGGTAAGGCGGATAAGCGAAGAGAAATCATATCTCCTCCAGAATTGCATCAAGCAGATGGCAAAAGCGCAGCGCTGTTACTGGACCTCCGTAATACCAGATACCGGGCACCCGTCTGAAACGCTCTTCTTTTACAAAAGGCATCATCTTCCAGAGTGCGGTATCTGCAAGGTTTGCCATTGTTGTATCATCATTTTCAGTGAAGCAAATAACCTCGGTTTCTTGCAGACCTATTAGTTGTTCTATCCCAACGACCGCACTTCCCCAGAAACTGGTGTCTCCCTGCCATCCTCCCGGAATACCTGCTTTGCTCATAACCTCAAGAAACAGGCTATTTTGTCCAAAAACCAGAGCATGTCGCTGGTCAACAAGCGACATTAAAAGTAGTGGTCTTCTTTTCTTTTGAGCATATTTAAGCCTCAGTGCAGAGATTTCTGACTCGATGGTAGCAATTATTGCTTTCGCCCTGTCGTATCGACCTAATCGGACAGAGAGCGCCGTCAGGGATTGGCAGGACGTTGTGAGCGGTCTGCCATTTTTATTGCTGTATACAAGACCAAAGGATGGGGCAATCGAGTTATATACTGACGGTGAAGGGCCGTAACCTTCCGCGTAAACGATAAGATCGGGTTGCATCGCGGCTAAAAGTTCCGTATTTGGCTCTGTTCTTAAACCGAGTTCCGTGGAGCCATCAGGCAAGACGGGCTCCTTAACCAGTGATCGGTAATTCTCAATTTCTGATACAGCAAAGGGCATAACACCCAGCGTCAGAAGCATTTCAACAGCCAGCCATTCTGTGGCTGCTATTCGCTGCAGATCGCGCGAGGGAGCGGGACTTTTACCGACCGCAGGTAACCCCAGGAATAAGGATAAGCCAGCCAGATACTTTAAAAATTGCCGACGTTTAAAATCTGCCACTGCAGGGGAGGGGTTATTACTGAACATAACAGACAGGATGCCCTTCAACCGGATGGGAAAAGGTACCCATCTGAATACCATAAATAGTATTTAATGACGCCGGTGTAACAATCTCAGCGGGCGAACCCAGAGCAATTAAATGTCCGGATTTAAGCGCGAGAAGATTACTGCAATATCGGGCTGCCATATTTATATCGTGCAGTACCGCGATGATTGTGATTTCCTTTAGATGGCATAATTTTTTTAGCAGACACAATATTTCAGACTGCTGGGCAATATCCAACGCTGAGGTCGGCTCATCAAGTAAAAGACATTTAGTGTCTTGTGCAAGAGTCATCGCAATCCATGCTCTTTGCCTTTCACCGCCGGACAAAGAGTCAACCAGCCTCTTAGAGAGTCGTGACAGTCCTGTGTCAGCGATTGCTTCATCAACTTTCTGCATATCGTATTGGGTAAATCGGCCCAGTGCGCCATGCCAGGGATAGCGTCCTAATGAAACCAACTCCCTGACTGTCATGCCCTGTGCGGAAGGGAGGTGCTGAGGTAGGTATGCAACTTCGCGCGCAAATTCAGCATGTCCCCATTGCTCGACAGGACGTCCCTGAAATATAAGACTCCCCGTTGAAGGAGAAAGATGTTTGCCAAATAGCCTCAGCAGCGTTGATTTACCCGAGCCATTATGCCCTATCAGGGCGTTAAATTCCCCGCCTGGGATAGTGACCGAGGATGGATATAATAATTGTTGTCCGTTAATTTGAAATGCTGCTTCTGACAATAGAAATAGCGCATTGTGTTTTATCGTATTGTTCATCAGACCCTGTAAAGCGGGCAGGTGCCTGCCCGTTTACCCTCAGAAATGGAACGTGGCAGTGGCTGTCATCTGGCGCCCAGCGCCACGGAAACAGCCATAGTCGGCAAAACAGCTTGAAACGTATTTTCGGTCCAGAATATTAGTAACGTTAAGAGCAATGTTTGCCCCTCTCAGTCCGAGCTGGCTAAGTTCATAGCTAACCAGTCCGTTCCAGACGGCAACACTACCCACTTTGAACGTATTCTCTGAATCCCCCCAACTGGAGCCAATAAAACGCCCTCCGCTTCCAAGGGTCAACCCATTCAGTGCTCCCTGACTGAAGGTGTAGTCGAGCCAGAGGGAAGCCTGATGATCAGGAACCTGATCAGGCGTCTTTCCCTTCAGTTGTGTGTCTTTGGTATATTCAGCGTGTGTATAGCTATATGAGGAAATTAAGTTCAGATTATCCGTTAATCCGGCTTTCGCTTCGAGTTCAATACCCTGGACTTCAATTTCACCAGCGGCCACTTTAAACAGAGGGTTATCTGGGTCTGTTGTCAGATTATGCGTTTTGGTGAGTTGATATACTGCTGCACTGAGCATGGCAGAACGTCCATGTGGCACATAGCGCACGCCCGCTTCGTACTGTTCACCTCGTGATGGTGCATAGGAGACCGGAGGAGTTGAAGATAACCCGAAGCTGTTAGGTTCAAATGACTGGCTGTAGCTGATGTAAGGTGTGATGCCATTATCAAACAGGTAATTTAATCCACCCCGCCAGGTAAACTGATGGTCGTTTCGGGAGATACCGGTATTTGTCTGGCGAAGATAGGTTTCCTGATGTGACCAGTCATAGCGTCCCCCCAGCGTGAGCAACCAGTTTTCATACTGCGCCTGATCCTGTACATAAATACCTGTCTGACGAGTCTTGTCATGCGCATAAGGTTCTGCGTCACCAAAAGCAAAATCATTCTGCTCTGGGTTATACAAATCCAGAGATGTCGCAGAACCATACAGGTTACTGATGTCATTGTTTAAATTTCTGTAATCGATACCTGATAAAAGAGTGTGGTCAATATTCGCTGTGTGAAAATCACTCTCAAGCTGAGTATCCACAGAGAAACTATTCATCCGCTCGTTATCAATAAATTGCCCGCGCGAGATCGTGTGATTTAAATCGGCAGAAGGTACATCAGGGCAATCAGTCGTGGAGCAAATTCCTCTTCCATAGACACTTTGCTGTGACGTTTTGACTCTGGAATAACGCAGGTTCTGCCTGAACGTATAGTTGTCGGACAATACCCGTTCGAAGCTATATCCTACGGATCGCTGGTAACGTGACCAGGTATTATTGGGTGCGCTGTCGTCAAAATCGTCAGGCAGTCTAGCCCCGTCAGGCAACGGATCTAAAGTACCTTGTCTTGGCATCCATCCATAATATCCCACCTCAGGTTCGTTCTGAATGTTGGACAAGAATGTAAACGTTGTGTTTTCGTCCGGACGCCAGGTAAAAGAAGGCGCTATTGCGAAACGCCGCTGCCTTGAAAGGCTTTGTTCCTCATCGGAAGAACGAGCCATACCTGTAATCCTGAATGCGTAGACCCCCATGTCATCCAACGTATCACCGAAATCAAAGCCAGTTTGCATGAGGTTATTCGATCCCATTTTAAACTGCACTTCGCGTACTGGAGTGTAGACCGGGCGCTTGCTTACCATCGAAACAATGCCACCAGGATTACTCATTCCATACAGAACTGAGGCGGGGCCTCGAAGTATCTCAATCCGTTCGAGCAAATAGGGTTCGGTCGACATCTCGTTCCAGTTGTCGCCAGTGAGTTTGAGGCCATCCAGATAGTTGTTTTGTCCCTGTCCGGATGAAAAACCACGAATCTTAACCATATCAAAAGCGTTAGAGCTACCTCTGTCAGATACGGTTACTCCTGGCGTATATCCGAGCGCGTCCTTTAACGATTTAGGCTGCAAAATATCGATTTCTTTTCGGGTGATCACGGAAATGGACTGGGGGATATTTTTTATATCAGAACTGGTTTTTGTACCCGTAGCCGACTTTTTGGATACCAGCCCAGGAGTTGCTCCCCAGGGGTCTTCGCTGCTGTTTTTTTCAGCATCAGCGCTGACCAGAATGCTATCTTCTGCGTATACGGTGTTTGCTGTAAGGGCTGACAGTAAGGCGATTTTCAGGGTTACAAAAAGGGGGCTTAGTCCAGATACTTTGCGAGACGCGTTTACAGAAGAGCGATACATGTTTTGTTCCTGATATAAACAACCTGAATGCCAATGAGAGTGATTTTTATTCACATCGCAGGGCGGAGTGGCCCCGGTTTGATCGTGGATACAGTATTATTTTGTTCTGGCAGAGAATATTGATAAAGCGACAAATAACATTGCTATCTCGCCATGCTGAACTTTAAAACGAAAGGTGAAGGATTTATATGATAAGAGGGAGTGTTTCACCTTGGTACAATAGGCGTTAAATGAAAAATTAGCGCTTAAGAATGTAGGTTTTACGACATCATATGTTTAATTGTCGCCAGCGACACAAATAATTAATTGATAAATATGCGCCAAATCAATTGGTTATGTCTGGCAATCTTTATTTGGGCATTCAATTTGTGATTGACCCAATAAAGATGGAGCCTTAACATAGTATTAACTTACTGTGCAGGTGAACTGATAGTTCAGCACATTCCTTAAATGATTCAGTCGAATCATTAGCAATGTGAGGATACTCATGAAAATTCAACTGTCAGGTTTCTGTGTAATATTTAAATCAGTTATTCATTCTGTTTTGACTCCATTAAATCAAAGAAAACGTTGCCGCTCAGATGGTTTTTTTAACGCTAACGCTGGTTTTGCTCGTTTTTGCTGAGCTCTGTTTGAAGCAGTCTACACTTTCTCTGCATCATTCCTGGCGCTCTGCGTGGAATTGAAAATTAGATAACGATGGTTTAAATATGAAACAGATAGATCAAAAAAAGAACATTCTCATTTGTGGATCAGGTATTGCCGGACCAACACTGGCATTTTGGTTAGCTAAGCAAGGGCATAAGGTCACTGTCGTTGAGCGAGCATCAAGCTTACGCTTAACGGGGCAAACTGTAGACATTCGCGATGAAGGCCGTGATGTGGTTGAGCGCATGGGGCTTCTTAAAGACATTTCAGAATTAATGACAAATGAAGAGGGTTTGCGCTTCGTTGACAGCAAAAATATCATTCAGGCTGAATATCCAAGTGCAGGTGGGAAGAAGTCATTTGTTACAGATATAGAAATACTCAGAGCTGACTTATCGACGCTTCTGCTGAAATCGACACAAGATGATGTTGAGTATATTTTTGGAGATTACGTCACTTCCTGTCATGAGAATGAAGCTGAAGTCATTGTTAACTTCAAAAATCATGCTCAGAGAACTTTTGACCTTATGGTTATTGCTGAAGGGATGCGGTCATCCACGCGCGAACTCGTTTTTGGTAAGGTTCCTGTTCATCACATTGGTCTATACACTGCCTATTTTGCGATGCCTTATCAGCCTCAGGATGGGACATGGGTGCGCTGGAGCAATTGTACGGGTGGAAAGTCTATTCTGTTACGCCCGGACCAGGGACGCTCAACCCGGGCATATCTGTATATCAGAAGCAGTAAGCGAGGCATTGACCTTACAGGCCGAAGTGCCGTTAATAGCTTCATAAAAAGCACTTTCAGGAACGATGGCTGGGAAGCACCACGCATACTTGAAGAACTTGATAAAACTGACGATATCTTCTTTGAAGATCTTGGGCAGATACGAATGGACTCATGGTCCAGGGGAAGAGTCGTATTGCTTGGGGATGCGGCTTATTGCGCGACGCCTGTAAGTGGTATGGGTACCACTCTTTCAATCGTAGGTGCATATATTTTGGCCAAGTCACTGTTGACCAGAGAGGATCATCATGCTGCATACAAAGCGTACGAACAAAAAATGCGACCCTATGTGCAACAAGCTCAGTCGATAAAACCCTGGACTATACGACTCGAACAACCTTCAACCAAACTGGGTATTGCGCTATTTTATAGGTGGAAGCGACTAGAAAAGACGAAGCTCATGCAGTTCCTTATGAGTCCTTTTGGGCCTAAAAGAGAGCATGTGGATTTTTTGGGCGCTCCCATCGTTTACGACACAGACATCATTCGCGCACCTGAGAAATCAACTTTGTAGGAAATAGATTTAGTCAGCGAGATCTAAGCGAGTCGCTGACTGCGTTGTTATTGATTTAATGTTGGGATCTTACTCCAGCCTGTAAGCAGCCCATCTGGCAACGCCGGTTTGAAGTCAATTCTTGCCGCCTGTGCGGGTGGCAGAGCCAGCAGGAGGTGATCACAGGCGTAGGCCATGCTTTTACCATTTTCCGCTCGGCTATGCACCAGTACTTCTTCACCCTTACTGGAGACTGCCATAACCTGCTGGCCGAGCATAATTTTCCCGGACGGGATCTGACTTTTCAACGCAGATGTCAGGGCCTGCATACCGCCTTTTAGCCTGAATGATGGTGGTGATGTTTCATACGATGGATAACGTTGTGGTGCAGAATAGCGATGGCGTTCAAACATCATTTCTCCCGGGCGAGTCTGCGGGATAAGAGAGAGATCGAGCGCATTAACAAGGCGCGCGAGTTCGGGCTGCATATCAGGCCAGAACCATGTAGCACCCATATCGACATGAAGTCCGTCAGGGGTGTTTGCTAACATCTGGCTTGAAAGCACACGCCCGCCGGCTCTTTCTCTTGCCTCCAGTATCGTATAGGCCACACCCGCCTTTTCAAGTAATGTCGCGGCGTATAAACCACTCACACCTGCGCCGATAATAACAACTTTGCCGCTCATTAAGTGACTCCGATCAGGGTTTCAGGGCTAAGATGCCCCGTTTTCAAATAGAGAAGAGTATCCGTCCCAGCGGCCAGCAATGCGGGCATATCTCCTGGCGGCAGCCGTAACCAACTACCTTTCTCATATTCATCTTGCGGATCTGTGAGGGTCCCTTCCAGTATCATCAGCTCCGCTCCTCCAGTCAGGGGAGTACAAAAGAGACGCTCGCCTGGGGCGATTTTCAGTAGCATGACGGTTTCAGATGCACTGGAGAAAAGAGGGCACACTTGTCTTCTCGGTTGACCGTGCCAGTTCGACATATCCTTCGTATTGATTCTTAAAGGCTGCCGTTCTTCAGGATTCATCTGGCGCAGCTTCACGAAAATGGTCGTACCGCCATGACTCGAAGGTTGATGAGAAGGACCATCCGGGCTGCGCAGGTACCAGCCTGCCGGGTAATCAATCCCGTTCTCTGTAAAGATGCCGCTCAGGACCAGAATTTCTTCTCCACCGGGGTGATGGTGTACGGGAAACAAAGAGTCAGGGGCATACCTGACAAGGCTGGTCGCGCGAGCCTGCTCTCGACCGATTCTGTCGAGCATCACTCTCTCGACACCAGGTTGAGGGGAGGCTACCCACTGATAGCGGTCAGGCGTCATTACAGCACGCTGTGAGAAATCTGAATTCAGTAACATCATATTCATATTAGGGCACCCTTTCAGGTGCCCTTTGGGGGTTATTTGTTCGGCAGGTTGTCGTAAACATCGAGGGCACGTGCAGTGTAAGTCAGCGCTGCACCAGTGTTAAGGTTAATGGCGACGGCCAGTGCCTCTGCAATCTCTTCACGGGTAGCACCGTGCTTAACCGCAGCATCAACATGCACGGCCAGGCATCCATCGCAGCGCGTGGTGACAGCAACGGCCAGCGCGATTAATTCGTGTGTCTTAGGATCAAGATGTTTGTTTTCAGATGCGCCTTTGTCCATCTGCTGAAAGCCTTTCATAAATTCTGGCTGCAGTTTGGCAAATTTACCGATGGTTGCGAGCAGGCCGCTGCGATATTCATTCCAGTTTAAAAACATGTCGGGCTCCGGTTGGTATAGGTTTTAGATGAAAATGACGTCCCTGGCCAACGCCTCTGGCGCATTTGCAAGGTTGTATATCATTCACTGGAGACGATTATCAGAAAGCCCGGTAACTTCAACAAATCAGATATTCTTGCGAAGCGGTGAAGAAATTCTATGTCGTAAGGTTGGTAGCGGAAGAGGCATTACGCGATCGATTGATGCCTGTACCTGGATATTATTCACTTTCCGACAGGACGTCCTGAAGTAGCCAGTCGTGAAAAATATTAACTTCACTACGCATAACCTGCTGCTGTGGGGTCACCAGATAATACGACCATTTTAGCGGCCAGCGATAGTCGGGCTGCAGCTGCGCAAGCTGTCCGGTTTCGATAAGTTTCTTCACCAGAGCATATCGTACGATAGCTACACCACGACCGCTCAGAGCGGACAGAATCACCGCTGAGGTGGAATTGATATGAAGTCCGCTTTCAAGTGCCTCGGGGGCATTCACAGTCTGGAGCACCTCGTCCCACGATGGAAAATCTGCGCCGGGGTGAGGGGTATCATCATAAATAAGCTTTTGCGTGGCGAGCCACTCGCCACAGGTTATTTTGCCTTCCGGAACAAGACGCGGACTGCAAACCAGTACGGCTTCTTCATCCATCAGCCAGGTTTTATTGACGCCCGGCCAATCCCCCTGTCCACAACGGATACCGATATCCGCCTCCCCGTGCGACACGTCCATTAGTTTTTCCGTAACGTTAAGCCGCAGGTCGATACTTTCATGGGTTTCTGAGAACCGGTTCAGTCGTTCCATTAGCCAGTTCATCATCAGTACCTGAGAGGCGGTTACTACGACGACCGAACGCGCGCGACGTCCGCGTAGTTTGTTCAGTCCAGATTCCAGTTTGTCCAATCCTTGGGTGATGTCCAGCAGGGCTTCCTGTGCTTCATCAACCAGCGTCAGGCGCTCCTTCCCTGAACGGGTGCGGTGAAGAAGCGGATGTCCCACCCAGTCTTCCAGTGCGCGGACAAGCTGGCCTACTGCGGCTGGCGTGACGCCCAACTCCTGTGCCGCGCCAGTAAAACTTCCATGCCGGGCTGTAGCTTCAAATGCATGCAGCCATTTCAGGCGATTTAGCGATCTCATTTCATATTTCCTGACTCATTATTTCTTCAGTATACGTTAACGAGAAAGATTTTCTTTCCTGTGTCGCAATTTCTTCTCAGTCGTCAATACCGGGGGAGGGTGGCATTCTGATTTCACAGGATGAGGGGGCTGCCTTCTCATCAATGACAATCCAATGAATGTAAAGAGGTTAGCGATGAACGCATCTTTCTCCGGTAAAAAACTGTTAGTGGTCGGCGGTACGAGCGGTATGGGTTTCGAAACGGCGAAACTGGTTCTGAAAAATGGTGGCAGCGTGGTGCTGGTTGGCAATCGTCAGGACAAGGCTGAACAGGCCCGTCAGGCGCTTTCTGCTGATGGTCAGGTCTCCATCATCGTTGCTGACCTGATGAAAGAAGAAGGCATGCAGCACGTTATTAATACTATCAACGCTGAACATAAAGACATTAGCCTGCTGGTGAATGCAGCGGGTGTGTTCTTCCCGAAACCCTTCGTCGACAATGAAACGTCTGACTACGACATGTATATGGACATTAACCGTGCGACCTTCTTCATTACCCGCGACGTGGTGCGCAATATGGTAGAAGCCGGTATTAAAGGTTCAATCGTTAATATCGGTTCAATGTGGGCGCAGCAGGCCATCGGTGCCACTCCTTCTGCTGCTTATTCCATGGCGAAAGCCGGTCTGCACGCACTGACCAAAAACCTGGCGATTGAGCTTGGCGAAAAAGGGATCCGCGTGAATGCCGTTTCTCCGGCCGTTGTTCACACGCCGATTTACGAAGGCTTCATTCCGAAAGACGACGTGAAGGACGTGATGAACAGCTTCGACAGCTTCCACCCGATTGGCCGTGTGGGTACCCCGGTCGATATCGCGGAGACCGTTGCCTTCCTGCTTTCTGACAAGACTGGCTGGGTCACCGGCGCCATCTGGGATATAGATGGTGGCGTGATGGCTGGCCGTAACGCCTGATGACTCTGCCGCACGTGGGCGACCGCGTGCGGCACTGGAGTACTTATGCAAATCCAGACCGCAAACTATGACCTTGTCACCACATGGCAGGGGGGCATGGCCAGCCGCACGCGCTGCCAGTCTATGACGGGGGACAAGCGTCAAAGCCACGTTATCGATTCAGATGAACCTGTCGCGCTGGGTGGCGAAGGGCGGGCGCCCGGCCCTCAGGATCTGATGCTGGCAGCTTTTAACGCCTGCATGACGGCCGCCTTTGTTCAGGAAGCCATTGGGGCGGGCATCACGCTGACCCATCTTGATATCGAAATAATGCAAGAAACGAGAGGGGGATCCAAAATTCTAACGTATTGATTTATCGGCTAGTGGAAATGTCTTATGAACTTATTTATCAGTGTAGGTGATTTAACATAATATACATTATGCGCACCAACATAGATTAAGGCAAAATCCAGCTTTTAATGGTCATCCTTGTCTTCGTCAACGGCCGTGCCCAAACCCGCATTATCAACACATCCATCCATCATAACCACGCTCTGCTTCTATACTCCATATTTCACCGCTACTTACTGGAGGCTAAAATGTTTGACCATCTTAAATTCGGCGTAAGTGATTATGAAAAAAGCAAAACCTTCTTCCTCGAAGCCCTGCGGCCGCTTGGCGTAAAAATTATCGATGAAGGCACACCAGACTATGGCGTCGAAATGAGTTCCGGCGATGTTTCACTTTGCCTGTATCAGACACATGATAAGCCAGCACCATTACATATCGCCTTTGTAGCAACAACGCGTCAGCAAGTTGATGACTTTTACAATGCCGCGCTTCGTACGGGTGCGCAAGATAATGGCGCTCCGGGATTACGATCCTACGGCAAAAATTATTATGCCGCGTTTGTCATTGCGCCCGATGGCCATAATATCGAGGCGGTTTGTCATGCACCTGAAAGCGACTTATTGGACTGACACTACCACTGCTTCTGTGATCTGCATGCATGTTTTTACTTGATCCTGCATGATGATGCCTGATATGTTTATCCTCACTGCAAAACGGTAATTATCGTGCAATAACGTGCACTATCACTCACAGAGGTAGATATGACTCAACAGTTGATTTTAATCGCCGGACCCTATCGTAGCGGCACGGATGGTATTCAGGAACGTATCGATGCCAATCTGGCAAGATTAGAAAACGCAGCGCTTGCCGTGTACGAACGTGGGCACATCCCGGTCATTGGTGAATGGCTCGCCCTGCCACTGGCGAAGGCCGCAGGATCAACCTCGTTGCATGATGAAATCAGTGAAGCGATGCTGTATCCCGTTGCCCATCGCCTCATTGGTAAGTGCGACGCGATTTATCGCATCGAAGGTGCATCAAAAGGCGCAGATATGGATATTGAAGTCGCGCGCAAGCGTGGCCTTCAGGTCTACACCAGCTTAGAGAGCATTCCTCAAGCCTGACGGGATATCCATCAGCGTTCGTAGCTATCATTAATGTCCTGCGTGAGTTCGCTCGCGGTGACCAGGACATTATTGAAATGCAACTCCTCAACACCCGATATTTTCCCAAACTCGGTGGCATCGATGGAAATATCGTGCAGCGTTAACCCGCAGACAGGACGGCCCGGATAGCCTTCGATAAAAAACGCACGTGAGAATATGCTGCTGTCTGAACGGCGCGCGGTGATATTGCTAAGCGTTAGATGGCTCACTTCAGTCAGACCCGCCTCTCCTTCTACCCCATCAGCCAGTTTGCGCCAGTGCTCAGGCTTATCCTTCAGGTTGCCACGATCACCGTAGCTGTACTGCGGGAACCAGTTCAATTGGATAAGTACGGGGAAACGCACATTCTGGAGCTGCAAATTCCGCACCGTGATGTGGCGGATAAACCCGCCGCGATTGCGGGCTGACTTAATGCGAAACCCAACCCCCGTGCCGGTAAAACGGTTGCTTTCAATCAGTACGTGCTCGATCCCACCGGAGGTTTCACTGCCCAGGGTGATGCCAGAACCCTTGTTTAACACGCATTCCCGAATAACAATTTCCCTGGCCGTACGGGCTTTTTGCGCGGCCTCACGCCCGCGGCCCGCCTTAATGCAGATATTGTCGTCATTGCAGGAAACCGTACAGCGTTCAATTAGAACCTGTTCGCAAGAGTCAATGTCGATTCCATCGGTGCTTGGCCCCGCTGAATTAATGATACTCACGTTCTCGACTGTCACATTGCGGGAATAACATAGGTGCACATTCCAGAAACCGGACTCGCAACTGGTGAAATCCTTGAGCAGGATATTCTTACTTTCATACACCAGAACATTGCGGGGCCGCTGGCAATCATAGTCCACCACCCAGCGTAAACCGTTTGCGCTGTAGTCCGCAATCATGCCGCCGTGTTCATCATCTCCCCAGAACCGCTGCCACCAGATCCGCCCTTGCCCGTCAAGGGTGCCCGTTCCGGTGAGGCTTACGTTCTGCGCGTTAATCACATTGATCATGCCTGCTGGCCACCGCATATCAATGCCGGCAACCCGAGTGTCGATTAAGGGGTAATCTTCCAGGTGCTGGCTTCCTAAAAGCACCGCACCTTGCGCCAGATGCAGCGTGATATCGCTTTTAAGGAAGATGGCGCCGGTAAGATAACGGCCTGCAGGGATCACCACACTGTCGCCAGGCTGCGCTTTCGCAATAGCCTGCTGGATAGACGCCGTTGAAATACGTTCAGCACTCGGATCTGCCCCGAACGTTAAAATTGAAATGTCTGTCATGGAAGCCCCTGTACTGTTGAAAATCAGCAGTATAAGAACTCGATTAATCAATAACCTTTACCGCAGGGACAGCCTGACCAAAAAGCTGGCAGAAAACCGGTTATTCATGTGTCCGATCAGCGGTTTTAACGATCGTCACGCCCTTCTCTGTTATCGCATTTATCCAGGCCTTATCCGTACCATCTTCCACAACAATCGTATTCGCCAGGGACACATCGCCGATCGCAAATGACGAGGCGGTATTAATCTTTTCGGGGGAAGCCAGCACAATGGTCTCCGCGGCTCTGCCGGAAAATGCGCGTTTGATGCATGCTTCCTCGAAATCGCCGGTCGTCAGCCCTGCCTCCGGGTGAATGCCCGTTACCCCCATAAAGAAGAGATCTGCATGAATATTCCCAATACCTTCGATGGCGGCAGCACCCACGGTGACAATGGAGTGCTTGTACAGACGTCCGCCTATCAGGATAACGTCAATCAACGGGTGACTGACCAGGCCCAGCGCAATACTTGGGCTATGTGTGACGACGGTAATCTGAAGGTCTGGGGGCAAAAACGTGATTAACTCAGCGGTGGTCGTGCCGCCGTCGATGATCACCACCTGTCCTGCCGAAATGAGCTGAGCGCCTTTTCTCGCAACGTTTTTCTTCGCATCCATTTTCACGGTCTTACGCTCGGCAAAGGGTACTACCGCTGACGATGACGGCAGCGCTCCGCCGTGCACGCGTTGCAAACGCCCTTCTGCAGCCAGCTCGCGGAGATCGCGCCGGATAGTGTCTTCAGATACTGAAAAATAGACACTGAGTGCCGTCGACTGTACCTGACCTTCCGCTTCGAGTTTTTCCAGAATCAATTGTTTTCGCTGACTGGTGAGCATCGGATTTTCCTGATGTTGCATGTTTTATCTTGATGGTGCACGATAATGCGCTTTGTCATCTTAACTCTACGTAAGGAGAGCCGAACGTGCAATCAAAACGCGCAGATATCCGGATTATCGAGAGTGAAACTCTTTCCGATAACTGGTACATCCTGAAAAAATTTACCTTTGATAAACGACGCCGCGACGGCGAGTGGCAGCGCCAAAGCCGCGAAGTGTACGATCGGGGCAACGGGGCCACCATACTGCTCTACAATCGCGACAAAAAAACGATCATTCTCACCCGCCAGTTCCGCTTTCCGGTCTTTATCAACGGTCACGAAGGCGATCTGATAGAGGCTGCAGCGGGACTGCTCGACAATATGGATCCTGAAAGCCGTATCAAAGCGGAAGCCGAAGAAGAGACCGGGTTTACGGTGTCGCGCGTAGAGAAAATTTTCGAAGCCTATATGAGCCCTGGCTCGGTAACGGAAAAACTCTATTTCTACCTGGCGGAATATCACCCTCGGGACCAAACCGGCAAAGGTGGCGGAATCAAGTCTGAGGGTGAAGATATCGACGTGCTTGAAGTGACGTTGAACGAGGCGCTCCGCGGCATTGAGAGCGGCCAAATCGTAGACGGCAAAACCATCATGCTGATTTACCACGTCGCCCTGAAAGGGATCTTATAAATATCGCATTGTCAGATACCTGCCGCTGTGCGGGTATTTGCCTGTGCTATTCTTCCTTAATCCCCTGAAATGGAGCTGCGAACATGGCCGACTGGAATCCTTCTCTCTACCTGCAATACAGCGCGGAACGCACGCGCCCTGCCGCCGAACTTCTGGCGCGTGTTCCGTTAGATGGGGTTTCCACCGTCGTTGATTTGGGGTGTGGTCCGGGCAACAGTACCGCATTGCTGAAGCAGCGCTGGCCATCGGCACACATAGCAGGGGTGGATAACTCTCCCGCCATGCTGGAGGAAGCGCGCAGCGCGCTGCCAGAATGCCACTTTGTGGAGACAGACATGCGCCAGTATACCCCACGCCAGCCGCTCGATGTGATTTACGCCAACGCCTCTTTGCAGTGGATCCCGGACCATTACGATCTGCTGCCGCACCTGGTTTCGCTGCTTCGCCTGAATGGCGTGCTGGCGATTCAAATGCCCGACAACTGGCTTGAACCTACGCATGTTTCGATGCGCGAAGTGGCTTACGAACAAGGATACCCCGACCGTGGCCGTGAGCCGCTGCCCGGCGTGCATGCCTATTATGATATTTTGACGGAGGCCGGATGCGAGGTGGATATCTGGCGGACAACCTATTTCCACAAGATGAGCTCGCACCAGGCCATTATTGACTGGGTCAGCGCCACGGGATTGCGTCCGTGGTTGCAGGATCTCAACGAAAGTGAGCGGAAAACCTATCTGAAGCGTTATCAGGAACTGCTGGAAGAACAGTATCCGCTCCAGGAGAATGGGCAGATACTGCTGGCGTTTCCACGGCTTTTCATCGTTGCTCAGCGTCAACCCTGAGGCAGCATTCAGGAGCGGGCTTCTTTCAGAAGCTGTTGAATGACCTGCTCCTGTTTGTCGTAGTTACCCTCGCCGAATGAGGTATAGCGTAGCTGGCCTTTTGCATCAAAGAAGTAATGCGCAGGCCAGTACTGGTTTCCAAATCTATTCCAAATTTCATAGTGATTATCCGCCACCACCCGGTACGGGAGCTGCCATTTATTGACCGCATTTTTTACGGACGAGAGCGGTTTTTCCCATGGATATTCTGGCGTGTGCACGCCAATCACCACGAGTCCCTGAGACTGGTACCTGTTGGCCCAGTCCCGGACGTGGGGAAGCGTATGCTGGCAGTTAATGCAGTCCCAGGTCCAGAAATCGATTAGAACCACCTTCCCTCGCAATGACTCAGACGTGACAGGGTCACCATTTAGCCATCCCGTGCCGCCGCTTAATGAAGGTAATTCACTGCTCGGCGCGGTTTCCACCACCGGTAGCAATTTCGCGGTTGAGGTCGGCGGTTTTGCCAGGTTTAACAGTGAGTTTTCGAGCCGATCGGCGATGCCGTTTGCCCCTTTTAACGCTGACGTCATTCCGGTGACGTTGAACGCCACCGCGGTCAACATGATTACGCCAGCCCCCTGACGGAACCGCTCCATGAGAGCCGATTTTGCCCTTAACGGTTGCATTAGCTTACGACCTCCCGCAACAAGCAAGCCCAGCATCAGCGCACATCCACTGCCGTAAGCGATGAGCAGTGCGCCGGTGGCGATGGTTGAGTGACCGGCAATGTTGATGCTGAATATTGCGCCCAGAATTGGACCGGCACAGGGAGACCAGAGCAAGCCAACCGCCAGCCCCACCAGAAAGGCGGAAGGCATCCCACGTGATTGACCGCTGCGCGTATTTAGCACATTTCCGACATGGACCGCGGGTGTGGCAATACGCTGAGCAAGCTGCGGAAAAATAAGCGCAAGGGCGGCGGTAGCCAAAACAAGAAGCGCGAGCCAGCGGCCAATAACCGTGGCTTCCGCAATCCACTCGCTGGCTGCCGTGACGGCCAGAGCCACCAGGGTAAACATCACAATCATACCCGCGAGAAGTGCCAGAATATGCCGCCGTTGCCCCTGAAATCCGGCAAACAGCAGCGGAATAACGGGAAGCGTACAGGGGCTCAGCAGGCTAATCATCCCGCCTAAAAAAGCAATAATCAGAAACATAAAGACCTCACGTTACAGATTGGCTGCGTAGCTGCAGTGAGGTTATTTCAACGTAGTGATGTGTTCAGGTGATGTGCAAATCTGCGCAATTTGTATGCCACCGTATTCATACGGAGCGCAGATACAAAGCCGTACAATCAACGCCTCGGCAGCGTGACAGAAACCTCCAGCCCCCCTTCGGTGCGATTCTCCAGGTGAAGTTTCCCGTCCAGCTGCGCGGTGAGCTGCGCCGCGATGGCAAGGCCAAGCCCGGTTCCTCCCGTATCGCGGTTACGGGACGTTTCTACGCGGTAAAACGGCTGCAATACCGCATCAAGCTCGGCTTCAGGAATTCCAGGCCCGCCATCTTTGATATGGATAACAACCTGTTCTGCCTGAGGCTCGATTTCAATCTCGGCGTAATCACCGAATTTAAGCGCATTGTCCAATAAATTGGTGATTACCCGCCGCAACGCCTGGGGGCGAGTGACGATGGGCAGCCTTTCTTTGCTTGCCTGAAACTGCACGTTTTTACCGATATCCTGATAATCACTGGCAAGGGTATTTATCCAGGCGTTTAACTCCATCTTCACCTTAGCTTCTTCCAGAATTTCTGATGACCGGGCATAGGCAATACCCTCCCGAACCAAACGCGACATGCTGTCGAGATCGTTAAGCAGCTTGTCACGAAGTTCCGGCTGTTCCGCCATTTCGACGCGCAGCTTCATACGCGTTATCGGGGTTTGAAGATCATGCGAAATCGATGCCAGGATCTGCCCGCGTTCGCGCAGGTAAGCCTGAATTCGAGACTGCATCGCATTAAAGGCATGTGCCGCCCGCTGCACCTCGACCGGTCCCTGCTCTTTCATTGGCGCATGTGCCGCCGGGTCAAGAGAATCCACCGCGCGTGTAAACTGCGAAAACGGGCGTATCACCAGACGCACGGCAACCCATGAGCAGGCAGCCAGAAGTAACAGTTGCAGTACCAACACCACGGGCAGCCAACTGGCGACGGGCGGCATGCGGGGGATCAGGTCAATGGTGAGCGGCGCACCATCGCTTAAGGTGATATGCGCCTGAATGTGTGACATCGGCCCGGCAACGGCCGTGAAATAAAGGGGGTAGTCTGCGGAAAGCGTCTCTTTGAGGGTGCGCACAGCATCTTGCGACCGCTTGTCCTGCGGGGCTGCACCTGGTTCGCCCGGCCCGAGAATATAGTGATAATTTCCCCGGTTAAGCCGCGCCAGCCAGGCCGGACGTTCATTCGCCGGAAGACGGTCAAGAATGGCGACGCTGGTAGCAACATCATATTCCAGGTTCCCCAACATCACCGTCCGGGCGCTGCGCATGCGCTCCACCATTACCAGCGTCAGGCTGAGCGCATTAGCCAGTAGCAGCCCAAGCAGCACAATGATCAGCAGCCTGGCTAGCAGCGAACGCGGCCAGAAGGTCATTCATTAACCTCTTTAATGGTCACCGGCATGGTGAAAACGTAGCCTTCGCTACGAACGGTTTTAATGTAGGCCGGCGTTCGCGCATCTTCATTCAGACGCTGGCGGACGCGGCTCACCAACAGATCGATCGAACGTTCAAACAGTTCTGCATCTCGCCCCTGAGTCAGGTTCAGCAGCTGGTCGCGCGTCAAAACGCGTTGGGGATGGTCAAGGAAAACGCGCAGCAGGCGATATTCCGCACCGCTGAGCGCCACGATCGTGCCTTCCGGGTCGATAAGATGACGAGCAACGGTGTCGAGTTGCCAGTCGCCAAACTCAACCAACCGCCCTGCTTCGGTGACCTGCAAATTGGGCGGCATAGTGCGAAAACGACGCATAATGGCTTTGATGCGTGCCAGAAGCTCGCGGGCAACAAAGGGTTTAACCACGTAATCGTCGGCGCCCATTTCCAGCCCCAGGATCCGGTCCGTCTCCTCGTTGCGGGCCGTCAGCATCAGTATCGGCAGATCTTTATGCTTGCTGCTGCGCAGCTGTCGACACAGCGTGAGACCGTCTTCGCCCGGCATCATCACATCCAGCACAACCAGGTCGACGTGCTGTTTATTGAGCGCCGCATGCATCTCTTTCCCGTTCGCCGCGCCGGAGGCGTGATAGCCGGACTTAATGAGATAAGCGACAATCAGTTCACGAATATCCCTGTCGTCATCGACGACAAGGATATGATCAATATGCTCCACCGCAGGCTCCAGAATAAAGGGTAACGGATTGAAAATAGCACATTTTAAAGCGCGTCAGCGTCGACGACAGCTTTAACGAAATCCTGTGGATCTTCCTGAGGAGGATTGTGCCCAACGGTGGCCCCAAAGGTTCGGTGCTCATATTTTCCGGTAAATTTGCTGGCATAGGCCGCGGGTGCAGGATGCGGCGCGCCGTTATTACCGCCCTCAATGGTGATCGTAGGCACGGTGATGTTTGGCAGCGTTGCCAGCTTCTGCTCGTAGCGATCGTATTTATGTTCCCCTTTCTCCAGGCCCAAACGCCAGCGGTAGTTGCTGAGCGTTACGGCAACGTGGTCTGGGTTATCAAGCGATTTGGCGCTGGCGTTAAAAGTGGCCTCGCTGAATTTCCAGTCCGGTGAAGCCTGGGTCCAGATCAGACGCGCGAAATCGTGGGTATTTTTAGCATAGCCTTCCGCGCCGCGTTCGGTTGCGAAGTAGAACTGATACCACCATTGAACCTCGGCTTTCGGTGGCAAGGGCTGTTTGCCTAACGCCTGGCTACCGATCAGATAACCGCTCACCGAAACGAGCGATTTAACGCGCTCTGGCCATAAAGCGGCGACGATATCCGCCGTGCGGGCACCCCAGTCGTAACCTGCGAAAACGGCCTGCTTAATGTTCAGTGCGTCCATCAGGTTAACAACGTCTTTTGCCAATGCGGAAGGCTGACCGTTACGCGGTGTCTTATCTGAGATAAACCGCGTGGTGCCGTATCCGCGCAGTGAAGGCACGATAACGCGATAGCCTTTTGCCGCGAGTGCGGGCGCCACTTCCGCATAGCTGTGGATATCATAGGGCCAGCCGTGTAATAAAATCACCGGCTGGCCGGTTTTCGGTCCGATGTCGACATAGCCGACATTAAGATCGCCAGCGTTAATCTGCTGAGGATGTTCAAATGCCGAGGCGAAATCGTTGCCCGTGGCTTCTGCCTGGCAGGACATCACGGTGCCTAGAGAAACGGTTAATGCAAGAGTCGAGTAAGCGAGTTTGCTAAACATGTTGATATCTCCAGTTAAGTACATTTCACGGGGATATAACAACATGCCACTGTATAGCGGATATGTGCGAAAGCGGGTTTATTGCAAGCCTGTGTATGTATCCGGGACGTTGATACAGTGTGATACAAACACAGGCGATTTGGCATTAAAGGGAAATGCGATAGCGGACGTAATCGTCAGCCACGTCATATTTATCATAGAGTTTACGCGCCGGGTTGCTCTCCCGGGTGACCCAATACAGTTTTGACCAGCCTTCGCGCTTGCCTTCCGCAATTAAAGCATCTATCAGCGCCTTTCCTGCCCCCGCCCCGCGTTCTGCGGCATTAACAAACAGATCTTCCAGGTAGCAGATGGGCGCTGTTGACCAGGTGCCTTCATGAAGGATACACATCGCGAAACCGATGACATGTCCATCCTTCTCTACGACCCGGCAAAATAGGGGTGAGCTATCTGAGAGCGCCCTTTCCCACGTCGATGCGGTAACAGATTCATCGAGGTAGCAATCATAAAAATGGGTATAGCCATCCCACAGCGGTCGCCACTGGGAATAGTCATCTGCGTGCAACGATCTTACCGTGACAGCCATGTGTTCCTCACATTACAACGTGATTGCCATTTCAAAACAGAGTAAATCAGCACCCGCCATACGCGAATGATGATGCTTTTCGCCCAGCGTGACAAATCCGAGCTTATGGTAAAACGACCGGGCGTTTGGCGTCGAATCGAGCAGCAAGCGCGTAATTCCACGGCTGCGGGCTTCGTTGATCAGTGCCTCGACGATCCGTGTCGCCATTCCTTTACCGGATGCTGAAGGTAAGGTGAATATTGCCTCCAGGCTATGCGTATCAAGATCGAGATAACCCGTCGCAGCGATGTCACCCTTTTCATCTTCCACCACAAAAAAGGGGTAATCTATGACCATTTTTCGATAGTGTTCGGGCATAAGATCGGGCGTCCAGCGCGCAATCACATCCGCGTCGTAACTGGTTTTACAGCCGTGACGAATCGCCTGATTGCGAATATCCCAAAGTATTTCGGCTTCCTGCGGTTTAGCTTTTCGTAACGTCATACCTCCCCTTAACGGCTTTTTAACCGGATTTCACGTGCCAGTCTGGCAAGACGCTGAGTGCGACAATAGAGGATAAACAGCACAAAACCTCTGCTATTCATCACCACCCGGCAAAGTAACAGGGCGAAGCATGCGATGATTATTGGCCAAAGGCTTCCGCCATGAGAAAACAGGAGGTGTAGCGCCTGAACGAGGGTCATGACCAGTAGGATGATGAACAATGCCATAACGCCCAGCAAACCTGACGTCACCCCTCGGGCCAGAAGCACGCTACTAACAATGAGCGTGACAAGGATTATCAATGATGGTACGAAAAAACTCAGTGCATGATGTAAGGGAGACAACCCCTGCAACGTGTGCAGAAAAGGCAGAAGATTTAACGCAAATGCCACTAAAAACAGAGGTAACAGCGCCGCTATCGGGTAAGGATTTTGACGCTGAATCTCGTCAAGAGGACGAGAAAAATACCGTTCCAGCTCGGGAGAGGAATGATGCAAAAGACGGGTATCACGACGAGCAATAGCTTCCTCTATCTCTTTGCCATGCTGCAGGAGATCCTGGAATACACGTCCGGTTAAAAAACTCAGAAATCTCATCAGAATACCGCCAGCGACTGAATAGCAGAGCAACTTTTTGGCAGTATATAAGTTACTGCACAACTCATTAGAATGTGATAGTGATGAAAATACCAGAACGCAAACAAAAGCATAACGCTTAAATATGGAGATCCGCAGATGACGATACCGACGCTAACGACAGAACGCCTGCTGCTGAAACCGTTGGTTGCTGAAGATGCCGTCCAGATTCAAGAGCTGTATCCGCGCTGGGAAATCGTACGCTATATGGTTTCTTCGGTGCCCTGGCCCTACCCGGAAAACGGTGCGGAAAGCTATGTAAACAACGTGGCGCTGCCGGATATGGAAAAAGGGATTGCATGGTTCTGGAGTATTCGGCGTCGTGAAGCGCCAGAGCGGCTCATGGGGATTATCTGCCTCTACGATGTCGAGGATAACAACCGTGGGTTCTGGCTGGCGCCGGAGTTTCAGGGGAAAGGTTTTATGCGCGAGGCCAGCATTGCCGCGACGGATTATTGGTTTAACACGCTCAACAAACCCGTTTTACGCGCCCCGAAGGCTGCCGCCAATAGCCGCTCCCGACGTATTTCAGACAGCAGCGGCATGCGGTTAATCAGGACCGAAAAGAAAGCCTACGTCAGCGGAATGCTGGATTCCGAGCTGTGGGAAATTACCCGTGACGAGTGGAATACCCGTCAGGTCAGCTGATAGTATTTATCCGGGAACAACCTTTCCGGAATGTTCTCTTCATCGTTCATCTGCAGCAGATCGCGTTCCATCATGTTGCAGATGGCGTCCAGCGGCAGATCGTTATCTTCTGTGCCAAACGGATCTTCGAGCTCTTCCGCCAGGGTATCCAGCGAGATAAAGGTATAGGAAATCAACGCAGAGACGAACGGCGTCATGTAGTGCAGATCCACAACCAGTGCAAACGGCAGCATGATGCAGAACAGATACACCGTGCGATGCAAAATCAGGGTGTACGCAAACGGCACTGGTGTTGTCGCAATGCGCTCGCAGCCGGACAGGACAATCGACATATCGTTCAGACGGTTATTCAGACTGTGGAACAGGATATCTGACAGCTGCCCGTTACGCCGCCGTACGGCAAGCCACTCCCCCATGATCAGTAAAATGCGGTTTGCCGGAGAGTTGGCGTCCATCACTTTACGTAAATCCTCTGCCGCCAGATAAGGTGAAAGCTGTTGCGCGTTTGTTTCCCGGCGCAGCGTCATGCGTAAACAGTTGGCAAAGGCAATTTGCAGGCGCACAAACTCACCCAGATGTTTATCGTCGGGTAAGGTGTTTTTTACCTCGCGAAACAGCGAGCGTGCCGCTATCATCAGTTGCCCCCAGAGCTGGCGAGCCTCAACGTAGCGCGAATAGCAGGCGTTGTTTCTGAAACCGAGAAAGATAGCGATCGCCACCCCAAGAATGCTAAACGGTGCGACGGTAAATTTGATGCCAAGTGAGGTATACCACGGCAGCATCAGGATGACGGCGATGGAAAGCAGGAAGTTGAGCAACAAGCGGGTGTAGATTTTCGGCAGAACCGAACCGTGCCAGACAAATATCAGTTGTAGCCAGTGCTGTTTAGGACGAACAATCATAGTCAGTGTCAGAAAGGAAAAGAGCGTGGCTATTAAACGTGATCCCCCTCACGGTTGCAAGCATGTTAATGGAACATTGCATTTTCTCTACTGATAAGCGTAAACCGCACGGAGTTGAAGTCCTTTTTTAAAAACGGAGCAAATAGTATGTTGTAACTAAATAAGATCGTAAAAATACCCGACCGAAGCCGGGTAACCGCGTTAGCAAAGTGGTTTCACCGCTTCACGCATCCCCTGATGCAAAATGGTTTCAAGGTCTAACGTAACCTGTTCTACCAATCCTTTCACCTGCGTCAAATCCTGCTCCCAGTGACTGCTTGCACTCAGCACCGCTTCCACCAGTGAACGGGTATCGATCTGCTTATCGTGGTGCTGTGCCCATAGTTGCTGATAGCGGGTCAACCAGTGCGCATCATCCTGTACCGGATAGCGTTCACCATGACGTTCACCCCGGTAAAACGCAATCAACGCGGCCAGCGCAAACGTCAGACGCGCGGGTAATTGACCCGTCGCCTGCTGCCCCGCCAGCAGCTGCGGCAGGATACGCGTGCGGTATTTGGTCATCCCGTTCAGGGCAATCGACAGCAGCTGGTGCTTAATGTAAGGGTTACGGAAACGGCCGGTCACCGCACTGGCGAACGACTCCAGCTCTTCGCGCGGCAAATCCAACACAGGAATAATTTCCTCGTAAATCGCTTTTTCAACGAACGCACAAATCTCTGCATCGTTCATCGCTTCACCAACCGTATCCAGACCAGCCTGGAAAGCCACCGGTACCAGCGCGGTGTGCGCTCCGTTCAGGATAGCCACTTTGCGTTCTTTGTACGGCTTAATGTCATCAACGATGAGCACGTTCAGCGGGAATTTATCCAGACGCAGCTCGGCGGCAAGTGATTTTGGCCCCTGAATCACGAACAGATAGAAATGTTCAGCGGTATCGATAAATCCATCGTGATAGCCCAGCTGAGTTTCCAGCGATGCCACCTCGTCACGCGGATAACCGGTGACGATACGGTCAACCAGCGTTGAGCAGAAGCTATTGGCGTCGTTCAACCACTGGATAAACGCCTGCGGCAACGCCCACTCCTGCGCATAACGCAGCACCAGTTCACGCAGTGCTTCACCGTTGTAGTCGATAAGCTCGCACGGGATGATAATCCAGCCTTTGTCCGCTGCGCCGTTAAAATGACTAAAGCGTTCAAACAGCAGTCGCGTCAGTTTCGCCGGATAGCTTACAGCCGGGGCATCGTCGAATTTGTCAGCGGCGTGATAGCTGATACCGGCTTCCGTGGTGTTCGAGAAGACAAAACGCATATCGGGGTTGTGGGCAAGCTTCAAAAACTCATCATATTGACCGTAGACGCTGATTTCACGGTTAACGGAGCGGATAAGACGCGCCTCGCTTACCGCCTCGCCCTTCTCATTCAGACCCCGAATGATGGTGGTGTACAACCCCTCCTGGGTACTGAGCGATGGCGGGAAATCGCTGTCGATAGGGCGAACAATCACCACACCGGAATTAAGATCGGTATGCTCGTTTAACAGGTCGATTTGCCAGTCAACGAACGCACGCAGGAAGTTACCTTCGCCAAACTGAATGATACGTTCAGGGTAGAGAGCACCGGGGAAATCACGTCGGTTGAGTGTGTTCACATTGGGGTCCTTTTCGATTAGTCATACAGCCTGATAAGATTGGTGTAATAACTTATCAAACCTTTCAGACCAGAACCCCTGTTTGGATCAACTCATCAGGTAATTGTGAAAAATAATCATAAGAATTTATAGAAAACGGATGTCGCCGTCATCGCACCATCGGGCATCAAGGCATAGCGCGGGATCTCGCCGACTTTTTTCCACCCGGCACGCTGGTAAAACGTCTCCGCGCCGCTACCGGTGGAGGTATCCAGTACCAGAACCGACAGCCCTCTTTCGCGCGCAATCACTTCAAGGGTCTCCATTAGCGCCATTGCCGCCCCTTTACGGCGGGCCTTTTCGTGAACCAGCAGTTTTGCGACATCCGCGCGGTGCGGCTGATTTTCCGGCTGATCGGTGATGAGCTGTACAGTTCCAATAATGCCGTCCTGCTCATCAACGCACGCCAGAACGGTACGCTCATGGCGGCCAACGCTTTCAGCAGTTCCGCGCCAGAACGTGCGCGCTTTGTCGTGACTGAAAGGCAGCATAAAGCTGACGGATGCGCCGCCGTTAACACAGTTTTCGAGGATATCGGCCAGCGCATCAATGTGGGACAGAATGTCGTCCCTGGAGAGGGTTTTAATATGCAGTGGAGAGTTCATGTTTTGTCCTTTTGATGAATCTCTCCAGATTGCTATTAACATTTCCGTAACGCAATAACGGAATACATAGGATTTCGTTATCTCTCAGTATGTCTCTGCTGCTTCATGGCATACATTTTCCGATCGGCATTGTTAAGCCACTGCTGAATATCGTTGCTGTTATGGTCGAACTCACTCAAGCTCCAGGAGAAATGCAACGACCAGGGGTGCAGTTGACGCGCGTTATAGCTCTCTACCTGTTCGATCAAATACTGCATGGCGATCCAGGCGCCCTGCTCATCCGTATCGGCAAACAGCACTGCGAATTCGTCCCCTCCAAAGCGCACCAGCAGATCGGCCTCGCGGAAAGAAGCCTGCATGAGCGAAGCCATCGCTTTCAATGCCTTGTCACCCTCCTCGTGGCCGTGACGATCGTTGATCTCTTTAAAACGATCGAGATCCAGCCATCCCAGGGTTAGCGGCTCCGCCCGACGTCTGGCGACAGACAGGGTGAAGCGAACAAACTGGTTAAAGCCGCGTCGATTGTATAAACCGGTGAGTTCGTCGGTGGTTGCCGCGCTGACTGCGGCAAATTCATCTTCCGCCAGCGCGCCCAGGTCCCCGAGTACGGCGAGATCCGCCGCGGAAAATTCACGTGGCGCGAAATCGATAAGGCACAGTGACCCAACGCTCGCCCCGTCACGTAAACGCAGCGGAAAACCCGCGTAGAAACGGACCCTTGGGTCGCCTGCCACCAGCGGGTTATCGGCAAAACGGTCGTCCTGAAGCATATCACTCACCACCAGCGGCGCTTCGCTGAGGATCGTATGACCACAAAAAGAGATATTGCGCGGAACGGTGTCAGGAGCCTGACCGTCGGCGGATTTCACAATAAGTGAATGTTCATCAATGAGATTGACCATTGCCAGCGGCACCTGGAAAAAGCGTTTAGCCAGACGCGTCAGCCGGTCAAATGCCACGGAATTGTCGATTTCAAGAAGGCCGGACTCGCGCAGCGAGTTCAGGCGTTCTGTTTCATTAGCGGGGGTTACAGGTGCTTTCATAACGTCTCCTGACGCTTTGCGTTATTAAAAGCGTAGCTTAAACAGAGACATTGTCAGTGTGCGAATATTCTGTTCTTGCCTTCACGCTTGGCATGGTAAAGGGCACTATCGGCGGCCTGCAGCCAGTCGGCCACGCTGCTTGTGTCTCGCGTTGCGCAAGCAATACCGATACTGAGTGTGCAATGCACGGCCTCTTGTGCCACGTCCTTCATTACTGCCGCCGCGTCCATAATGCGGGTAGCCACAATTTGGGCCTCATCCACGCTGGTATCCGGGAGCAAAATGACAAATTCGTCGCCCCCCAGACGCGCTGGGGTATCTGTAGGGCGAGTGGCCAGATGCAGGATCTTCGATACCGTCGCCAGCATCGCATCGCCCACCTTATGGCCAAAGCGGTCATTTACATCTTTAAAGTTGTCGATATCAATAAACATCAAAGCAGATTCACGACACGTCTGACGAAGTTTATTCAGTTCATGATCGATACGTTTTTCCAGCAGACGACGATTGGCGATATCCAGCAGCGGATCCATCATGGCGATCCGTTCCAGCTCACGGCTTTTTATCCGTAAACGCTGCGCAATACTGTCGGTTAGCATGCTCATGGCCAGTAGATAAATGGCGATCAGCGGTAAGGTTGCAAACATTGTCCGCTGGGAAACGAACGCGTCTACCGCCATCCCCTGCGTCAGCCACGTCACCAGGAATACGCCCAGCATCAGAGCGGCGGCCTTTTTCAGCAGCGTAATACCGCCTGCAGAAAGCCTGTCTGAAAGCAAAATAGTCGCAATCACCACCGACGTAAGCGGATTAACCGCCATCATCGCGATCCAAAAGCCCCCTGCGCCGGCATCCAGCACCAGGTGCTGGTGCTCGGTGATCAGGGGCGTCGGTGAATGACGCGCCCGCATCCACGCCACCGTTGGCCAAATAAAGGCATTCGCCCCTAGCAGGATCATCAGCCAGACCGAGCGATGGTGTTCAATCAATACGGACAGGACAGGAATAAAACAGAGAAATGTGCCGAGTAAACGCATCAGATACATACGTTTGACAAACCGACGACCGGGTAAGCGAGGCTTGGGACTAAGTTTGTCAGTGGCATTCATACTAAGATTTTTCCGATATGTTTCTTGCGGTATCTTATTGAGCTTAAAAATACCTAGCAAGCAATTTATCTTTTAATCATATATATCAAGGCCGCATATTCCCTGTATGGGTATGAACAACAAGATAATCCCACGCTTGCGTCATGCATTCATTTGTATGACCAGCCAGTGATGGATCACGCTGACGATATAGTGCTGCTGCTGCGCCGTAAGCTCGACATCCTGCGGAATGCTGTGCCATTTAGCCAGGCAGCCACGACAGCACGTGGCGGTGGCGTGCTGAGCAATAAACACCGGATGCCCACGCATCGGCGTTTGCTTACCGTCATTCGCGGGATGGGATGAGGCAAGGCGCTGAGCGACAAAGTCCGCCGCATGGCGATCGATGGTCTCAGCCCCTTTTTCCCAACAGTATTGCCGCTCTTTCGGCCCCAGTCGAAAGCGCGACCGGAACGTTGAACGCGACAGGCGCGCAAATAAAGGATCCAGGTTCGACATCAGTAAACCGAGCGCCCCAACCGTTGGGTCAGTCGTTCCAGTACTGCCACACCTGCCAGTGAATTTCCCGTTTCATCGAGTTCCGGGCTCCAGACGGCAATCGCCATCTCGTGGGGAACGATGGCCACGACCCCGCCGCCCACGCCGGATTTTGCCGGTAAGCCGACACGCCAGGCGAACTCACCGGCATTCTGGTACATCCCGCTGGTTGCCATCAGGGCGTTCACCTGACGGGCCTGCATCGGCGACACCACCTCCTGATCAAGATGCGGCGCATGCCCCTGATGCGCGAGGAACAGGAACGTTTGCGCCAGTTCAACACAGTTCATTTCAAGCGCACAGTAATGGAAGTAGTTTTGCAGAACGGTCGCCACATCGTTGTGGAAATTGCCAAAGGATTTCATCAGCCAGGCTATCGCCGCATTGCGCGCGGAGTGTTCAAACTCAGAGCGAGCGACCACCGGATCGTAGGCAATGCTCTGCACGCCAGAAAGCTGGCGCACGATTTCGAGCATTCGCTGGCGAGGCGCGCTGAGACGGCTTTGCAGCATATCGCACACCACCAGCGCCCCGGCATTGATAAAAGGGTTACGCGGTTTACCCTGTTCCATTTCAAGCTGCAGCAGCGAGTTAAACGGCTGACCGGAGGGATCTTTCCCCACACGCTGCCAGAGCTCGTCTTCTTCATACTGGCGCATTGCCGCTACCAGGCTCAGCACCTTTGAGATGGACTGAATTGAGAATCGCTCGGTCGCATCACCGGCCTGGAAACGCTGCCCGTCTACCGTGCATATGGCGATACCCAGCTTATTACCGCTCACCGAGGCCAGTGCCGGAATATAGTCGGCAACCTTACCTTTTCCGATTAACGGACGGACCTGCGCCAGAATATCGTCCAGCATCTCATTATGGATAACCGCAGCCACACTTTGCTCCTTGCCCTCAGGCTAAAACGGGCTGCGAGTATAACAGAGGCTTATATATTGCGTCAGGCAGGAAGACGAAAACGCGAGACGGCTTGCAGCAAATTATCCGACTCCTGATGCAAACGTGCAGAGGCATCCGACGCGTCAGACACCAGCGCATCCGTCTGCCGCGATACCTGATTCAGAGCGTGAAGCTGGCGAGTCATCTGATGAATACTCTCCCCCTGGCTCAGCGTGGCGTCGGAGATGTCATTCAGCAGGCCGCTTAAATTCGCCACCAGCCCGGTAACCTGCTGCAGGTTATCTTCCAGACGGTTAACCGCTTTTGAGCCATCATGAATGCCCTGCAAAGAGTGATTGATCAGCTCCTGAATGGTCTGCGTAGAATGACTGCTTTTGCGAGCCAGCAGCCCCACCTCACGCGCGACCACGGCAAAGCCGCGCCCCTGGTTGCCCGCATGTGCCGCTTCAATGGCCGCGTTCAGGGCAAGAATATTGGTCTGGAACGCCACGCTGTCGATCATGGCTACGATCCCGCGCATCTCAGAGGATCGGTCAACGATCGCCTGCATGGAGGCATTCACCGTAGACATCATCTGGTCGCCGCCTGCCGCCGCCAGCCGCGCCTCATCCGCGCGGGCGCTGGCGAGCTTCGCATAGCCGGTGTTGCCTTCAACATGCATTTCCAGCGCGGCGATATTCGCCGTAACATCCTCAAGCTCTTTCGCCTGTCGTACAGACTGCTGATACAGCTTCTGATTCCCCTGCGCCAGGGAGCCAATGTTCTCGACCATCGAGGTCGTGGCCTGGCTGACCTGCGATACCAGCTGCTGTAGCCCATGCTGCAGAGTATAAACACTGCCGCTGAGCTGACCAATCTCACGGTTGAAGCAGGCTACAGCCGGCGGTGTACCGGACAGATCGCCCGCAGAAAGCTGGTTGATATGTGCAATCAACCGGCGCAGCGGCGTAATGACCCACTTCGCCATCCCGAACCAGACCAGAATGGCAATCACCAGCAGGACGACGGGCGCGAACAGGAATAGCGTTTGCAGATCTGAAAGCTGCGCCACCAGCGTCTGCCGCCCTTGTAGGGCCTGTTTCTCACTCAGCTGCTGGTAACGCGCATAGTTATCGTTAAAGTCGGTCTGAAACGCCTGTGCGGGAACAGCAAAAAAGGCATCAATGGAGTTCGTTTTAATCAACCCTTCTGCCTGCTCTTTAATGGCACCGTAGAAAAGCTGATAGCTGTTCACCAGCGCCTCGTCTTTCGCCGGATTGAGTGCCAGCCACGCCGTCCATGCCTGATGAGAGTCGTCCAGCGCCTTTTGCGCCTCGTCCATCAGACTGTGCCAGCTCCCTTCCGATCCGGTCTCTTTATCCTGCATAAACCAGACGCCGGAGCGGTTAAGCAAATCGCTTGCGGCCAGCAGAGAAACGCGCGCCTGATCCAGCTTGCCCTGCTGCTGATACGCCAGCTGGTTATGCTGTTCGTTGCGCTGGGCTTCTTTCAGAGAGGCGGTGAGGAGAAGCGTGGAGGAGAGTTGCAGTGCGGAGAAAAGCCCAATAATACAAAAAATGCCGGCCAGCAGACCAAATTGACGGGGGATGACGCGCTGCGCAATACGGCGAAAAATTTGCGTTAGGTTCATAATTTTCTTCTGTAACAATACGTTAGACGCGAGCGAGTCTACGAAACGAAAATGACAGAACCATTGCAGAATAATGACAGAGGACAGTGCGGATTTTGTATGCCGGGTAAGACGACGTCGCCACCCGGCAAAAACTTACACGCGATCCTTCCAGACCGTCTGCACGTTACAGAACTCGTGCAAGCCGAAATGTGAAAGCTCGCGACCGAAGCCGCTCTTCTTCACACCGCCAAAAGCCACCCGGGCATCGCTTGCGCTGTAGCCATTGATAAACACCCCGCCGCACTCCAGCTCGCGAGAGAATTTCTCTGCCAGCGCGTAGTCCGCGGTAAAGACCGTGGCAGACAGACCGAAATCACTGTCGTTAGCCAGCGCTAAAGCATGCTCCGCATTACTGGCGATCGTAATCGCCGCCACCGGGCCAAACAACTCATGGCGGAACGCGGTCATGTTCGGGGTGACGTTGCCGAGTACGGTTGGCGCGTAGTAGTTACCCTCACCAGCCAGTTTCTCTCCGCCAAGCAGCAGGGTTGCCCCTTCCGCCAACGTCGCCTGCACCTGCTGATCCAGTTCATCACGCAGATCGAAGCGCGCCATCGGGCCAAGATAGTTCTCTTCCGTCTCCGGCGAGCCCATCTTCAGCGCCGCGACCGCGTCGACAAAGCGTTGGGTAAAGGCATCAGCCACACCCTCTTCCACGATAAAACGCTTCGCCGCTGCGCAAACCTGTCCGGTATTTTGATAACGCCCCGCCACTGCGGCTTTCACCGCCAGATCCAGATCGGCATCGTTCAGGACGATAAAGGGATCGGAACCGCCCAGCTCCAGCACGCATTTTTTGAGCGCCGCGCCCGCCTGAGCGCCAATTGCCGCCCCGGCACGCACGCTTCCCGTGACGGTAATCGCAGCGATACGGCGGTCGTTAATGGCCTGGCTGACGCCGTCGTTGGTGGCGTTCACCCAGCCAAACACGCCCTGAGGAAAACCGGCATCGGCAAAAATCTGCGCAATCAAATCCGCGGATCCGAGCACGTTCGGGGCGTGCTTCAGCAGGTAGCTATTCCCCGCCAGCAGAATGGGGACCGCGCCGCGCAGCACCTGCCAGAGGGGGAAGTTCCACGGCATTACCGCCAGAATCGGTCCCAGCGGACGGTACTCGATGACCGCGTTGCGATCCTCGACCAGCGTGGGTTCAGCATTCAGCATTGCCGGGCCATGTTCGGCATACCAGTCGCACAGGCTGGCGGATTTAGCCACCTCGGCGCGCGCCTGCAGAATGGGTTTGCCCATTTCGCGGGACATCATCCGCGCCATCTCTTCACCGCGGTGGCGCAAAGCGGTGCCCAGATCGCGCAGCGTCTGTGCGCGATGGGAAACGCTTTCGCGACGCCAGAGACGATAGCCCGCATCGGCCTGGGCAATAGCGCGTTCTACATCGTCGGCTGTCGCCCAGGGATACGTGGCCAGGGTTTCGCCCGTCGCCGGGTTAACAGAGCGTGCATGAGTAGCAGATGAAAGGGTCATGATGTTCTCCTCGCAATAACAGTTGATTCATTGTGGCCCACTCTGCTATTTCTTAAAAATGAATAATACTAACCACCTTATTCACGAATCGAGAATGCTATGGTCTTAACTCAGCTTGAAATGTTTAATGCCGTCGCGCAAACCGGCAGCATCACCCAGGCGGCGCAAAAGGTGCATCGCGTGCCGTCAAACCTGACCACCCGCATCCGCCAGCTTGAAGCGGATCTCGGCGTGGAGCTGTTTATCCGCGAGAACCAGCGTTTGCGCTTATCGCCAGCCGGGCATAATTTTCTGCGCTACAGCAGGCAGATCCTGGCCCTGGTTGACGAGGCGCGGATGGTGGTCGCCGGGGACGAACCGCAGGGGCTGTTTGCCCTCGGCGCGCTGGAGAGCACCGCCGCCGTGCGCATCCCGGAGAGTCTGGCGCTGTTTAACCAGCGCTATCCACGCATTCAGTTTGCACTGTCCACCGGGCCCTCAGGGACGATGATTGATGGGGTACTGGAAGGCACCCTGAGCGCCGCATTTGTCGACGGGCCGCTATCCCATCCGGAGCTGGAAGGTATGCCGGTCTACCGGGAAGAGATGATGCTGGTGACGCCCGCCGGGCATGCTGAAGTCTCAAAAGCCATGCAGGTCAGCGGCAGCGATGTTTACGCTTTTCGCGCGAACTGCTCCTATCGCCGACATCTGGAAAGTTGGTTTCACGCCGACAGAGCCACGCCGGGGCGTATTCATGAGATGGAGTCGTATCACGGCATGCTCGCCTGCGTGATTGCGGGGGCGGGCATCGCATTAATGCCCCGATCCATGCTGGAAAGCATGCCGGGGCACCATCAGGTTGCAGCGTGGCCGCTGGTGGAAAACTGGCGCTGGCTCACCACCTGGCTGGTGTGGCGACGCGGGGCAATGACCCGTCAGCTTGAAGCCTTTATAGCGCTGCTAAACGAACGTCTTCAACCAGCGCCTTCTCCATAAACAGGCTGAGAGGATCGTCAACGTACGG
This sequence comes from Enterobacter mori, assembly GCF_025244905.1. NCBI lineage: Bacteria > Pseudomonadati > Pseudomonadota > Gammaproteobacteria > Enterobacterales > Enterobacteriaceae > Enterobacter > Enterobacter mori. Next base: position 2,287,500 of record NZ_CP104285.1, on the reverse strand, counting down.
AGCAAATGCAGGACGTAAATCGTATCCGCACTGCTCATACAGACGAACCGCGGCGCGCTGTTTGATGCCCGTCTCCAGCCTTACCGTATGGCAATGACGGCTCAGGGCTTCATCTTCCAGGGCGGCCAGCAGCGTCTCTCCCAGATGCTGCCCGCGATGGGCCGGATCGATATAGACCCGCTTCATCTCCCCCGTTCCGTCACCGTTGAGAACGATGGCTCCGCAGCCCACGGCGTGCAACTGCTGGTCACGAATGACCATCAGAATAAGCGATGCTTCCGGCAGCGCAGCGAGGTCGAGGAGATGATTGCTTTCGGCGGGATAGAGCTCACTCTGATACCGGTCAAGCGCCGCGATCAGAGTGAGAATGTCCGGATGACGTGCAGATTCAGAGGTGATGGAATACATGGCAGGCTCCTTGTTTTTTTTGTGAGACTAAACTTCAACATAGCGCAGGCCTGCCAGGGTGCTTCATACAATTAACTTATCGCACCGCCCTGTTAGCGCAAAAAGATCCGCCCTTTCAGATACAGAGTAGCCTGGCCGCCAATCAGCACGCGATCGCCCTTCAGCTCACAGCGCAGATCCCCGCCACGGGCTGATACCTGGCGGGCATTCAGTGAAGTTTTACCCAGTTTTTCGCTCCAGTACGGAATCAACATGCTGTGCGCCGATCCCGTCACCGGATCTTCCGGCACGCCTTCACCCGGACAGAAGAAGCGGCTGACAAAGTCATACGAGTCCCCCGGTGCCGTCACGCAAACCATTTTATCCAGCGGGATCATTGCCGCGATATCCGGCGTTAAGGCTTCCACCTGCTGCTGGCTTTCCAGCACCACCATGTAATCGCGCCCTGCGCGGATCTCTTTTGCACCGCTGATGCCCAGCGCGCTGAAGAGTAACGCGGGAGGATTGTCGACAACCTCCGTCGACCATGCCGGGAAATTGAGCGTCAGCCAGTCCCCGTTGCGCTTCACCGTCAGGTCGCCAACAAAACGCGTTGAGAAGGTAATTTCGGTATGCGGGTAATCGAGATATTCAAAAATGACGTGGGATGCCGCCAGCGTCGCATGTCCGCATAGGTTAATTTCATCAAGCGTGGTAAACCAGCGCAGCTCAAAGCCGTTATCCGTACGCACAAAGAAGGCCGTTTCCGACTGGTTATGCTGCTTCGCCATGTTGAGCAGCGTCTCATCCGGGAGCCACGCTTCCAGCGGGCAAACCGCCGCCGTATTGCCACCAAACGCCCTGTCGCTGAAGGCATCTACCAGATAAAAATCAATTTCCTGCATGGTTTCTTCCTCTTTTTTTAGCGCAGAAATACTGTGCCTTTCAGATATAGTGATGCCTGGCCGCTCATCATCACGCGCGAGCCTTTCAGTTCGCAGCGTACATCGCCACCACGGGCCGACACCTGACGCGCAAACAGCGTCGTTTTTCCCAGCGTTTCACTCCAGTAAGGAATGAGCATCGTATGCGCAGAGCCGGTGACAGGATCTTCAGGTACGGCAACCCCTGGTGAGAAGAAACGGCTGACGAAATCGTACTCTCCCTCTCCACGGGCAGTGACGGCAACTTTATGTTCCCCTGGCGTCATAGCGGAATAGTCTGGCGTCACGGCTTCAACCTGTTCACGATTTTCCAGTACCACCACCCAGGCGCGCCCCTTTCGGGCTTCAACGTAGTGGCTGATCCCTAACGCTGCGAGCATCTCTGGCGGCGGCGTCAATCCCTGCGTCGGACAGGCCGGGAAATCGAGCGTCATCCAGTCACCTTCCCGGCTGACCGTCAGGCGGCCCGAGGCGGTCTCAAAGTGAATGCGTGAGTCCGGGTAGTCCAGCTCGTTAAACAGCACATACGCAGCGGCAAGCGTCGCATGTCCACAGAGATTGACCTCGGTTAAGGTAGTAAACCAGCGCAGCTCAATCCCGCCTTTACTGCACACGAAGAACGCGGTTTCGGACTGGTTATGCTGCCGCGCCATGCTGAGTAACGTCTCATCCGGTAGCCATGCCTTAAGCGAGCAAACCGCCGCCGGGTTGCCCGCAAATGAGGTATCACTAAACGCATCTACCAGATAAAAATCAATCTCCTGCATCGACTTACCGCCTGTTATCGTTGTGTTGTTCTTTATCTTCACGGAAAACCTCGCCCTCCGCTACCGCTGTGGTACGGTAAATTTTGTGATTAAGGTCACATTATGGTTGAGTTTTCGCCGTTTAAAGCTTTAAGATCGTCTCCTCATCGTTAATCAATCCCAGACATCTTTATGACAACAAACACGGTTTCCCGCAGGGTCGCGTGGCTACGTGTGGTCACGCTCGCCATCGCTGCGTTTATTTTCAATACCACCGAATTTGTTCCGGTTGGGCTGCTGTCAGACATAGCTGGCAGCTTCCAGATGGAAACGGCGCAGGTGGGCATTATGTTGACCATCTACGCCTGGGTGGTAGCGCTGATGTCGCTGCCGTTTATGCTGCTGACCAGCCAGATGGAGCGGCGTAAGCTGCTGATTGGCCTGTTTGTGGTCTTTATCGTCAGCCACGTACTGTCGTTTATGGCGTGGAATTTTACGGTGCTGGTCATTAGCCGCATCGGCATTGCCTTTGCCCATGCGGTGTTCTGGTCGATTACCGCGTCGCTCGCTATTCGCCTGGCACCGGCGGGGAAACGCGCGCAGGCGCTGAGCCTGATTGCCACCGGTACCGCGCTGGCGATGGTCCTCGGCCTGCCGATTGGCCGTATTGTCGGGCAATACTTCGGCTGGCGTACTACCTTCTTTGCCATCGGCATGGGGGCGCTCATCACGCTGGTTTGCCTCATCAAGCTGCTGCCAGCATTGCCGAGCGAACATTCCGGCTCGCTGAAAAGCCTGCCGCTGTTGATGCGTCGCCCGGCGCTGATGAGCATTTATTTGCTTACGGTGATTGTGGTAACCGCCCATTACACCGCCTACAGCTACATTGAGCCATTTGTGCAGGTTGTGGCGGGCTTTAGCGCCAACTTCGCCACGGTTCTGCTGCTGATTCTGGGCGGCGCGGGCATTATCGGCAGTATTCTGTTTGGTAAACTCGGCAACCATCACGCGTCTACGCTGGTGAGCAGCGCTATCGGTCTGCTGCTGGCCTGCCTGCTGCTGATGATGCCTGCCGCAGGCAGCGAAACCCATCTGGCGATCCTCAGCCTGTTCTGGGGCATGGCGATCATGATTATTGGTCTGGGCATGCAGGTGAAAGTGCTGGCGCTGGCACCGGATGCCACGGACGTCGCAATGTCGCTGTTCTCGGGAATTTTCAATCTGGGCATTGGGGCGGGCGCGCTGCTGGGAAATCAGGTAATACTGCACGTGTCGATGTCGGCGATTGGCTATCTGGGGGCGATCCCTGCACTGGTGGCGCTTATCTGGTCGCTGCTGATCTTCCGTAAATGGCCGGTGGCGCTCGAGGAACAGGGTCAGCACGGGTGAGGTTTGTTTGTGCCGGGTGGCGGCTTCGCCTTACCCGGCCTACGAAACCGTAGGCCCGCGCAAGCGAAGCGCCACCGGGCAAATCAGTGGTAAGTCTTAATAATTTCCAGCACGCCGTTAATAATAAACTGCACGCCCATACACACCAGCAGGAAGCCCATCAGACGGGAAATCGCTTCAATCCCGCCCTTTCCTACCCAGCGCATAATCGCACCGGAACTGCGCAGCGACGCCCACACGATAATACCGATAAGCGCGAAAATCAGCGGCGGCGCAACCGTCAGAACCCAGTCCGGGAAGGTGGAGCTGTCACGCACCGTTGAGGCGGAACTGATGATCATCGCAATCGTTCCCGGCCCCGCCGTGCTCGGCATGGCTAATGGGACAAAGGCGATATTCGCGCTGGGCTCCGTTTCCAGCTCTTCAGATTTACTTTTCGCTTCCGGTGATTCATGCGCTTTTTGCGCGGGGAACAGCATGCGAAACCCGATAAAGGCCACAATTAACCCACCGGCGATACGCAGGCCGGGAATCGAAATCCCAAAGGTGTTCATCACCAGCTGTCCGGCGTAGTAAGCCACCATCATGATGGCAAACACATAGACAGAGGCCATCATCGACTGCTGATTGCGCTCTGCGCTGTTCATGTTCCCTGCCAACCCCAGAAACAGCGCCACCGTCGTTAACGGGTTCGCCAACGGTAGCAACACCACCAGCCCGAGGCCAATTGCTTTAATCAAATCCAACATAGTGCGTCGTTGTCCTTATCCATATTCATCACCGCAATTATAGGGTGAAAGTGTAACCTCCAGCCATGACCACAACGTAACGATTATTTTCTCACTGCAATGATACCCCTGCGTTATGTATATGATTTGAAAGCACTCAAAAAAAGTTCATGAAACGTTTTAGCAATTCGTGGCATCCGCCAATTCATTCAGTTGACTTATACTTGCCTGAGCAATAATATCTGCCGTGACTAAACTACTTGCCAGGGCAACCATTGTGAAAAGCACCAGCGATCTCTTTAACGACATCATTCCACTGGGCCGTCTTATTCACATGGTTAACCAGAAAAAAGATCGCCTGCTCAATGACTATCTGTCACCGCTGGATATCACCGCAACACAGTTCAAAGTGCTGTGTTCCATTCGCTGCGAAGTGTGTATCACGCCGGTTGAGCTGAAAAAGGTGCTCTCTGTCGATCTGGGTGCGTTAACCCGCATGCTGGATCGCCTCGTCTGCAAAGGATGGATAGAACGAAGCCCTAACCCGAATGACAAACGCGGCGTGCTGATCAAACTGACCAGCGACGGCGCGGCCATGTGTGAGCAATGTCATCAACTCGTAGGACAAACACTGCATCAGGAACTAACAAAAAACTTAACGGCAGATGAAGTGGCAACGCTTGAGCTTTTGCTTAAGAAAATACTGCCGTAAACAGAAAAAGAGGTATGACGATGTCCAGACGCAATACTGACGCTATCACCATTCATAGCATTTTGGACTGGATCGAGGACAACCTGGAATCACCGCTCTCCCTTGAAAAAGTGTCAGAGCGTTCAGGTTACTCAAAATGGCACCTGCAACGGATGTTCAAAAAAGAGACCGGTCATTCATTAGGTCAATATATTCGCAGCCGCAAGCTGACGGAGATTGCCCAGAAATTGAAAGAAAGCAATGAGCCGATCCTTTACCTGGCGGAGCGTTACGGATTTGAATCGCAACAAACCCTGACGCGCACGTTTAAGAACTACTTTGATGTGCCGCCTCATAAGTATCGAATCACCAGCATGCCGGGTGAGTCCCGATATCTCTATCCGTTAAAACACTGTAGTTAAACAACGCCTGTAAAGACGTACCGAGGAAATCATGAAAGTTACCGTCTCCGCCGCCCTCGCCTTGCTGGTGCTGTTTTCCAGCCAGACCTTCGCGGAGCAAACGCCCAGTGCAACGCAGCAAAATAATCGCGACACGATGATTTTGCCGTCAGCACATGACCAGTCACCTTTTGATTTCAACCATATGGGGGCTGGTAGCGACAAATCCGACGAATTAGGCGTGCCGTATTACAATCAGCACGGCTTCTGATTCGTTTTGCCCCGCCTCTGCGGGGCTTTTTTGTGCCCTAATTCCGTACTCGCGTCGCCCGACGCACGCGCAAACCAAACACGTTGATGTAGAGTCCGCCCATGATCAGCACCGCACCAAAGAGTTGCAGCGCGCTGAGTTTTTCATCCAGCAGCAACGCCGCGCTCGCCAGCCCCACCACGGGTACCAGCAGAGACAGCGGCGCCACCCGCCAGGTTTCATAGCGACCCAGCAGCGAACCCCAAATGCCATAGCCGATAATCGTGGCGACGAACGCCAGATAAATCAGCGACAGGATGGTCGTGAGATCGATCTCGACCAGGCTTTTCAGCATCAGGTCCGGGCCGTCCAGAATAAACGATGCCGCCATAAACGGGATAATCGGGATCAGCGCACTCCACACCACCAGAGACATCACCGCCGGGCGCGCCTCGTGCTGCATAATCAGCTTGTTGAAGATGTTTCCGCAGGCCCAGCTCAGCCCCGCCGCCAGCGTAAGCATAAAGCCCAGCAGGGCCACATGCTGCCCGTTCAGGCTGGCTTCAATCAACACCAGCACGCCAAATACCGCCAGCGTGATCCCCGCCAGCTGTTTACCCTGTAAACGCTCACCAAACACAAACGCGCCGAGAATAATGGTAAAGAACGCCTGCGCCTGCAGAACCAGCGAGGCCAGACCGGCGGGCATGCCGAACTTAATGGCACAGAAGAGAAACGCAAATTGACCAAAACTGATGGTCAGGCCGTAGCCCAGCAGCAGTTTCAGTGGGATTTTTGGACGCGCCACGAAAAATAGCGCCGGGAACGCCACCAGCATAAAACGTAAACCAGCCAGCATCAGCGGGGGCATATTGTGCAACCCCAGCTTGATAACAACAAAATTAAGCCCCCACACTACGACCACCAGCAACGCCAGCAGCCCGTCTTTACGCGTCATACCCTGCCCCTGAAATATTAATAATTTGTTAACACTTCAAGGTAACAGAAAAAATAGCACCACGAGAAGATCATTAATTCTGGCAGTCAGGCGAAGCACTTACGGAAAAATTAGGCGCTATACAAGCCCCTTATGTCGTGATACTCCTTTTATAACACAACAAAAAAAGCATAAGCATTTGTCGGGCAGGAATATGAAACCATCTCTCAGGCGCTCTACCGCAGCGCTGCTGGCATCGTCATTGTTATTAACAATTGGTCGAGGGGCAACGCTGCCGTTTATGACCATTTATCTCACGCGCGTGTATAACATGAGCGTCGAGAATATCGGTTATGCCCTGACCATCGCGCTGACCATTGGCGTCGTGTTCAGCTTAGGGTTTGGCATTCTGGCCGATAAGTTTGATAAGAAGCGCTATATGCTGATCGCCATTGTGGCGTTTATTGCGGGCTTTGTGGCCATTCCGCTGGTAAATAACGTCACGATGGTGGTGCTGTTTTTTGCGCTGATCAACTGCGCCTACTCGGTTTTTTCAACGGTACTCAAAGCCTGGTTTGCGGATGTGCTGACCTCAGGCGAGAAAGCCCGCGTCTTCTCCCTGAACTACAGCTTCCTGAACATAGGCTGGACGATCGGGCCACCGCTTGGAACCCTGCTGGTGATGTACAGCCTGCAACTCCCGTTCTGGCTGGCGGCCTTTTGCGCCGCACTGCCGCTCGGCTTTATCCATTTCTTTGTACAGAAAAGCGTTGCGTTAGATACCGCTGAAGAAAAGGCGCCATGGCAGCCGTCGGTATTGCTGAAGGACCGCGCCCTTTTCTGGTACACGCTGTCTGGCCTGCTCGCGTCTTACGTCGGGGGATCGTTTGCGACCTGCATTTCACAGTATGTGCTTGCCGCGCACGCGGACGGTGATTTCGCCGAAAAGGTGGTGGCCGTGGTGCTCCCCGTCAACGCCGCCGTGGTGGTGACGCTGCAATACGCCCTCGGGCGTAAGATTTCAGCCAGCAACATTCGCCCGCTGATGACCGTTGCCACCCTGTTTTTCATCGTGGGTCTGGGCGGGTTTATGCTCTCCGGTGAAAACCTGGTTTACTGGGGCATCGCTGCCGCGATCTTTACCCTTGGGGAGATTATCTATGCACCTGGGGAATATATGCTGATCGACAACATCGCCCCGCCGGGAATGAAGGCGAGCTATTTCTCCGCCCAGGCGCTGGGCTGGCTCGGCGCGGCGGCAAACCCGATGATCACCGGTATCATCCTGACCAACATGCCGCACTGGTCGCTGTTCGTCATTATGATGGCCGCCATCTTCGCTGCGTGGCTGATGATTTTGCGCGGGATGAGCGTGAAAGCGTGGTGCGAAAGGCCCAAAGTCGCATAACTATGTAGGCCGGGTAAGGCGAAGCCGCCACCCGGCAATAAAGCATTAGTGGTGCAACATCTCCTCCACCACCTGCTCTTTGTACATCTCATTTGGATAATAGGTCGGCCAGTTATCCATCTCTTTCAGCAGCGCCTCGTGGGAGGTGTTGCCCATGAAGATATGGAAGTGCGAAGAAGCCTTCGGTCCGATGGTATGGTCGCTGAACTGAACAAACTTCGGTGCCTTGCTGGTGGCATCCTTACACTCAAACAGATAGCGAACGCCTTTCTTACCTGAGGCATAGGTCAGGATTTTGTAACCGCTATAGTCATAGTGACAGCGGCTTACCGTTTCCCCTTTGTGGAATTCCATCACGTTATTTTCGATACCGATAGATCCCACGTCCGTCGCGTAGCCCGTCCGATAGTAGGCTTTCACCGCCTCAACGGATTTGTGGTCCTTCTCCGCTTTCTTCTTAAACACCGGATCGAGCGAACCGTCAAGCAGGAACGGATAGACCGACTGCCAGGTGCCGTCCCAGTCAGACAGCGCTCTGTCCTTCACGTCTTTATCCTCAAACACGCCGTTCGCCGCCTTCTGTTCCGCCTCGGTCATCTGGTGACCGTGCGAATGGGCAAACAGCTGGCCGCTGACCAGCAGCGCCCCCAGAGTCATGGCAATTTTCCCAATATGTGCAGCCAAAACAAAACCCTCATTCCGTTTTATAAGAATGAGAATGTTATATTATAACATTTCAAATCGCAACCAGTTCGCGAACGCCCTCCTGCTCCATATTTGCACCACGCCCTTGCTGAATAATGGTGCCGCGCGACATCAGCAGATAGCTGTCGGCCAGCTCGGCGGCAAAGTCGTAAAACTGTTCGACCAGCAGAATCGCCATATCGCCGCGATCCGCCAGCGCGCGGATCACCTGCCCAATCTCTTTGATGACCGATGGCTGAATGCCCTCCGTCGGTTCATCAAGGATCAGAAGCTGCGGACGACTTGCCAGCGCGCGCCCTATCGCCAGCTGTTGCTGTTGCCCTCCGGAGAGATCCCCCCCGCGGCGGTGTTTCATCTCTTTTAACACCGGAAACAGCTGCCAGATCTCATCCGGCACCTGCTTCGCGTCGCGGGCGGAAAAGCGTGACAGCCCCAGCAGCAGATTCTCTTCAACGGTTAAGCGTGGAAAAATCTCACGCCCCTGCGGGACATACGCCACGCCAGCATGCACCCGCTGATGGGGCTTACTGTGGGTGATTTTTTTGCCCTGCCAGACGATTTCGCCACTTTTCGCCGGGATCAGCCCCATCAGACACTTCAGCAGCGTGGTTTTACCGACGCCGTTGCGCCCCAAAAGACAGGTGACCTCACCGCTAAGAGCCTGAAAGCTCACACCGCGCAGAATATGGCTTCCGCCGTAGTATTGATTCAGTTCGTTAACCTCTAGCATTACGGCTCCTTAGCGTCCCAGATAGACTTCAATCACCTGCTCGTTGGCCTGTACCTCACGAAGCGAGCCTTCCGCCAGTACGCGCCCCTGATGCAGCACCGTCACCCGGTCAGCGATGGTTTCCACAAACCCCATGTCATGCTCCACCACCATCAGAGAGTGCTTGCCCGCCAGCGTTCTGAACAATTCTGCGGTGTATTCGGTTTCCGCGTCCGTCATTCCGGCTGCGGGTTCATCAAGCAACAGCAGGTGCGGATCCTGCACCAGCAGCATACCGATCTCCAGAAACTGCTTTTGTCCGTGAGAAAGCAGTCCCGCGCGGCGGTCGCGTTCGCTACTGAGCCGCAGAAGCACCAGCATTTCATCAATACGATCGACCTGTTCGCCGTTTAGCTTTGCCCGCAGACTCGCCCAGACGGATTTGTCGGTTTTCATTGCGATCTCGAGGTTTTCCCACACCGTCAGCGCTTCGAAGACCGTGGGTTTCTGGAATTTACGCCCAATCCCCTGTCGGGCAATGGCTGCGGGATCAAGCAGAGTCAGATCAACAGACTGGTCATAGCGCGCTTTGCCGCTTTCAGGCCGCGTTTTTCCCGTAATAACGTCCATTAACGTGGTTTTGCCTGCACCGTTAGGCCCAATTACGCAGCGCAGTTCGCCCACGCCAATATTGAGCGAGAGATCCGTCAACGCCTGAAACCCGTCAAAATTGACGTTGATAGCCTCAAGCTGCAACACGGGATCGGTCTGTTCCCGGTAGCGGTCACCGGGCAGTTGCCGGGTGAATAATCCGTCAGATGGCTGCATTATTTCTCTCCCTTACGCAACAGGCCGTAGACGCCGCGCGGTAAGAACAGCGTGACGGCGATGAAAATCAGCCCCAGAAACAGCTGCCAGTACTCCGGCATCGCGACGGTGAAGAAACTCTTCGCACCGTTTACCAGCGCCGCGCCAATCACCGGACCGACCAGCGTACCGCGTCCGCCCAGTGCCACCCAGATCGCGGCTTCAATCGAGTTGGTCGGCGACATTTCGCCAGGGTTGATAATGCCCACCTGCGGGACGTACAGCGCCCCCGCCAGACCGCACAGCACCGCGGACAGCGTCCACACCAGCAGCTTAAACCCGCGCGGATCGTAACCGCAGAACGTCAGGCGGTTTTCCGCGTCACGCACCGCCGTCAGGATGCGGCCAAACTTGCTTTTCGCCAGCGCAAATCCCGTGCCTAATGCCAGAACCAGCAGCAACACGGTCGCCAGAAACAGCGCGATACGCGTGGTGGTCTCCGTCACCGGGAATCCGAGCAGGGTCGTAAAACCGGTAAAGCCGTTATTGCCGCCAAAACCGGTCTCGTTACGAAAGAACAGCAGCATGCCCGCGTAGGTCAGCGCCTGGGTCATGATGGAAAAATAGACCCCTTTGATTTTTGAGCGAAAGGCAAACCAGCCAAACACCAGCGCCAGCAATCCCGGAACCATCACAATCAGGACCAGCGCCCAGGCAAAGTGCTGGGTGCCCCACCAGAACCACGGCAGCTCGCTCCAGGAGAGAAAGGACATGAACGCAGGCAGACCGTCACCCGCCGTCTGGCGCATCAGGTACATGCCCATCGCATAGCCGCCAAGCGCAAAGAAAATGCCGTGTCCCAGCGAGAGCATGCCCGCGTATCCCCACACCAGATCAAGCGCAACAGCCACGATGGCATAGCAGAGGATCTTGCCAATCAGCGTCAGCATCCAGGTCGAAAGCGCCAGGGGATGCGTGGCGGGCAGCAACGCGAAAAACGGCAGGATAAGCAGACACGCCACCAGCAGGCTGCCCGCAATCTGAGTCGTACGTGGCGCTTTACGCGCCATCGTTAAGGTAAGTGGCTGGCTCATCAGTCAGTAACCCTCCCTTTTAAGGCAAAGAGTCCCTGAGGGCGTTTCTGAATAAACAGAACGATCGCCACCAGAATCAGGATCTTGCCGAGTACCGCACCCATCTGCGGTTCGAGGATTTTGTTGAAAATCCCCAGTCCAAACGCCGCCGCCACGCTACCGGCCAGCTGCCCCACGCCGCCCAGCACCACCACCAGGAACGAGTCGATGATGTAGCCCTGGCCCAGCTCAGGCCCCACGTTCCCCAGTTGGGAAAGCGCCACGCCACCCAGACCGGCAATACCGGACCCCAGCCCAAACGCCAGCATGTCGACGCGCCCGGTAGGCACCCCGCAGCAGGCAGCCATGCTGCGGTTTTGGGTCACCGCGCGGACGTTCAGGCCAAGACGGGTTTTGTTCAGGATCAGCCAGGTGAAGAACAGCACCAGCAGCACAAAGCCCAGCACCACAATGCGGTTCCACGGCAGCGTCAGGTTGGCGAACACCTGCACGCCTCCGGAAAGCCAGAACGGGTTTGCCACCTCCAGGTTTTGTGCCCCGAACGTCATACGTACCAGCTGGATAAGCATCAGGCTGATCCCCCATGTCGCCAGCAGCGTTTCCAGTGGACGACCGTAAAGATGGCGGATCACCGTGCGCTCGAGAATCATCCCGATCCCCGCCGTCAGGCAAAAGGCCACGGGCAGCGCAATAACCGGATAAAGCGCCAGCCAATGGGGAAGAAACTGCGCCATCACCTGCTGCACCATCCAGGTGGCATACGCCCCTAACATCAACATTTCACCGTGCGCCATGTTGATGACGCCAAGCAGTCCATAGGTGATCGCCAGCCCCAGCGCAGCCAGCAGCAGGACAGAACCCAGCGAAAGCCCCATAAATGCCTGTCCGAGCAGGTCGCCCCACATCAGACGGTGTTGAATGTGGCTCAGGCTCTCGGCAGCGGCCGCACGCACCTTCGCATCCGGCTCCGTCTGCGGCTGGGTAAACGGCGTGATTTTTGCCTGCACGTCCGGGTCGTCGGATTGACCCAGCAGTTCAACAGCCTGAAGACGGGTCTCCGCCTGAGGACTGGTTAGCTGGAGGTTAGCCAGCGCCAGCAGCAGCGACTGTCGCGTTACATCATCCGTTTCAAGGCTGACCCGTTTTTGCAGAAAACCGAGCATATCTGGCTGAATATCCCGCTGGAGCTGCCGGGCAGCGCCCCGTCTTTCTGTGACACTGTCACTTATCAGTTGATGCGTTGCCAGCGCAGTCGCCGCCAGCACACGAAGTCGGTTGGTCAGGCGTACGGCTTTGGTTGGCCCTTCTGCCGCCGTTGCCGCCCCGAGCGGCACCATCTCGCCGCCGTGTTTGGCAAAGGCCTGCTTCTGGCCGTCGATAAACAGACTTTCAGTTTGCAGCGCCTGAAGCAGCGGCATCCTTGCCGCATCCGGTGCAGCCGCCCATGCGGTCAGCATTGCTGCTTGCTGCGTGCGGTTCGCAGCAACAAAGTTATCGGCATCCGATGCCTGCGCCATCCCTGGCAGCAGTCCGGTAAGCCATACAAGAGCGATGAACATGCGCATGGCGTTCATGACGTTTCTCCCTGCGGTGATGGCCTAGTTACTGGCGGTTTTCATCGGCTGGTCAGGCTTTTTGTCATTTCCAGCGATGAACGGGCTCCACGGCTGAGCGCGCACCGGCGCGTCGGTTTGCCAGACCACGTTAAACTGGCCGTTACCCTCGATTTCCCCAATCATGACCGGCTTGTGCAGGTGGTGGTTGGTGGCATCCATGGTGAGCGTAAACCCAGACGGCGCTTTAAAGGACTGGCCCGCCATGGCGGCACGCACTTTATCCACGTCGGTAGTGCCTGCTTTTTCGACTGCCTGCGCCCACATGTGAATGCCCACATAAGTGGCTTCCATCGGATCGTTAGTTACGACGGTATCGGCATTCGGCAACTTGTGCGCTTTGGCGTAGGCTTTGTAATCCGCCACGAAGGTCTGGTTGGTTGGGTTATCCACGGATTCGAAGTAGTTCCACGCCGCCAGGTTCCCCACCAGCGGTTTGGTGTCGATCCCGCGCAGTTCCTCTTCGCCGACAGAGAACGCCACCACCGGGACATCGGTAGCTTTCAGGCCCTGGTTAGCAAGCTCCTTGTAAAACGGCACGTTGGAATCGCCGTTGATGGTCGACACCACCGCCGTTTTACCGCCTGCAGAGAATTTCTTAATGTTGGCTACGATGGTCTGGTAATCGCTGTGACCAAACGGGGTGTAAACCTCTTCAATGTCCTTATCCTCAACGCCTTTTGAGTGCAGGAAGGCACGCAGGATCTTGTTGGTCGTACGCGGGTACACATAGTCCGTGCCCAGCAGGAAGAAGCGTTTGGCACTGCCCCCGTCCTCGCTCATCAGGTACTCCACTGCCGGGATCGCCTGCTGGTTCGGGGCCGCACCGGTATAGAATACGTTGGGTGACATCTCTTCGCCTTCGTACTGGACCGGGTAGAACAGCAGCCCGTTCAGCTCCTCAAACACCGGCAGCACGGATTTGCGCGACACTGACGTCCAGCAGCCGAACACCACCGCCACCTTATCCTGGCTGATGAGCTGACGGGCTTTCTCGGCAAACAGCGGCCAGTTCGACGCCGGGTCAACCACCACCGGCTCCAGTTTCTTGCCCAGCACGCCGCCTTTGGCGTTGATCTCATCAATCGTCATCAGGGCAACATCTTTCAGGGGCGTCTCGGAGATCGCCATCGTGCCGGACAGCGAGTGCATAATCCCCACTTTGATGGTATCGGCAGCCTGCACGCCAAAACTCATTCCCATCGCGACCATGGAGGTCGACAGTGCAAAAGCTTTTAACAAGGTACGACGGTGCATATTTTCACTCCTGAAAAGAAAGCTGTGCGAAAGCGTCCGATACCGCAGGGACGCAGATAAACAAGGTGTCAGCTTCAGGAGAGCAAAAAGGATGCCAGAATGGAGAACGCGGAATGGCGGGAGATGACGCGCGGGTTGTAAAGAGAACGACTCAGAATGAATCAGCGCTGCACTTTTATAATGCAGCGCTGGAGGAGGCTTACCAGACTTCGCTGGCGATCTGCGTCACCAGACGCACTTTGTCCCACTGCTGGGATTCGCTCAGGCTGTTGCCCTCTTCGGTGGAGGCAAAGCCGCACTGCGGGCTAAGGCAAATTTGTTCTTTCGCCACGTATCTCGCCGCTTCTTCCAGACGCGCCTTCACGCCTTCCGGGTTTTCCAGCTCGCCATTCTTGGTGGTGATAAGGCCCAGTACCACCTGCTGCTTGCCCGGTCGCACGAAACGCAATGGCGCAAAGTCGCCGCTACGATCGTTGTCGTATTCGAGGAAGAACGCGTCAACGTTGACCGTCCCGAAGAGTACGTCGGCCACTGGCTCATAGCCGCCTTCGGAAATCCAGGTCGAACGGAAGTTACCGCGACAGACATGCAGCCCGATGGTCAGATCGTCAGGCTTACCTTCGAGCGCTTTGTTCAGCACGCGGGCATAGATCCGCGCCAGCTCATCCGCATCATCGCCGCGCTCGCGGATCTGACGGCGCTGGTCGTCCGAGCAGAGATAAGCCCAGACGGTATCGTCCAGCTGCAGATAGCGGCAACCCGCGTCGTAAAACGCGCGGATGGCATCGCGCCAGGTGGTCGCCAGATCGTCAAAATATTCTTTCAGATCGGGGTAAACCGTGGCGTCGATATCTTTACGTCCCCCGCGGAAATGCAGCACGCTCGGGCTTGGAATGGTCATTTTTGGCTGCGCGTTCCCGCTGATGCTTTTCAGGTAGCGGAAATCGTCCAGCATTGGGTGCTCGCCAAAGCTCAGTTTACCCGTCACGCGAACGCCGTGGGCTTTCGTCTGCACGCCGTTGAACTGAATGCCCTGCTGCGAATCGTAACGCTCCACGCCCTGCAGGCCGTCGAAGAAATCAAAATGCCACCAGGCGCGGCGAAACTCACCGTCAGTGACGACGTGTAGCCCGCAGGCGCACTGCTGCTCGACGACATGGCGGATGGCCTCATCCTCTACCGCTCGAAGCTGCCCGGCATCAATCTCACCGTTGGCAAATTTCTGGCGAGCCTGCTTGATGGCATCCGGGCGTAAAAAACTGCCAACTACATCGGCGCGGTACGGGGCGTGTTGTCGCTGCATGAAAATCTCCTCTGTCTGTCGGCGATAGTTGCCCACAGTGATAATTCATCATTTGAATTTTAGACTTCTGGATGTCTAAATGTCCAAAAAAGATGTCATATCTGTCGCATTCCGGCAAACGAGAAAATTTCACCTGTGTTGAAAAAAATTCATCTTCACAGCGAAACGGGCGATCCCTCATGAGCAAACGTGAACCCTTCGTCTTCCCACCCGGTAATCCCCCCGAGCATGATTTTTACCGGCAGCCCAAGTCGTGCGAGCTTAAGCGCAGCCCTGTCAGCGCCGTTACAGTGAGGCCCGGCGCAGTAAACAACAAATAGCGTGCCTGCAGGCCATTGCGCCATGCGCTCTGCGGAGATCTGGCTCCAGGGCAAATGCAGCGCGCCGGGGACGTGGCGACGGGAAAACTGTTCCGCTTTACCGACTACGTGCAGCAAAACAAAGTCTTGTTCATTGTTTGCAATGGCATGATGCACGTCAGCGCAATCGGTCTCGACGCTCAGCCGACGCAGGAAATGGGCAACGGCTTCTTGCGGTTCTGCTGCCGGAATTTCAGTAACATAGCTCATGATCCTTCCTCATCTTGGGTGTTTGTGTTAACACTACTCTATCCATAAATTCAGCCAGTGAATGCGTCCGCGTATGCCAGAAAACAGCAAAAAGATGACAAACTTAAGACAGGTTTCTCCCGCCAGCGTGGTCGTCCTGGCCTATGACGGTTTGTGCACCTTTGAGTTTGGTGTGGCCGTGGAAATCTTCGGTCTGCCGCGCCCGGAAATGGGCGAGAGCTGGTATCGGTTTGCGGTTGCAGGCGTGGATGAAGGCGAGTTACGGGCAACGGGGGGCATCCGTATTCTGGCCGATGGCGATCTGAGCCTGCTTGAGCGTGCAGATTTAATCCTCGTGCCGGGATGGCGCGGTATTGACGCCACCGTACCGGACGCGCTTTGTGATGCCTTACGTCGGGCCAGCGCGCGCGGGTGCCAGCTGTTGTCCATTTGTTCAGGGGTCTTTGTACTTGCCGCGACCGGACTGCTTGATGGGCGCAAAGCCACCACGCACTGGCGCTACATTGAGGCGCTTAAAACCCGTTATCCGGCCATCGACGTGGTTGAAGATGTCCTGTATCAGGACGAGGGCGATATTCTGACCTCTGCGGGCAGCGCTGCGGGAATCGATTTGTGCCTGCACGTGGTGCGTCGGGATTACGGCATGGAAGCGGCAAACCGCGTGGCGCGGCGTCTGGTCATTCCGCCGCATCGGGACGGTTCGCAAACCCAGCAGTTGAGCCGTCCGGTTGCCCAGTTGCGGGAAAGCCAGCGTCTGGGCCAGCTGTTTGATTTCCTGCACCAGCATCTGGCTCTGGCACACACCGTGGACTCCCTGGCGCGTCGGGTTGGCATGAGTCAGCGCACCTTTCTGCGGCGCTTTCAGGACGCCACCGGGACCACACCCACGCGCTGGCTGCTGAATGAACGCCTGCTGCGCGCCAAAGATTATCTTGAAAACAGTAAATTAAGCATCGACAGCATCGCTGAACAGACCGGGTTTGGCCAGGCCGCTACCCTGAGGCACCATTTCCGTCAGCATTATGCCCTTTCCCCTGCACGGTATCGCAAACAGTTCGCCCGCGCGGGCTGAATACGGGCAAAAAAAAACCGCCATAAGCTGGCGGTAAATGCTTGCATGGATAGATTTGTATTTTGGTATCTACGTTCCCGACATTCCATGCCGGGGTGCGGATCCCATACAACCTAACACCATCAGACTCAACGAAAGGTAAACAGACCGCTTAACCTGCCTGGGTATTTATTTGCAGGTAACGCATCAGTCCCTGTTCCGCACTCTGTTTAGCATCATCATTAATCGCTTCAAGATAGAAAGAGCGCGATACGCCATACGGTGCCTGGTCGGAAGGATAAACGGCAAACTGGAATGACTTCCCCTTCGCCTGATTAGTGCAATTTAATTCCCAGCGCTGTTCGCTTTTCTGGCGGCTAATACACGCCACTCTGCCGTAGTCGCTGGTTAAATAGGAACCTACACGGGATTCCGCCGACTGAATATATTCTGGTGCGTCGTTCCAGGCATAATCCATCCCTGCGACCGCACCAACAGAAACCACCGCGAGAACAATGGGTATTATTTTTTTCATTGAATCAGACTCATTCCTTAGCCAGAGGAAATCCATTATATAGGATTAATCTACTTTTTGATGCGTTTATTACATATCAAAATTGGCAGTATTAATGTAATTCAGTTTTATCCTAAAATAGAGACGAAACTGCCCTTTCTTTTTTCAGGAAGTTACCGCTTCGCTATTTAAGCACTTTTATTGCGGGTATATCGTACGGATATTGACAATCCCTTTTCGTTAATTTGAACTTCCGAATAATAACCCAAAGAAATTATCTGCATGATAGCCGTGAATTGCCATCCTGCGGTGAAAAAATGTTTAGAAAAGGCTTATCACTCATCATTCTGGTCTGTGCACTGTTTTCCGGGCAGCTGATGGCCGGGCATAAAGGACATGAATTTCTGTATGTGAAGAACGTTGAACATCAGCTGCGGCATGAAGCCGACAGCGATGAGCTGCGTACCGCAGCGGAGGAATCAGCGGAAGGCTTGCGCGAGCACCACCAGTGGCAGAAATCGCGCAAACCAGACACCCATTTTCGCTAGCTAGCTGCCTTTACGCTTAGGCAGGGTTTTCATCAGTTCATCGGGGCTGACTGACGCCACGACGCTGCCGGGCTGCGGCATCTTAAAGATGTGATTTTTCATTTTACCGATGACGTGCATTTCACACGGGCGGCAGTCGAACTTAAGGGTCAATACCTCGTCGCCGTTCACCAGCTGCATTGGCGTTGCTTTCCAGCTCTTGATATTCCCCTTCGCCTGTTTCGGACACAGGTTAAACGCAAACCGCAGACAGTGTTTGGTGATCATCACCGGCACATCGCCCTTCTCTTCATGCGCTTCATAGGCCGCGTCAATCAACTGCACGCCGTGGCGGTGATAGAATTCACGCGCTTTGTGGTTGTAGACGTTCGCCAGGAAAGACAAGTGCGTATCCGGATAGACCGGCGCGGGCACCGCTTCGGCTTTACGGCTACCGCGCGGGTAGTTCGCCAGACGCGCTTCATCCAGCATGTCGGCCGTTTCACGGCGGAACTGATTGAGCAGGCTGTTGGGGACAAACAGCGCATCCGGGAGAGTCACGTCGATGTTACGGGCGTAATAGATCGTCTGCCCCAGTTTCGCCACGCCGTCCTTCAGGCTGTTCAGCGCTTTTTCCGCGTTATTTGCCACCTCAAACAGGCCATCGAGCGTATGCGTCACGCTGATACCGTCTTCGCAGGTCATGGTCAGGATCAGCTGTTCTTCCCAGCCGCCGAGCTCAATATCTACCGCAATGCGACGCTCGCTGGAGGTTTTCAGCAGCGCCTGCTGCCAGTTATGGTCAAGGTTGCGGTTCAACGCCGCGTTCGGGCGCGCTTTGTAGAGATCCGCTGGCATCTCGTTCGGCCAGACGCGATAGCGATTTTCGCCGGTTTTTTCCACGGTATTGGCGCGGAAGCCCACGACTTCACGCTTGATCATCACGTTCAGGCCGTCCCCGTTCGCCAGTGGCTCCGTCACTTCCACGTCCAGATGATCTTTCGCCACTTTCAGCACTTCGCCAACCGGTAAACCGATAAACTTCGGTGAGTCGAACGCGCCGATATCCCCTTTGCGGGCATTCACAAAGTAGTCGGTGCTGCCGCGATGGAAAGTTTTATCCGTCGACGGAATAAAGAAATGCTCTGTACGCCCGGCGGAAGCCCGCGCCAGGTCGCCGCGATCGTCGATGATGGCGTCCAGCATCTGGCGATAGTGCGCGGTGATATTCTTCACGTAGCTCATGTCTTTATAGCGCCCTTCAATCTTGAAGGAGCGCACGCCCGCGTCAATCAGCGCGCCAAGGTTAGCGGTCTGATCGTTATCCTTCATGGACAGCAGGTGTTTTTCGAAGGCCACCACGCGCCCCTGATCGTCTTTCAGGGTGTACGGCAAACGGCAGGCCTGCGAGCAATCGCCGCGGTTGGCGCTGCGGCCGGTCTGCGCGTGAGAAATATTGCACTGGCCGGAATACGCTACGCACAGCGCGCCGTGGATGAAGAACTCGATGGTGGCATCCGTGGCCTGGTGAATATCGCGGATTTGGTTCAGGTTCAGCTCGCGCGCCAGCACGATCTGCGAGAAACCGACGTCAGAGAGGAATTTCGCTTTTTCTACCGTGCGGATGTCGCACTGGGTACTGGCATGCAGTTCAATCGGCGGGATATCCAGCGCCAGAACGCCCATATCCTGCACGATCAGCGCATCCACCCCGGTCTGGTAGAGATCGGTGATAAGACGCTGCGCAGGCTCCAGTTCATCATCATGAAGGATCGTGTTCAGGGTCACGAACACTTTCGCCCCGAAACGGTGGGCGAACGGCACCAGCTCGGCAATATCGCTCAGGCTGTTGCTGGCGTTATGGCGGGCACCGAAGCCAGGGCCACCAATGTAGACGGCATCGGCACCGTGAAGGATCGCTTCACGGGCAATGGCGGCGTCACGGGCCGGGCTTAAAAGTTCAAGATGATGGGATTGCAGGCGCATACTTCGTCGTTATCCGTTATGGTCAAAATGGCGGCTATTGTAGTCAGAAGTATGCGACAGCGAAACAGTTTTGCGTAGCCTCAGCGGGGATAATGAATAAGGGAGTGAAAATGCACCGTCCGGGCGCTGCTGTTGCGGTAGGCGTGCGGTTTATCCCCGGCAAAACGCACCCCGGCGTCAGCGTGGATAGTGCGCCACTCGCCGTCAATGTTCATCTCCAGTTCCCCACCGATCACCACCACATGTTCAATGACGCCCGCTTCGTGCGGCGTGGATTCGCTCAGCGCACCGGGCGCGAGGGTGATCGAAAAATGGTCAAACTTCAGCGTCTCATCCCACGGAAATAACGGTTTCACAACCATCGCCTGCTGTTGGGGATCAAACACGGCCTGCCCGTCCGCCTCTGGCGCGATGAAGGCAGAAAAGGGTACGTTCAACCCGGTAGCGATTTTCCACAGCGTCGACACCGTCGGGCTGGATTCATTGCGCTCAATTTGGCCCAGCATGGCCTTTGACACGCCCGTCTCTTCTGCCAGTTTCGCCAGGCTCCAGCCGCGCGCCTGGCGTTCGGTTTTCAAGGTATGAGCAAGATGTTGTGTAATTTCCATGGTCCCTCCAGATACCGACACAGCATACCACTTGTACGCTATAACGCACAGTGCTATCTTATTCCGGACGTTATAACGCACAACGGAGTTTTTTATGCGTCCTTCAACTCATCTCTTTCCTGCCATCCTTGCCGGTTTTGTTGCCGTTCTGGTGGGTTATGCCAGCTCGGCAGCCATCATCTGGCAGGCCGCTGCGGCGGCGGGCGCAAATGCGCACCAGATTGCGGGCTGGATGACCGCGCTGGGCATTGGGATGGGCGCCAGCACCCTTGCGTTATCCTGGTGGTATAAAGCCCCGGTACTCACCGCCTGGTCAACGCCCGGCGCGGCGCTGTTAGCCACCAGCCTCAACGGCGTGACGCTTGCCGAAACCATCGGTATTTTTATCTTTGCGAATGCGCTTATTTTACTGTGCGGCGTGACCGGGCTATTTGCCCGCCTGATGAAGCTCATTCCGCATTCTCTTGCCGCCGCTATGCTGGCAGGCGTGCTGCTGCGGTTTGGCCTGCAGGCGTTCAGCAATCTCGACGGACATTTACTGTTGTGCGGGAGCATGCTGGCGGCCTGGCTGATGGCTAAAGCCTTTGCTCCCCGGTACGCCATTGTTGCCACACTGCTGGTGGGTGGCGCAGTAGCATGGGCTGGAGGTGACGTTGTCACAGGCGATATCGCCGTTTCTGTCGTTATGCCGCAGTTTGTCGCACCGGCCTTTACCTTCACCAGCCTGCTGAGCATCGGCGTGCCCTTCTTCCTGGTCACCATGGCCTCGCAAAACGCGCCGGGGTTCGCCACGATGAAAGCAGCGGGCTATCCGCCGGCGGTCTCACCGTTGATTATCGTGACAGGCGGGCTGGCGTTGCTGTTCTCTCCCTTTGGCGTGTTCTCTATCTGTATCGCCGCCATTACCGCAGCTATTTGCCAGAGTCCTGATGCGCATCCGGATGCGGGTAAACGCTGGCTTGCCGCCGTGGCTGCGGGCGTATTTTATCTCCTGGCGGGCGTTTTTGGCGGCTCTATCACCGGATTAATGGCCGCATTGCCGCTCAGCTGGATCCAGACGCTTGCCGGTCTGGCGCTACTCGGTACCATCAGCGGGAGTTTGTATCAGGCATTGAATCACGAAGCGGAACGCGACGCGGCAATTGTCACCTTTCTGATGACCGCCAGCGGGGCAACAATCCTGGGGATTGGCTCTGCTTTCTGGGGGCTGGTGTTGGGTGGCCTCTGTTACGCCGTGTTTTCACGCCGTCGCCGCGCGTAGCTGTGACGGGGTTATCCCCATGATGCTGCGAAAACGGTTACTGAAGTGGCTGGCGGAGTTAAACCCGCAGGCGAGTGCGATATCCGTAAGCGGTGTGTTGGTATGCTGCACCAGCGCTTTGGCTCTCTCCATACGGCGCTGCATAACGTACTGATGCGGAGCCAGCCCCATCGACTGACGAAACATTCTGGCAAAGTGATACTCACTCAGCGAAGCCTGATCGGCCAGATCTGCCAGTGTCAGCGGCTGGGAGAGATGCTCTTCTATAAATGCCAATACGTTTCGCAGCACAAACGGCGACAGCCCGCCGGTGACGACCGGCAGCTTCCACTGCACGCTGGCGTAATTCTGGAGCAGATGCGTCAGTAAAAGCGTAGAGGCGGTGCTGAGGGCGAGCTGGTTCGCTTTTTGCTGCCAGTCGTAGCCAAGCAAAAACTGGCGATAAAGCGCGGTGATTTTCGGATCGCTGCCGAAGATTTTCTCATCAAGCGTCAGCGACAGCGGGCGTTTATCCCAGATTTTTTCGCCAACATCGCGCAGATGTTCATCGGTACAGTACAGATGAACAAATGACAGGTCATCGCGGATATCCCACGTCGATTCGCTCTCTTTCGGCATCAGGCAGAAACGGTCAGGACCGCCGCCATTCTTCCAGCCGCCCGGCGTTTTTTGGTAGCTTTCATAGCCATCGGCCACGTACAGGCTGAGGGTGTGGTGATTGCTTTTTACGGTGATCGTGTCGTGCTTGTTGTACCACGCCGCCAGTTGAATACCGGAATTGAGCGCAACCGTTTCCCGGAGCACTGCATTCTGTTGACGTAGCGTTTCAAAGGTATCGTAAGCGTGAGACATAGCCGTGAACGGATGGTTGATCAGATCCTCAGTCTAAGAAGTGTTGTCGCGCGATGCCAGCCTTCGCGCAACAAAAAAGCGCAAGAATTTGCAAGTCCTGCGCAAGGAGATGAAAGCAGCCCAGCGCCGGACGGGTCAGACTGTGCTTTTCGCGGTATGAGAAGAGAGAAACAATGAACGCATTGCTCTATGGACTGGTGGTCGTGATATGGGGAACGACCTGGATTGCAATTTTCCTGCAGCAGGGACCGGTCGCGGCCCCGGTGTCGATTTTCTGGCGCTTTGCCGTGGCCTCCGCCACGATAATGATCGTCTTACTTGCCCTTCGCCGTTTGCGCAAGATAGCCCTGCGGGATCACCTCTTTTGCCTGCTGCAGGGATGCTGCGTTTTCTGCTTCAACTTCTGGTGCTTTTACGCCGCCGCCGCGCACATCAACACCGGCCTGGAGTCGGTGATTTTTTCCATGGCGGTGCTGTATAACGCCATTAACAGCTTTATTTTCTTCGGCCAGCGCCCGCCCGCTCGCTTCTGGACGGCCGCCGCGCTGGGCCTGGTTGGGATCATCACCCTCTTCTGGGACGACCTGCTGGCAAGCGGCTGGAGCACCTCTTTACTGACGGGTATTGGCCTGTCGGCGCTGGGCACCTACGGATTCTCGCTGGGTAATATGATCAGCATGCGCCACCAGCGTAACGGTCTGGAGACCATGACCACCAATGCCTGGGCGATGCTCTACGGTACGCTGGTGATGGGCGGTATTGCGCTCGTCAGAGGGGACAATTTTATGCCGGAATGGACGGTAAGCTACATCGGTGCGCTGCTCTATCTGGCCCTGTTTGGCTCGGTGATTGCCTTTGGCGCCTACTTTACGCTGGTCGGACGTATCGGTCCGGGTAAAGCCGCCTACAGCACCCTGTTATTCCCGCTGGTTGCGCTCTCTATTTCGACGATTTACGAAGGGTACGTGTGGCACGTGAATGGAATTGTCGGGCTATTACTGATTTTGGGCGGGAATATGGTGATGTTTACTAAGCCAGAAACCTGGTACAGACGACTGAGAACGGCATAAAAAAGGCCTGCATCGCTGCAGGCCCTGATTCACTATTTCGCTGTTTTATGCACATCAAACATGGTGGCATCTGTCGCCATGTCATCCACAACTTGCTTCAGCGTGGCGAAGGCCATTGGCGTATTTTCGTTAGCCAACTCTTTCCCTTCGCCTTTACGCACCACTTTCATGACGGGTTTGTTCGTTGCCGCGTCAATCAATTCACCTTCGAAGAACAGGTGCGTATCCATGGTACGGTGACCGGTTGCCATCTGCGTACCCGCTACGACCAGCGCGACAGGCACCACTTCATAGAACTGCAGCCCCTCTTTTTGCGAACTCACGCCGGTGATGGCCCCACGGAAGATCAGGCTGCGTTTGCACGGTGTGGTTACAACAGATTTACGCTGACCAATCGCCGTTTTCATTTTGGTGTTGGTGTAGGCCAGAAGCTCATCAAGCGTTTTTTGACCAATCTGAGTCGTCGGTTTTGGCGTCGGATAATAGGTAATTGGCGTCCAGAGAATGCAGTCGTAATTGGCTTCGTTATACGAAGGATCAACCCAACGCAGCGTTGGTTTCCCCGTCGCTGACGTAGTTTGCTGCAAGCCTGAATAATCTTTTAAAAAGCCT
Organism: Enterobacter mori; assembly: GCF_025244905.1. Taxonomy (NCBI): domain Bacteria; kingdom Pseudomonadati; phylum Pseudomonadota; class Gammaproteobacteria; order Enterobacterales; family Enterobacteriaceae; genus Enterobacter; species Enterobacter mori. The sequence goes on along the minus strand of NZ_CP104285.1, from coordinate 2,263,081 downwards.
GAATATTGTTCTGGCGCGGCAACTTTCGATGCACAGCCAGCCAACGTCAACAGACCTGAAAGCACTGCAACTTTAAAAAAAGTGTGAGTACGCATGATGGTATTCCATGTTATCTGCAAGTATGCATTTGAAGTTATAGCAAAAGATGAGGGGCGTTGTTGTGGCAAAAAATGATGCAGATAGCACAAATTGCGAAAAGACTGCCCGGACGCGATCCGGGCAGAGAAACATCACGGATTAATATCCACCTGCCAGAAAAGATGCTTACCAAACGGGTCTATTTCGTAGCCTGTCACTTCCTTACGCACCGGTTCAAAAATGGTGGAATGAGCAATCATGACGGCTGGCATTTGGTCATGCATCATCTGCTGCGCCTCTTTGTACAAGGCAATGCGTTTATTCTGATCGGTTATCGATTTTGCTTCGGCAATAATCTTATCAAAGGGTTTGTAGCACCATTTGGCCGAATTCGAACCGCCGTTGGCGGACGTACAGGTAAAGAGTGGGCCAAAGAAGTTATCCGGGTCGCCCGTGGCTGTTGTCCAGCCCATCAGCGCAGCCTGATGTTCGCCCCCTTTCACACGCTTGAGATATTCCCCCCACTCATAGGTGACGATTTTGGCCTGCACGCCAACCTTCGCCCAGTCGGCCTGAATCATCTCTGCCATCCGCTTTGCATTCGGGTTATACGGACGTTGAACCGGCATTGCCCACAAATCGATGCTGACGCCGTTCGCAAAACCGGCCTCTTTTAACAGCGCTTTCGCCTTTTCGGGATCGTAATCGTAATCCTTAAGCTCGCTATCTGCGCTCCAGACGCCCGGCGGCAGCAGGTTTTTCGCCGCAGTGCCTGTACCGTGAAATACCGCGTCAATAATGGCAGGTTTATTGATTGCCATCGCCAGCGCCTGACGGACTTTCACATTATCCAGCGGCGGCTTTTGCGTATTGAATGCCAGAAAACCGGTATTCAGCCCCGCCTTGCTCATCAGCGTGATGTCTTTGTTCGCCTTCATGCGCGGCAGATCGGCCGGGTTCGGGAACGGCATGACCTGACACTCATTTTTTTCGATTTTCGCAAAACGCACGGACGCGTCCGGCGTGATGGTGAAGACCAGGCGGTCCAGCTTCGATTTGCCCTGCCAGTATTCCGGGAATGCCGTGAATAAAATGCGGGAATCTTTCTGATACTGCGCCAGCCTGAACGGCCCGGTCCCGATGGGCTCCATATCGACCTTCTCCGGCGTACCGGCTTTGAGCATCGCATCGGCATATTCCGCCGAAAGAATCGAGGCAAAATACCACGCCAGATCGGCCACAAACGGGGCTTCCGGGTGAGCCAGCGTAAAGCGCACGGTATGGTCATCCACCTTATCTATCGCGGTGATCAGGCTGCCGAACTCCAGGCTTTCGAAGTTGGAATAGCTGCCGTTGGAGACGTTATGGTACGGATGATTGACATCCTTCTGGCGCATAAACGAAAAAATCACGTCGTCGGCGTTAAAATCCCGCGTCGGCTTGAACGCTTTGTTGCTCTGGAATTTCACCCCTTTACGCAGATGGAAGGTGTAGACCTTGCCGTCCTCGCTCACCTCCCAGCGCTCCGCCAGGCTCGGCACCAGCTCCGTTGTGCCCGGCTTAAAATCGACCAGTCGGTTATAGACCGGCACGGCGCTGGCATCCACGCTGGTTCCCGAGGTATATAACTGAGGATTAAAGTTTTCCGGCGATCCTTCGGAACAATACACCAGCGTTTTCGCCGCCACGGTGGAACTGACCGTCAGCGCAGCAAACGCGAGCGTTAACATTGTGAGTTTGCTTTTCATCATTTATTCCTGTCTTTTTAATTCGACGGCTAATTAATTCTTTTGCCATTCCATAAATAACATTAAAGTGATGTGGCAAACACCTGAAAAATAAATACAGAAGGAATCACTATGGGCTCAGAACTCTCCAGACAATTAACCCAGCGTTTTTTCCGCTATCTTGCCATCACCAGCCAGAGCGACCCAAAAGTGAAAACCCTTCCCTCCACGCCTGGGCAGCATGATATGGCGCGAGAGCTGGCGCAGGAGCTGGCACAGCTGGGCCTAGACGATATTGTGATTGATGAATTCGCCACGGTAACGGCGGTAAAAAAAGGCAACGTGCCCGGTGCGCCGCGTATCGGCTTTATTACGCACATTGATACCGTAGACGTGGGTTTATCACCGGATATTCATCCGCAAATATTGACCTTTCATGGTGAAGATCTCTGTCTGAATAAAGAGAAAGACATCTGGTTACGTGTAAAAGAGCACCCGGAAATTCTGGCATATCCTGGTGAAGAGATTATTTTCAGCGACGGAACCAGCGTATTAGGCGCAGATAATAAATCTGCGGTGACGGTGGTAATGACGGTGCTGGAAAACCTGACGGCGGAACATCAGCATGGCGATATTGTCGTTGCGTTTGTGCCTGACGAAGAGATAGGCCTGTGTGGCGCAAAGGCGCTCGATCTGAAGCGCTTCGACGTCGACTTCGCCTGGACCATCGACTGCTGCGAGCTGGGTGAAATCGTCTATGAGAACTTTAACGCAGCAGCCGCGGAGATCCGCTTTACCGGCGTGACGGCGCACCCGATGTCCGCCAAAGGCGTGCTGGTGAACCCGTTACTGATGGCCACCGACTTCATTAGCTATTTTGACCGCCAGCAAACGCCGGAGTGCACCGAAGGGCGTGAAGGCTATATCTGGTTTAACGGCATTCAGGCCGGGCAGAACGAAGCGGTGCTCAAAGCCAATATCCGCGACTTTGACAAGAATCATTTTGCTGCCCGCAAGCAGCAGATTGCCGACGTTGCGGCGCTGATCGCAGCGCAGCATCCCACCGCGAAAGTGGACTTTCACATTGAAGACACGTACAGCAATATCAGCAATGCGATTGGCGAAGACAGGCGCGCCATCGACCTGATGTTTGAAGCGATGGAATCGCTCGGGATCACGCCAAAACCCACGCCGATGCGCGGCGGTACCGACGGCGCAGCGCTTTCTGCTAAAGGGCTGCTCACCCCGAACTTCTTCACCGGTGCGCATAACTTCCACTCGACGTTCGAGTTTTTACCGCTGTCGTCGTTCGAGGCGTCTTACAAAACCGCCCTGCAGATCTGCCTGCTGGCCGCCCGCTAAGCGGGTTTACGCGCCAGCAGAGTCGCAAAGCGCAGCTTAATGCGGTTGCCGTTGGCGTCGGTGCGGTGCAGCTCACCCACCTCTTCGTTGTATTTGAGCAACTCCCAGCCTTCATAGTAGTTGCTCAACTCACCGGCTTTAAACGCAAACGGGAAGCCAACGGTGCACGGGTAATCTGCCGTATCCATGGCGGCAACGATCAGGTTGTAGCCGCCCGGCTTCGTGCAGCGCTGCATATTGGCGATAAGACCAGGGATGGTTTTCGCTTCCAGGAACATCAGCACTACGGTGGAGAGGATAAAATCATACTCACCATCAAAGCTGAGGCTGTTAAGGTCTTTAATCGCTGTTTGCAGATTCGCGATCCCTTCTTCCGCTTTGATGCGCTCGATGTTATCGATGCTCATCGGGTTCTTGTCCCACGCGGTCACCTCAAAACCGTTGGCGGCCAGGTAAAGGCTGTTACGGCCATTACCGCATCCCAGATCCAGCGTTTTACCCGGTTTAACGATCTCCGCGCTGTACAGCACCTCCGAGTGCGTACGGGTTAAGCCAAATTTTTCGGTGAAGTAGTTAGCATCGACAGTCATTATTTTTCCTCAGATTGCATAAGCAGGGCTTTATCAGCGCGAACGAGAAGTTTGCCCTGCATCAACAGGATAAACGTACGAATCAACAGCATCCCAATGATGATGTTGGTAAAAATAAACAGCGGAATCGCCAGCGCGTGGAAGAATCCTGACGGGCTGCTCTGCCCCAGGTGCAGGCCGGTAGTCGCCAGTGCCGACACGCCGAATGAGAAGCTCCAGAACGAGGCGTTAAACGGCTGAGACAAATACCATGGCATCAGACGCAGCATAAACAGAAGCTGTAACAGGCCATAGCCAAAGAGCATTTTAGCAAAGGTATCGGCTTCTCCGCCGTTGACGCTAAACCAGGCGCTACAGGCCACCAGCGCAGGTGCGAGCTGGATGCCAAGCGATGTTCTCAGCGCAGCAGGTAACTCTCCGGCGCTTCGCAGGCGCTGCAATATTACCGGCTCCAGGCTTAGCCAGGAGAAGACTCCCGCCCCGAGAAAAACCAGTCCCGCATCGGTGAACCCGAGCGCGCCGCAGGCCATGGCGCTGATGAAATTATTCGCGACCGTCGGCAGATACAACCCGGGCGTCGTCGCCTCTTCAGGATGTTTACCCCGCCACAACCCGGCACTTTGCCAGGCCGCATAGCCGAGCTGAATGACCACGCCGATACTAAACAACGCCAGCGAAACAGGTCGACACCACGGCACAAAACCAATCGACACCAGCATCGTCGTGGCCGGAAACAGGCTAACAAAACTGCTCATCACCGGATGGCGCATCTCCGCCAGCACGCTGCGCGGAAAACGGACCGCACGCATGATGAAGGCTACCGTCAGTAAGAACCAGATAACAACCGCAAGGCTGACCAGCATTTCCCCCGGCCAGCGCGTCACGGGCCAGAGTGTACTGGCATAACGCCAGGCGAACCCCATACCAATAATCCCAAGTACCATACCGAAGTAGCCTGCGGGCAAGTTAAGGACGCGTTGATTTTTGTGCATTTTGTTGAATTTTTAAAATGTATTTTAAATGCCATTTTAAGGTGTTTCCGCAGCGGATGCCAGTACTTCGAAAAGCGAAAAGTTTGCTACGTTTAGTACAGACGCGTATCAGAGACAACCCTATGAAAAAATATCGCCTTAGCGATGAAACCCGCCTCTGGCAGTGGCAAAACGACGAAACCAAATGCACCGTGACCCTGCGGCAAATTATTGCTCTCGTCGATTTCAACGATGTCGTCAGCGGCACGAAAGGCGGCTGGATTGACGATGAGAGTGCCCTCGCGCAGGCCGGTGACTGCTGGATCTACGACGAGAACAGCGTGGTATTTGCGGGCGCGACGATAACGGATAACGCCCGTCTTACCCAGCCTTGCGTCGTGAGCCACCATGCCCGCGTCGGCGGTCACAGCTGGCTGGACAATGCGCAGGTCAGCCACGAGGCGAAAATAAGTGACAACGTCACCATTCAGCAATCCAGCGTACGTGGCGAATGCCATATTTACGGTGATGCCCGAGTGATCCACAACAGCATAGTGATTGCCGCGAAAGGCTTAACGCCCGACCACGAACAGATCCTGAGAATCTATGACAGGGCCACGGTGAGCGAGTCCCGCATTGTCCATCAGGCGCAAATCTACGGTGATGCATTGGTCAGCTATGCGTTTATCGAGCATCGAGCCGAGGTCTTCGACAAGGCCATTCTGGAGGGTAACGAACTCAATAACGTCTGGGTCTGTGACTGCGCCAAAGTGTACGGCAACGCGCGTCTTATGGCGGGCTTTGATGACGACGCTATCCCCACCGTGCGCTACAGCTCGCAGGTGGCGGAAAATGCGGTGGTGGAAGGAAATTGTGTCATCAAGCACCACGTCCTGATTGGCGGGCAGGCCTGGCTGCGCGGTGGGCCGATCATGCTGGATGATAAAGTGGTGATCCAGGGACGCGCGCGGATTAGTGGTGATGTGCTCATCGAGCACCAGGTTGAAATCACCGATGATGCGGTCATTGAAGCGTTTGCTGGCGAGAGCATTCACCTGCGCGGCGAAAAAGTGGTTAATGGCGACCAGCGCATCACACGCACCCCGCTGCTGGGAGCGCTATAGGGTAGAGATCTTGCCGTAGATGTTCACATCGTCAAAGCGGCCATTCAGGTATTCCGCTTCACGCAGGCACCCTTCCAGCGTAAAACCGTTGCGCACGGCAACATTATTGCTGTGGTAATTCGCCACCCGACATTTGATCACAAAACGGCGGATCTCACCGCGTTCGACGTAGTAGCGCATGAACGCCTGCAGTGACCGGGAGAGAATGCCCTGCCCCTGGTGGTTTTCGTCCAGCCAGTAGCCGATGTACCCGGTTTTGTTGGCAGGTTCAATCGCATTAAACGACAGCACGCCGACCAGTTCATCACTCGCGAAAATCAAAAACATTTTGGCGTAGCCGCGCTGGTGCAGCATGTGGTTGCTCTGCACGTTGCGTCGGGTATCCTCTTCGCTGCCCACGTGCTGCGCCCAGTCAAACGCGGTTTGCAGAAAGGTTTTGTTTTTAATGACGAGGTTGTGCAGGTCGGTGGTATAGCGCTCTTCGACGGAACGCAGTTCGATGTGTTGTGAAACGGGGATGATTTCTGACGTCATGCGGCCTCTCATTGCCGGTGGCGCTAACGCTTACCGGGCCTACGGTGTCGAAAAAGTAGGCCGGGTAAGGCGTAGCCGCCACCCGGCACAAGAACTAACGCATAATCCGATCGTCAACGTAGTTACGCTTATCCGGCGCTGGCGGGAAATACTGATACAGCCAGGTTTCACTGATCGCATCGCCCTGACAGCGCAGGAACAGGCGCATATCCACCGGCTCGGTTGAGTCCGACGTCGGATACCAGTCAAACAGAATGCGATACCCGTCAAACGGCTCAACGTAGAGGATCTCAACCTGCTTCGCTTCACCGCTGGAGAGCGTGATCACCGGCTCGATGCCTTTTGGCGCAGCGGCCTTCAGGTCGCCGCCAACGAAATCAATGGCAAAACGACGCGCCCACACTTTCGGGTAATTTTCGCCCGGTGCCCAGCCTTCCGGGAAGCCCCCCATACCGGTACGGGTGGCGAAGACGTTCGCCAGTGGGGAACGCACCGGCGGCTGCGCGCTCCAGTAAAGGCGGTATTTGAAGTCCAGCTCATCCCCCGCTTCCACCGGCTTCTCTGGCTGCCAGAAACAGACCACGTTATCCAGCGTTTCACCGGTGGTTGGGATCTCCATCAGCCCTACCGAGCCTTTCCCCCAATTGTTTCTCGGCTCCACCCACAGGCTTGGACGTTTGTTATACCAGCCCATCACATCCTGATAGTGGGAGAAATCGCGATCAAGCTGCAGCAGACCAAAGCCCTTCGGGTTTTTGTCCATAAAAGCATTGAACTGCAGCTTCTGCGGGTTATTCAGCGGACGACAAATCCACTCCCCGTTGCCGCACCACATCGCCAGGCGGTCGGAGTCGTGGATTTGCGGATGAATAGTGTCGCACATGCGGCGTTCGTTATTACCGCAGCTGAACATGCTGGTCATCGGCGCGATGCCCAACTGCTTGATGTCTTTACGCGCATAGAGATGGTTTTCCACCTCCATAATCACCTGGCTCTTCTCGCAGTGGATCACGAACTTATACGCCCCGGTGATGCTTGGGCTATCCAGCAGCGTGTAGACGGTAAAGGTGGTATCGCCCGGCTTAACGGTTTCAAACCAGAAGGAGGTGAAATCCGGGAACTCTTCCGGCGTGTCGGTGAAGGTATCCACCGCCAGACCGCGTGCGGAAAGGCCGTACTGATAGGTATCATCCACCGCGCGGAAATAGCTCGCACCGAGGAACGAGACGATATCGCGACGCGCCAGCTCGGGGGCTTTAAAGGCACGGAAGCCGGCAAAACCGAGATCGCTCTGGCCTTCAAGCTGTTTCGTATCAACACCCGTGTCGCCGTAGCTGAACAGTTCAGGGCGGAAGTGGATCTCACGCGCCTGAGATGTGGTCTGATCCAGCGAGAACATCCGCACGCGGCGGCGGAAACCCATCCCCATATGGAAGAACTGCACGTCCAGCTGGCGGCCTTCGATGTTATTCCACAGAGACTGTTTTTCGTCGTAGCGGATGGCGTTATACGCCTGCGGCGTCATGGTTGCCAGCGTCTCCGGCAGCGGACGCGGCGCGCCACCCCAGGGGGTTTTCGCCAGGTCATGCGCCATGGATTGCAGTACGGAGAAGTCAAAACGACGGCTCTGGCCGTCTGCAATGTCAGAATCAGCCGCGTATGCCGCTTTGGAAAACAGGGAAGCAAGGCCAGATGTGCCGCTCAGGGCAGCCATTGCAAGCGAACCTTTTAGAAAACGTCTGCGATTCATGCCTGGAAAAACGTCCTTATGGTCGTGTGAATGTGTTTCGCGCTCGGCGAAATGACGGCAAGAAAGAACGCACAGCCTAAACAAAAATGGTTAAGAATCCAATTGTTGGCCGGTGAATATATGAACAAAGTGAGAAATATTTTCTGTCGACCAGAACGGCCCGAAAGTGGTGTAAATAAGCGTAAATGCGGGTAGATAAAAATGCCCCGTCAGGACATCAGCTGACGGGGCCAACGAGGCGGTTATTTTACGCTGACATCGATACCCGGGAAGTACTTATCAGCGAGTTTAGCGATCGTGCCGTCGGCACGTACTTTATCAATCGCGGCATCGAGCTGCTTTTTGGTGGCCTCGTCACCTTTGCGCAACCCAAAACCGATCCCACTGCCGAGGATAGTGTCGTCAGACACCGGTTTGCCGATAAAGCCAAACCCTTTACCCTGCGGCTTGCTGAGGAAACCTGCCTGTCCGGCCGCGGACATCACCAGCGAGGCGTCGATACGGCCATTCAGCAGGTCGCCCCACGCCATATTCTGATCTTTATAAGACACCACGGTGACACCGTGTTTTTCCCAGTGCTCTTTGGCATAGGTTTCCTGAATGGAACCCTGCAGCACGCCAATGGTTTTCCCCTTCAGCCCTTCAGCGGTGGTATCTACCGCCGTACCGGCTTTGCCCACTAGCTGCGACGGAATGCGGTAAATCGGCTGGGTAAAATCAATGCTTTTGCGTCGCTGCTCGGTGATGTTCATCGCCGAGTTAATGGCATCGAATTTTTTCGCTACCAGGCCCGGGATCAGGGCATCAAACGACGTTTCGACCCAGGTGCACTTCAGCGCTGCCGCTTTGCAGATAGCATTGCCCAGCTCAACGTCGAACCCTTCCAGTTCACCAGACGCATTCCGGCTTTCAAACGGCGGATATTCCGCCTCAAGGCCGTAACGTAACTCGGTGGCGGCAAAGGAAGAAAACGTACACAGCAATCCCATGCCGACTATTAACGCGCGTAATTTCATCTCATACTCCTCAGAGCCTAATGGGATAGGCTCAGCGTGGTTTGACCCGACACAGGGCCTGAGCACCAGCCCGTAACGTCGCCTCATCTTTCGCAAAAGAGAGACGAATCAATTTATTATCCGTGCCGTCCGCGTAAAACGCCGACAGCGGAATGGTGGCCACGCCACACTCGACGATCAGCCGTTTGACCATCTCGCTGTCGCGCTCGTCGCTGAAATGGCTGTAATCCGCCAGCAGGAAGAACGATCCGGCACTTGGCAGTAGCCTGAACGGTGATTCCGCCAGCAAACTTTGCAGCAGGTCGCGCTTGCGTTGATAGAACGCAGAGAGCGACAGCCAGGTTTGCGGATCGACCATGTGTTCAGCAAACGCGTGCTGCATTGGCGTATCGGCAGAAAACATTAAAAATTGATGGACTTTACAAATCTCGTCCATCAGCACCGCCGGGGCAACACAGTAACCCACTCGCCAGCCGGTGACGTGATAGGTTTTTCCGAACGATGAGATAATCACGCTGCGCTCCGCCAGCTGCGGATGCGTCGCCATGCCGTGGTGCGGCTCGCCGTCAAAAACGACGTGCTCGTACACTTCGTCAGACAAAATAATGATGTCGGTATTACGGGTCACCGCCACCAGCTGTTGCAGATCGTTCGCTGAGAAGACCTGGCCACTCGGATTATGCGGCGTGTTGATGATGATCATACGCGTGCGAGGCGTAATCGCGGCGCGAACCTCGTCCCAGTTAACGGCAAAATCTGGAACGGTCAGCTTAATGGCAACGGGTGTCGCCCCCTGCAGCCGCACTATCGGCGCGTAGCTGTCAAAGGACGGTTCGAAGTAAATCACCTCATCGCCAGGATGGACCAGCCCGCTAATGGCCGAGTAGAGCCCTTCACTGGCGCTGGCCGTTACCAGCACTTCACTGCCGGGGTCATACCGGGTGCCGTAAAGCGTGGCAATCTTTTCCACTATGCGTTCTTTCAGGGAGATCAGGCCCGTCATTGCCGCGTACTGGTTATGCCCCGCCTCCATGGCGCGGGTGACTCCGGCGATAAGCTTTGGGTCGCAGGAAAAATTGGGTGCGCCCTGAGAAAGGTTGATGGCGTTATGCTGTGCAGAAAGCTGCCCGATAACGGTAAAAATCGTGGTCCCCACGTCTGGCAATTTTGAACGGGTTTGCACCGGTGTCTGTAAAGTCATCCTCTGTCCCTTCTCATGGTTGTTGCATAACTATTCAAACAATAACTCTGCTGTCGGGACAATCGAATTGTTGTCATAATAGCCATGAGAAAAATGCATAGCTGAGGTCGTTTATGTCGCGCCGTTCATTCCCGCTTAATGCCATCGACGCCTTTTTAATCACCGCGCGTCATCTGAACCTTACCCATGCGGCGCAGGAGCTTTGCCTGACGCAGGGGGCCGTGAGCCGCAAAATTGCCTCACTCGAAGCGTGGTTTGGCTTTCCCCTGTTCGAACGCCATGCGCGCGGGCTGCGGCTCTCTCCCCAGGGCAGCGCCCTGCTGCCTGAAATGCAATCGGCCTTTACGCAGTTATTGAACGTCGCGGAACGGGCGCGGGCGCACCAGACCGTCATTCGCCTGAAAGCGCCTACCTGCGCCATGCGCTGGCTCATTCCCCGGCTGCTGGACGTGGAGCGCGAACAGCCGGATCTGCAAATTGCATTGACCACCACGACCGATCACAACGTCAATTTCAAAACCGAATCTTACGATGCCGCCATCGTTTTCGGCACCCACATGAGCGCGGGCGATTTGCTGTTTGAAGAGGCCCTGACGCCCGTACTCAGCCCGCTTCGGGCGGGAACGGCTCTGGGATCATTGACCTTTCTTCATCCGACACGGGACAAAACCGACTGGTCATTGTGGCTGGCGAAACAGGAAGGCCCGGCGTTTGTTATGCACAAAAATCAACACTTCGACACCATGGACCTCGCCATTACCGCCGCCATTCAGGGGCTGGGGGTCGCCATAGCTGACGAAACGCTGGTGGAAGAAGATGTCCGCGCAGGAAGGCTGACGCGGCCCTATGAGACAAGCATCAAAACCGGCGCGAGCTACCGGCTGGTGCTGCGCGAAACGCCAGGCGAGGAAAATGGTCTGGCGGCGTTTCGCGCCTGTTTGCTTAATCGAGGCTGACGTGGTGCTTCATCACCCGTTTGAAGAGACTCATGCGGGCGCGCATAAAGCGGTTTTCAAGCCTGAAACCTGCATGTTTATTCACACCAATGCGTAACAGCACGTCGCGTCCTTTGCGACAGGTTGGCCAGTGCACCGGGCCGGATAAGCTGTCCTGCGCCCCGGCATCACGCGCGAAGCTCACCCAGTAATCAGCGACCTGGGCAGCAAACTGCAGATCGCGTTCGTTCACGTACTGACGAGAAGGTTCCACCTGGCCCAGGGTATCGAATACGTAAGGCACTTCATTGCCGTGCCAGGCACCGTTGATATAGGTGGCATGTTCCGCTTCCGCGACATAATCAAACCAGTAGCGCCAGCACAGTCCGCCGACACGCTGCTGAGCCTGCATCGCCACATAGCCCATCGTGGTAAAGGCCATATCACGGCACACCTGTCTGCCCAGCTCTTCATCCCCCTTCACGCCCGGATAGAGCAGCTTGATCAGCCCCAGTCCAAAGCGCCGTTCCCGGCGAAGCTTCTGAATTTGCCCGGCCAGATCCACGCCAAACACCGCCATCACGCTGGCTTCATCGCTATTCGAACCTATCATTAGCGGAACGGGATGCTGACGCGCGGCAAAGAACACATCCAGCATCGCTTCCGGCAAGACGCAATCCCCGACGACGGGAGCAGGCGCAACGTTCAGCGGTGACGTGAGCGGCCAGAAGGCCTCAGGCGGCAGCGCGCGCAGCTGTTCGGCGGTGGCATTCTCCAGCCCGAAATGGGCGGCTATGGCTTCCCCTTTTTGTAAGGCTTTCTCGCGCGGCGTATCCGGCAAGGTGTACCCGCTTTGCACGATCGCTTTATGGAACAATCCTTCCGCCAGCGGCGATGCCATCAGCGACAACACGCTGCGCGCGCCCGCAGATTCACCAAACAGCGTGACGCCGTTCGGATCCCCGCCAAACGCAGCAATGTTATCCCGCACCCACTCCAGCGCGGCGATCTGGTCAAGTAGCGCAAAGTTATGCACTACGCGGCTTTCTTCACCTTCCAGCGCCGGATGCGCGAAAAAGCCGAGATGACCCAGACGGTAGTTGATCGTCACAACCACCACACCGCGCGATGCCAGCGCTTTACCGTTGTATGGCGGCAGGCTACCCGCGCCAATCGTGAACCCGCCGCCGTGCAGCCAGACCATGACCGGAAGCGGTCCGGCGCGATCGACGGGAGACCAGACGTTAAGATAGAGACAATCTTCCGAGAACTGGCCGGGATCGCCGCCGCCCAGCTCTTTGCAGTACTCAATGCTTTGCCAGCCTGAGGGCGAAAACGTCGTTGCCTGCCGTTCGCCCTCCCAGCTTTCCGGCGGACGCGGAGAGCGCCAGCGCCAGTCGCCCACGGGCGGTGAAGCGTAGGGGATCCCACACCACACATGAATATTGTTATCTGTGAAACCAGTCAGTGCGCCCTGGCGCGTTTCAACCACAGGGGCGGAGGGATTTTGCATAACCACCTTCTTTTTCCATCACACCCCTGCAGAGTAACGATTTCAGAGCAAACCGCAACGCTGTTTGCTGCGCGCTTCCGCCTCCTGATAAAGCGTGAATTCGTCATACACCGTACAGCCCAGCGCCGCTTCAAAGGCCTCGCGGCTGGCATTTCCCTGACTACGCGCCTGCGTTTCATTTCCAAGGTTGGACTGGAAAACACCCGCCGCGCTGACCGGCAGAAAATCTTCATAAGTAATAGGTTGGGCAACCACCCAGCCGCGTTCGATCAGCGGCTGCGGATCGTCTCCCGGTCGAAACGCGTGGCGATGCGCTTCACCCGCTGGCGTCAGGCGGTAGCGGAAATAGGCCAGCTCCTGACGGCGCAGGAACATTTCACTGTCCGGAAATGCGCTAAACACCTCGCGAAGATGCAGCTGGTGCGTAAGGTTATCTTTACCGGTACCGGCCTGGCTTAACAGACTGTCGTACAGCTCCCGGCCTTTCGGCGTCAGCGCAACGCCACGCTGTTCAATTTCACCGAAGCGGGCGGTATGCGTTCCCTTATGTTCCCCGGCGAAAAGAATCGGTTCTTCCAGCGCCTTAAAGCTGGTCTGACGCAGCAGGATCGGCACCTCACGGCGCGGCGGCCCTTCAATCAGGATTTTTGGCTCAATGCCGTACTTCGGCATCAGCTCCTGCACCCGGTCAATATCCAGCGTGCGCGGGGTCAAATGGTTGATGTGGCAACCGGGGAAGCACACCACGTCAGCAATCAGCTTATGTTCTTTGCTCAGCGCCAGATAGGTTTCCTGGTCGACCGTTGCGTGGCTATGCCAGCGGAATGTTTCCAGCGCTTCCTGAACAAACTCGCGCGCCTGCGTTTCAGTGAAAGCACCTTCTGACTCATGCAGCGCGATCAGTTCCAGACAACGCGGCGTGAAAATGTTCCGCCCGGCGAGGATCCCGGCGGCACGCTCGCGCAGCTCGACATTGTCAATCAGCTCCAGGCGCAGCAGCGAGGTAAAAATACGAAACGGATTACGACACAGCGCCGCATCGTCCACCGGGCGGAACGCCGTGGAATGAACAGGCACCGCCGCCTGTGAGAGATCGTAATAGCTGACCGGATACATTCCCATAATGGCGAACATGCGGCGCAAGGTGGACAGTTCCCGCGCGGTGCCGACGCGAATTGCGCCGTGACGTTCGACATTCAGGCGCGCGAGTTCATCCGCGTTCGCCAGCTGTTCATGTAAAAGTGGATTGTTTTCAAGAACCGCCAGGTTAACGTCCGCCACCAGTTCCAGCAAGGTGCCGTACTGCGGAACTTCCTGCTGGTACATCGCCGACATAGCCTGCGAAAAGTGTTCCCGAATATCATCAGCCGTGATGGTGTTCGCCATGATGTCATGCCTCCAGTGAATATTACCTGGAGTGTAGAGAAGCCCGTTCCTTCCGGCGGGAAGAATTTACGAATTGTGATCCAGACAGACGAGTGGTCAAAGCCTGTGCATTACCAAAAACAGGTTGTAACTCAAACAGATCAAATGTTAAAAATATTTTGCTATCAAGTTATCAAAATTAAACAACTTAACTTGTCACCCGCATCGCTCTGTTTTTAACATCGCCTATGGAAAAAAATGGTCTGTTCAGTCAGCGCATACGCTTGCGCCATTTGCATACATTTGTGGCCGTCGCTCAACAGGGAACGCTGGGGCGAGCGGCTGAAACCCTTAACCTGAGTCAACCTGCACTTTCAAAAACCCTGAACGAGCTGGAACAGCTTACCGGAACGCGGCTCTTCGATCGCGGTCGTCTGGGCGCACAACTCACGCTCGTGGGTGAGCAATTTCTGACGCACGCGGTAAAAGTGCTGGATGCCCTCAACACGGCAGGCCAGGCGTTGAACCGGAAAGAGGAACCTGCCAGCGATATCGTGCGCGTGGGTGCGCTTCCTACCGCAGCGCTGGGTATTTTGCCCGCGGTGATCGGTCAGTTTCACAAGCTGCAAAAGCACGCCACGATTCAGGTCGCCACCATGAATAACACAATGCTGCTTGCCGGGCTGAAAGCGGGCGAACTGGATCTCGGTATTGGCAGAATGTCCGATCCCGAACTGATGAGCGGCCTCAATTACGAACTGTTATTCCTGGAGTCACTCAAGCTGGTGGTCCGTCCCGATCACCCGCTGTTGCAGGACACCGTGACCCTGAGTCGCGTCATGGAGTGGCCGGTTGTCGTGTCACCAAAAGGTACGGTCCCGCGTCAGAGTGCCGAAACGCTACTCGAAATGCAGGGGTGCAAGCTCCCGTCGGGCTGCATTGAAACCCTGTCAGCCTCCCTTTCACGCCAGCTAACCGTGGACTATGACTACGTCTGGTTCGTCCCCTCAGGCGCTGTCAAAGACGATTTACGCCGTGGCACCCTTACCGCACTCCCGGTAACCTCGCCGGGAGCCGGAGAACCTATTGGGATCCTGACTCGGGTTGATGCCCCGCTCTCCTCAGGCGCACAAGCTCTGTTAAGCGCGATCCGCAAGTCCATGCCAGCCTGATGTCCCTGCCCTGACCCGCCGCGAAGGCGGGTTTACCTTCTCCTGGGCAAATAATGCGAAATCATTCATTAACAATTGCGTAAAACAATTTAACAGTTTTATCATAGCCGCGAATTCACCAAATGGTTCGCACACGAATTTTCACGAGTGAATTTCACGCTATTTAAACGGTAAAAAAATCATAACGCCCGTCCTGCATGACCCAATTGGTACAGACGCGTACAGCGCACCAGACGGGCGGGCGTATTTAAGGAGATAGACATGGCATTTGGCAGCGCGCCACGCGGGTTACCTCGTATCCTGCAGTGGCTCCTTGTCGGACTGATGATGCTCATCGGTCTGGCAGTCGGCGGGCTGGGCTTAAAGCTCGCTACAGTGGGTGGAAGCCTGTACTTCCTGATCATGGGCGTGGTGATGGTGATTGCTGCCATACTGATAT
Source organism: Enterobacter mori (assembly GCF_025244905.1). Lineage (NCBI taxonomy): Bacteria > Pseudomonadati > Pseudomonadota > Gammaproteobacteria > Enterobacterales > Enterobacteriaceae > Enterobacter > Enterobacter mori. Next base: position 2,247,304 of record NZ_CP104285.1, on the reverse strand, counting down.
TCACCAACCGCACCAGCGGCATGGTGCTGTATGGTATTGCGTTTATCGCCTCGTTATTCTGGGCGGTAAGCGATGCAGGCTGGGATTTTTGGCCGCTCTTTTCACGCCTCTTCACCTTCGCCGTGCTGGCGTTCCTGTGCGCCATCGTCTGGCCCTTCCTGCGCGCCGCGAATACCCATGCGCCGGTTAGCAAAGCGCCCGCTTTTGCCATCGCCGCCGTGCTGGCCGTGGTCATGCTGGTCAGCCTGGGCTGGATGTTTAAGCCGCAGACGCTGGTTGCCGCGAATGAATCGGTGCCGGTAAAACCGGTCGCCAAAGGTGAGCAGCAGAAAAACTGGGCACACTGGGGGAACACGACCCACGGCGATCGCTTTGCCGCGCTGGACCAGATTAACAAGCAAAACGTCAGCGATCTGAAAGTCGCCTGGGTTGCACACACCGGGGATATCCCGCAGAGCAACGGCTCGGGCGCGGAAGATCAGAATACCCCATTACAGATTGGCGACACGCTGTATGTCTGTACGCCGTACAGCAAAGTGCTGGCGCTGGATGTAGATTCCGGTAAAGAAAAATGGCGTTACGATGCCAAAGCCACGGCCCCTAACTGGCAGCGCTGCCGCGGTCTGGGCTATTTTGAAGATAGCTCAAGCGTGACAACCTCACAGACAGTGACACAGCCTGCGGCATGCCCTCGCCGCCTGTTCCTGCCGACTACCGATGCCCGCCTGATTGCCATCAATGCGGATAACGGCAAGGTCTGCGAAGACTTCGGCGACCACGGCACCGTGGATCTGAGCATCGGCATGGGCGAAATTAAGCCCGGGTATTATCAGCAGACCTCCACGCCGCTGGTGGCCGGGAATGTCGTTGTCGTCGGCGGTCGCGTCGCGGATAACTTCTCCACCGGCGAACCGCCGGGCGTGGTGCGCGCATACGACGTTCACACCGGCAAGCTGGCCTGGGCGTGGGATCCGGGTAATCCGAACCTGACCGGCCTGCCGCCGGAAGGCCAGACCTACACGCGCGGTACGCCAAACGTCTGGTCAGCCATGTCTTACGATGCAAAACTCAATCTGATTTATCTGCCAACCGGCAACGCCACCCCGGACTTCTGGGCGGGTGAACGTACCGAGCTGGACGATAAATACAGCTCCTCCGTCGTGGCCGTCGATGCAACGACCGGTCAGGTACGTTGGCATTTCCAGACCACCCACCACGATCTGTGGGACTTTGACCTGCCTTCCCAGCCGCTGCTGTACGACCTGCCAGACGGTAAAGGCGGCACTACGCCGGTGCTGGTGCAGACCAGCAAGCAGGGCATGATCTTCATGCTTAACCGCGAAACCGGTAAGCCGGTGGCGAAGGTAGAAGAGCGTCCTGTTCCGGCGGGTAACGTTGAAGGTGAACGCTACTCCCCGACCCAGCCGTATTCCGTTGGTATGCCGATGATCGGCAACCAGACGCTGACCGAATCCGACATGTGGGGGGCGACGCCTGTTGACCTGCTGCTGTGCCGTATTCAGTTTAAAGAGATGCGTCATCAGGGCGTCTTCACCCCGCCGGGTCTCGACCGTTCCCTGCAGTTCCCTGGCTCTCTCGGCGGGATGAACTGGGGCAGCGTGTCGGTTGACCCGAACAATGGCCTGATGTTCGTCAACGATATGCGTCTGGGTCTGGCGAACTATATGGTTCCTCGTGCGAATGTTGCCAAAAACGCAAGCGGCATTGAGATGGGGATTGTCCCCATGGACGGTACGCCGTTCGGTGCGATGCGGGAGCGCTTCCTGTCACCGCTGGGCATTCCGTGTCAAAAACCACCGTTTGGCACCATGTCAGCAGTCGATCTGAAATCCGGCAAGCTGGTGTGGCAGGTTCCCGTCGGCACCGTAGAAGATACCGGTCCGTTGGGCATTCGTATGCATATGCCAATCCCAATCGGCATGCCAACCCTTGGCGCATCGCTCTCCACGCAGTCTGGCCTGCTGTTCTTCGCCGGTACTCAGGATTTCTACCTGCGCGCGTTTGATACCGCCACCGGGAAAGAGATCTGGAAAGACCGTCTGCCGGTAGGCAGCCAGTCCGGCCCGATGACTTACGTGTCGCCGAAAACCGGTAAACAGTACATCATCATTAATGCAGGCGGAGCACGCCAGTCGCCGGATCGAGGTGATTACGTTATCGCGTACGCGTTACCTGATAAGAAATAAGATGTGAAAAAGGGACCGAAAGGTCCCTTTTTTTTGCCCGGTGGCGCTGCGATTACGCGGGCCTACTGGTCCGGTTTTGTAGGTCGGGTAAGCGAAGCGCCACCCGACACGGCTGGCAACTCAGAACGTCTCCCAGTTATCCCCGGAAACCGTAGCCGCCTGGCGCAATGGCATGCCCTTCGCCACTGGCGCTGACGCTGACGCTATCGCACGCCCCGCCGTTGCCCCATTCAGCCGAAATGCCCCTACTGCTTCTGTCAGACGCGCGCCCTGTTCTTCCAGCGATGCCGCTGCCGCTGAGGCTTCTTCTACCAGCGAGGCGTTTTGCTGGGTGACTTTATCCATCTCCGAAATGGCCTGGCTCACCTGCACAATGCCGCGGCTCTGCTCGTCGGATGCGGCAGCAATTTCCAGCATGATATCGGTGACGCGCTTCACCGCCTCGACGATTTCATTCATGGTGTTCCCCGCCGCAACCACTTCACCCGACCCCTGGTCAATCAGGGTCACCGACTCGTTGATCAGGCTTTCAATCTCTTTCGCGGCGTTGGCGCTGCGGCTTGCCAGCGTGCGCACTTCACTCGCCACCACCGCAAAGCCTCGACCCTGTTCGCCTGCACGCGCCGCTTCGACGGCAGCGTTCAGCGCCAGAATGTTGGTCTGGAAGGCAATACTGTTAATCACGGCGGTAATTTCTGAAATTTTCTTCGAACTGGTCGAGATATTGCCCATGGTTTTCACCACGCCGGACACCATCTCGCCGCCGCGGCTGGCTTTACCGGAGGCATCTTCTGCCAGTTTGCTGGCGTGATGGGCATTATCGGCGTTCTGTTTTACCGTTGCGGTCAACTGCTCCATGCTGGCGGCGGTCTGCTCAATTGCGGCAGCCTGCTGTTCGGTACGAGAAGAGAGGTCGGTATTTCCCGCAGAGATCTCGCTGGTGCCGCGATAAATCTCTTCTGCCCCCTGGCGCACGGTGCCTACAGTGGTCACCAGCGAATGCTGCATGGTTTGCAGATCCCGCGTCAGGCGACCGATTTCGCTCCGGCTTGTCGGATCGTCCGGCATGGTTAAATCCCCTTTCGCGATATTTTCAATGCGGGTGGCAGCACGCTGAAGCGGGTTAATCACCGTCCGGCGCAGCACCACAAAGGTCATGGCCGTCAACACCAGCGCCAGCGCAAACGCGCCGACCATAAACATCAGCCCAAGCTGTGTTCGGGTGTGGGCCTGAGTGGTCAGCGCGCTGGCACGATCGGTACGGATTTTGATGGCCTTCAGCAGGACGGCGTTGTAGGCATCATCCAGCGGACGCGCGGTTTCGTTTTCATGATTAATGATCGCCTCAAACATGCCATTTTTGGCAAATTTGACCATCGGCTGCAGCCCCGCAATATAGGCGTCGTAGCGTGCTTTCAGCTCAGCATCCAGCGCCTCGTCCGCGGAGGTGCGCACGGCGCGATTCATATAGGCGGTAAAGCTTGACTGCGATTGCTTGATGCGTGTTTCCGCCTCGCTGATGTTTTGCTTCATCGCCTCCATTTCCGCGATACGGCTCGCCGCACCGGCATGGATCATATTGATACGCGCGGTACGTAAATGGTTGGAGCTGTTCGAAAGCCCCATACGCACCTGAATTTCTGATGTGACATCCTGCTGATCGGTATCAGCCTGCAACAGGAAATACCCCGCCAGACCTGCGCTCAAGGCAAACAGAAGAATAATGCCACCGAGAATGGAGGAAAACAGCGGAACCAGCCTGATGTGATGCAAGAAGCCCAGCTTGCGCTGCGCCTGCATCGAAGTTGTGTTGTCCATGACCGTCGACTCTCTTATAGGTAAGATGCGTAAAAATATGCGTGTTATACCCTAAATAATTCGAGTTGCATGAAGGCGGCAAGGGAGTGAATCCCCGGGAGCTTACATAAGTAAGTGACTGGGGTGAACGAGTGCGGCCAACGCACAGGCAACTTGAAGTATGACGGGTATAGATAGTCATCGGCACGGCAGGGATTTAGATTACGGCTAAAAACGCCGCACTGGTCACACTTTAGAGAAGATTATTAAAGAAATGCCAGCGGCGAAAAACCGCTGGCAGAAGAGTTACTTGTCGCCGAAATGAATGACGGTACGAATGGATTTACCTTCATGCATCAGATCGAAGGCGTCGTTGATCTGCTCCAGCGGCAAACGGTGCGTAATGAACGGATCCAGCTGAATTTTGCCGACCATCGCATCTTCAACCATTCCCGGCAACTGGGTACGCCCTTTCACGCCGCCAAACGCCGAACCGCGCCATACGCGACCGGTCACCAGCTGGAATGGACGCGTTTTGATCTCCTGGCCCGCACCCGCCACGCCGATGATGATGCTCTCGCCCCAGCCTTTGTGGCAGCACTCCAGCGCGGAACGCATGACGTTCACGTTGCCGATACACTCGAAGCTAAAATCAACGCCGCCGTCGGTGAGCTCAACAATGACGTCCTGCACCGGCTTTTCGTGATCTTTCGGATTCACGAAATCGGTCGCACCCATTTCACCCGCCAGTTTGAATTTCTCCGGGTTGGTGTCGACAGCAATGATACGGCCTGCTTTCGCCTGCACCGCGCCCTGGATCACCGCCAGACCAATCCCACCGAGACCGAACACCGCAACGGTATCGCCTTCTTTCACTTTCGCCGTGTTGTGTACCGCACCGATACCGGTGGTCACGCCGCAGCCCAGCAGGCAGACTTTATCCAGCGGCGCTTGCGGGTTGACCTTCGCCAGTGAAATTTCTGCGCAGACGGTGTACTCGCTAAACGTGCTGGTGCCCATGTAGTGATAAATCGGGTCGCCGTTGTAGGAGAAACGGGTAGTACCGTCCGGCATCAGGCCTTTGCCCTGGGTGGCGCGAACGGCCTGACAGAGGTTGGTTTTGCCGGATTTACAGAACTTACACTCGCCGCATTCCGCGGTGTAGAGGGGAATGACATGATCGCCCGGCTTCAGGCTGGTCACGCCCTCGCCCACTTCAACCACGATACCGCCGCCTTCGTGGCCGAGTACCGCCGGGAAAACGCCTTCAGGATCGTCACCGGACAGAGTAAACGCATCGGTATGGCACACGCCGGTATGGGTGATTTTGATCAGCACTTCGCCTTTTTTTGGCGGTGCAACGTCGATTTCAACGATTTTTAACGGCTGGCCTGGACCAAATGCGACGGCTGCGCGTGATTTCATAATGACTTCCCTTATGTGATGTCTGTGGTTTTATTTTAGATAAGAGCGCAGCAAATGGCCGACTTCCGCCATCCGAACTGCCCGCTGATCCGGGGTTGTTTCCCCCGTCACCAGCTCATCTTTGAGGTGAATTTCGACCATTTCGCCCATCAGGCCATTGGCAGCGCCGCGCACGGCAGCGATTTGCTGCAAGATGGCAAGACAGGGATCGCCCGATTCCAGCGCACGTTCAAGGGCATCAACCTGGCCCCGAATGCGACGGACGCGCGTGAGAATGCGTTTTTTATCTTCGGGTGAATGCGGCATACGCCCTCCGTTAAGATACTATAGGGGGGTATGGTATTTAAATTATCATACAGAGTAAACAGACTTTTATCTTGAAATCTAATAAGCAAATCTTATGTAAACAAATGTAATTAATGAATCATAACCATTGATTTCAATGTTCATGCCCACATTTCTTACTCTGCCAAACTACCCGGGCGACAGACGGTTATGGTGGCTCGCTTCATATCCCTAAAAGGAAACCGGATATGAAAAAGCCACGTCGAAACCAGAACTCAACCCACCGTAGTAAAAGTAAAAAGATTGCATCTAATTCTGCAGGCAGGAGAAGAGAAACCTCTGAACACTCGATTTCATCGAAGCAAGTTGTTACCAAAATGGTAACCATTGCCTCCTTGATTGATCGGGTTTACAGACTCTTTTGTTACTGCCAGGAGAATGGCTATATTCCATCTGGTGAAGGAATTTGGCGTGCAATCAAGGAGGCGGTTAGCGCATTAGCTTAATTATTCGGCACTTTTATAATTTTCTGCCAATTTTGGAGGCACTTATGAATAAAACGCCATGTAACGCAGTTTACTGCTCATCTAACTAACCTCTGTCAACATAGGGGAAGCACCACCAGCTTCCTCTATTGAAACAAAAGCCATTGGCAGTTATGGCTTCTGTCAGGGTAGAAAAGGACTTGTAATTGAACCACTCTTTGTTAGTGACAAAACGCGATGGAAGAACCGAACGTATTAACCTGGACAAGATAAAAAGAGTTCTTGACTGGGCAGCTGAAGGTTTGTCTAACGTTAAGCCATCAAGGATTGAACGCGGGCATTTTCCCATATCGACACGGGCTATTGCATCTGAAGTTACACAATCCTTAGTGTCGCTTGCAGAGTACATAGTGGTCCCTACGATTATTGGCGACATAGAAAGCGGGCATTTGATATATCTGACGCCATCAATGCAACCGCCACGGAAGTCGTTTGTCAAACTGCTGACCGAGGTGTGCAAACTCCCTCGCTCCCCCCCATTTGAAAATAATTCGCTTCAATTTTTTTCACGCGGCACCGTAACGTGCCCCAGTTTTTGCAGCTCCTCCTTAAGCCAGCGCGCCGCTCCCCGCTGGCCGCTGCGTTTATGCGAGTAAATTTTCACTTCAAACGTGCGTATCGAAAACGGTAAAGGAAAAATCCTCAGGTCCGCTGCCGCAGCCAGCTTCTCAGCGGCAAAACGGGGGATCGCCATCAGCAGGTCACTTTCCGCAACGATAAAGGGCGCGCTGAGCATCGACGGCGTTTTGATCGCGATTTGCCGGGTATAGCCCAGTTGTTCGAGCCGCACGTCCAGAACGCCCTGCTTCTCATTCCATGGCGTCACCACCAGGTGTCGGGCTGCGAGATAATCCTCCAGCGTCAGACGCGTCCGGCACGCGTTGCTGATGACCACATACTCATCTTCAAACCAGTCGATCTCTTCCAGTTCCGGGTGCCGGATATCATCCTGGGTGCTGAACCCGAGCGCGAGATCCACTTCGCCCGCTAACAGCTCCGTCAGCGCCGGGCTGTGGGGCAAATAACGCAATTCAAAACGCAAACCAGGGGCAGCATACTGCAAGGTGTGCATCAGGGTCGGAAAAACGCAAAGCGCGGTAAAGTCCGTAATCCCAATTTGTAAGCTTTCGGTACTGCTAGCCGGGTCAAACTCCGGCTGCGGGGTCAGCTCATGATTCAGGAATGACAGTGCGGAAGCGATGGAAGGTGCGAGCTGAGAAGCATACACGCTGGGGGACATACGATGCCCTTCCCGAAAAAAGAGCGGATCGTTCAGCGTCGCGCGCAAACGCGAAAGCGCATGGCTCAGTGCCGATGTGCTCATCGCCAGCTCATCGGCTGCCAGACGAACAGAACGATGGCGGTAAATCGCGTCGAAAACGGGCAACAGGTTTAAATCAAGACGTCTCAAAGCCGGATGCATAATATTCATCATTTGTTGATTTCATTGCACTTAATTCTTCGGACAATACTCCGTATGCTTAACGCCATCAATCGCGAAACAGACAAAAAGCAGGAATAACAATGAGCATTAATCTGCGTCAGGCCCGTCCCGAAGATGCCGCGGCCTTTTACACCATGATCTACGAGCTGGCAGTCTATGAAAAAGCGCCGGAAGAAGTGGTTACTACGCCCGAGGAGATCCGTGAAACGCTCTTTGGCGCGGGAAGTAAAACCGAAGCGTTGATCGCTGAGTATGAAGGCAACATCATCGGCTATGCCGTGTTCTTCACCAGCTATTCAACCTGGCTAGGACGCAACGGTATTTACATGGAAGACCTGTACGTTTCTCCGGATTATCGCGGTAAAGGCGCGGGGAGAGCGCTGCTGAAACATATCGCGCAGCTCGCGGTAAAACGGCAGTGCGGCCGCCTTGAATGGAGCGTGCTGGACTGGAACCAGCCCGCCATTGATTTTTACCTGAGCATAGGCGCGCTGCCGCAGTCTGAATGGGTTCGCTATCGTCTTGATGGCGAAGCGCTGCTGAGTTTTGCCGAATAACAGCGTCTCGCTGCGCGAGCCCCATGCATAGAGATATATCCGAAAACAGCCCTGCCGGAGGCCGAAATAAACATTTCGTCTCTCACACCGGCAAAGAGCGGCTATCCTTTAATTACTCACAAAAGGAGATAAACATGTCTGATATCAATGCCGATAAAAATACCCAGTTCGCTGAAGATAAAGCCAAAAATAAGCTTGATGAACTTGCAGGCTCAGCACAGCAGCAGTTTGGTGAGTTCGTTGATTCTCCAAAACATCAGGTCAAAGGCGCGGCGAGAAAATATGCCGCGCAGGCCAGCGATGCCGTTTCTGACGTAACGGAAGCGGTCAAAAATAATCCCCTGACAGGGCTCATTGCTGCCGGTGCAGTGGGTATTGTTCTCGGCCTGCTGCTGGGACGCAAATAATAAAGGCCCTTCGGGGCTTTATTTTCTAGCTAAAAATTCTTACCATCCTGTCTAATTCTTCCTCTTTTACAGCCCGTGACAGATAATACCCCTGAAAGCTTTTCACCCCCAGCTCAACTAATTTTTCAAACTTCTCTTCACTGTCAACGCCCTCTGCGATGCAATCCGTCCCGGTCATGTCGCTATAAATTTGTATCGCTTTAATGAGATTGTAGTCATTATCATTTGCCACAAAATGTTCAACGATATCCCGGTCTAGCTTCAGCCCGTCAAAATGCACCTGCCTGACGGGGAACAGCGTGTGATGGTTGGAGAAGCAGTCGTCCAAAAATAATCTACACCCCGTATTTCGCAGAAGGCGCATGGTTTCAGGGATCCTGCTGTCCTTCATCACATCAATGCTTTCCGCGAATTCAAAGACCAGCTTTTCCGCCCACTGCGGTTTGAGCAACATGCCGGTGGCCTTCCGGGCCATATCCGGCAAGGCATTCCCTGCGGCCAAACGAGGAGGGATATTCACGGAAAAATAAAACTTCCCATTATATTTATTAATTCCACTAACGGCGGCGTGGATGACCAGCGCCGTAATCTTTAACCATATTTCATGATGTAAGACATCATTAAGGAAGCTGGCAGGCTTAACAATTTTACCATTTTTATTCCAGCGAATAAGTATCTCAAAGCCTACCCCTTTTTTATCACGATCGGTAATGATCTGATACGCTGGAAATATTTCCCTTTTCAGCAAGGCATTAAAGATATCGACCTCTTTATCGGTAAACCCTTCATTTTTATTGGGCAGGACGTCATGCCTTTCCGCTCTAAAATTGTGCGGATCGTTTAGCCATTGTCTAATCATATGTAATTTATTCATCCCTTCCTTACGGTGGGTATAAATAGTCTTATTAGATAACCCCGTCCTTTCGCACTGCTCTTTTACGGACATCCCTCGGTAGAAACGTAATAAAACATCAATCTCTCTTTTTGTTAATCCCTTTATTTTTCCCTGGTGCGCGCATGCCATATATTGGCTGCGTAATAATCGTGAACGGTCATTAACATCTTCACTGAGAATATTGAGGCTGGATGCCAAATCAGCAACGCTGGATATACGAATCAATGACAATTGCTGGCTATTATTTAAAAGACTTCTCAGCGTACAATAGAGCCAGCCATCGGGGATGTCACCATACAGGGTTACGCGTCGAATAACGGGCAGCGCGTTCAGTACTGATGCCAGTCGTTTCAGGCTGGCAAGAAGTTCCACAACGCCTTTTCCAAGGAATAATGAAATGCTAGAATGCTGATTTTTAACGATATCTTCAAGATCTCGCTGGTGCACCTCATCTTCCTCAAAGTGAATAAGTGAGGCGTTTATCCCATACTGTTTGAGCAGCAGACAATATCCCTGAAATGTGAAACAGCAGGTTGAGATGACAAATTTTTGCTCATCGCAAGCAGCATTTCTGAGAGACGTTTTTTGAGTCATAACCTGCTCCTGGGCACGAAAGCGCCAATCTCATTTTTTATAAATGCAAAAAGCTTAATACACCTGGCTTGAATAATGATTTTACAGCACAGTGAGTGGTTAAGATATCGTTATCAACTCCCTTGACCGGAACATCTTTGCGTTAATCACCCGCCCATCATCATGACTGTGAATATATCTTTATTTTCAAATAACGACCGCAAATAACAGTTTCTCAGGTATAATGAATATTCCGAAAAAGAAGACTAAATACTTCATCTATCGGCTCATTAAACACGAGAAAAATGCTATGGATAATCACATCTCATCCAGGGCCTTGCTACATCGAAGGGATGTTATAAAGAACAACCCGCGATTCGGTGAGGCAATATTAGAGCACTACACAATTAATGATACCATCTACAAAAAACAACCTTTGTTCTACAAAACAATGCTTCAGGAATCACGATTTAATATTATTCTCTCCATGTGTTGTTTTGTTTTTGGAAATCAGGCCGAATCCGTATCAGAGATCAAAGCGTTATGTTCTCGCTATAAAATAGCCAGCCCCAACAGCGTCATTGCGATCATTACGATACTTCGAACCACCGGGCGCATCAGGACCTGGCGCTGTACGGAAGACAGGCGAAAAACAAGAATCACCCCAACCGAAAAAGGATTAAATGAACTTAAACGCTATATGTCCGGAGCATTTTTACCGGTCAGCATTCTGTATCCTGCGTTTAAGATTGATGTCAATTTGTTAGACAATGACATTTTAAGAAATAACTTTTTCCGCCGCGCGGCGGAATACCTTTTCCGGGGATTAACGTTCAAAAAGGTTTTACCGGAGGTAGGGTTATTTATCGATAAAGACGGAGGGCGGATGATTATGTTGTATCTTTATCTGCAGGCGGTAAAAAACAAATCAGCACATGGCGCTATTATTGATTATTCAGCCAACACGCTCGCGAAGGAATTTTTTGTTTCACGCATTCACGTCAACCGAATTATCAAAACGGCGCAAGAGGCGGGCTATCTTAAAGATCGGGGTGATGGAAGAATGTTGATTTACCCGGCATTCATCGAACTTGTCGAAAATTATGCAGGATTATATTTTGCCTATGTTACGCATTACATCAACGTGGTGCCTAAAGAGCGACGCCATGCTCACAACGTGACGTCAACCGTATAATTCAGCAGGCGTTCGGTTTCCCGAACGCCCTTCAGTTATCGTTCCCGCAGCGCCTCTTTCGCCTTGTTCAGCGGCTTCAACAGATAATCCAGAATGGTTTTGCTGCCCGTTTTAATATCGACGGTGGCAATCATGCCCGGAAAGACCGGAAATTCATGACCTTGCTTATTGGTCAGATGGTTACTGTCGGTACGAATATAGACGCGGTAGTAGTAGACATCCCTTTTCACCTCATCCTGCAGAGTGTCCGGCGAAATCATGGTCACTTCCCCTTCCAGTCCGCCGTAAATGGAATAGTCGTAGGCCGTAATTTTCACCAGCGCTTTCTGACCGGGATGAATAAAGGCGACGTCACGCGGTGAGATTTTCGCCTCAACCACCATCTGATCGTCCAGCGGGACCAGGCTCATCAGCTTGCCGTTCGGCGGGATAACACCTCCCACGGTTGTCACGTCAATATCCTTCACGATCCCGCGAACCGGCGCAGTAAAGCTCAGCCGGGTCAGGGAATCCTCACGCCCTTTCATCACCGAACGCTGGGCTTCAATCTCCGCATTGGCTTTCGCCAGCTCTTCACGTGCGCGAACGTAATACTGGTTTTTCATCTCGGTGATTTTATTCTCAAGCTCATTTTTTTGACGCTCAAGACGTAACACCTCAACCTTGCTGGCCGCCCCCTGAGTCACCAGCGGCCGGGTTAACGACAGCTCGCGCTGCACCAGCTCGGCGCCCTGACGTAAACCGGCCAGCCCTTTTTCAAGGCTTTCACGACGGGACTGGTAGAGCGCCGTTTCCTGTTTAACCAGCTCAACGTCATCATCCAGCTCTGCCGGGAACGCAAGTGCCGTATCGTTCACCTCGGCCTTCAGGCGCGCCGCCGTTGCCAGCGCCGCATTCAGCCGAGACTCGCTCTCCAGCACGCTGGACTCGGTTTTTGTACGGTCAAGCTGCGCGAGCTGTTGTCCGCGTTCAACGATGTCGCCCTCGCGAACCATCAGGCTGTGAATAATCCCCCCTTCAAGGGACTGGATCACCTGCTCGTGGGAGGACGGGATCACCTTACCGCTGCCGGTCGTCACCTCATCCAGCTGGAACAGGCTCGCCCACGCGATAAATACCGCCAGCAGGGCGAACAGCGACCATACCACCAGTGACGAGCGCGGCAGGCGCGGCTCTTTCAGACGGCTGTTAAAGCGAGAGAAATCATTCATGCCACGCCCTCCTCTGCGACCGCCGCTGGCTTCATAGTCACGGTGCGCTGTGCGGCTTTCTGCGGTGCCATACCGTGCTGGTTCAGGATGGCATCGCGCGGGCCGTCCATCACCACCTTGCCGTTTTCAAGCACAATAATGCGGTCGACCAAATCCAGAATCGGCAGACGATGCGTCGCTACCACCAGCGTCCGGCGTTTACCCAGCCATTTGTGGAGATGCTGTATAAACTGTTTCTCGCTCATTTCGTCCAGCCAGGCGGTCGGTTCGTCCAGCAGCAGGATATTTGGCGAGGTGATCAGCGCGCGCGCCAGCAATAGCGCCTGACGCTGCCCGCCAGACAGGCCTGCGCCGCCTTCGTTGATGATGTAGTTCAGCCCCATTTTCTGCTTGCGTACAAACTCCAGCGCGCCGCTGTTGACCAGCGCCTGATGGATCTCGTCGTCGGTGGCTAACGGATTCCCCATCAGGATGTTGTCCCGTACGGAGCCAAAGAACAGCCGCGCCTGCTGGCTAAGCAGCTGCATGTCGCGACGCACATCGGCCGGATCCAGATGATTGAGGGCAATATCATCGAGCAGGATGTTGCCCTGCTGCGGCTCCTGCATACCTGCCAGAAGCTGTAGCAGCGTGCTTTTACCGGAGCCATTACGCCCAAGCACCGCCACGCGCTCCCCGGCGCGGATCTGCAGCTTGCTGATGTTAAGCACGGTGAGTTTCTCTTCCTCGTCGTAATAAAACCCGACGTCATCAAGGCTATAATCACCGCGCAGGTGGGCTTTGTGCACCTTCTTGCCGTGCTGCGGATCGTCAATCGGGCGCTGCATCAGGTCGTCCAGCCCCTTGCGCGCCACTTTTGCCGACTGCCAGCGCGAGAGCACGCCTGAGATCTGCGACAGCGGCGCGATGGTACGCGATGCCAGAATCGAGGTCCCTACCAGCGCACCGGTAGTCATGTCGCCGCTGATGACCAGGTAACAGCCGACCAGCAGTACCACCGCATAGACGATTGACTGTACCTCCTGCGTCCAGGTGAGCAGCAGGCCCGTCAGCCAGCGCTGCTTCATGCCGACGCTGGCGGCGACGTCATTGGTATTATTCCACTGGTTCTGGAAACGCTGCTCGGCGCGCATCAGCTTGATGTCTTCAATGCCCTGCACCGCTTCCACCAGCGTGGCGTTACGGATGGCGGATTCACGCATCCCTTCGCTGGAGAGTTTCCCCAGCGGGCGCTGCACCAGCAGGCCGGGGATGAGCAACAGCGGCACGGCGAGCAGGACCACCAGCACCAGCGGCCCGCCAATCATCCACAGAATGAAGACGAACAGCAGGAAGAACGGCAGATCGGAGATGGCCGCAATGGTGGTCGAGGTGATAAGTTCACGCACCGACTCCAGCTCGCGGATCTGGGCGATAAACGATCCGGTCGATTTCGAGCGCGCGCCGTTTTTAATCCGCAGCGCGTGGGCAAAAACCCGCTCAGAGATACGCAGGTCGGCGCGTTTCCCCACCACGTCAGAAATATGCACGCGCAGCATGCGCATGATGAATTCAAACAGGATGGCAATCATCACGCCGCCAAACAGCACCCACAGCGTGGCTTCCGACTGCGACGGAACGACCCTGTCGTAGACCTGCATGGAGAAAACCATGCCGGAAAGCGCCAGCACGTTAGCGACCAGCGCCACCAGCATAATGTCGCTGTAGCGTCGCCAGTCTTTCAGCGCCAGCTGCCAGAACCAGTTTTTCTCATAGGGTTTGATGTAATCGTCCACGCGGGCATCCGGCGTGGATTCGAGCGGGCGCAACACCATTAGCCCCTTTAACCGCGCCCCGAGTTCGTCACGCGTCAGCGTGGTCTCCAGCCCCGCGTCGCCGCTGAACTGCAGGCTGACGTTGCCTTCGCTGTCCATGCGGTTAATGACCGCGATTTGTCCGCCGGTGAACTCCGCCAGCAGCGGCAGGCGCCACGGGTCGAGGGATACCGCTTCAGCCGCCACCACACGCATCCCCAGCCCAAGCTGGCGCGCCATCTCTTCCAGCACCAATTGGCGCGGAGACTGGCTTTCATGGTTAATCGTGACCCGAACGTGCTCCGCCGAAAAATCCAGCCGATAGTGCTTCGCGATGATGAGCATGCCCTGCAGCCAGGGTTCGTACTGTGGATGTGTCTTCATAATGCTACGTCCTGTCCAGCGCGATAATTACGCACTGAAATGATACCTTTACGAGATGATTAGAAATCGAACACTCTCTAAACGAGCCCGCAAAATAATCTTGTGAAATATAGGGTTATGGCTATTCACGTAAAGAAACGCAAAAAGCCGCGAGGATCGCTCCCCGCGGCGTTGTTTTATGCAATTAACAGCTGATGGTTCGCCAGCAGCGTTGCCAGATCCGTCTGCACGCCGTTCAGCGTCACCAGGGTGGTTGGCGAGAACTGGCCGCCCGTCCCGTCCAGGTCCACCTGGATCTCGGTGTTGCTGCCGTTCTGCACCACGCGGATGTAGTCGGCAATGTTGCCCGCGCTGCTGTCCAGCGTCGCCACGCCGTTCACATAGCTCGCCGAGCCGGTGCCGGTGTAGCCGCTGTCGGAAAGCAGATCGCGCAGGTCGATACGGTCCGTATCCGCCGTCCCTTCCCAGGTGCCGACGGTAAAGCCGTTCACTACATCGCTGCCGTTGCCGCCGGTCGCATCCGAGGCATTGATCAGCTTATAGAGCAACGTGTCGTGACCGCCGCTACCGATGTTGAAGGTGTCGTTCCCGCCGCGACCTTCGAACTGGTTATCACCGCTGTTGCCGGTAATGACGTCGTCGAAGTTCGAGCCGTTAATTCCCTCAATGTTGAGCAGTCGTGACGTACCGAACCCGGTGTCCTGCGCGGTAGAGAGGCGCAAGTCAACGGTAACACCGGAGGTCGCATTGCGGTAATCCACCACGTCCATCCCACCGGTGTTGCTCCAGGTGTCGTAGTCGGAATGGGTATTCCAGCCGCCGGAGCCGTTGTAGGTATAGGTGCCATCCTCTGCGATAAAGGTGTCGTTATACCCGGTACCGGTGATCGTCCCGCTGTGGCCGCCGGTGGCCGCTTCGGCCGTCAGGACGTATCCCTCTTTACCGTTGCCCGCTTCCAGGCCTTCCCAGGTGACGTTATCGGACACGCCGTTGGTGATTTTCACAATTTCTGCCGAGTAGGTTTCGTTCGGATCGAGTCCGTAGAAACTCACCAGTGCAGAGGTGTCGTTGGAGCCAATACCGGACTGGGCGTTGATGATCTGCGAGGCAACCAGCACGCCCGACGCGTTATACAGATTAACCGTATTGCCGTAGTAGGCGTTGATCCCCTCACTGTCGACAATGTGCAGGTGCATCGCGGTGCCGTCGGCAATGGTTTTGCTGTTTTGCACCAGCACCACCTTACCGTTCTGCTGAGACACCAGCAGGTCCTGCGCACCGTCCCAGTTGTAGTCCACGGCGGCCACGCCGGTGACGTTCACCAGGCCAGACGCCAACTGACTTGAGGTCCAGGTCGAACCGTAGCCGTTGTTGGTGAACAGGGTCGCCGTCTGTGACGTGCCGTAGGTGCTGAGCTTGATGATGTCCATCTGCCCGTCACCGTTCCAGTCTACCGCCACTGACAGATAGCCCGCCGTGGCGTTAGAGGCTTCCACCGCGCTCTTGGTGGCAGAGAGGTTCCCGGCACCGTCGTTGTAGTAAATCACCCCGCCGTTATTGTTGTAGCTGCTGCCCAGGTAGAGATCCATGTAGCCGTCGCCGTTGAAGTCCGCCCACGTCATGGATGCCGCCGTGGTCGTGTTCGAGGCGTTGGCCACAAATACGTTGGTCATGTTCTGGCCGATGGAGAGCGTGCCGTTGCCGTTGTTGTTAATCACGGTTAACGAGTACGCGCCGCTGCGGTTGGTGTGCTGAACAATATCCACCGTACCGTCGTTGTTCAGGTCAACACCGGAGATTTCGCGCCCGGAATCAAACTGGCCGTAGAAACCACCTTCCCCACCCGTGCCGTCCGGCGAAAGGACACCGTTGTTGTTCACCAGATAGGTCAGGGAGTCCATACCGGCATCACCGTACGCCAGATCCAGATAGCCATCCCCGGTTTTGTCATACGCAATCACGCCGCCGTACCAGATGGTGGTCCCCATCGCCAGCTGGCTGGCGTTATAGGTGCTGCCATCATAGGTCCACATCACCTGCGTAGAGCCGGAGTAGGTATTTTCCGTCGCGAAAATATCCTGCGTGCCGTTACGGTCAAAGTCGGCGGCGGTCTGGCTCACCACGTAGTAGCCGCGGGTGTTGGTCAGCGTATTTCCGGCATAGGTCGAGCTATCGCTGCTGGAATAAGACTGGCCGTTAGCAATAATATTCCACAGACCGCTGCTGTTCATGCCGAGGGTCATGGTGGAGTTGTTGCTGTTCCCCGCTGTAGCTGCCCAGTCGGTATTCACCGAAGTAGTGTCAATCACCAGGCTGCCGGTTGCCGTACCGGTGGTATTCCCGTTCCCCGCGCTGCTCTTCACCTGCGCCGTCACGTCGTAGCTCGCCACGCCCAGGGCATCGCTGTCTGGGATCTGCAGATACCAGGTGTTATGATCCGGATCGATCACCACCTCGCCGCCCGTCTGCGACGTGTAGGTTTTGCCGTTCACCGTCACCACCAGATATTCCCCGTTCACCAGATCCGCAGAGACCGTCCCGCTGACAATCGGGGTGGTATCCGACGTAGTCTGCGCGGTAATTGCCGCCGTGGTGGTTGGAATGCTGGTATCAACATTCAGCACAAAGCCGTCAGATTCCGTGTAGTTACCGGCTTTATCGGTTACGCGCACAATGTAGGTGTGATTGCCGTCGAGCAGGCCGTTGTCCTGGAAGGACCAGCTTGCCGTGCCGTTCATCGTTACCTGACCCAGCAGAACCCCGTCCCGATAGAGCTGCACAATCTCGCCGTCGTCCGGGGCGCGGTTAAGCGTACCGTTGATCACCGGAGAGTCGTCATCGGTAGCAACGGTGCTGCCGAAGGTCCCCGTACGCTCGCCTTCACCGTCGGTATAGCTCACCACGGTACCCACCGTAGTTGGCGGCGTGGTATCGACCGTCACCACCTGCGAAGAGGTAGATCCAACGTTGCCCGCCTGGTCGATGATCCGCACCTGGTAGGTGTAGTCCCCGTCAGGCAGATCGCGGGTATCGGTATAGCTCCAGCGCTGGTTAGTCACGGTGGTGTCTACCCAGGTATTGCCGCCGTCAAGGCTTATCTGCACCCGCTCGTCGTTTGCCAGCGCGCTGCCCAGCGAGCCGTTGATGGTCAGCGTGGTATCCATGGTGATGAAATCACTGCCGGACTGCCCGGTATCTTCGCTAATGCTGTCGATGGTGATGCCGTACTGCGGCGCCTGGGTATCCACCGTCACCGCCTGCGAGGTGGTGGCTCCGACGTTGCCCGCCTGGTCGACGACCCGCACCTGATAGCTGTAGCTGCCATCGGTCAGAGTACGGGTATCGTTATAGCTCCACTGGGTACCGCTTACGGTGGCGTAAACCCAGGTGGTACCGCCGTCCATGCTCACCTGCACATACTCACCCGCACCGAGCTCAGCCCCGAGCGTCCCGTTCAGGGTGTACGAGGTCGAACTGGTCAGGAAGTCGTTGTTATCGAAGCCGGTATCGACGGTGATGTTATCAACGGTCACCGTAATCGCCGCGTCCGGTGCCACCGTATCGACGGTCACCTGCTGATGGGCGCTGGAACCCACGTTGCCCGCCGCATCCACCACGCGAACGTAGTAGTCATAGGTCTGGTTGCCCAGTGTGCGACCGTCCACGTAGTACCAGCTGTTGCCGGTGACAATCACGTTCTGCCAGGTTACTCCGCCGTCGATGCTAATCTGGGCATATTCGCCGTCCGCCAGCGTTGCGCCGAGCGAGCCGTGCAGCGTCAGGGACGTATCGTTAGTAATAAAGTCGCTGCTGCTCAACCCGGTATCGTCGCTGATGCTGTCGATGGCGATGGTTTTGCTGGCGTCCGGTGCAACCGTATCAATGGTCACCACCTGGCTGGCGGTGGCACTGATATTCCCGGCGTCGTCAATCACGCGCAGCTGATAGTTATAGTCACCATCGACCAGCGTACGGCCATCAACATAGGTCCAGGTCAGGCCGCTGACGCTGACGTCTGTCCAGGTAACGCCGCCGTCGAGGCTGATCTGCGCGTGGTCGCCGCCGCCCAGCGCCGCGCCGAGCGTCCCTTTCAGGCTGATCTGGTTGTCGCTGGTGATAAAGTCGCTGCCGGACAGGCCGGTATCCTGCGTAACGGAATCCACGGTGATGGTCGCCGCCGCAGGCTTCGTCAGGTCGATAGTTACGTCCTGGCTGTCCGTTGCCCCCACGTTCCCGGCGTTATCGATAACGCGCACCTGGTACTGATAATTACCTTCAGCCAGCGTGCGGCCATCGGCGTAGCGCCAGGTGGTGCCGGTCACGGTCAGGTCAATCCAGGTGGTGCCGCCATCAAGGCTTATCTGCGCTTTCTCGTTATTGCCGAGCTGCGCGGTCAGGGAGCCGTTGACCACAACCTGGCTGTCATTGGTGATGAAATCACTCGTGCTCAGGCCGGTGTCATTTTGCAGCGAATCAATACTGATCCCCATTGACGGCGCGGTGAGATCCACCGTGACGGTGTGGTTATCGCTGCCGCTGTTGCCGATGGTGTTGCTGACCTGCGCGTTAATCACATACGAACCGCCGTCTGCCAGCGCGGTCACGTCTGCGCTGCCGACCGTGTAGCTCCAGGTGCCGTCCGCCTGCACGGTCGCCGTGTAGGTTTTACCGTTCAGCGTGATGGTCACCGTCTGGCCCGAAGGCGCGTCGGTGGTACCGCTGACGACCAGCGGCGTGCCATGCTCGGCGGCGCTGACGATATCGTCCTGCGCAAAGGTGTTAATGGTGATGGTTGGGACATCGCCATTCAGCGTCACGTCGTGCGTTGCGCTGCCCGGGTTGCCCGCCTTATCGCTCACCGTTGCGGTGATGGTGTAATCCCCGTCGCTCAGGCCGAGGAAATCACGGCCCGGCACGAAGACCGACCACGAACCGTCCGCCCCAACGGTCGCCTGATAGCTGTGCCCGTTAAAGGAGACGGTCACCGTCTGACCTTGTTCCGCAGTGGTGGTACCGCTGATGGTCTGGCCGGCCAGCTGCTCGGTGTTGTTGACGATATCGTCATCGGCCACGGTGCTGATGGTCACTGTCGGCGCGACGGTATCGACCGTTAAGGTATGCGTCGTCTGGCCGTTGTTACCGGCTTTATCGTTGACCGAGGCGGTAACCGTCAGCGCGCCTTCGTTCAGCGCGCCCAGGTCTGCCGCCGGAACGTCCAGCGTCCAGGTGCCATCGCTGCCAACCAGCGCAGTGTAGGTTTTGCCGCCCAGCGTGACGGTCACGGTTTGACCCGCTTCCGCGCTGGTAGAGCCGTGTACCGTCAGCGGCTGCTGTGCTTCCACTGCATTCAGTACATCGTCGCCCGACAGCGTATTCACGCTGATGACCGGCGCGGTGGTGTCCACGCTGATGCCGTGCGTCGCCGAGGCGCTGTTGCCCGCGCTGTCCTGCGCCGACACGGACACCTGATAGCTCGCGCCATCGGCCAGGGCGCCCACGTCTGCGGCCGGAACGGTGGTCGTCCAGCTGCCGTCGCTCTGGATGGTGGCCGTATAGGTCTTGCCGTTCAGCGTCACGGTAACCTGCGTGCCGCTGGCGAACTGGGCGCTGGAGCCGTTAATCACCAGTGACGAACCGGCTTCCGCCGCGTTGATGACGTCGTCACCGCTAACGGTGTTCACCGTCAGCGCCACGGAGGCAGTGTTCACCACCACATCGTGGGTCTGGGTGCTGCTGTTGCCCGCGCTGTCGGTAATCGTCGCGCTAAGGGTCACGGTGCCGTCGGTCAGCGCGGAAATCACGCTGGCCGGAACGCCTACGCTCCAGTTACCGCTGGCGTCAACGGTAGTGGTGTACTGGTTCGAACCGATGGTGATGACCAGCTTATCGCCGACGCTCGCGCCGGTTGCGGTTCCGCTGACAACCTGCGCCTGCCCGTGCTCCACGCCGTTGATGACGTCATCGCCCGCCACGACGTTAAAGCTGACGGTCGGCGGCGTGGTATCGAGCGTAATCGCTTTGCCCGCGCTGCCCGGGTTACCCGCGGTGTCGCTCACGCTCACCTGCACGGTGTAGCCGTTATCCGCCAGTGCGGACAGGTCGGTGCCCGGCACGTTCACGCTCCAGACGCCGCCCTGCTGCACCTGCGCGTTATAGCTCTTACCGCCGAGGGTTACGGTCACCGTCTGGCCGACTTCCGCCGTGGTGGTGCCGGAAATGGCCACGCCCGAAGACGCTTCGCTGCCGTTGATCACGTTATCGCCAGCGACCGTATTAATGGTCACGGTTGGCGCGGTGGTGTCCACGCTGTACTCGCGGCCCGCCGACGCGCTGTTGCCGTTCACGTTAGTGACGCTCACCTGCACGCTGGCGTCTCCGTCCTTCAGGCCCGCGAGATCGGTGGAAGGCACGGTGGCCGTCCAGTTACCGTCAGCATCCACTTTCGCGGTGTACGTCTTACCGGCGAAGGTGATGGTGACGGTCTGGTTTTCCTCCACGTTCGAGGTGCTGCCGGAGAGCACCAGATCCGCCCCTTTCTCCGCCGCGTTAATCACGTCGTCGGTGGCAATCGCATCGATGCTGATAGCCACCGCCGCCAGATCGACGGTCACGTCATGGCTGATGGTCACCGGGTTGCCCGCCGCGCTCTGGCCCGCAACGGTGACGTTGACCGTGCCTGCTGCCAGCGCCCCGACGTCTGCCGCCGGGATCGCCGCGCTCCAGGTGCCGTCTGCCAGCACGGAGGCCGCATAGGTTTTGCCATTGAGGGTCACGGTGAGCGTTGTGCCTGCCGCCAGCCCGTCGCTGGTGCCGGTGACGATCAGGTTTTGCGTATGTTCGATGCTGTTGATCACATCGTCGCCCGCCACGGTATCAATGCGCAGTCCCGGCAGGTTAGCGTCTATAACGATTTCGCGCTCGCCCGTTCCCGTGTTGCCGTGGCCGTTGGTGACGGTCGCCGACACGGTCAAATCGCCGTTGCCCAACGCGGTCAGGACCGATTCCGGCACGTTCACGGACCAGGTCAGATCGCTCTGCACCGTTGCCGTGTAGCTGTTGCCGCCAATGGTCACGGTCACGGTGTTGCCCGCTTCCGCGTTCGTTACCTTGCCGCTGATGGTCTGGCCCGCGGCCACTTCCGCCGCGTTGATGACGTTGTCGCCCGCGATGGTGTTGAGGGTGACGCCCGGCAGAGCGGTATCCACCTGCAGGTTCGCGGTGTTGCTCACGCTGTTGCCCACGCCGTTGGTCGCGGCCGCGCTCAGGGTGTAGTTGGCTTCGCCCAGGGCCACCAGATCCGCCGCCGGAACCGTCAGGCTCCAGGTACCGTCTGCCGCGGTCGTGGCCGTGTAGTTTTTACCGTTGAGGGTCACGGTGACCACGGTGCCTTCCGCCAGGTTGGCGCTGTTGCCGCTGACGTTCAGATCCTGACCTTTCTCTACCGCGTTCAGCACGTTGTCGTCGCTGATGGCGTTAAAGCCCACGGACGGCAGGCCGGTATCGACGGTCACGTCATGCGTGCCGCTCCCGGTGTTGCCCGCCGCGTCGGTGACTGACGCGGTGATGGTCACGGTGCCGTCCTGCAGCGCGGAAATCACGCTGGCCGGGACGCCCACGGACCAGTTACCCGCCGCGTCCAGCACGGTGGTCCAGGTCTGTCCACCGATGGTGACGGTGACCTTATCGCCCGCTGCCGCACCGGTGGCGGTGCCGCTGACGATCTGCGCCTGAGCGTGCTCGGCGATATTGATGACGTCGTCGCCCGCCACGGTGTTGATGGTTACCGCGGGAACGGTCACGTCCACCGTCAGGTTGTGATCAACCGACGCCGGGTTGCCCGCCTTGTCGCTGACGCTTGCCGTAACCGTGACGCTGCCGTCGCCGAGCGCCGCCAGATCCGCCGCCGGGACGTTCAGGGTCCAGGTGCCGTCTGCAGCAACCGTCGTGGTGTAGTCCTTGCCGTTCAGGGAGACGGTGACCGTCTGGCCCGCTTCGGCGGTGCTGGTGCCCGACACCGTCAGGTCAGCCTGCGCTTCCGTCGCGTTCAGGATGTCGTCTGAGGCAAGTGTATTAATGGTCACGGACGGCGCGGTCGCATCCACGCTGTATTCACGACCCGCCGAGGCGCTGTTGCCGTTCACATTGGTGACGCTCACCTGCACGCTGGCGTCGCCGTCCTTCAGGCCCGCCAGATCTGCAGACGGCACGGTGTACGTCCAGTTACCGCTGCCGTCCACGGTGGTGGTGTAGATTTTGCCGTTCAGGCTCAGGGTCACGGTCTGACCCGCTTCCACGTTGGTGGTCGCCCCGGACAGCACCAGATCCCCCCCTTTCTCCGCCGCGTTGATCACGTCGTCGGTGGCGATGGCGTTGATGCTGATAGCCACGGTCGCCAGATCCACCGTCACGTCGTGGCTGATGGTGATCGGGTTGCCCGCCGCGCTGTCGCCGGTGACGCTGATTTTCACGGTGCCTTCCGGCCACGCGCTCACGTCGGAGGACGGGATCGCCGCACTCCAGGTGCCGTCAGCCAGCACCGTCGCCGCATAGTCGTTACCGTTGACGGTGACGGTCAGCCCCGTGCCCGGTGCCAGACCGTCGCTGGAGCCGGTGACGATCAGGTTCTGCGCATGCTCAATGCTGTTCACCACGTCATCGCCCGCCACGGTATCCACGCGCAGGCCCGGCAGGTTGGCGTCGATAGCGATCTCGCGCTCGCCGGTGCCGGTGTTGCCGTGGCCGTTGGTGACGGTCGCCGTCACGCTCAGGCTGCCGTTGCCCAGCGCGGTCAGCACGTCAGACGGCACGTTCACGGACCAGGTCAGATCGCTCTGCACCGTTGCGGTGTAGCTGTTGCCGCCGATGGTGACGGTGACGGTGTTGCCCGCTTCCGCGTTCGCCACGGTACCGCTCAGGGTCTGGCCTGCCGCCACTTCCGCCGCGTTGATGACGTTGTCGCCCGCCACGGTGTTGATGGTGACGGTCGGCAGCGCGGTGTCGACCAGCAGGCTCGCGGTGTTGCTCACGCTGTTGCCCACGCCGTTGGTGGCGGTTGCATTCAGGGTGTAACTGGCCTGGCCGAGACCGGCCAGATCCGCCGCCGGAACCGTCAGGGTCCAGGTACCGTCTGCCGCGGTCGTGGCCGTGTAGTTTTTGCCGTTCAGAGTCACGGTCACCACGGTGCCTTCTGCCAGGTTGGCGCTGGTGCCGCTGACGTTCAGATCCTGACCTTTCTCTACCGCGTTCAGGACGTTGTCATCGCTGATGGCGTTGAAGGCCACCGATGGCAGACCGGTATCGACGGTCACGTCATGGCTGCCGGTACCGGTGTTGCCCGCCGCGTCGGTGACTGACGCAGTGACGGTCACGGTGCCGTCGCTGAGGCCGGAAATCACATTCGCCGGGACGCCCACGGACCAGTTACCCGCCGCGTCCAACACGGTGGTGTAAGTCTGGCCGCCAATCGTGACGGTGACCTTATCACCCGCTGCCGCGCCGGTGGCGGTACCGCTGATGATTTGCGCCTGGCCGTGTTCTGCGATGTTAATCACGTCGTCGCCCGCTACGGTATTGATGGTCACCGCAGGAACGGTCACGTCCACCGTCAGGTTGTGGTCGACCGACGCCGGGTTACCCGCTTTATCGCTGACCGATGCGGTGACGGTCACGCTGCCGTCGGTTAATCCTGCCAGATCCGCCGCCGGGACGTTCAGCGCCCAGCTGCCGTCCGCGCCGACGGTTGTGGTGTAGTCTTTGCCATTCAGGGAGACGGTGACCGTCTGGCCTGCTTCTGCGGTGCTGGTGCCCGACACCGTCAGGTCAGCCTGCGCTTCCGTTGCGTTCAGAATATCGTCGTTCGCCAGGGTATTAATGGTCACGGACGGCGCGGTCGCATCCACGCTGTACTCGCGGCCCGCAGATGCGCTGTTGCCGTTCACGTTGGTGACGTTCACCTGCACGCTGGCGTCGCCGTCTTTCAGACCTGCCAGGTCGGCAGACGGCACGGTATAGGTCCAGCTGCCGTCGGCGTCCACTGTGGTGGTGTAAATCTTACCGCCGATGCTCAGGGTCACGGTCTGACCGGCCTCCACGTTCGTGGTTTCCCCGGACAGCACCAGATCCGCGCCCTTCTCCGCCGCGTTGATCACGTCGTCGATAGCGATGGCGTTAACGCTGATCGCCACGGTCGCCAGATCCACGGTCACGTCGTGGCTGATGGTAATCGGGTTACCCGCTGAACTGTCGCCGGTAACGCTGATTTTGACCGTGCCTTCCGGCCACGCGCTCACGTCTGCCGCCGGAACCGCCGCACTCCAGGTGCCGTCCGCCAGAACCGTCGCGGAATAGTCTTTCCCGTTGACGGTGACGGTCAGCACGGTGCCCGTCGTCATGCCGTCGCTGGAGCCGGTCACGATCAGGTTCTGACCGTGCTCGATGGTGTTGATTACGTCGTCACCCGCGACGGTGTCCACGCGCAGGCCCGGCAGGTTGGCATCAATAGTGATATCGCGCTCGCCGGTGCCGGTGTTGCCGTGGCCGTTGGTGACAGTTGCCGTCACGCTCAGGGCGCCGTTGCCCAGCGCGGTCAGCACGTCAGACGGCACGTTAACGGACCAGGTCAGGTCGCTCTGCACCGTTGCGGTGTAGCTGTTGCCGCCGATAGTCACGGTCACGGTATTGCCCGCTTCGGCATTCGCCACGGTGCCGCTCAGGGTCTGGCCTGCAGCCACTTCGGCCGCGTTGATGACGTTGTCGCCCGCCACGGTGTTAATGGTGACGGTCGGCAGCGCGGTGTCGACCAGCAGGTTCGCGGTGTTGCTGATGCTGTTGCCCACGGCGTTGGTCGCCGTTGCGTTCAGGGTGTAGTTTGCTTCACCCAGTGCAGTCAGATCCGCCGCCGGAACCGTCAGGCTCCAGCTGCCGTCTGCCGCGGTGGTCGCGGTGTAGTTTTTACCGTTCAGGGTCACGGTCACCACTGTGCCTTCCGCCAGGTTGGCGCTGGTGCCAGTAACGTTCAGATCCTGGCCTTTTTCCACTGCGTTCAGCACGTTGTCGCCGCTGAGGGTATCGAAGCCCACGGACGGCAGCCCGGTATCAACGGTAACGTTATGGGTGCCGGAGCCGGTGTTGCCCGCCGCATCGGTCACTGACGCCGTGACGGTCACGGTTCCGTCCTGCAGAGCAGAGATGACGCTCGCCGGAACGCCCACGCTCCAGTTACCCGCCGCGTCCAGCACGGTGGTCCAGGTCTGGCCGCCAATGGTGACGGTGACCTTATCACCCGCCGCCGCGCCGGTCGCGGAGCCGCTGACGATCTGCGCCTGAGAATGCTCAGCCACGTTAATCACGTCGTCGCCCGCCACGGTGTTAATGGTGACCGAAGGAACGGTCACATCTACCGTCAGGTTGTGGTCAACGGACGCCGGGTTGCCCGCCTTGTCGCTCACGCTTGCGGTCACGGTGACGCTGCCGTCGCCGAGCGCCGCCAAATCCGCGGCCGGAACGTCCAGCGTCCAGGTGCCGTTTGCGCCTACGGTTGTGGTGTAGTCCTTACCGTTCAGGCTCACGGTGACCGTCTGGCCTGCTTCAGCGGTGCTGGTGCCGGTAACCGTCAGGTCAGACTGCGCCTCGGCAGCATTCAGCATGTCGTCAGCCGCCAGGGTATTGATAGTCACGGACGGTGCGGTCGCATCCACGCTGTACTCGCGGCCCGCAGACGCGCTGTTGCCGTTCACGTTGGTGACGCTCACCTGTACGCTGGCGTCGCCGTCTTTCAGGCCCGCCAGGTCGGCCGTCGGGACTGTCGCCGTCCAGTTGCCGTCGACGTCCACGGTCGCAGTGTAGCTCTTACCGCCAAAGGTGATGCTGACGGTCTGGTTTTCTTCCACGTTGATGGTGGTGCCGGACAGCACCAGATCCGCGCCTTTCTCAGCCGCGTTAATCACGTCATCGCTGGCAATGGCATCGATGCTGATAGCCACGGTGGCCAGATCTACAGTCACATCGTGGCTGATAGTGACCGGGTTACCCGCGCTGCTTTGTCCTTCTACGGTCACGGTCACGGTACCTGCGGCGAGCGCGCCGACGTCCGCTGCTGGGATCGCCGCACTCCAGGTGCCGTCTGCCAGTACGGTGGCAGGATAGGTTTTACCGTTCACGGACACGGTCAGCAGGCTACCTGCCGCCAGGCCGTCGCTGGTACCGGTCACGATGAGATTCTGCCCGTGCTCAATGCTGTTGATCACGTCATCGCCCGCGACGGTATCGACGCGCAGGCCCGGCAGGTTGGCGTCAATAGTGATATCACGCTCGCTGCTGCCGCTGTTGCCCACGCCGTTGGTTACGCTCGCGGTCACGGTCAGGTCGCCGTTACCCAGTGCAGTCAGGACCGATTCAGGAACATCGACGGACCAGGACAGATCGCTCTGCACCGTTGCGGTGTAGGTGTTGCCGCCAATGATGACCGTCACGGTGTTACCCGCTTCGGCATTGACAACCGTACCCGTAATGGTCTGGCCGGTAGCCAGCTCTGACGCGTTGATCACATCGTCGCCTGCGACGGTGTTGATGATGACGCCAGGCAGGAGCGACTCCACGTTCACAATGTGCGACGCGCTGGTGCTGTTGCCTACGCTATCCGTCGCCGATGCGGTCACGGTATACAGCGCTTCGCCCAGTTCGCCCACCTGTTCAGCCGGAACGGTAGTAGACCACTGGCCGTTGCTATCAACGGTAGCGCTGTAGGCTTTGCCGTTCAGCATCACGGTCACGATCGCGCCCGCCGCCAGGCCAGAGGCCGTACCGGTGATAGTCAGATCCTGCGTTTTCTCGGTGCTGTTAATGACATCATCACCGGAAACGGTGTCGATGGTCAGTACAGGCGCGGTCAGGTTCACTTCCACATCATGGGTCGCGCTATTGCTGTTGCCCGCTTTATCGGTCAACGCGGCGGTAATGGTGTAATCCCCCGCGGTCAACGCGCTGACGTCAGCCGCAGGTACGCCCACGCTCCAGTTTCCGGAAGCGTCCAGGGTCGCGGTGTAAGATTTGTTGTTAATGGTCACGGTGACCACATCGCCCGCTGCCGCGCCGGTCACGGAGCCAGTCACGATCAGCGCCTGCGCATGCTCTGCGCTGTTGATCACATCATCATCAGAGACGACGTTGATCGTCAGCTGCGGAATCGTGGTATCAACCAGCACATCGCGATCCGCCGAAGCCGGGTTGCCCGCCTTATCGGAGACGGTCGCCATCACGGTGTAATTTCCATCGACAATGTTGCCCAGATCCGCCGACGGCACGGTAACGCTCCAGCTGCCGTTCGCCTGCACGGTGGTGGTGTAGTCCACGCCGTTCAAGGTCACCGTAACCGTCTGGCCCGCTTCGGCGTTGGTCACGCCGGTGATGTCCAGATCCTGCTGGGCTTCAGCCGCGTTGATGATGTTGTTATCGCTGACGATCTCAATGGAAACCGTTGGCGCGGTGGCATCGACGCTGTATTCGCGCCCTGCCGAGGCGTTGTTGCCGTTCACGTTGGTCACGCTGACCTGCACGCTGGCATCACCATCTTTCAGGGTAGCTAAATCAGCAGATGGGACGGTCGCCGTCCAGTTACCGCTGGCATCCACCGTCGCGGTGTAGGACTTTCCGCCGAAGGTGATGTAAACGGTCTGATTTTCTTCCACATTGCTGGTTGAACCCGAAAGCACCAGGTCCGCGCCTTTTTCCGCCGCGTTCAGCACGTCATCGGTGGCAATGGCATCAATGCTGATGGCCACCGTCGCCAGATCCACCGTCACATCGTGGCCGATAGAGACCGGGTTACCCGCCGTGCTTTGCCCTTCAACGGTCACGGTGACCGTGCCCGCATTGAGCGCGCTGACGTCCGCTGCCGGTACCGCTGCCGTCCAGGTTCCGTCCGCCAGAACGGTTGCTGCGTAAGTTTTACCGTTGATGGTTACGGTCAGCGCAGAGCCTGTAGCCAGCCCCTCGCTCGAGCCGGTAACGATCAGGTTTTGCCCGTGCTCGATGCTGTTGATCACATCATCGCCCGCCACGGTATCCACGCGCAGGCCCGGCAGGTTTGCATCAATGGTGATGTCACGCTCGCCCGTGCCGGTGTTGCCGTGACCGTTGGTGACGCTGGCCGATACGGTCAGATCGCCGTTGCCGAGCGCCGTTAATACGTCAGACGGAACATTTACCGACCAGCTTAAATCGTCCTGAACCGTGGCGGTATAGGCGTTGCCGCCAACGTTGATAGTGACAGTGTCACCGCTTGCCGCACCGCTAACCTTCCCGCTCAGGGTCTGGCCTGCGGCCACTTCTGCTGCGTTGATAACGTCGTCGGTGGCAATAGCATTAAGGGTGACCACCGGCAGGGAGCTGTCGACCAGCACGCTGTGGCTGGTGTTTGCGCTGTTGCCCGCGGTATCGGTCACGCTGGCCGTCACGCTGTAGCTCGCTTCGCCCAGCGCGGAGACGTTTGCCGCCGGAACGGTCACGCTCCAGCTGCCGCTGGCGTCGGTGGTCGCGGTGTAGTTGATACCGTTGAGGGTCACGGTAACGGTGGTGCCTTCCGGCTGATTGCTGGTACCGGAGAGCAGCAGATCCTGACCCTTCTCGGTGGCGTTAATCACGTCATCGCCCGCCAGGGTGTTGATGGCAATAACTGGTGCCGTCAGGGAGACGTCCACGTCGTGCGTCGCGGTGGTGCTGTTGCCCGCCCTGTCGGTGAGGGTAGCAGAGATAGTGTGGTCACCGTTCGCCAGCGCGCCCACGTCTGCCGCCGGAATACCCATGCTCCAGTTGCCGGATGCATCCAGCATCGCGGTGTAATCTTTGCCGTTCAGGGTCACGGTGATGACGTCACCCGCCTGCGCGCCGCTCACGCTGCCGGAGACGATCAGCGCCTGGCCGTGTTCGGCGATGTTAATGATGTCGTCGCTTGCCACGACGTTGAAGCTAATCTGCGGCACGGTGGTGTCGACCAGCACGGAAGAACCCGCGCTTGCCGGGTTGCCCGCTTTGTCGGAAACGGTCGCCGTTACCGCCGCATTGCCGTCCGCAATGCCCGCCATGTCAGCTGCCGGGACGTCGAGCGTCCAGGTGCCGTCCGCCTGCACCTGCGCGGTGTACTGGTTACCGTTGAAGGTCACGGTGACCGTCTGGCCAGCTTCAGCACTTGAGGTGCCGCTCAGGGTCAGGTCCTGCGCCGCTTCAGCCGCATTCAGCATATTGTCGCTGCTGACGGTGTTGATGGTGACCGTCGGCGCGGTGGTATCGACGCTGAATTCCTGCGCGGAAGAGGCCGAATTGCCGTTCACGTTGGTCACGCTGACCTGCACGCTGGCGTCGCCGTCCTTCAGGACGGCCAAATCTGCCGCCGGAACGGTGGTTGTCCAGTCGCCGTTCGCGTCCACCGTGGTGGTGTATGTTTTACCGCCAACGGTGACGGTCACGGTCTGGCCCGCCTCAACGTTGCTGGAAGTGCCGCTCAGCACCAGGTCCTGGCCTTTTTCCGCCGCGTTAAGCACGTTGTCAGCGGTGACGCTGTTGATGCTGATTGCCACCGCGGAGAGATCCACATCAACGACGGCGCCAATGGTGACCGGGTTGCCGGAGGTATCCTGCGCGCTGGCGCTGATGGTCAGCGAGCCGTCAGCCCACTGGGACACGTCTGCCGCAGGCACGACCGCCTGCCAGGTGCCGTCCGCCAGTATCGTTGCTGCGTAGTCTTTACCGTTGATGGTCACGGTAACGGTGCTGCCCGCGGCCAGGTCGGTGCTGGTGCCGGAGACAATCAGGTTCTGCGCATGTTCAATAACGTTAATAACGTCGTCGCCCGCGACGGTATCAATACGCAGGCCCGGCAACTGGGCGTCAATGGTGAAGTCCAGCGACGACGAGCTGGTATTGCCGTGGCCGTTGGTCACGCTGGCCGATACGGTCAGATCGCCGTTGCCGAGGGCGGTTAACTGGCTTTCGCTTAACGGCAGGCTCCAGGTGAGATCGTCCTGTACGGTAGCGGTATAGGTCTGGCCGCCAATGATAATGGTGACTGTATCGCCCGCCGCCGCGTTGGCGACCTTACCTGTCAGGGTTTGCCCCGCCGTGACTTCCGCCGCGTTAACTATGTTATCGCCAGCCAGAGTATCAACGGTGACCACCGGCAGAGAGCTGTCGACCAGCACGCTGTGGCTGGTGTTCGCGCTGTTGCCTGCGGTATCGGTCACGCTGGCCGTCACGCTGTAGCTCGCTTCGCCCAGCGCGGAGACGTTTGCCGCCGGAACGGTCACGCTCCAGTTGCCGCTGGCGTCGGTGGTCGCGGTGTAGTTGATACCGTTGAGGGTCACGGTAACGGTGGTGCCTTCCGGCTGATTGCTGGTACCGGAGAGCAGCAGATCCTGACCCTTCTCGGTGGCGTTAATCACGTCGTCGCCCGCCAGGGTGTTGATGTCGATAACCGGCGCGGTAAGGGAGACGTCAATGTCATGCGTTGCGGTGGTGCTGTTACCCGCTTTATCCGTGATGGATGCGCTCAGGGTGTAGTCACCGTTCGCCAGTGCGCCAACGTCTGAGGCTGGAACGCCGATGCTCCAGCTTCCGGAGCCGTCCAGCATTGCGGTGTAATCTTTGCCGTTCAGGGTCACGGTGATGACGTCACCCGCCTGCGCGCCGCTCACATTTCCGGAGACAATCAGCGCCTGGCCGTGTTCAGCAATATTAATGATGTCGTCGCTTGCCACGACGTTGAAGCTGATTTGCGGCACGGTGGTGTCGACCAGCACGGAAGAACCCGCGCTTGCCGGGTTGCCCGCTTTGTCGGAAACGGTCGCCGTTACCGCCGCATTGCCGTCCGCAATGCCCGCCATGTCAGCTGCCGGGACGTCGAGCGTCCAGGTGCCGTCCGCCTGCACCTGCGCGGCGTACTGATTGCCGTTGAAGGTCACGGTGACCGTCTGGCCTGCTTCGGCAGTAGAGGTGCCACTCAGGGTCAGATCCTGCGCCGCCTCTGCCGCGTTCAGCATATTGTCATTGCTGATGGTGTTGATGGTCACCGTCGGCGCGGTGGTATCGACGCTGAACTCCTGCGCGGAAGAGGCCGAATTGCCGTTCACGTTGGTCACGCTGACCTGCACGCTGGCGTCGCCGTCCTTCAGGCCGCTCAGATCGGCAGCCGGAACGGTGTAGGTCCAGTCGCCGTTGGCCTCCACCGTGGTGGTATATGTTTTACCCGCGAAGGTGATGGTCACGGTCTGGCCCGCCTCAACGTTGGAGGAGGTGCCGGAAAGCACCAGGTCCTGGCCTTTCTCCGCCGCGTTGAGCACGTTATCGTCGGTCACGCTGCTGATGGTGATGGCGACCGGCGCGAGATCGACGTCCACGACGGTCCCGATAGTCACCGGGTTGCCGGAAACATCCTGCGCGCTTGCCTTGATATCCAGCGAACCGTCCGCCCACTGGGACACATCGGCCGCCGGTACTGCCGCCTGCCAGGTGCCGTCCGCCAGTACGGTGGCCGAATAATCTTTGCCGTTGATGGTCAGGGTCACGATGCTGCCCGCCGCCAGATCGGTGCTGGTACCGGAGACAATCAGGTTCTGAGCGTGTTCAATCACGTTAATCACGTCATCGCCCGCCACGGTATCAATACGCAGTCCCGGAAGCTGAGCGTCGATGGTGAAGTCGAGAGAAGAAGAACCGGTATTACCGTGCGCGTTGGTGACGCTGGCCGATACGGTGAGATCGCCGTTGCCGAGCGCGGTTAGCTGGCTCTCGCTTAACGGCAGGCTCCAGGTGAGATCGTCCTGTACGGTTGCTGTGTATGTCTGGCCGCCGAGGACAATAGTGACAGTGTCACCTGACGCCGCATTCGTCACCTTACCGGTCAGGGTTTGCCCTGCCGCCACTTCCGCTGCGTTAACGATATTGTCGCCCGCCAGGGTGTTGATCGTCACTACCGGCAGCGAGCTGTCCACCAGCACATCGTGTGAGGTTGAGGCGCTGTTTCCTACGTTATCCGTTACGCTCGCCGTCACGGTGTAATGGGCTTCTCCCAGCGCGCTTAAGGCCGAGGCCGGTACGGTCACGCTCCAGTTACCGCTGGCGTCGGTGGTGGCGGTGTAGTTGATGCCGTTCAGGTTAACGCTGACGCGTGTGCCTTCCGGCTGGTTGCTGGTGCCGGTGAGCAGCAGATCTTCGCCCTTCTCGGTCGCGTTAATCACGTCGTCTGCCGCCAGCGTGTTGATACCAATAACAGGCGTCACGGTATTCACCACCACATCCAGTGAACTGCTGCCGGTATTGCCGGAACGGTCGGTCACGGAGACGTCGATTGTCCAGGTGCCGTCCGCCAGCCCCTGCACGACAGACGCGGGCAGGCCAAGGCTCCAGTTCCCCGCAGCATCCACCACGGTGGTGTAATCGACGCTGTTAATAGTGATGGTCACCCGATCGCCCGCTGCCGCACCGGTGACGGAGCCGCTCAGGATCTGCGCCTGCGAATGGGCGAGCTGGTTAACGGTGTTGGTGTCGGTGACAAAGTCGTTAATGGTCACCTGCGGTACGGTGGCGTCCACCAGTCCCACGCGATCGGCACTGCTGCTGTTGCCCGCCACGTCGCTGACGGTTGCCGTCACGGTAACGATGCCATCCGTGAGGGCCCCCACGTCGGCCGCAGGCACGCTCAGCTGCCACGTACCGTCCGCCTGAACCGTGGTCTGATACGTTTTGCCGTTCAGCGTCACGGTGACCGTCTGTCCCGCTTCCGCAGTGCTGGTACCGCTTAAGGCCAAATCCTGCTGCGCTTCAGCCGCATTGATGATGTTGTCGTCGGTCAGGTTATCGAGCGTAATCGCCGGCGGCTGCGTATCCACCGTGACCACGCGCGCGGCGTCGGCACTGTTACCGCTGACGTTAGTAACGCTGACGCTTACCTGCGCGCGCCCGTCGGTCAGGGTTTCCATGGCGCTGGCCGGAACCTTCAGGCTCCAGGAGCCATCCTGCTGAACCTGTGCAGTAAAGGTCTGGTCGGCGAATTTCACCACCACGGTCTGCCCCGCTTCCACGCCCTGCGTCTGGCCGGACAGGGTTAAGTCCGCGCCTTTTTCCGCAGCGTTCAGCAGGTCGTCGCCGGAGACGGTATCAATAGTGACCGCCACGGCGTTCAGATCGAGTTCAATCGGATGTTCAGCCGCAACGGTATTGCCCCAGGCATCTTCAGCACTGACGCTAACCGTCATGCCGCCCGCCGTCCAGGCCTGCAGGTCCGCCGCCGGAACGCCGATCTGCCAGTTACCGCTGGCGTTCACCGCGGTGACGTACTCAACGTTGTTGATGGTGACGATAATCTGCGTGCCCGCGGCCAGATGGCTACTGGAGCCGGTGACGCTCAAATCCTGCTGTTGTTCAATGGCGTTGATGACGTCATCGCCGGAGATGGTGTTCACGCGCAGACCCGGCAGTTCAGCGTTGATATTGATATCACGCTCGCCGGTACCGGTATTGCCGTGCCCATTGGTCACCGATGCGGTAAAGGTTAAATCACCGTCGCCGAACGCCTGAAGATCCGCTGACGGGATTTTCACGCTCCAGGTCAGATCGCTGCCAACCGTTGCGGTGTAGCTCTTGCCGCCTGCGGTGATGGAGACGGTATCGCCCGCCGCCGCGCCGGTAACGCGACCGCTGAGGGTTTGATCGACGCCCGCTTCGGCATTATTGACCAGGTTGTCGCCCGCAAACGTATTGATAATGACCTGCGGCAGCACGGTGTCCACCAGCAGATTCGCCTCGGCAGAACCGCTGTTACCCACGCTGTCGGTGCCGCTGACGCTGACGGTATAAAGGGTGTTCGCCAGATTCAGCACGTCAGAAACCGGCACCTTAACCGTCCAGATACCGTTTTCAACCGTGGCCTGATAGTTAACGTTGTTTAACGTGACGGTGATGGCGCTGCCGTTCGGCAGGTTGCTGGTGCCGCTCAGGCTCAGGGGCTGCATGGCCTCCTGCGCGTTCAGGACGTTATCCTGGCTGATAGCGTTAATCGTGAATTCCGGCGGGCTGCCGCTCAGCGTCACGCCGTGCGTCGTGCTGCCGGTGTTGCCTGCCGCATCGGTAACGGAGACAGAAATCGTGTGGCTGCCCTCACCGAGCGCGCCGATGACGGAGGCTGGCACGCCGACGCTCCAGCTGCCGTCGGCAAGCACCACGCCGGTGAAGGTCTGGCCGCCGACGGTCACGGTCACCACGTCGCCTGCCGCCGCGCCGCTCGCCTGCCCGGAAATGATCTGCGCCTGGCCCTGCTCGCTGGTATTCAGAATGTCGTCACCCGCGACGGTGTTGATCGTCACAACGGGTGCAGCGGTATCAACCGTGAAATCGGCGGTGGTGGAAGAACCGTTGCCCGCTTTGTCGCTGACGTTGACCGTCAGGGTGTGACCGCCGTTAGCCATCGCCTGTACGTCACTGGCAGGAAGCGTGACGGACCAGGTGCCGTCGCTGCCCACGGTAGCCGTGTGATTTTTACCGTTCAGCGTGACCGTCACAATCTGGCCCGCTTCCGCATCGGTTTTACCGGTGATCGTCAGCGGCTGATTATGTTCAGCGGCGTTAATGATGTTGTCCTGCGCGATTGTGTTCACGGAGAGCGCTGGCGCAACGGTATCGACGCCAATCGTCTGACTGCCGCTCACGATATTACCCGCCGCGTCTTTGCCGCTCACGTTGACCGTCCAGGTGCCGTCGCCCAGCGCCTGCGCGTCTGCGGCAGGCACCTTCACGCTCCATGCGCCGTTTGCACCCACTTCTGCGGTATAGGTTTTTCCGTTCAGCGTGACGGTCAGCGACGTTCCCTGCGCCAGGTTTTTGCTGGCACCGGAAAGCGTGAAGCCCGCGGACTGTTCGCTGGCGTTGATCACGTTATCGCCCGCCGTGGTGGCGAGCGTCACGGCGGCATCGGCCGTTGATACGGTTACGGTGATGCTGCCCGCAGAGGTGGTTTTGCTGCCGTCGATCTGCACGACCGACCACGTGTGCTCCCCGTCCGTCTGGGTCGGTAATATTACCGTCCACGTGCCGTCTTTGCTGACCATGGTGCTGGCAATGGTGCTGCCGCTGCTGTCTTTGATCTGGATGGTCGCGCCCGGCTGACCGGTACCGCTAAAGGTTGGGGTGTTGTCGTCCGTGATCTCTTTTGCACTCAGCACGCCCTGCTTGTCACCCGCGTTATCCGTCAGCAAAAAGGTCGGCGTGGCGCTCTCAACTTCCTGGGTATTATCAATGACTTTTGTTTTAGTTTCGCCGTCACCACCGTGAGCCAGCAGCGCGCCAATGGCACCGCCGCCTAAGGCCGCTCCCGCAATCCAGCCCCACGGCGCATCGCTTAATACGCTTTCCTGCTCCAGGAAAGGCTCAATACTGCTAATAGGTGCGGCCTGCGCGGTTAATTCAGTCGCGGCCATGCCTGACGCTTCCCCGGCATCGGCAAAAGAAATATGAGTCAGTTCCTGATTATCGTTGAACACCAGCTCTGACTGATTATGCGTTTCTGGATCTTCTACAAAATAGTTATTACAGCGAATCACGCTGCCGTCTTTCATATAAATCAGGAGGTCTTTCCCCTGGCGGACATAACGCACCACGTCCTGAGCAGAACCCTGGATTTCAATCACGCTCGGCGATGAAATGGATACCGACAGATTTCCTTCGCCGGTTAATTTCGTTTTCTCCGCCGTTTTGCGAATGATGACATCAACAACTTTTACGTTACTCATATTCTCTCCTTGCAGGTGTACGGATTCCTGTGGATATATCCACCAGATGGATGTAGCTATCCCTGGGAAAAAACACCCATTATTGTTAGACTTATTTCGCGCAGAACGACGCGTCTATTTTTAACTCAAATCGGGTAATTTTGCGGCAGCGTTTTTCTCTATTCCGATAAGCGGCATCAAATTATCAACCGCAGAAGCATAGTTAATCGC
Source organism: Enterobacter mori (assembly GCF_025244905.1). NCBI lineage: Bacteria > Pseudomonadati > Pseudomonadota > Gammaproteobacteria > Enterobacterales > Enterobacteriaceae > Enterobacter > Enterobacter mori. The sequence continues at coordinate 2,210,603 of NZ_CP104285.1, read as the reverse complement.
CGAACTCCAGCCGTCATATTCAGCCATTATTTTTGCGGAGGTGGCGGCCCAGACATCCTGTTCAACGCTGAGCAAATCGTTAATGCTCCGCTTGCTCAGGGTATATTCATTTTTATAGACATCGCGGGCGCGCAGGGCATTTTCCAGCTGCTGTTTTCCGGCCTCCATTCTTCCCCGGGCGCCGGTCCAGTCAGCCTGTGCGACGGAGGCTTTTTGCAAAACATCGAAACGTGCCTGATCGACCTGAGAGGAGGCCATGGCCCGAGCGCCTTCCGCCTGCCGAACGCGAGCGGAAACCGCGCCCCCTTGATACAGCGGAGCATCGATGTTGAGCTGTATCTGGTCGTCCCAGTATGAACGGTTGTCCGATTCGTAACGGGTGCGTCCCCCTTTCAGGCTTAACGTCGGCCAGTGCTGGGACTTCGCCGTTTCCACGCCATACTGGGCCGAACGTTCCATGTTCTGCGCGGCCATCACAGCCGGTATTAACGAATAATCAATACGATTGAGCGAATCTGGCTCAACCGCGAGGTTCGAAGGCACTGGCGAAAAGGCGTCTGCCTGCATCCCGGTTAATACCGCAAGCCTTGCGCGCGCGCTGTTTAAGGCGGCGTTATACTGCGCGACCGTCGCCTGCATGCCGGCAATACGCGTGCGGGTCTGGAGCTCATCGGAGGTGGAACTCACGCCCGCGTCTGCGCGCAGCGTTGCCAGCTGTTCGACGTTTTTGAGCGCCTGCACGTTATCTATTGCCGCCTGCAGCAGATCGGAATAGCGTTTGACCTCTACATAGCTCAGCGCCGTTTTTTCCGCCACGTCCGATAGCGTGCCCATCAGCTGATAGCGGTAGCTATCACGCTGGGCGGAAGATTGGCTGATGCTGTTATTGGTTTTGCCAAAATCGTACAGCAACTGCGTCAGGCTCAGCCCCCAGGCGGCTGAATTCTTCAGCGACCCGCTGGAATCGGTGGTCTGGCTGTGCCCTGTACTTCCGTTCAATGCTATTTGCGGCATCCAGCCGCTGCGCGCTTCATCTATTTGTGCCTGGCCAATACCTAATTGCGCGGCCTGCTGACTAATTGACGGGTCGCGATCGATAGCAAAAAGAATACTTTCTTTTAAGGTTGTTGTTGCCACCGGGGCAATACCCACCTGATTACTATTGGCGTACGCCGTATTTATGGCTAATGAAATGAATGCCAGTGCTGCTGTAAATCGGCGTAACATAGGCTTTCGTAATATCGTCATGTTATCTCCCTGACTCTGAGTGATACTCAAGCAAATACCCAAAAAGAGGTATAGATAATTAGACAAATATCTTATTTAGCTACCGTGCTGAATTTAGGTAATAATCCCCATACCCATTTCCATTGGAGATGAGATCTGCCTGCGCCTTATTTTAATTAAGAATTTACTTATTTCTTAAACTGGTTAGCAGCATAACAAAATGTGGTATAGCCCACTACACCCACAATGTTAATGTGGTGTTACAAGCAAGAAAAAATATGAGGTTTCTGGACAAAACCCTAAAAGTATCCTTTCAGATGAAACATATAAACCCCCTGTTATCTAAGGAAAATTCTTAATTCTTTCTGTGCACAATTTTGCGTTAATTTCGGAGCGGGTCAGACACAAAGATTTTCAAAGAAGTGTCAATTTAAGTAACCAAAGGGGTATATTCAGAATTAAAAGCTTTATAAAAATAAATTAAAAGAGTTAAACTCTATATTGGTTAATTTTAATAGACTTTAACACCACGCAATGGCAATAACCTGGTTACATAATCCAAATCGTTAAATAAAACATAACAATAACATTATGCTTCACATTCAAAACGGCTTTTTTATACCTGCTTAATACAATTTTAATAATCACTCATCTGAATCATCACCCTGCGGTACACCGTCATGACCACATTCCCCTTCTCTCTGCGTCAAAATGCTGTATTATGCAAACTATTGCGATATTTTGCAGGAATGTACTCCCATGCACAAAACCGCTCGTCAACGCTACGTCCTGGATATCCTCAGCGAGCAAGGCCAGGCCAGCATCACCGAACTGGCCGAAAAGCTGCAGGTTTCGGCGGATACCATCCGTCGGGATCTGACCGACCTGGAAAACCAGGGCCTTGCGCAGAAGAACCACGGCGGAGCCATCGCGCTCAACCTCTCCGCCATGAATCGTCAGGGCCGGAATACGCTGCTGCCGGAAACCAAACAGCGCCTGGGTAAACAGGTCGCACAGCAGGTTCCACCGGGCTCCACTCTGTTTCTGGATGCCGGAAGCACGGTGATGGCCGTCGCCACATTTCTTCAGGGGCCGCTCACCGTTATTACCCCCTCGCTGGATATCGCCCAGCATTTTAGTGACCGGGAAGACATTGAACTGATCCTGCTCGGCGGGAAATGGGACCATAAGCAGCGACTGTTTGCCGGAAGCGCCACGTTGTCTTTGCTGTCCCGTTATCGGGCAGATATCGCCATTCTTGGGGCGTGCGCTATTCATGCTGAACTCGGCTTGAGCGCCGGTAAAGAAGCGGATGCCGAGGTGAAACGCGCGATGCTCGACGCAAGCCATGCGCACTGGATTGTCGCCGATCACCTGAAAATTAACCGCTGCGAGCCGTATCTGGTTTCCGGGTTATCCAGCATTCAACAACTCTTTTTAGATCGTCCCTGGCCTGAGCTTGGGGACCATAGCGCATTGCAGGTTACGGTGTGCGCAAATTAACGTGGAGAAGGTCATGAGTAACGTTCAAACAATCAACATTGCGCTGATCGGGTATGGATTTGTCGGTAAAACCTTCCATGCCCCGCTGATCCAGTCCGTGGACGGGATTACGCTGGCAGTGGTCTCTTCTCGTGATGAAGAGAAGGTTAAACGCGATCTGCCGGACGTACAGGTGGTGGCGACACCGGAAGAGGCCATTCAGCATCCTGATATCGATCTGGTGGTGATTGCCTCCCCCAATGCCACGCACGCCCCGCTGGCGACGCTGGCCCTGAACTCGGGTAAACACGTGGTCGTGGATAAGCCTTTTACCCTCGACATGCAGGAAGCCCGCGACCTGATTGCGCTGGCGGATGAAAAGCAGCTTCTGCTCTCCGTCTTCCACAACCGCCGCTGGGACAGTGACTTCCTCGGCATTAAGCAGATTATTGAGCAAGGCACGCTCGGAAAGGTTAAACACCTGGAATCGCATATTGACCGCTTCCGCCCGGAAGTGCGCGTGCGCTGGCGTGAGCAGAACGTCCCCGGGAGCGGTCTGTGGTTTGATCTGGGTCCTCACCTGATTGACCAGACGCTACAGCTCTTTGGCCTGCCAGAGTCAGTTCAGGGGAATATCGCAACGCTGCGTGATGGCGCAGAGATTAATGACTGGGCGCACGTGGTCTTAAACTACCCTGAGCATAAGGTTGTTCTGCACGCCAGCATGCTGGTGGCTGGCGGTACGGCGCGCTTTACCGTCCACGGGGACAAGGGCAGCGTGGTAAAAGCCAGAATCGATCAGCAGGAAGCGCAGTTGCTCTCAGGGGTGACGCCCGGCAGTGAAACCTGGGGCGAAGACAGCGACAGTATGGTGTTCTTCGGGGCTGATGGCGAACCGCAGACGATAACGACACCGAAAGGCGATCAGCGCCAGTATTACATTAACGTGCGTGATGCGCTGACGGGCAAAATCGAGAACCCGGTTCATCCGGTTCAAGCGCTGGCGGTAATGGCGGTGCTGGAAGCGGCGGTAAGGTCATCTGAAACAGGGTCAACCCAGACGCTGGAATTAACAGCTGAAGAGCGTGCTCTGCTGCGTTAAAAAACAAGCCGGGTGGCGGCTACGCCTTACCCGGCCTACGATGCAAATGTAGGCCGCCCCCGGCAAGCGTTAAAGACTATGAACGCTTTTTCGGCATCATGCGCAGGAGGGTATTATCTTTCCAGTAATAGTGATGCATCAGCGCCGCAAGGGCGTGAAGACCAATCACGAAATAGCCCAAATTGGCCAGCGTGACGTGCCACTCTTTCAGCGCATCCACCAGGTCAAAATTCCCTTCCGCCGCATGCGGCATCACCATACCAAAGGCAAACCAGTCATTGCCCCGGTTGTACATCATCACAATGCCAATCAGCGGCAATGCAATAAACAGCAGGTAAACGATCAGGTGTCCAAGGTGCGACAGGCCGGTGATCATCGCTTTCGGTCTTGGCTGAATGGGCGGAGCCGGGTATTTGAGACGAATAAGCAGGCGTGCCACCATCAGTACCAGGATGGAGATCCCGCAGGAAACGTGGATCATGTTAATCAGCGGGCGAGCGGTTCGCGGAAAAAAGCCTCTGAATTCCATGGCGCAGTAGGCCACGATAACTAACAGAAACACCAGCCAGTGAATACCTATCTGCAGGCCTGTATATTTAGTGCGCATGTGATTTCCTGATAAATGACAAATACAGCGCCAACATAATCCGCTTTCCTTAAAAATTCATTAAGTTTTCTGTATGGTTTTTCAAATACTTCCCCGCGCATGAAGCATCTTCAATTGCCGCCGGGCCCTTCATAGTCTAAGCCTGGATGAGTTCAACTGTCGCATCGACATGTCCACCAGGAGAATACGATGAGTAAAATTGGTATTAACGGTTTTGGACGCATCGGACGCCTTGTCCTGCGTCGCCTTCTTGAAACCCAGGACAGCAACACCGTCGTCGCTATTAACGATCTCACTTCGCCGAAGGTGCTTGCCTATCTGCTCAAACACGATTCCAACTACGGCGGTTTTCCATGGAGCGTGGATTTCACGGAAGACTCGCTGATTGTTGATGGAAAATCGATTTCGGTTTACGCCGAAAAAGAGGCTAAACATATTCCGTGGAAAACGGCAGGCGTGGATATCGTCGTCGAATGCACCGGTTTTTATACCTCTGAAGAAAAATCCCGCGCCCATCTGGATGCAGGCGCTAAAAAGGTGCTGATCTCCGCGCCTGCGGGTGAGATGAAAACCATTGTGTTCAACGTGAATGACGACACGCTCGATGCCAGCGATACCATCGTCTCTGTCGCCTCCTGCACAACAAACTGCCTCGCGCCGCTGGCTAAAGCCCTGAACGATGCCTTTGGCATTAAGGTGGGCACGATGACGACCATTCACGCCTACACCGGGACGCAGGCGCTGGTGGACGGCCCACGCGGGAAGGATCTTCGCGCTTCACGCGCGGCGGCGGAAAATATCATTCCGCACACCACCGGGGCTGCGAAAGCCATTGGTCTGGTGATCCCCGCGCTCAGCGGCAAACTGAAGGGTCACGCCCAGCGCGTGCCGGTGAAAACCGGTTCGGTGACGGAGCTGGTGGCGATTCTGGAGAAAAAAGTGACGGTTGAGGAGATCCACGCCGCGCTGAAAAAAGCGACGCTCGGCAATAAATCCTTTGGGTATACCGATGAAGAGATTGTCTCTTCAGACGTGATCGGCTCCCATTATGGTTCGGTGTTTGATGCCACGCAGACCGAAGTGACCGAAGCCGGGGATGTTCAGCTGGTGAAAGCCGTTGCCTGGTATGACAACGAGTACGGTTTCGTCACGCAGCTGGTGCGTACGCTGGATAAATACGCGTCGCTGTAACCTAAAATCCCCTCTCACCGGAGAGGGGATGTTCATCTTAAGACTGCAAATAGACAACCTGCGTCTGCAGATATTCATTCAGACCATGTTTACCGTCCGCCCCGCCAATCCCTGACTTGCGCCAGCCCGCGTGGAAGCCCTGCATGGCTTCGAAGTTCTCGCGGTTGATATAGGTTTCGCCGAATTTCAGCCCCTTAATCGCTTTCATCGCCACGTTCAGATCCCGGGTATAAATAGACGAGGTCAAACCGTAGTCGCTGTCGTTAGCCATCTTTAGCGCCTCTTCCAGCGTGTCGAAGACCACGACCGGCAACACCGGACCAAAGGTCTCTTCATGCATGATGGCCATCTCCTGACGTACATCCAGCAGCAGCGTTGGCGGATAGTAGTACCCTTTTCCCTCAACGGCGTTGCCGCCGAGCGCGACTCGCGCCCCTTCCTGTACCGCACGCGCCACCTTCTGCTGCACGCGCTCAAGGGCGGCAGCGTTGATCAATGGTCCCATTGCAATATCAGCACGTTCAGCCGGGTTGCCAAACTGCACCGCTTTCATCGCCTCGCCCAGACGGTTGACGAAACGGTCGTAAATGCCTTTTTGTACATAGACGCGCTCGGCGCAGTTGCAAACCTGCCCGGTGTTAATGACGCGGGAGTCCACAATGGCTTTCACAGCCAGCTCCAGATCCGCATCGTCCATCACAATGGCTGGCGCTTTGCCGCCCAGCTCAAGCGCCACTTTGGTGATGTTTTTCGCCGCCGCCGCCATGATCTTCTCACCCGCCCCCACGCTGCCGGTCATGCTGACCATCGCCACCTTCGGGTTGCCCGCCAGCTCCTGGCCCACGGTTTCCCCGCGCCCCAGAACCAGGTTGAAGACGCCTTTCGGCAGACCGATCTCATCGACAATTTTGGCGAACGCGATGGCGTTATTCGGCGTGAACTCACTGGGTTTGATCACGATGGTATTGCCGGTAATCAGTGCCGGAGCCAGCTTGCGGGCAATCAGGAAGAACGGGAAGTTCCACGGCAAGATCCCGGTGGTCACGCCCAGGGCGCGTTTAAAGACCAGGATATTCTCCCCCGGACGGTCGCTCTGGACAATTTCGCCTTCGTAGCGGCGCGCCCATTCGGCCATATAGTCGATGTAGTCTGCGGTAAAGTTCACTTCAACTTCTGCCAGCTGCTGGATTTTGCCGCCCTCGGCGACAATCAGCGCGCTGATTTCACTGACGCGTTCGCGGATCCCGGCAGAGATTTTGCGCAGCCAGCTGGCGCGTTCGATGGCGGGTAAGGCTTCCCAGTCAGGCTGGGCACGCTCAGCGGCGTCGATGGCCTTGCGCGCATCTTCAGCACGACCATCGGGAATACGGGAAATGACCTCCTCTGTCGCCGGGTTGATCACATCAATCCAGGCATCACCCTGCCAGGCAACAAACTGTCCATCAATATACATAGGATGTTGTACGGGTACTGTCATGACCTGCTCCTGTAATTACACTGTTTTTGACAAGTAAATGCATTGTTAAAAACTATAATTCCAGGGACGATTTCCTATCCTATTAGGCTGTTTTTGTGAGATATCTCAAAAAAGAAACGGGTCAGCCAATCTCTGCAATCACAAACTGGCAACATTAAATGCCCGTTTGCGTAAAACCTGGCGCAAACGGGCAGATGGCTACAGCAGAGAACGGCTGACCAGCGCGTCGGTGAGGATGGCGTCATTACGCAGAATGGCCCACGCGTTCTCCACCTCATCAGGAATGTCCACGTGCGCAATAAAGTCACGCCCCGCCGGGCCGTAGCCGTTAATGTCGTCCCGCAGGCGCGGCAGTTCCCCCAGCACCAGCGACAAATAGCGTTCCACCGGCCAGAGCCCTTCGCCACCGCCGCTAAATGCTAAGCCGTCTTCACTGTTTTGCAGCACCGGCGTCACGCCGGGATGGCTTATCCATTCCGGTGAAACGGCTTCGTCCCGGCAAACGCGAGCAAAGGTGGCCATCGTGCGGCGCTGCATGGTCGGGTCCTGTACCACGAGGACGCGCCCGGCGTTCAGGCCCTTTTGCTTCATCATGTGCCAGCTAAACCGGGCGTTCTCGCCACAGTTCGTTGACTGATCGTCTATCAGGATTTTATCTGCCGGAATGTTCCAGAACTCACGTGCGATATCGGCGAGGATTGCCGCCTCGGCCCGTCCGGTGGTGGGAAGGGTGTTATAACGCGGATGTTTCGCCACGGCGGCATAAAGGAAGGTGGTTGAGTGCCCGATACCGCCACTGATCAGCAGCGGGACGTCCTGTTCGGCCGCAATTCTACAGGCTGCATCAATCGCAGGAATGACCGCATTCCCCGCCAGAATGAGGATATCAACAGGCGGGGTGCGTCGATCGTCCTGCGCAAGCCACGCCCCGACGGTGTTGACGGCATTCAGGGTGGATCCAGGCAGACAAGGAAAAAGTGCCAGTGTCATCGTTACCTCCTTACAGCGTTTTGGTTCAGAGTACTGCATGCGTCGCGGCTGAACAGGGGATCTCTCCGAAAGCCAAAACGCCCGTTATTCGGCATTTCTGTCATTTTTTTGAAATAACCAGAAACATCCAAAAACAATTGGGTTGCACCTGCATGTTATGCTTTTGATTATCCGACTTACAAAACTTCATGCCAGTCAAACCCCCGTCAAAAGCACCAGCCGCTGCTTAATTCACCGTGATCTGACCAGTCACGCACGCCCTTCACTTGCCAAACACAACATCCAACCCTAAGTTGCTTAACAATTTTACAACCTTTTTCATTCCTGCGGGTTGCACCTGAAGCGCGCCAGGTGACACCGCTTTCACCCTCTACGTGGCGGAGCTTCGGGTCATGACACAACATGAAAGTACGACAGCGGTTTTACGAAAAAACAAGAAGGTGTTGATTGCCAGCCTCACCGGCAGTTCCATTGAATGGTTTGACTATTTTCTCTATGGCACTGCCGCCGCGCTGGTGTTTAACAAAATTTTCTTCCCGATGGTTGACCCGGTTATTGGGCTAATCCTCTCTTATCTCTCGTTCTCGCTGACTTTTTTTATCCGCCCTATTGGCGGTGTTCTCTTCGCCCACATCGGGGATCGTATCGGGCGCAAAAAAACGCTGGTGCTGACGCTGTCATTAATGGGAGGTGCAACCGTCACGATCGGCCTGCTCCCCACCTATGACATGATTGGCATGTGGGCTCCCGCCCTGCTGATCCTGATGCGCATCATTCAGGGCATGGGCATTGGAGGTGAATGGGGCGGCGCGCTGCTGCTGGCCTACGAATACGCGCCTGAAAAACGCAAAGGCTTTTTCGGCAGTATTCCGCAGGCGGGCGTCACCATCGGCATGCTGATGGCGACCTTTATCGTCTCGCTGATGACGCTGTTCAGTGAGGAAGATTTCCTCTCCTGGGGATGGCGCATCCCTTTCCTGCTCAGCTCAATTCTGGTCTTGATCGGGCTGTGGATCCGTAAGGACATCGACGAGACGCCTGATTTCCAGAAAGTAAAACAATCGGGCCAGGTAGCGAAAGCGCCCCTGCGCGATACCCTGAAACACCACTGGCGTGAAGTGTTAATTGCCGCCGGTCTGAAGGTGGTAGAAACCGCGCCGTTCTATATCTTCTCGACGTTTGTGGTGAGCTATGCCACCACCACGCTGACGTATCAAAAATCTCAGGCGCTGGAAGCCGTGACGCTGGGCGCGCTGGTTGCCACCATTATGATCCCGTTGATGGGGCTGCTCTCCGATAAAATAGGCCGTCAGCGCATGTACGCGATCAGCGTCTTCATGCTCGGCTTGTTTATCGTCCCGTGGTTTATGCTACTCAATACCGGCACGACCTGGGGCATTGTCCTCGCCACCGTCATCGCGTTTGGCGTGCTCTGGGCGCCGGTAACGGCAGTGCTCGGCACCCTCTGCTCTGAAATTTTCAGTGCCAACGTGCGCTACACTGGCATCACCCTCGGGTATCAGCTAGGTGCCGCGCTGGCAGGCGGAACCGCCCCGCTGATCGCCACCGGTCTGCTGGCGAAATATGACGGCGACTGGGTGCCGGTAGCCTGGTATCTGGCGGTAACGGTCGTTATTTCGATGATCGCCATTTTCTGCGCCAGCCGGGTCAAACCAACCCCCGCCGTCCAGGCGCAACCTGACCACATCTGAATGTCCAGCGGCCCTCCCGGGCCGCTCTTTTTGTTCAAGCGTCCCCTCAACATTTGATTAACATGCGATAATCATATTCACTTGAATTATGATTTGCGTCAGACGTAGAATCATTAGCCCTCTAATCATTACATTTTTTCTAAGGTAAACAACGTTATGCGCCTGCCCGAACGCGATCCTTATGCTCCTCGCGAGTGGCAGCCACATGAGAAGCCCGCCCTGCTGGGTTCCCCCTCCACCCCGGAACACCCTACGCCCAAGCGGATTGCTTACGGCGTTGTCGGCCTGCTGGTCTGTCTGACGGGTGCGCTGGGTAACGCGGTCGTCACCGCCAATCTGCAAAACCTTCAGGGCACTTTCGGGGCGTGGTCAACCGAAATCGCCTGGCTGCCCGCCGTGTATGTAATGACCAACGTTTCCATCAACCTGTTGCTGGTAAAATTCCGTCAGCAGTACGGCCTGCGTGCCTTTACGGAAGGTTTTCTGGTGCTGTATGTGCTGGTGACCTTTTTCCACCTGTTCGTGAACGATCTCAGCACCGCGCTGATGGTACGCGCCGCGCACGGCATGGTCGCTGCCGCACTCAGCTCACTGGGTATTTACTACCAGATCCAGGCGTGGCCCGCGAAGCATCGCCTGAAAGCGCTGACGATTGGCATCACCGGCTCGTCACTGGCAATCCCGCTGGCGCGCCTGTTTTCTACCGAACTGTTGCAGCTTGACGAATGGCGCGGGCTTTACTTCTTCGAACTGGGTCTGGCCTTGATCTCGCTCGCCTGCGTGATGGCGCTGAAGCTGCCGCCGGGTGACAGGCGAAAAGTGTTCGAGAAGAAAGATTTCATCACCTTCTTTTTGCTGGCGCCCGGCGTGGCGCTGCTGTGCGCAGTTCTGTCCCTGGGCCGTCTGGACTGGTGGTTTGAAGCCCCCTGGATTGGCTGGTCGCTGGCGCTATCGCTGGTGCTGATTGTTTCCGCCATTGTGTTCGAACATAACCGCGCCAACCCGCTGCTGAACACCCGCTGGCTCTCGAGCGGCAGCATCGTCCGTTTAGGGTTGATCATGCTGCTGATCCGCATCGTGCTGGCGGAGCAAAACACCGGCGTCATCGGCTGGCTGCAGTACGTGGGGTTACAGAATGAGCAGATGACCCACCTGGCATGGTCCATTTTCGCCGGGATCGTCTGCGGGATCGTCACCAGCTGTCTCACCATCAAGCCCACGAAACTGGCGTGGCCAATCATCACCTCGCTGGCGCTGATGATTATCGCCTCACTGCTGGACAGCCAGTCCAACAACCTGACGCGTCCGGATCAGCTGATGTTAAGTCAGTTCCTGCTCGGCTTCGGCAGCGCCTTCTTCCTGGCGCCCGCGATGCTGGCGGCCATCGGTGGGGTGATCGCCGACCCGCGCAATCTGGTCAGCTTCTCGGTGATGTTTGGCATGAGCCAGAACATTGGCGGCCTGCTGGGCTCCGCTATCCTCGGCACCTTTCAGACCTGGCGCGAGAAGTACCACTCCAGCCTGCTGGCCGATCAGCTCACCACGCTGAACCCGCTGGTGAATGAACGCATTCAGGCTTACACCCAGATGTACCAGAGCCTGATCGGCGACAGCTCGCTTTTGGGTACTCAGGCGATAACGCAACTGCAAACCGTCACCACCCTGGAAGCAAACATTCTGGCTTACAACGATACTTATCTGCTGACGGCGAGCATTGCCGCCGCCACGCTGGTCTGGATTTTATGGCGCCTGTTGCGCCTGCGCATCACTGCCCGTATGGCGCTGAAGAATGCCACCGGCAACAAATAATTGAACTATTTCTGGAGAGTTTATGAGTCAGCAGGATGCCGCCAAAGAGCAGGCCAACACCCGCAAAAATGTGCGCATTGTTTCCGTATTCACCGCCGCTGCCATCGGTATTGTCGGCGTACTGGTGATCCTCTATGCGTGGCAGCTGCCGCCGTTCACCCGCCACGCACAGTTTACCGACAACGCCTACGTGCGCGGCCAGACGACGTTTATCAGCCCCCAGGTGAATGGCTATATCACCGAGGTGAACGTTCAGGACTTTGTGCAGGTTAAAAAAGGCGAGGTGCTGTTTCAGATCGACGATCGTATCTATCGACAGCGCGTCCATCAGGCCGAGGCGCAGCTGGCGATGAAAATTGCCGCACTCAATAATAACCTGCAGCAGCGTAAAAGCGCCGAAGCGACGATCGCCAAAAACGACGCGGCGCTGAAAAATGCGCGCGCCCAGAGCCTGAAAACGCAGGCAGATTTAAAGCGCGTGAAGGATCTGACGGCTGACGGTTCCCTTTCTATTCGCGAGCGTGACGCGGCGCTCGCCAGCGCGGCTCAGGGCAGCGCGGATATCGATCAGGCCAAAGCCACGCTTGAGATGTCGCGTCAGGATCTGCAGACGGTGATTGTCAATCGCGGCGCGCTGGAGGCGGATGTTGAAAACGCCAAAGCGGCGCTGGAGCTGGCGCAGATTGACCTGCAAAACACCCGCATTATCGCCCCGCGCGACGGTCAGCTTGGCCAGATTGCCGTTCGTCTGGGTGCCTATGTGACCGCCGGGACGCACCTCACCACGCTGGTTCCGCCGCAGCACTGGGTGATCGCCAATATCAAAGAGACGCAGCTGGCGGAGCTACGCGTCGGTCAGCCGGTAAAATTCACCGTCGATGCCCTGAACGACAAAGCGTATCAGGGCCGCGTGGAGAGTATCTCACCGGCGACGGGCGTGGAGTTCAGCGCCATCACGCCGGATAACGCCACGGGCAACTTTGTTAAAATCGCGCAGCGTATTCCGGTGCGTATTGAAGTGCTTGGGAAACCGGAAGAGTACAAACTGCTGCGCCCCGGCATGTCGGTGCAGGTGACGATTGATACGCGGGAGGCGAAGCAATGACCCTTCGCCCATTAGCCAGCCTGGTCGTGGCGGCGATGCTGGCCGGATGCCAGTCGGTTGACGTTGAACCTGCAACATCGTCACTGCAAATCCCCGCCCAGTGGCGCGCCGCGTCGGGGCCGAACAGCCCGACCGAGCAGCTCTGGTGGCGGAATTTTCACGACAGCAACCTGAACCGCTACGTAGAGCAGGCGCTTAAAAACAACAGCGACGTACTGATTGCCCGCGAGCGGATTAATGAGTATCAGGCGCGAGTTTATGCTGCGGACGGCAGCCTGTTCCCGTCCCTGGATGCGGGCGTAACGGGCACACGCGCCCGCTCGCAATCCGCCGCTACGGGGTTGCCCGTTTACAGCACCTTGTATAAAGGCAGCCTGACCGCCAGCTACGATGTTGATATCTGGGGCGTCAACCGCAGCACCGCCAATGCTGCCGAGGCGTCGCTGGAGGCGCAAAAAGCCGCTGCCGTCGCCGCGGATTTAACCGTTGCGTCGTCGGTGGCCGCCGGGTATGTCACCCTGCTCTCGCTGGATGAACAGCTGCGCGTCACCGAGTCCACTCTAAAGTCGCGCGAAGAGGCGTTCAATCTCGCTAAACGCCAGTTTGAGACGGGCTACAGCTCACGTCTGGAACTGATGCAATCCGACTCAGAACTGCGTTCTACACGGGCGCAGGTTCCACTGTTGCAGCATCAAATTACGCAACAGGAAAACGCGCTAAGCCTGCTGCTCGGAAGCAATCCAGGCGATGTGGCCCGCAGTGAAAATTTCGACTTACTGACGCCGCTGAAGCTGCCGTCACAACTGCCTTCCACGCTGTTAAACCGCCGCCCGGACATCGTCCAGGCTGAACGTCAGCTGGTGGCGGCAGACGCGACGCTTGCCGCGTCCCGCGCCAGCCTGCTGCCGTCGATCAACCTCACGGCAACCGGATCGGTACAGGATCGCACCCTGTCAGGCTTACTGGATAATCCGCTCCAGCTGTGGAGCGTTGGCGGCAGTATTCTTGCGCCGCTGCTGAACCGTCAGGCGCTGAATGCACAGGTGGATATTTCCCAGTCCCAGCGTAATCAGGCGCTGTACAGCTACGAAAAAACCGTGCGTAACGCGTTTGCTGAGGTGAATGACAGCCTTGATGCTATTACGCGCTATCAGGAACAGCTGACGGAACTGCTTGCTCAGCAGAATGTGGCGCAGGAGACGCTGCGCATTGCGCAGAATCGCTATCGCAACGGCTACTCCTCTTATCTGGACGTGCTGGACGCGCAGCGAACACTGTTCTCGGTGCAGACCAGCGTGGTACAGGTGAAAAATAACCTGCTGCTGGCGCAGATTGATTTGTATAAAGCGCTGGGGGGCGGTTGGGTCAGTGCCTGAAGACCTGCCCGGTGGCGCTACGCTTACCGGGCCTACGGGAGAATATGTTGGCCGGGTAAGCGTAGCGCCACCCGGCGATTACCCTCAGGAGTCACTCTATGCAACAACAGTGGTCTGCAGTCGATAATTACATGATTTCTTCCCTTATTCCTGACGATGACGTACTGAATCAGGTTCTGGAAAACAACAAACGCGCCGGGCTGCCTGAACACGATGTCGCGGCCAATCAGGGGCAACTGCTGGCGCTGTTCGTGCGTATGACGCAGGCAAGACGCATTCTTGAGATTGGGACGCTGGGCGCCTACAGCTCAATCTGGATGGCGCGCGCCCTGCCGCCGGACGGTAAGCTAATTACGCTTGAGGCCGATCCCACGCATGCCAGCGTTGCGCGCCAGAATATTCACCTGGCGGGGCTAAACGAACGCATTGAATTAATTGAAGGCCCGGCCCTGAGCTCGCTGGAGAATTTCGGTGACGTTCCGCCGTTCGACCTGATCTTTATTGATGCCGATAAGCCAAACAATCCCGGCTATCTGGAATGGGCCCTGCACTACTCCCGTCCCGGTACGGTGATTATCGGTGATAACGTGGTCCGCGGCGGCGAGGTAATTAACGGGCAAAGCGACGACGCGCGCGTGATGGGCGTGCGGCGTTTTATCGAGATGACTGGAGATAACCCGCGCTTAACCGCCACCGCGCTGCAAACGGTGGGGATTAAGGGGTGGGATGGGTTTACGCTGGCGATGGTGAACGGGTGAAAAAAAGCCGGGTGGCGGCTTCGCCTTACCCGGCCTACATTTCGCACCCGTAGGCCCGGTAAGCGCAGCGCCACCGGGCAAGGGTTTTAACCGGAAATCTGCTCCATCGCCTGCAGAATACGCTTATCGGAAATCGGATACGGCGTACCGAGCTGCTGGGCAAAGAAGCTGACGCGCAGCTCCTCGATCATCCAGCGGATCTCCTGCACATCTTCATCATCGCGGCGCGCGGGCGGCAGCTTGTTCAGCCACTGCTGCCATGACTGCTGCACGCTTTCTACCTTCAGCATCTGAACGCGGTCGCGGTGTGGGTCGATGGCCATCTTCTCCAGACGTTTTTCAATCGCCTGCAGATAGCGCAGGGTATCGCCCAGACGCTTAAAGCCGTTGCCGGTGACAAAGCCGCGATAGACCAGCCCTGCCATCTGCGCCTTCACGTCCGACAGCCCCAGCGCCATGGTCATATCCACGCGCCCTTTCAGGCGTTTGTTGATATTGAACACGGCGGTGAGGATCTGCTCGACCTGTTTGGCAATCTCTACCACGGTGTCGTTCAGTTCGGCGCGCACCTTTTCATGAAGCTGAGCAAAGGCTTCTTCCGTCCAGACCGGACCGCCCGCCTCGTGGATCAGCTTGTCCACGCCGCAGGAGATACAGTCATCAATCAGATCCAGCACCTTGCCGTACGGATTAAAGTAGAGCCCCAGCTTGGCCTTGTTCGGCAGCTTCTCGTGCAGATATTTAATCGGCGACGGGATGTTCAGCAGCAGCAGGCGACGCAGCCCGCGCCACATCATCTGCTGCTGTTCCAGCGGGTTATCAAAGAGCTTGATCGCCACGCTGTCGCGCTCGTCCACCAGCGCAGGCCAGGCTTTGACCTTGTAGTTACCGCGCTTCTGTTCGTAGCTTTCCGGAAGCTGACCAAAGCTCCAGATGTGCAGCCCGCTCTGCTCAATGCCGTCGTCCGCCACCGCAGAAAGCGTCTCCTGAACTTTGCCTTTCAAGGCATCCTTCAGCTCGGTTAGCGAACGGCCTTCCAGCAGCTTTTTGTTTTTATCATCCACCACGCGGAAGCTGATTTTCAGGTGATCGGGCACCTGATCCCAGTTCCAGTCGTCGCGGTCAATGGTAGTGCCGGTCATGCGGCGGAACTCACGCTCCAGCGCGTCCAGCAGCGGCAGCTCCAGCGGCGTGACGCGGCCTAAAAAGGCTTCCGCATAGTTCGGCGCGGGCACAAAGTTACGGCGCACCGGCTTGGGCAGGGATTTGATCAGCGAAATCACCAGCTCGCGACGCAGGCCAGGAATTTGCCACTCAAAACCACCCTCATCAACCTGGTTTAATAGCGGCAGCGGAATATGAACGGTCACGCCGTCCGCATCGGCACCCGGTTCAAACTGATAGGTCAGCCGCAGCTTGAGGTTGCCCTGATGCCAGAAGTTCGGGTAGTCGAGCTTGCTGACCGACTCCGCCCCCTCTTTAATCAGCATGCTCTTTTCGAAGTTGAGCAAGTCCGGCGTCTCTTTGCTGGCCTTTTTCCACCAGTTGTCGAAATGGCGGGCAGAGATAACATCGTGACTGATGCGCTGGTCGTAAAACTCAAACAGCGCCTCATCGTCCACCAGAATATCGCGACGGCGAGACTTGTGCTCAAGCTCCTCCACTTCGGCGCGCAGCTTCAGGTTTTCACGGAAGAACGCATGACGCGTCTGCCAGTCCCCCTCCACCAGCGCGTGGCGGATAAACAGCTCGCGGCTGAGCGCAGGGTCAATCTGGCTGTAGTTGACCTTACGCGCAGCGACCACTGGCAGGCCGTAGACGGTCACTTTCTCGGTCGCCATTACCGCGCCCTGCGCGCGCTCCCAGTGCGGTTCGCTGTACGAACGTTTCAGCAGGTGCTGAGCCACCGGCTCCACCCATTCCGGATCGATACGCGCGGCAATGCGTCCCCACAGGCGGCTGGTTTCCACCAGCTCAGCAACCATGGTCCACTTCGGCGGCTTTTTGAACAGGCCGGAACCCGGGAAGATGGAGAAGCGCGCGTTTCGCGCGCCGGTAAATTCCTGCTTGTCCGCATCTTTCATCCCGATATGAGACAGCAGGCCGGTCAGCAGCGCGATATGAATCTCGCGGTACTCCGCGGGCTCGCTGTTAACAGGAATGCCCAGCTCTTTCACCACCTGGCGCAGCTGGGTATAGATATCCTGCCATTCGCGCACGCGCAGGTAGTTGAGGAAATCGACGCGGCACTGGCGGCGGAACTGGTTCGAGGAGAGCGCTTTCTGCTGCTCGCCAAGATAGTTCCACATGTTCACGAAAGCGAGGAAATCGGACTCTTTGTCGTGGAAGCGACGGTGCTTCTCGTCAGACGCCTGCTGCTTGTCCATCGGGCGCTCGCGCGGGTCCTGAATGGAGAGCGCCGAGGTGATGATCATCGCCTCGCGCACGCAGCCGTGCTTCTGCGCTTCCAGCACCATGCGGGCCAGACGCGGATCGACCGGCAGCTGACTTAGCTGGCGGCCCAGCGGCGTCAGCTTGTAGACCGTCGCCTGCTCGTCGGTGGTAATTGCCCCCAGTTCTTCCAGCAGGCGGACGCCGTCCTGAATGTTACGCTTGTCCGGCGCCTCCACAAACGGGAACGCCGCGATGTCGCCCAGCCCCAGCGCGGTCATCTGCAGGATAACGGACGCCAGGTTGGTACGCAGAATTTCCGGGTCGGTAAATTCCGGGCGCGACAGGAAATCGTCTTCCGAATAAAGACGAATACAGATCCCTTCCGACACGCGGCCACAGCGGCCTTTACGCTGGTTGGCGGATGCCTGAGAGACCGGCTCAATCGGCAGACGCTGGACCTTGGTACGGTAGCTGTAGCGGCTGATGCGCGCCGTGCCCGGGTCAATCACGTATTTGATGCCCGGCACGGTCAGCGAGGTTTCCGCCACGTTGGTCGCCAGAACGATACGTCGTCCGCCGTGCGGCTGGAACACGCGGTTCTGCTCGCTGTTTGACAGGCGTGCGTAAAGCGGCAGGATCTCCGTGTGGCGCAGGTCGCGCTTGCTGAGCGCATCGGCGGTATCACGGATTTCGCGTTCGCCGCTCATAAAGATCAGAATGTCGCCCGCGCTTTCGTTGCCCAGCTCGTCAACAGCATCAAAAATGGCCTGCAGCTGGTCGCGCTCGGTGTCGTCCGCCTCTTCCACAATCGGGCGATAGCGCACTTCCACCGGATAGGTACGGCCGGAGACTTCAATAATCGGCGCGTTGTTAAAATGCTTTGAGAAGCGTTCCGGATCGATGGTCGCGGAGGTGATGATGATTTTCAGGTCCGGTCGGCGCGGCAGCAGCTCTTTCAGGTAGCCGAGCAGGAAGTCGATATTCAGGCTGCGCTCGTGCGCCTCATCAATGATGATGGTGTCGTACTGCATCAGCAGACGATCCTGCTGGATTTCCGCCAGCAGAATACCGTCGGTCATCAGCTTGACCATGGTGTTATCGCTAACGTGGTCGCTGAATCGCACCTTGTAACCAATGCAGCCGCCCGGCTCCGTTTGCAACTCTTCGGCAATACGGTTCGCCACGGTACGCGCCGCCAGGCGACGCGGCTGGGTGTGGCCAATCAGCCCTTTAAGGCCGCGTCCCAGCTCCATACAGATTTTCGGCAGCTGGGTGGTTTTACCCGAACCGGTTTCCCCCGCGACAATCACCACCTGGTTGTCGCGGACGGCCTCAAGGATGTCCTGTTTTTTCTGGCTGACGGGCAGGTTTTCCGGGTAGGTAATCGCCGGACGTGCGGCTTCGCGCAGCACAACTTTCCCTGCCGCCTGCTCAATCTCTTTCGCCATCTCCTGGTAAATGGCCTGTTGTGCATCAGGATTTTTAACCTTCTTCACCCCGTGCAGACGGCGGGCAAAGCGCTGCTTATCGCGCAGCATCAGGGAATCAAGGTGTTGCAGGAGCATCGGGAAGGTCAATTTTTGTTGTTCTGTCATAGCGTTAATGGGCAGTGCACTGCCGGGTAAAATCTCTTTTTAATGATTGCTATAGAGTACCACATTGGCGCTTTCAGCGCCTTATTCAAAAAATTCGAACATAGGCTTCGATATATTGCGCTATCTCTGCGGCAGGATTGTGAATAAAGTGTCAACAAGCAACGGGGCAACCCCCTTCAATCAAATGCAACAACAGGAATCACCCATGAGCAAAGTATTAGTTTTGAAATCCAGTATTCTGGCAGGGTACTCTCAGTCTGGTCAGCTGTCTGATTACTTCGTTGAACAGTGGCGTGAACAGCATCCGGCGGACGAAATCACCGTGCGTGACCTGGCGGCAAACCCGATTCCTGTGCTGGACGGCGAGCTGGTTGGCGCTCTGCGTCCGAGCGATGCGCCACTGACTCCGCGTCAGCAGGAAGCCCTGGCACTCTCTGATGAACTGATTGCAGAACTGCAGGCGCATGACGTTATCGTCATCAACGCCCCAATGTACAACTTCAACATCCCTACCCAGCTGAAGAACTACTTCGACCTGGTGGCGCGTGCTGGCGTGACCTTCCGTTACACCGAAAACGGCCCTGAAGGTCTGGTGAAAGGCAAGCGTGCGGTTGTACTGACCAGCCGTGGCGGTATTCACAAAGATACCCCAACCGACCTGGTTGCACCGTACCTGACCGTGTTCCTCGGCTTCATCGGCATCACCGATGTGAACTTTGTGTTCGCTGAAGGTATCGCCTACGGTCCTGAAGTGGCGACCAAGGCGCAGACCGATGCTAAAGCGGCCATCGACGGCTTCGTCGCAGCCTAAGAATTCCCCCTCTCACCGCCAGGTGGGAGGGTTTTTCTTTCCCCCGCTTTTCGTTATCATCCGCTCCCACTCTCCAGCCGGGCGGCCTGATGTCTGTAATCGTCGATAACTTTATTGCCCCACCTTGTCTCGATGAGATTGAAATTCTCTGGCAGGACGAGCATCTGCTGCTGATCGATAAACCTTCTGGCCTGCTTAGCCTGTCGGGCAAAAATCCGCAAAACCTTGATTCCGTTCATTATCGCCTGGTGAAAAACTTTCCTGGCTGCACGCTGGTGCATCGCCTTGATTTTGGCACGTCCGGCTTAATGGTGATTGCGCGCAATAAAGCGATTAACGCCGCACTTTGTCATCAGTTCAGCCAGCGTGCCGTGAAGAAGGTGTATAGCGCCCTGCTTTGCGGGCATGTTGAAAACGATGAAGGGGTGATTGACGCGCCGATTGCCAAAGACCCGGCGCTGTTTCCGCTGATGTCGATTTGCGCCGTCACGGGCAAACCGGCGCGCTCCCGCTACCGGGTGATTGAACGTGTTTATCGGGCGTCGGGCTTACCGTTGACGCGGGTTGCGCTCACGCCGGAAACGGGGCGAACCCATCAGCTGCGCATTCACTGCCAGCAGCTGGGTCACCCTATTTTGGGCTGCGATTTATATGGCGGCCTTGAATGGCCTGGCGCCGAAGCGACGCCGCGGCTGATGCTGCACGCCAGCGGGCTGGATTTTGTGCATCCGGTGAGCGGAGAGGCAATCAGCGCCCGTCACGCTGCACCGTTTTAAAGAGTGTTTACCACATCAAATCGTCAGGGATTTTGAAGTCCGCGTACGGATCGTCTTCATCCTGCTCTTCCTGACTCAGCGCGCTGTTCAACACAATGCTGTCGGCATCGCGTTGGGCAATTTTGTCGGCCACCACCGCCGGAATGATCGCGTAGTCACAGTCACCGTTAGCATTGAGTACCAGGCGCGCAATCGCCAGACGGCCATTGATCAGCTGGGTCTGCGTTTGCTTATCGACTTCAATCTTTTTAATCAGAGTACCGTCGGTAAAGTTAAAGGTAATGTTGCCTTTCGCCACGGAGATGCGGTTCATCTCAATCAACTGCTTCACCTGCGCTTTAAACTCTTTCGCCAGTACCGCCTGTTTCTGCTGCTCGCTCAGCAGCTTGTCACGCTCGATCTGCGCCTTCTTGTTCTCTTCGACCGCTTCGCGGGCCTCACGCGCCTGAACGCGTGATTTCTTGGCCGTGCGCTGCACTTTCGCCACTTTCTTGCTGCTGACTAAGCCCGCTTTCAGCATCTGCTCTTGTAAGGTGAGTTTTGTCATGATTGTTTCTAAACCGATTGGACATTTTGGGCAGTATAACGTGAAGCGCGCCGTTCATGAAGTTCCCTCATGTTGCAGTGAAATTAAGTCACTTCCCCTCTGCCGCTGGCTCAGGCATAAATTATGCATTGATAACTTCCTGGCAACATGAACTTAGGATGCATAACCACAATGAGTAACGCTTTTACATTTAGCCTTAAGCGCAGTTGCTTCGATGAAAATTACAACCCGTCAGAAAATACGCGTACCACCACCAATTTTGCCAACCTGGCGCGAGGCGAAAAACGTCAAGAAAACCTGCGCAATACGCTGGTGATGATCAACAACCGCTTCAATGCATTAGCGCGTTGGGATAACCCGAAAGCCGATCGTTATGCGGTTGAGCTTGAAATTATTTCCGTTGATATGAACATCGATGGAGAAAATAGCTTCCCGGCCATTGAAATACTGCAAACGTTTATTGTCGATAAAAAAACCAATGAGCGCATCGAAGGTATCGTCGGGAATAACTTCTCATCCTACGTGCGCGACTATGATTTCAGCGTATTGCTGCTCGATCATAATAAAGATCGTTCCACCTTTAGTATTCCTGAGAACTTTGGTGAACTGCATGGCAACATCTTCAAGCACTTCACGCGCTCTGCTGAATACAGAGAAAACTTCAAAAAACCGCCGGTGATCTGCCTGAGTGTCTCCAGCAAAGATACCTACCATCGTACGGGCAACACGCACCCGGTATTGGGGATTGAGTACGAGCCGGACGGTACATCACTGACTGAACAATACTTTGGCAAGATGGGCCTGAAGGTGCGTTATTTCATGCCTGAGAACAGCGCTGCGCCTTTTGCCTTTTATTATTCCGGTGATTTGCTGGCGGATTATACGAATCTTGAACTGATTGGAACGATCAGCACCATGGAAACATTCCAGAAGATTTACCGCCCTGAAATTTATAATGCGAACTCGACCGCCGGACAGTGCTATCAGCCCGATCTGAATCAGCAGGATCATTCATTAACGAAAATCGTTTATGACCGCGAAGAGCGCAGCCAGTTAGCGATTCAACAGGGCAAATTTACGGAAGAACAGTTTATTAAGCCTTACAAACAACGTCTTGAGCAGTGGTCTCATAACTTCACACTTTAATTAACCGATAATAAAGGTCTTCTATTATGAAAACATTGCTCCCGACATCAACGGCTGGCAGCTTACCTAAGCCAACCTGGCTTGCACAACCTGAAACGCTGTGGTCTCCGTGGAAACTTCAGGATGATGAATTACTGGCGGGTAAACAGGATGCGCTGCGTTTATCCCTCGACGAACAGCTCCGCGCGGGCATTGATATCGTCAGCGACGGCGAGCAGACCCGCCAGCACTTCGTCACCACCTTTATTGAGCATCTGAGCGGCGTCGATTTTGAGAATCGCCAGACGGTGCGCATTCGCAACCGCTATGATGCGAGCGTGCCGACCGTGGTGGATGCCGTTGCACGCCAAAAGCCCGTTTTTGTTGACGATGCAAAGTACCTGCGCCAGCTCACCGACAAGCCGATCAAATGGGCGCTGCCGGGTCCGATGACGATGATCGACACGCTTTACGACGCCCACTATAAAAGCCGCGAGAAGCTGGCCTGGGAATTTGCCAAAATTCTCAACCAGGAAGCGCGCGAGCTGGAAGCCGCAGGTGTCGATATTATCCAGTTTGACGAGCCTGCCTTTAACGTCTTTTTCGACGAGGTGAACGACTGGGGTATCGCCGCGCTGGAACGCGCCGTTGAAGGGCTGAAGTGCGAAACCGCGGTACACATCTGCTACGGATACGGCATCAAGGCCAATACCGACTGGAAAAAGACGCTCGGCTCCGAGTGGCGACAGTACGAAGAGGCCTTCCCTAAGCTGCAGACCTCAAACATCGACATTATTTCCCTGGAGTGCCACAACTCCCGCGTGCCGATGGATCTGCTGGAGCTGATCCGCGGCAAAAAGGTGATGGTGGGTGCGATTGACGTGGCGACGAACCATATCGAAACGCCGGAGGAAGTCGCCGACACGCTGCGTAAAGCGCTGCAGTTTGTCGATGCCGACAAGCTTTATCCGTCCACCAACTGCGGAATGGCTCCCCTCTCCCGTCAGGTTGCCAACGGCAAGCTGAAGGCGCTGAGCGCGGGCGCAGAGATCGTTCGCCGTGAGATTTTGGCAAAATAATCTCGCTCTTCCCGGGAGGGGCTCGCTCTCCCGGGGATCGCATTATTCACTTACGCCGTTCAACCACTCACTTACGCTTTCTACCGATTGCTGCGCAGGCGCACGCGAGGCAGGCTTGCCCTGCCTGAGCACCAGCAGCGTGGGCAGACCACGCACGCCAAGCTGGCTTGCCAGATCCGTGTTCAGGTCAACGTCCAGATAGCGGGTATCAAATCGCGCCGTCAGCGGAGTAATCTTCTCGTTCGCCAGCAGTTGCCAAAGCCTGCGGCAGTGCACGCAGCGCTCCGCCCCGACAAACAGCAGTATCGGGCTATCGCCTTCCAGCTCGCTCGACGCACTCACCGTTTTAAACGCGCTTTCCGCCACGCGGAACAGTTTTGGACTGCGGCGAAGGGTATCGTTATCCGTCGCTACGCACAGCGCATCGGCGCTTTTACTGTAGGGCTTCACCCCTTCGACCCGCACCACGCTTTGCGCCGGGCCAGCCGCCGCCGCGCCCGGCTGGCGTAAGGTTCGAACATCTACAGGGACTATCGGCGTTTCCAGCGGCTGAGGAAGCTGCGGGATCCAGGCATAAGGAATGCGGTACGCGCGGTAAACCATGTTGTTGTTGAGCGTTTTGCCCCAGAACGGCGACACGTATTCCCAGACAATTTCATGATTGCGGGTCACTTCGAAAATACGCCCGTTGGAGCCTTCATTAATCAGGGTATTGCCGTTTTCGAGGCGCTGCATATTACTGATATAGGGGCTATAAAAACGGTAAGAGTCGGTTGGCTGGGGAAGATCCGCTTCATACGGCGAGTAGCGCCACTCAATATCCAGCGTCACAGGGTTAATTTCGAGGATCCGCGAATAGTCGCGCCAGGCGTTTTTCACCCCGTCCGCCGAGGCCGGGTTCGGCGCGCCGTATCCGGCCCAGCCACCGTTATCGAAAATAAGGATATTGCCCGCGCCGGGCAGCCCTTGCGGGATCATGTGCGCGTGGTGCTGGCCGATAATCCAGCCGATGTGTTTTAGCGCTGGCGTGCTG
Organism: Enterobacter mori; assembly: GCF_025244905.1. NCBI lineage: Bacteria > Pseudomonadati > Pseudomonadota > Gammaproteobacteria > Enterobacterales > Enterobacteriaceae > Enterobacter > Enterobacter mori. The sequence continues at coordinate 2,186,407 of NZ_CP104285.1, read as the reverse complement.
TAATCCGGGCCAAGCTGCCAGACGATGTTGCCGCTCTGCTTATCGATGATGGCGATAATGTTGGACTCGCGGGCATCCCAGATGATGTTATCCGGGTGGAAGCGGCTGTCCCCGGCGTCATACCATTTATTCGGCCCCAGCGTGGACATCGAGTTGATATGCATCCAGTCGCCCATTCCCCCGCCGCTGGCGCGCATGTTGGGGTTATTGTACAGCGCGGTGCGCGCCGCATCGTCGAAGCCCAGCTCCTCGAAATGATCGCTGCAGCGCCATTCCCACACCACGTTTCCCTCCCAGTCGACCTCAATAATGGTGTCATCCAGCAGAACCTTGTCCGATATCGCCTCGTTGACCAGGTTGGTGTGGGCGAGGATCAGCGTATTCCCCCCTTCTACCTGCGGCTCCAGCCCTGGCGCGTAGTAGCCAACCGGATTGCCCGCACGCTGATAGTCGTGATGCGCCCGCGCCATCCAGCGGGTTTCATTGCCCGGGTCACTCACTTTCTCATAGCGCTCGAAGGACCATGTCACATTGCCTTCCCAGTCAACCTGGATCAGATCGAGCATATCCTGCATGCCGTAGCGCGGATCGCGCTCGCCGCTGTGTCCGAGGATCGCCCCGCCCGGTAGAATTTTATTGGGGAAGCCGTGGAGCTCAGGCCATTCGCGGACCACAGCGCCGTTCATATCGACCAGCACCGCACCGTGCTCGGTGGCCTGGAAAAGGGTATAGCCGCTCCACGCGCGCGCAGGATCATAAAGCGTCGCGCCGGTCGGAAAAATGGAAGGATGACCCATGTTTTGCTCCTTAGTAAACGTTATCAGGCAGAGGTAATAAGATTGCGAATATGGCGGCAGGCGTCGGCGAACGCGGCGTCGTCACGCTGTCGCGGGTGCGGCAGCGCAAGGCTCACCACTTCGCGTATGCGCCCCGGACGTGGGGAAAGCACCACGACCCGGTCGGCCAGGGCGACTGCCTCTTCGACGTCATGGGTCACCAGCAGCGTGGTGGTTCCCTCGCTTTTGTGAATATGCAAAAGCGCCTGCTGCAGGGTATGCCGCGTCAGGGCATCGAGCGCGCCGAACGGCTCGTCCAGCATCAGAATTTGCGGGCGGGCAACCAGGCCGCGCGCAATAGCGACGCGCTGGGCCATCCCGCCGGAAAGCTGCGCGGGCAGCGCGCCCTCGAACTCGGTGAGCTGCACCCGCGCCAGCATCTCCCGCGCACGCTGGCGTTTGGCGGCCCGGCTCAGTTTTTCATCCGCCAGCCCCAGCACGACGTTGTCGATCACGGTTAGCCAGGGGAACAGCCGCGGCTCCTGAAAAACAATGCCCCGTTCTTTACCCACCCCGGCGACCCGCTTGCCGCTGATGCGGATTTCACCCTGCGTCGTCTCTTCAAGGCCGACCAGCATTCTCAGAAGCGTCGACTTACCGCAGCCGCTGCTGCCCACCAGCACCACCAGTTCACCGGCAGCGATGTCGAGACTAAAATTTTGCAGCGCCGTGACCTGCTGCCAGGTTTTACGCACATGTTGAAATGAGACCAGAGTTTGGGCGGTCATGATGGCTCCTGTTGGCGCCAGCGGGTGGCGCGAAGTTCCAGTAAACGTCCGGCTTTATCCAGCGCTGCGCCGGTGAGACCGACCAGCACCATGCCGCAGAGAATGGTGGGCATATCCAGCAGCTGCTGGGCGTTGATCATCAGGCTGCCGATCCCGGCCCCCGAAGACATGAAGTATTCCGCGCCAATGTTGCCAAGCCAGGCGTAGATCATCGCCAGCCGCAGCCCGGCGAAAATACCGGGCGCCGCGCCGGGAAGGATCAGCATCCGCAGGCGCGTCAGGCCCCCTAAACGCAGCACGCGCGCCACTTCGTCCAACTGCGGGTTTCGCTGCAGCACGGCCTGAAGGGTGCTAAAGAACATCGGAAAGAACGAGGCCAGGGCAATAAAGACGGTTTTGCCGACGTTATCGTTGCCCACCCACGCGGTCAGCAGCGGTAGCCATGCAAAAAGGGCAATATGGCGCAGCACGTTGAGCGATGGCGTCACAATCTGTCCGGCGCGTGGCCGCAGCGCCAGCAGTAATCCGCAGAGCAGGCCACCGGCAATACCCACCGCCCCGCCCGCAAAGGCGCGCCCGAGGCTCGCCAGCATCGCCGTCGCCAGCTCCCCGCTTGCCGCGCCCTGTATAAAGCGCTCGGCGACCGCCAGCGGCGAAGAGAACAGCGCCCCGTCAATCCATCCCCACTGGCTAGCCAGCTGCCACAGCGCCAGCAGCAGCACCGGCAGCTGCAGCGCCTGCCAGCTGGCCTGCGGTTTCCAGGCAAGCCGCCCGACGGCGGGCTGGGGCCAGAATACCAGCCGGGAAAAGGCCCGATTCGCCGCCCACTCCATCAGCATGCCGCTAAAGCCCACCACCGCAATGGTGACGAAAACGATATCCAGCTGGAACAGCTGACGCCCCCAAACCATCAGGTAGCCAATGCCCTCTGACGAGGCGAGCAGTTCAACAACGATCAGCGACACCCAGGCCTGAGAGAGCGCCAGCCGCAGGCCGGTGAACCAGCCCGGCAGGCTCGCGGGGATCACCAGCCAGCGAAGACGCTGCCAGCGTGAAAAATTCATCACCCTGGCGGCCTCACTCAGGGTATGGGGCACGCCAGCAACCGCCTGCTGCGTGTTGATCGTCATCGGCACGATGGTGGTCTTGATGATTACCGCCAGCTTCAGGCCGTTATCGATCCCGAACAGCACCATAAACAGCGGGATCCACCCCAGGGTCGGGATTTGCGCCAGCGCGTAAAACAGCGGCTCCACGCGCCGCGCCGTGCCGGGAACCAGACCGAACAGCGCGCCCAACAGCGTACCTGCGAAAGCACCTGCCAGCAGGCCCAGCAGCAAATGCTGCAGACTAAACGCCCACTGGGAGAGAAGGTCTCCTCCCAGGAGCGAGAGCGCCGTGTCGGCAACCACCGAAGGCGCGGGTAAAATTTGTTCCGGCATCCAGTGGCGCTCTGCCGCGATGGACCACAGCAGCAGCAGTAGCGCGGGCAATATCCACGGCCAGACTTTGAGGCGAATGTTCAGCTTTCCGGATGAGCCCGTTTTTAAAATTATCTGCGACATAGTGCTTCACGTTTAAACCCGTCATGCCGTTATAAAACCCCGCCCCGTCCCCCTTCGTCATTGCGTTACGCGAATAATCCCGATGCAACAAATGCATTTCAGCCTGCCGGACTCGCTGGTGCTGATTTAGCTCATTTTCACCTGTCCATTTCCAATAAAAGCATTTAACAGCGGGCCGGGCGGCTCATTAGGGTGAGAAAAAAACCTCGGAGTAACTTGTTATGATGAAAGCATTTTTTAGTCGCGCTCTGCTGCTGCTCGTGGCCGCCTTCGCCCTGATGGGGAACGCCAGCGCCGAAGCGCTGCACACCATTCGCATCGGCGTGCCGGATCAAAGTGCGGGCAGTAAGCCCTTTATTGAGGGCCCGGTCGGCATGGCGTACATCCGCCACCAGCTTGAGGCGGTGTTCAAACCCCAGGGCGTTGAAATCCAGTGGCAGTTCTTTAAGGGCGCGGGTCCGGCGGTGAATGAAGCGCTGGCTAACCAACAGCTTGATTTTGTCTACCTTGGCGATCTGGCGGCCATCATCGGCAAAGCGAACGGCCTTCCCACGCGCCTGCTGTTGGGCAGCCGCGGGTCGGAGTCTTATCTGGCGGTGACCCGCGCCTCGGGCATAAAAAACCTGGAAGATTTAAAAGGTAAACGGGTCGCGGTGTATCGCGGTACGGCTGACCAGTTAGCCTTCGACCGCGCCCTACAAACCGCCGGGCTTACGGAAAGAAACCTGCAGGTTATTAATCTCGACTGGAATGCCGGGAAAGCGGCGCTGGCAGCGGGCCGCGTGGATGCCGTCTGGGGCGGCGTGTCTCTTCTGGCGCTGCGGGGCGAAAAAATCGACGTGGTGGTGAAGAGCGGCGATTCCGGTCGTCAGAACACCACGCAGGCGGGGTTCCTGGGGACGCAAACCTTTATTGACGCCTGGCCGCAGGCGACGCAGCAGATTATCGACGTGCTGGTGAAGAACGCGGCAGAAATCAGCGATCCGAACAATCGTGAAGCCTGGTCGGCGGAAATGGCGCAGCAAAGCCAAATTCCCAGGGCGCTGTTCCTTGAGGAACTGCAGCCGCAGGATCTTAACTTCACCTCCTCACCGCGCATCGATCCCTTCCTGACGGACAGCTTTACCCGCAGCATTGAACAGGCACATTCGGGTCGCCTGATCCGCAGCGCCTTTAGTGCCAAAGAGTGGGTGGAGGGATCCTTCGTCGAGAAGGCTCTGAAAGCACAAAAACGGGAAAATCACTGGCCGCAGTACTCGCCTCAGGGCGAGCCGCTTTAGCTGCCCTCCTCCTGCGCCAGCAGCTGATTCTGATGCTGGCGGTCGGCATGGAGGATCGTCTCAATCATCTTTTCCACCAGCGGAGGCCGGGTAGCATGAACCGGGGAAATAATGGCAAACCGGGTCTGCATCAGCCGCCACTCTTCCGGCAGGTCGCTTATCTCCAGCTTCACCAGCCTGTGGCTGTGCTGACACAGCGCAAAACCATCCTCGCTGGCGAAGCTTATCGCGTGGGTATAGGCGAGCGTTGAGAGCAGCGCATAGACGTGATCGCACTGGATCGCGGGGGTAAAATCCTGCTGCTGGCTGAGAGTAGCCAGCACTTTGCGTACGCCCGGCGGTAAATAGGGTGCCGCAAAAGGGTAACGCAGCAGCGCCTGCACGGATACGGTGCCCTGCTGCGCCAGCGGGTGGTCGGCATGGCAGATAAAAAAGCAGCGCTGCGGGCTGAGCGGCTGCACCCGCAGCTGGGGATCCAGCTCCGCCTGCCAGCTATCGGCCACGACAAACGGATAATGCTGCGTGGTCAGCGCCTGATGCAGCGTAAACCAGTTATCGATCTGAAAGCGTACCTTCGCCTGCGGCATGCTGCGATGAAACGCCCCCACGGCGGCGGGGATCAGGCGGGCAGCCGGGGCCGGACCGCAGCCGAACGTCACTTCGCCGGTCTGCGCCTCCTCCGCTTCGCGCATCTGGCTGCTGAGCTCAACGTTCAGCTCCTGAAATCGTCGGGCGTAAGGCAGCAGCGTTTGGCCGTGCAGCGTCAAGGTGGCGAGCTTGCTTTGCCGGTCAAATAAGGGATGCCCGACGCTCTGCTCCAGCGCCTGAATGCTGCGGCTAAATGCCGACTGCGAGAGGCACACCGCCTCTGCCGCACGATTAAAACTGCCGTATTCAACCAGCGCGACGAAGTTGCGCAGTTGGCGAAAATCAAGATGCATAGGTCCGGATTATCCTTTTAGGTTTTCGCTACAGTACGGGATAGCGGCCAGGTCGCGCAATCGCGGGTTCATCTTTGCCAGTACGGCGGCGTGCCGAACAGCGCCACGTAATAGTCGATCACCGCCCTGACGTTAAGGGGCGGATGACGCGCATTCGGGTAGATCGCAGCGATGGTCTGCGGCTCCGTGTTGATCGAACATTCATGCTCCGGCAGGAGCGACACCAGCTCGCCGCTTTTCAGCCTTTCACTCACCAGCCAGTCGGGAAACAGCACGATCCCCATTCCGCCCAGCGCGGCAATCAGCAGCGTTTCGGCGTTGTTGGAGGTCATCAGCGGCGCAACGGGATAGTGAACCCACGCCGCATTTGGGCGGCGAATCAGCCAGCGGTTAGGCCCGGACGATCCGCGATAGACAAGGCAGCTGTGATGCGTGAGATCCTCCGGCGCATCGGGCGCACCGTGCCGTTGCAGATAGGACGGCGATGCCGCCAGATAATACCACTGCTGCCCAAGCACCCGCGCGTGAAACGAGGAGTCCGTCAGCGTGCCGATGCGAAACAGCACGTCGGCGGCGTCCCGGTGAGGGTCGATAAAGTCGTCGGTGAGCGTCAATTCCAGGTTGAGCCGGGGGTAGCGCGCCGACAGCCCCGCCAGGCCGGGTGCGACGTGCCGCTGTCCAAAAAATACCGGGCAGTTAATACGAATTAGCCCAGTTGGCTCGATGGATCGCTCATCCAGCTCCCGCCGCGCCTCGTCAAGACTTCCCGCCATCGCCCGGGCGTAGCGGATAAAGAGATGCCCGCTTTCCGTCGGGATCACGGCCCGCGTATTGCGATAAAAAAGCTGCTGGCCGAGCGCGTCCTCAAGCTGGTGGATCACGCGTGAAACCTGCGAGGCGGAGATCCCTTCTCGCCGCGCAACCACTGAGAAATTCTGCGATTCGTAAACCGCAATAAAGATCAGCAGCGCGCGAATGCTGATATTTCCGGCATCGATCATTAGTGCATTTCCTGCAAGGGTGTTTCCTGCATTATGGCATTTTTCTCACTGCTGATACGCCGTATTCTTCGTCGCCTGAACAATGAGAGAGTGTGTGCTATGCAACTTATTTTAATTTTACTGGTGATTGCAGGCGGGATGGGACTGTCCGTCGAGGCAGGTCTGCTGGGGCCGCTGGGTGGCGAAGTGGGTGATTTATGGGCCACCTTCAGCATCTTCGGCGTGGGTGCCGCGCTGACGTTTCTGCTGATGCTGTTTTTCAGCCCGCGCAACAGTCCGTCGTTTTTTACACAGCCGTCCTGGCAACTGCTCGGCGGGGTGCTCGGCCCCGTGTACGTGGTCATTCTGACCGTTGCGACACCCGCTATCGGCATCGCAATGACCATGATTGGCATTCTGGCCGGTCAGGTCTTTAAAAGTCTGATCATCGATCACTTTGGTCTGTTGGGTACGCCGCACAGAAAGATAAACGCGAAACGCATCGTGGCGCTGGTTTTTATTATTGCCGCACTGGTTCTGGTGGCACAGGGGTAAACGAATGACACTGATGATGATTCTATTGGCCGTCTGCGGCGGCGCGACGCTGAGCATTCAGGCCGCGATTAACGGGCAGCTCGGCAGCAGCGTGGGCGTTTTCAAAAGCGCGTTTCTGACGTTTTCCGTCGGCGCGCTGGTGACCGCCCTGCTCATTTTCTTCTTTGAGCCTAAGCAGACGGTCACGCTGCTGGACGTGCCGAAATGGCAGCTCCTCGGCGCGATGTTTGGCGTGCCCTATATCGTGATAATGGTGCTCGCCGTACAGCGGATCGGCACCGCCGTCGCCACGGTAGCGGTGATCTTCGGCCAGCTCACCATGAGCATGTTGATTGATAACTTTGGCTGGCTGGGCAATCCCGCCATTCCGTTCTCGATGAGCCGCCTGAGCGCGGTTGTCTGCCTGGGGATTGCCCTGTACTTCATCTACTCCAGCAGCAAAACCGGCAGCGTCCGCGGTTAAAGTTAGGCCTTACGGGTAAAGAACAGCGTCACCGTGGCAACGGTGACGCCAAATTTCTTCATTTCGGTTTTATTGAACAGATGGCTCTCATCCTGCAGGTACATCCAGTCGTCAAAGTGCAGCAGCCAGGTTTTGCCGTTGGCCTTTACGTTCATGCTGTAATGCCAGTTAAAGGCATTGCCTGCGGCCCGCCCCGTGGCAACCCCTTCAATATCCCCCGCCGTTCCCTCGTAGCGATCGTTCCCCACGCGGCGGATGTGCCAGACGCGCTGCTGTTTTTCACCATCGTCGTAAACAAAGTGCTCGTTGAGCGTCAGCGTATCGCCAATCACGTCCCCGGCGATCTCAACGTGGAAACGGCGGATCTGCTTGCCGCTGCGATCCTGCACCATGCCCCACGCTTCGGTTTTGCCCTGGAAGTAATGGAAGATATCAAGCCGTGGCTGCTGCTGGCGATACTCGGTCACCTCCGTACTGCAGCCTGCCAGCAGCATCGTGAGCGCCAGCGCCAGGGTCAGGAAACGTTTCATTTTTGGCCTCCAATTAACTGCTGACGCAGTTCAGGGTATTGCGTGCGGGGATCGAGCCAGATGGCCAGAAAGCGCGAGCTTAATGCGGCGGACTGCGGTGGCCCCAGTGGAGTGAAACCTGTCTGCGCGTCAGGCGCGCGGTACCAGAACTGTCCCTGCTGGTTTTTAAGCACAAACGCCAGCTGCGCGCCTGCCTTGACGTCCGGCCAGAGCGATTCCAGCCTGCGAAGCCATGCTTCGCTCAGCGGTTCCTGCTGCAAAATTCCCTGCGCCTGCCACTGATCGCGCGTCGCTTCGACCAGATCCTTTCGGTCGATGTCGCGTGCGTAGGTAATGACCAGCGCCTGATCCCTGTTTTCGCCAGTGTAGCGTCCATCGGGCGTCAACAGCTGCGAGGTGTAGACGGTGAAGGGCCCCCAGGTGAGCGTGGCACTGCCTACTTTGCGCCAGCTTAGCCAGTCGGCGGCGTTCGCGACCGGTACGGCAATGCTCAGACAGATAAGCATCAGCAGGGTTTTCATTGTTGTCTCCCCATCAGCAGGTGGAAAAACAGCATTAATACCAGCCAGCCCGGCACCATCCAGCTGACGACGATAAAACCAGGTTCCAGGAACGTAATGGCCCCCAGCCGCTCACCGATCAGGTACGCCACGGGTCCGCCGACGGTCGCCAGCAACGTTAAGATCCAGCCCGGCAAGGTGGTGCTGCACGTCAGCCGGGTCCAGACGGTGGCGAACATCAGCCACAGCGCCACCATCCACAGGGGCATCAGCGAGTCGCCCGTGAAGGCAATCAGCCCCGTCGCCGCCCAGAGGGCGTCCAGCAGGCTACCCACAGCCGCCAGCAAAATGGCGTAAATACGGTGTGCAGGCGACAGCATCAGGCAGGCAAGGATCGCCAGCGTGAGCCAGACGACCAGCCCCCGCTCGCGAAACAGCACCACCAGCGTCCAGTAGAGATCGAACGCGATCGCCATCAGGAACACCTGCACGTAACGTCTCATACGCGTTCCGCTGTCAGCTGCACCACGCTGATGGTGCGGGCGTTAAACCCGGCTTCGCAGTAGCCAAAGTAGTAGAGCCACATCCGGCGGAAACGTTCGTCAAAGCCGAGCGCTTCAATCTCCTGCCAGGCATGGACAAAGCGCTGCCGCCAGTGAGCCAGCGTGCGGGCGTAGTCCGGTCCCATGTCGAAGAGATTGCGCACCACGAAATCGGTGTGGCGCGTCATCAATTCGTTCATGGCGGTAATGCTCGGCAGGAAGCCGCCAGGGAAAATGTAGCGCTGGATAAAGTCGACGCTTTTGCTGTAATCGCGGTAGCGCTGATCCTGAATGGTGATGGCCTGAATCGCCATCCGTCCCCCCGGGCGCAGCCTCGCCTGGCAGGTACGGAAGAACGTGGGCAGATAGCGTTGCCCGACGGCTTCAATCATCTCTATTGACACCAGCTTGTCGTACTGCCCGGTAAGGTCGCGATAGTCGCAGAGCAGCACCTCAACGCGATCCTGCAACCCGGCGCGGGCAATGCGCTCGGTCGCCCAGATATATTGCTCCTGCGACAGCGTGGTGGTGGTTACCCGACAGCCGTAGTGACGGGCCGCATACTCCGCCATCGCCCCCCAGCCGGTGCCAATTTCCAGCAGGTGGTCGCCCGCGTTAAGCGCCAGCTGGTCGCACAGACGCGCCATTTTGGCCTGCTGAGCGGCCGTGAGATCCTGCTCGTCAGCGGTGAACAGCGCGCTGGAATAGAGCAGCTCTTTATCCAGAAAATGGGCATAAAAGGTGTTGCCCAGATCGTAATGGGCGGCAATATTTTCCCGTGCCTGCGCGCGGGAGTTGCGCCGCATCCAGTGGCGCAGCCGCTCCAGCGGCCTGCCGAGCAGGCGGAAACCATTCTCGAGACGGCCAAGCACCTTGCCGTTAAGCGCCAGCAGTTCCAGAAGCGGCGTCAGGTGCGTGGTCTCCCATTCGCCGTCCATCCAGGCCTCTGCTGCCGCGAGGCTGCCGCCCGTTAAGATGCGCCAGTAAAGGCCTGGCGTGAGGATCTGCACGTCGGCATGCAGCGCGGCAGATGTCTCACCAAAATGAAAGGTTTGCGCCCCTTCACGCAGCGTAAGCGAGCCGCCGCGAATGTCGCTTAGCAGCCGAAAAAGCAGCCAGCGCGCGATGCGGACGTTGCGCGGGATATCGGGTTCTAGCGCAAAGACGGGATCGGTCATGAGCGTTCACTCCTGCTGACGGGATGGTTATACAGCGGCACGCGCTTAAGCCACAGCCGCAGCGCCTGCCAGTAAATGGCGAAAACGGTTTTCAGGGTCATCAGCGGGATGCGCAGCAGCAGCGAACGCAGCGCCGGGCGGGTTAGCGGCTCCCGACGCAGCGCCAGCGTGGCGTCAAAGACCTTCGCTCCCTGATGGTTTTCAATGTGCATATGCAGCGTGTTGTCCGGGTTGTTGAAGCGCCACTGGTAGACCATGTCCATCGGGTTGAAGGGCGAAACGTGAAACGCTTTCTCCGTGGGCTGGGCATTCTGCCCGTCTACCGCGTAGTAGTGCCGCTCGTTCCACGGCGTGTTCCGCACTTCGGCGAGCACCCAGCGAAGCGCATTGTGCTGGTCATAGCAGTAGTAAAAATTGACCGGATTAAAATGGAACCCGAAGTAGCGCAGCTGCGTCAGGAGCATGACTCGCCCCTGCGGACGTTCCCCGGTCAGGCTCTCCAGCCTGCTCAGCACGTTCTCTTTGAGCGGCGTGCCGAGCGGATAGTCCGCGTCGTGGAACGAGGCGGCGGCCACCCGGTTACGGCGTACCCCCACCGAGGGCAATGTTTCCAGCTCATCAAGATCCAGCCAGGCCATAAAGACGCTGTAGCTGAATGCGTGGGTTTTCGGCTGAAAACGGCGGTGGCGCAATACGCCGTGGTAGAGACAACTGTTCATCTCAGTTCCCCTCCCCGGCGGCTAGCGCATTGACCACGTCCAGCGCGCTGCGCACCCCGTCCTCATGAAAACCGTTGTACCAGTACGCCCCGCAGAACCAGCTCCGGTTATGACCGTTAATCTCTCCGCGACGCGCCTGCGCGCGCCAGCTTTTAGGGTTGAACAGCGGGTGTTCATAGATAAAGCGCTTCAGAACGAAACGTTCATCAACCGGCGTTTCAGGATTCAGCGTGACGCAGAACAGCGGACTCCCCTCAGGGAGCCCCTGCAAAATGTTCATGTTGTAAGTGACGCAGGCGCTGGTCTGGTCACGTTCACTCAGGCGATAGTTCCAGCTCGCCCACGCGCGCTCGCGCACCGGCAGCCAGCGCCTGTCGCTGTGTAAGACCACCTCGTTGCGCTGCCAGCCGATATCGCCCAGCACGTCACGTTCTGCAGGGGTCGGCTCGTCCAGCATCGCCAGCGCCTGCCCGGAATGGCAGGCAAAAATCACTTGTTCGAAGGTATGGCTGCCGTTTTCAAGCTGAAGCGTAACTCCGTGCTTGTGGCGACTCACCCGCTGCACCGGCGAATTGAGATGCAAGTTCAGACGGTCGCCCAGCTTGTCGAGCATGGCGCGGATATACTCCCGCGAGCCGCCGGGCACAACGTACCACTGCGGACGATGGGTAATATCCAGCAGGCCGTGGTGGTGAAAGAAGCGCAAAAAGAGCGGCAGCGGGAAACGTTTCATCTCCTGCAGCGACGAGGACCAGATCGCGGCCCCCATCGGCAGAATGTAATGGCGTGCAAAATACGGGGTGAACCGGTGTGCCTCCAGAAACGTTTGCAGCGTGGCGTTCGGGTCCACCTCCCCATCCAGCGCCTGTTTTGCCAGACGATTGAAGCGGACGATCTCCCCGAGCAGCCGCCAGAATGCAGGATTCACCAGGTTTCGGCGCTGAGCAAACAGCGACGTCAGCGTGTGCCCGTTATACTCCAGGCCGGACTGCGGGTTGTGCACAGAAAAGCTCATCTGCGTTTTTTGGCCGCTGATGCCCAGCTCGCTGAGCAGGCCCATAAAGCGCGGATAGGTGCGGTCGTTGTAGACGATAAACCCGGTGTCGATGGCCCAGTTCCCCTGCGACGTGGAGACGTCAACCGTCGCGGTGTGTCCGCCCGGCGTTGCGCCCGCTTCAAACAGGGTGACCTGATGATGGCCCGCCAGACGCCAGGCGCAGGTCAGCCCGGCAATACCGCTGCCGATAATCGCGATCCTCATGAGCGCACCATCCTGCGCAGCAGCGCGTTCTGGATCAGGGTCGGAAGCCGTGAGAGCAGCCGCAGCATCAGGCCGAATCCGGAAGGGAACGCGATATGGTTTTTATTCTTCGCCAGCCCGGCGCGTATTGCATTCACGGCCTCATCAACGGTCACTCTGCCCGGCATGGCAAAATCATTTTTTTGGGTCAGCGGCGTATCCACAAACCCCGGAGAAACCACGGTTACGCCAATCCCTTTCGGCTCCCAGTCCAGACGCAGGGTGTCGGCGAACCAGGTGAGTGCGGCTTTGGACGCGCCGTAGGCTTCGGCTCGCGGAAAATGAAGCCAGTGCGCCATCGAACTGACCAATACCACGCGATGACCTGCAGCCAGCTGCGGCTGAATTGCAGCAATGCAGTTCACCGGGCCGAGGAAATTGGTGTTCATCACCCGCTCCACCCGCGCGGCATCGACCACGCCGCGATCGAGGTATTCACACGTCCCGGCGCAGAGGATCGCCAGTTCGGCATGACAGTCCTTCAATGCCTGGCGACAGGCTTCCCTGTCTGTCATATCGAAGCGGCGCACCGTGATGTTCGGGCTGTGCAGCTGAAGAGCGTCCAGACGCGACGCATCGCGCCCGCAGGCAATAACCTGGAAGCCATCAGCGGCAAAGGATTTCGCCAGCCCGGCCCCAATGCCCGAGCTGGCGCCGGTAATGAGCACCGTTTTCATGATTTGACCCTCCGCTTGACGCCGCGTACCGCCCAGCCCAGCAGAGGAAGGTGTTCGTAGATCATCTCCCCCGCGTCGTAGTAGTCGCGCTGACGCGTGATGAGATCGTTTTCCGTGTCCACCACTGAACATCCTGGCAGGCCGAGCGGCTCTCCCCCGGCAATGCGCGGGTGCGACCAGTGCATTGTCCAGGTGACGACAAACTGGTGTTCGTTCAGAAGGGGAGCATCAATGGTAAAACGGCAGTTTTCGACATTCGCCAGCAAATGGGTGAAATAGCGCTGGAGCGCAAAAAGCCCGTTGTGTTCGCCAAACGGATCGACAAGCGTGGCATCCGGGTGATAAAGCCCCACCAGCGCCGACGGCGGCTGAGCGTCCAGCGTGGCGTAGTAATCAACAAACCGACTGACAACGGGCGGCAACGTGCTCATGGGTCACATCCTGGCGGTAAATAACGTGGCGTAATCGTATAATTAAAACTTACACAATCATTGTTATTTGTCCAAGTTTGTGTTAGTCTATTTTTTATTTTATTTATATATCAATATCTTAGGTTAATTGGAATGAATGGGTTTTGTAGACCGGATAATGCGTAGCCGCCACCCGGCTTTAACTTTCAGGATATCCTTAAGGCAAACTCGCAGCCCTTCTTCCAGGCTTATCCTTTTTATTCATAAGGATGGCTGACATGAAACGCTTCTTTCTCTCCCTTTTCTCCAGCCCTGAGTCATTGCTTCAGGTAATGAGCCAGCAGGAAATCATTGAAGCCGTAGAAGACGGCGACCGCATCATTATCGACCAGGACGGGAACGCCTCGGTGAACTACAAAAGCAGCGAGGTGCGGCAGGATTTTCTGCGTCACGTCGACGCGCTGAAGAGGGTCTGATATGGGAACGGCAATCTTTATGGTGCTGATGGTGTGCGGGTACTGGTACACCAGCCGCGACCTGTCCACCCGCTTTAAAATCAAGCGTTCCTTCGGCTGGGACGTCTATTTTCTCGTGGCGCTTTATGGCTGTATTTTTGTTCTTCAGGGAGTCATCGCTACCGGTCTGCTCTGGCTGGTGCTGTTCGCCCTTTCCGCCGCCAACAACGCTTTTCACTTTTCCTCACCGAAATATACCGACTGGCAAATCGACTTTATGAACTGGAGCTTTTTAGGCATTCAGGCGCCGGTGGTCGTGATGCTGGCGTTTGCCATTCTGTTTTGTCTCTACCGCTCTAACTGGGCAGGCAGCGCCAGGCTGGACGGTGAAAACCGGAAAAAGCTCTACAAACGTCTGGCGCAGTCGAGCGGTATTGAACAGGTGCTGTATCAATGCATGGAGGAAGGCGAACTGGCGCAGGTATCGCTTCGGTCGAGGCGGATTTACGTCGGGATGATCCACACCGCGACGCTGGAATATGAAAAAACGGCCAATATTGTGCTGATCCCGATGTTGAGCGGGTACAGAGACGCGAAGACGATGAATCTGCGCATCGAGAATAACTACAGCCGGTGGTATGCGGAGCATAAGATCACGCTCGACTCAGAACCCCGCAGCGCCATGTCATTCCGGAAGGTGATTTTACTCAATCAGATTGAGAGCATCTCGCTGTTCGATCCCGCCAGCGCCAGTGCGCTATCGCTGGCACAGCATGACACGCTTTGTGCGCTGCAGGGCGATATGTGAATGACATACCATTGGTGATATTCACCGCTGGGCATTTTGAAAGAGATCCCAGCGGTTGGCCGCCGGGTTTACGTGCTTGCGTAAGCCTCGCGCTTTTCCGCCCATTTCAGCATGGCATCCAGCGCCGGGCATAATGCCTGCCCCCATTCGGTGAGTCGATATTCCACTTTCGGTGGTACTTGCGGGTAGACCATCCGCGAAACAATTCCGTCGGATTCCAGTTGCCGAAGCTGCTGCGCCAGCATCTTCTGGGAAATACCGGGGATCAGTTTTTCGAAATCGGAGTAGCGCTGCACTTTTCCATCGAAAAGATGAAAAAGAATAATTAATTTCCAGCGGCCTTCCAGCAGCTGTAATACCTGCTCCACGCCGCTTGCGGCAGATTCCGGACTATATAACTTACTCATAATTCAGTAGCTCACTTTTTCGTGCGTACTTGTCAATTTCTCAGTCTATGTTGAATATACCTGTACTGTATATAACGGGAGTGAAAGGCCATGTCATTAGATATTGATTTCAAAGGCAAGCGCGTGCTTGTTACCGCTGGCACAAAAGGGCTCGGAAAAGCAGTCGTCGGACTTTTAAAACAGCTCGGTGCAACGGTATTCACCACGGCACGCCACGCGCCAGAGGTAAATATCGCCGATACATTCGTCGCCGCTGACCTGACGACAGTTGCAGGGTGTGCCTCCGTCGCATCGGCGGTGCAGGAACAGATGGGAGGTGTCGACGTGATTGTTCATGTCGCAGGGGGGTCAACCGCACCCGGTGGCGGTTTCGCTGCTCTTGGCGAAGACGAGTGGCAGCAGGAGCTTAATCTTAACCTGTTGCCCGCCGTACGCTTAGATCGCGCCTTGCTCCCCGGAATGCTTGCGCAGGGAAATGGGGTGATTATTCACGTGACGTCTATTCAGCGCGAACTGCCGTTACCGGAATCAACCACGGGCTACGCGGCGGCTAAAGCAGCCCTCTCAACCTACAGCAAAAGTCTTTCAAAGGAAGTTTCGCCAAAGGGTGTTCGAGTGGTGCGCGTTGCGCCCGGCTGGATCGAAACTGAAGCGGCGGTTGCACTGGCGGAGAGGCTGGCAGAGCAGGCAGGAACAGACTACGAAGGTGGCAAACAGATCGTTATGAAGGCGTTAGGTGGAATACCGCTCGGACGCCCTGCCAAACCGATTGAGGTGGCTAACCTCATCGTCTTCCTCGCCTCATCTCATGCTTCAAGTATCACAGGCACTGAATATGTGATTGATGGCGGCACCATCCCGACAGTGTAGCGCGGGTGCTTGATCGGCCTGGAGCGATGGCTGATTAATCACAGGGAATATCACTGGCCGGTCAGTTTCTCTAAGCCCGTTTTTAACGCTTTTACTACCCTTTCTGGATCCATTCCCATTTGCGCATGAATAATGGCGCCGTCAATGAGCATCATCATGTCATTGACGGTCTCTTCATCATTGATACCGGCGAGCGTGACGATTGTTTTCTTTGTTTCTGATTTATGGTCCCGGCATATCTCTTTTATTTCGCTTTCAATATCTTCCGATTTTGCCTCTGCGCTGGCATTAATAAACGCGCAGCCGTGGAACTCGGGTGAAATAAACCATTCGTAAAACGTTGCAGATATCGCATCAGAAGGTATTTCGCCTTCATCGAGATGCCGACGCAGCGTGGACTCAAACCAGTTCATCCATATTTCATGCCGATAGTGCAAATAGGCGAGAATAAGTAAACTTTTACTCGGGAAATGGCGATAGAAAGTCACCTTGGTCACTTTCGACGCTTTAATCAGCGTATCCACCCCCGTTGCCCTGAAGCCTGTGGAATAAAACAGATCGTGCGCCGCCAGTAATATTTTATCCCTGACGCTGATTTTTGTATCGTGACTTGCAGGTTCAGCTTTCACTTATTCGTCGCCTTAAAATGGATGTTGACAGCGTTATTTTACAGGCATAGATTACTGCATGTAGACAGATCTGTCTACATAATATAACTCTGAGGTAATCGCAATGAACACACGCCCTCCTTTACCGCCCTTCACCCGTGAAAGCGCTATCGAAAAAGTCAGACTGGCAGAAGATGGCTGGAACAGTCGCGACCCGGCGAAAGTCGCGCTTGCCTATACGCTCGATACCCAATGGCGCAACCGCGCAGAATTCGCGACCAACCGTGAAGAAGCCCAGGCGTTTCTGGCGCGGAAATGGAAAAAAGAGCTGGAGTATCGTCTGATTAAAGAGCTCTGGGCATTTACGGATAACCGAATTGCGGTGCGCTATGCCTATGAATGGCATGATGATTCCGGCAACTGGTTCCGTTCATACGGTAATGAAAACTGGGAGTTTGAGCCGGACGGGTTGATGAAGCGCCGTTTTGCCTGCGTAAACGATATGCCGATTAATCAATCAGAACGACTGTTCCACTGGCCGCTGGGGAGACGTCCGGACGATCACCCCTCTCTGAGCGATCTGGGTTTATAGCTTTATAAAGAAACGGTGGGCAATACGCGTTCTATCGCCATTATTGAGAGTTTACCCTATCGTCTTTGGACGCGAGTAAGGTGTTAAATTTCGTGAAGGAGCAGATGCCTGAACTGGCTGCCTGATATATAAGGCCGCATCTTTTTTGCGGCCTCCTCCCACCCGCCGATTAAAACGCATCGACACAAGGCTGGCCGACCTTGTTAATGGCGTTTTTAGCCTGGCGCTGCGTTCAATTCAGGCCGCTCTTCAGTGCAGCGGATTTGCGCTGAAACCTTCGCATATCACTGTCAGATAGATGCCATTGCACACGAAAAACAGTGATACACTTACCTGTCTGATTTATCGTCCCGTCTGAAGGGTTCATGATGAAAACGCATGTAACCAAATTACGAAATGGTCACTCGTTGTCATTCAAAGCCTGTCACGCTAAGCTTAAAAAATGACTAAAAATTTGAACGTCCCAGTTACACGTGGTCCACTTGACCACTCCGTCCGAGAGCAGATCGTCGAAGCGGCGTTTGAGCACTTCGGTCACTACGGCTATGAAAAAACCACCGTGGCAGAACTTGCTAAATCCATCGGTATTTCAAAGGCCTACATTTATAAATTTTTTGACTCCAAACAGGCTATCGGCGAGGTGATCTGCGCTAACCGCCTGGAGCTGATCATGGCCGCAGTGCATTCAGCGCTCGCCGAGGCGCCATCCGCCAGCGAGAAAATACGTCGTCTCTTCAGGGCGCTCACCGAGGCGGGAAGCGAACTGTTTTTCCACGATCGTAAGCTCTACGACATCGCTGCCGTTGCCGCGCGTGAAAAATGGCCTTCAGCAGAAAGGTATTTAGAACACCTGTTAAAACTGATTGAGAGCATTATTGTGGAAGGCAGGCAGTCCGGGGAGTTCGAAAGGAAAACCCCGCTCGATGAGGCTACGCTCGCGATATTTATGGTGATGTGCCCCTACATTAACCCGATTGAACTGCAATTCAATCTCGACACCGCTCCCACCGCAGCGATCCTTCTCCCCTCACTGATTTTAAGAAGTCTGGCTCCCTGATTTGTGACCATTGACATTATTGGTCACCAGTCAGAGAATGCGGAAACTGTCCTGTTATTTTAATAAGGGTTTCCCATGCTCAGGCTTACTTCAGCCCGTTGTCTCGTTTCTCTCCTGCCGTTGGCGCTCGTGGCCTGCGGCGATAACGCGGCGAGCGACGATCCGCGCACGCACCCACCGCTCGTCAGATCCGCGTCCGTTGAACGCGCGAACGCAACGTCTCGCGCGTTTACCGGCGTGGTGGTTGCCAGAACGCAAAGCGATCTCGGTTTCAGGGTTCAGGGCAAAGTCCTTGAGCGCCTTGTTGATACAGGCCAGAGCGTAAAAAAAGGCCAGCCTTTAATGCGCCTCGATCCCGTTGACCTGACGTTACAGGCGCAGGCTCAGCAACGGACGGTGGATGCCGCCCAGGCGCGTGCAAGAAAAGCGATCGGTGACGAAGCGCGCTACCGGAGTCTTGTGGCTTCGGGCGCAGTGTCAGCATCCGAGTACGACCAAATTAAAGCGGCGGCCGATACCGCCAGAGCGGAGCTTAGTGCCGCCAGGGCGCAGGCCAACGTCGCGCAAAACGCGACGGGCTATGCCGTACTGTTGGCCGATTCCGACGGTGTGGTGATGGAGACCCTTGCTGAGCCAGGTCAGGTCGTGAGCGCCGGACAGGCAGTTATCCGCCTGGCCCGCGCGGGACAACGTGAGGCGCTGGTGCAACTTCCCGAGACCCTGCGTCCTGTCGTCGGGAGCGAAGCGCAGGCGACTCGCTATGGCAACGAGAAACAACCCGTTGCCGCAACGCTTCGTCTGCTCTCTGATTCCGCCGATGCCACCACCCGTACCTACGAGGCGCGCTATGTTCTGGCAGGCGCGCTGGCAGATGCGCCGCTGGGTGCGACCGTCACGCTGAACATAGGGAGTCATAATGAGAAAAACCAGGTCATGCAGGTTCCCCTTGCGGCGCTCTACGATGCGGGCAAAGGGCCCGGCGTCTGGCGGATCTCGGCTCAACCCGCCAAAGTGACCTGGCAACCCGTCAAGGTGCTTAGCGTGAGCGATGATTCCGCCCAGGTAACGGGGGACGTGACGCCCGGTGAAAAGATTGTCGCGTTAGGGGTGCATCTTCTGCATGAAGGCGAAGTGGTCCGCCTCGCTCAACAGCGCACGGAGAGTCAGCCATGAGCGAAGGACGCTTCAACCTGTCAGCGCTTGCCGTGCGCGAACGCTCGGTCACGCTGTTTCTGATTATTCTGGTGACGATTGCCGGTATTCTCTCGTTTTTTGGGCTCGGGCGTGCAGAAGATCCGCCTTTCACGGTGAAGCAGATGACCGCAATCGCCGTGTGGCCCGGCGCGACCGCGCAGGAGATCCAGGATCAGGTGGCCGAACCGCTGGAAAAACGCCTGCAGGAGCTTAAATGGTATGACCGTACGGAAACCTATACCCGTCCCGGCATGGCCTTTATCACACTGTCATTACAGGACAATACGCCACCTTCTGAGGTGCAGGAGGAGTTCTATCAGGCCAGGAAAAAGCTTGGGGATGAGAGCCGAAATCTCCCTGCAGGCGTGACGGGACCCATGATCAATGACGAGTTCTCCGATGTGACCTTTGCCCTCTTTGCGCTCAAAGCAAAAGGAGAGCCGCAGCGTTTGCTCGTGCGCGATGCTGAAACCATGCGCCAGCAGCTCCTGCACGTCCCGGGCGTGAAGAAAGTCAATATCATCGGTGAGCAGGCTGAGCGGATTTATATCTCCTTCTCTCACGAGCGTCTCGCGACGTTGGGCCTGTCGCCTCAGGATATTTTTAATGCACTGAACAATCAGAACGTACTGACGGCTGCGGGTTCGATTGAGACGCGCGGCGCGCAGATCTTTATACGCCTCGACGGGGCTTTCGATACCCTGCGGAAAATCCGCGATACGCCGTTTATTGCGCAGGGCAAAACGCTCAAGCTCTCCGACGTCGCCACGGTGGAACGAGGTTATGAAGACCCGCCTGTTCTGCAAATTCGTAACCAGCACGAACCGGCTCTGCTGCTGGGTATTGTGATGCGTGAAGGCTGGAACGGCCTGGCGCTGGGGAAAGCGCTCGATGCCGAAACGACAAGAATCAATGACAGTCTGCCTCTGGGAATGACCCTTACGAAAGTCACGGATCAGTCCGTAAACATCAGCTCGTCGGTGGATGAGTTCATGATCAAATTCTTCGTCGCCCTGCTGGTTGTTATGGTGGTCTGTTTTGTCAGCATGGGCTGGCGCGTGGGCGTGGTCGTCGCGGCGGCGGTTCCTCTGACACTGGCCGTGGTCTTTGTGGTAATGGAAGCCAGCGGCATTAACTTTGACCGCATCACCCTGGGCTCTCTCATTCTTGCCCTGGGCTTGCTGGTTGATGATGCCATTATTGCCATCGAAATGATGGTGGTAAAAATGGAGGAAGGCTACGACAGACTCAAAGCCTCCGCCTACGCCTGGAGCCATACTGCGGCCCCGATGCTCGCCGGTACGCTGGTAACGGCCATTGGCTTTATGCCGAACGGTTTCGCCCAGTCAACGGCGGGAGAATACACCAGCAATATGTTCTGGATTGTCGGCCTGGCGCTGATTGCGTCGTGGGTCGTCGCCGTGGTTTTCACACCCTATCTGGGCGTAAAAATGCTGCCGGATATGCCCAAAGTGGAAGGGGGACATGCCGCCATCTATGGCACGCCTCGCTATAACCGTTTTCGCCATCTCTTAACCCACGTCATCGCCAGAAAATGGATCGTGGCGAGTACGGTTGTCGCTATTTTTATCCTGGCGATCCTGGGCATGGAGCTGGTGAAAAAACAATTTTTCCCGACGTCGGATCGCCCCGAAGTGCTGGTTGAAGTGCAGATGCCCTACGGCACGTCAATTGAGCAGACCAGCGCCGCCGCAGCGAAAATAGAAGACTGGCTGAAGAAACAGCCAGAAGCCAACATCGTCACATCGTACATTGGTCAGGGTTCACCGCGCTTTTATCTGGCCATGGCACCTGAGTTACCCGATCCGTCATTTGCGAAGATAGTGGTGTTGACGGATAGCCCGGCATCACGTGAAGCACTCAAGTTCCGACTACGTAAAGCGGTTGCCGAAGGCCTTGCGCCCGAAGCGCGCGTGCGCGTCACGCAGCTGGTGTTTGGTCCCTACTCTCCCTTCCCGGTCGCCTGGCGAGTGATGGGACCCGATGTCGATACCCTGCGCGGCATCGCTGACAAGGTGAAAGGCGTGCTCGAGGCAAGCCCGATGATGCGGACCGTCAACACAGACTGGGGAACGCGCGTACCCACACTGCATTTCACGCTCGATCAGGACCGCCTGCAAGCCACCGGCTTAACCTCGAATGCCGTTGCCCAGCAGCTGCAGTTCCTGCTGTCTGGTGTTCCCATTACGTCTGTACGAGAGGACATTCGCGCTGTTCAGGTGATTGGCCGCGCCGCGGGTGATATTCGCCTGGATCCGGCAAAAATAGCGGGCTTTACCCTGGTTGGCAATGCAGGCCAGCGCATTCCTCTGTCACAAATTGGTGATGTTGAGGTGAGAATGGAAGATCCGCTGCTGCGTCGTCGCGATCGAACCCCGACCATCACCGTGCGGGGCGATATCGCCGACACGCTTCAGCCACCGGACGTGTCTACCGCCATCATGAAACAGCTCCAGCCAATCGTCGATTCGCTACCGCCAGGATACCGTATTGAAATGGCCGGATCGATTGAGGAATCAGGCAAAGCGACCCGGGCAATGGTGCCGTTGTTTCCCATTATGATTGCCCTGACGCTACTGATCATCATTCTGCAGGTGCGATCCATGTCGGCCATGGTCATGGTATTTCTTACCGCGCCGCTGGGGCTTATCGGCGTGGTACCAACCTTGCTGCTGTTCAATCAGCCGTTTGGCATCAACGCCCTCGTCGGATTGATCGCCCTTTCGGGCATTCTGATGCGTAATACGCTGATTCTTATTGGTCAAATCGATCATAACCAGAAAGAGGGGCTCGATCCGTTCCATGCGGTTGTCGAAGCGACAGTACAGCGTGCCAGACCGGTCTTACTGACGGCGTTGGCTGCCGTTCTGGCCTTTATTCCCCTGACGCATTCTGTGTTCTGGGGAACGCTCGCCTGGACGCTGATCGGCGGAACGTTAGGGGGAACCATCATTACGCTGGTCTTCCTGCCCGCGATGTATGCGATCTGGTTCAGGATCCGTCCTGCGGCACAAAGCGTTCAGCCTCGTGCTGAAAGCATGTAAACTACTATAAGTAGATAAACGACACGAGGACATCATGGTTGTTAAGCGCTTAAGAAAAGAGGATCGCCGGGTGCAGTTGCTGGAGGTTGCTCGCGGCATTGTTCGCCAGCAAGGCACCGAGGCGCTCACGTTGGGCTATCTGGCCGAGCGGGCCAACGTGACAAAGCCGATACCCTACGACCACTTTGGCGATCGTGAAGGCTTGCTGATGGCGCTGTATCAGGATTATAGCGATAGTCAGCTGGCAAAATTCCGCGAGACGCTGGCGGTCGACAGCAAAACGCTGGAGAAGACGATCCGCTTTTTCAGCGCTGCTTATATAGACTGCGCCATTACCGCCGGGCCGGAAACGGGTCCGATAGCCGCAGCGCTGTCCGGCTCCCGCGCGTTGCAGACGTTTCGTGAGGCGTGCGTTGCCGAATGTGCCGACTGCCTGCGCACGGCGCTTTCTCCGTTTATCGTGCTGAAAGGCGTGCAGGGTGAAGCGGTACTGACGGCCATCATCGGTGCCGCGGACGCGCTCAGTACTGCTGCGGGTAATGGGGTACTCGCCCGCAACGTCGCAGAAGATATGCTCAGCGGTGCCATGTCTGGCGTTCTGGATACCTACGTGAACAGCACAAAATGATCGTTGCTGGCGGATTGACACCTAAGTTACCAATAGTAATATAGGTGTCAATTCACTTCCCTGCTGAGGTTGCTATGTCTGTTACACATGTCATCAATAATGCGCTGATCGTGACGGCTCACCCTGTTGAACATTCATTATCCCATTCACTGGCGGATCGCATTGCCACGACGTTACGAGAGCAAGGGAAGCAGGTAGAAATTGCCGATCTCCATGCTGAAGGCTTTAATCCGACCATGTCTCGCCCCGACCTTGATTTGTATCACGGCGATCCCACTGCGCTTCCCGAGGATATTCTGCGCGAGCAGCAGCGCGTTGAACGCGCAGATATGCTGGTATTTGTCTTCCCGGTGTACTGGTGGTCAGTCCCCGCACTGTTAAAAGGCTGGTTTGATCGCGTGTTGACCCTTAACTGGGCGTATAAGGTGGCCGACGATGGCCGGATTGCGGGTAATTTACGTGATGTTCCCGTCCGCCTGATTGCCACCGGCGGCAGCGATCTCGTCGGATTCGACAAACATGGCTATTCGACGGCGATTCATACGCAGATTATCGAAGGGGTATTTGGCTTCTGCGGGCTGAAGAACGTTAAGCTCGATATCCTTTACCAGGCAGATACGGCGACGCCTGAGCAGGTTGAGGCATTCCTGCAGGGGATCGGGAGCGTGTGATAATCCAGGCGATGTTGAAGCCTAAAGCGCAACATTGAGTAAAACTCATATTAATTTACACTATTTATCGTTTTTCAAACGTAACCGCACTGAAATACCATCCATTCACCCTTGGTATAAAGCTATCGAAAACAGATAGCGAAGCTAAAACAATAAAAAGTATGTGCGTATATGGAGCGCCTATGACACTCGATGTTTTATTTCATTTAATGAAAGCCCTTTCACCAGAAAAAAATACCGCTGATGGAAATATATCTGCGCTAATCACTTTACTGTCGTCAGAAAAGAATCGCTCAGAGGCGCTCTCGCCATTGATACATCGACTGCATCTGCTCTCGTTTGCTCATAGCGCCCCCGGTAATGCTGAGCAGCTGCTCTCTGCCCATTTACCCAAAGAAGATGGAACCCTCCCCCTGCTTGACTTCACGGACTGGCCCCGGGTGCGGTATGCCGAATCGGGTGAAGTACAAACGCCGGAATCAGAGGATTACTTCCGTAAAATGACCTCGGCAGCCAATGTGTTGCGCGCAGCGCTGATCGATGCAGAGCGCGCAAAAGGGACGCCCGCGCTTTATATTCTGGATAAATTACTTAACCTGAATAGCGCCCTGCCGGAAAGATATAAGAATATGGCCAATATTCCCTACGCATAAACTTATTAATTAAGCAGGATATCCCGTAAGGAATATCCTGCTTAATTTAAAAAAGCTGTTTTTCATTATGCTCAAGACGGACGATATCCAGAGAAGGAACAACCGGCAAATTCAGGTTAAACCACGCCAGCAGACGTTCAATGCTCTGTCTTCTGAGCGAATTTTTCGGCCAGACCAGGTAGTACCCGTCCCCTGTCGCGATGGCCTCCCTGAAGGGCAATGCGAGCAGCCCGCTTTTCAGGGCTTCCAGCGTGAGTCTTAAGTCAGCTATCGCCACGCCGTGACCGTTCATGGCGGCGAGACTTCCCTGCTCCAGGGTGTCGAACACAATCCCGCCGCCCATGTCTAGTCCGGGGAATAACCCCGTTCTTTTCAGCCAGCGCTTCCAGTCCCGCCTGTCCGGTGAAGGATGGATAAGATCGCACTTCGCGAGCTGATGCCGGGCAGATTCGAGCAAAGACGGAGTACAAACCGGAATAAGCCATTCGCTGAAAAGCAAGCTGCTCTCCGTTGACTCGCCGAAATAGCCATTCCCGAGGAGGATCGCGCAATCAAATGGCTCCCGGCTGAAGTCAACGGTGTCGAAGTCCATCCAGACGCTGGCAATTTCTATTTTAGGTTTTGCATGGTTCTCACGAAAGGATTTGAGCACATTCAGAAGCCATCGCATCGTCAGGGTGCTGGGCGCTTTAAGGCGCAGAAGGTGGTTTTCACTTCTGAACGCGCGACAGGCCCACTCAATATTCGAAAAACTTTCGCTCAGCTGTCCGGCCAGAATACGCCCGGCGTCACTGACCTCTACTCGCGGACCTTGACGTTTAAACAGCGCACAGTCAAACCACTCTTCAAGCGTCCGGACATGCCTGCTGACCGCGCCCGGTGTGATATTCAGTATTTCAGCTGCTTTGCTGAAGGAGTTAAGCCGCGCGGCAACTTCAAACGCGCGCAGGGCGTACAGTGGCGGTAAAGACATACATTCCCTTTTTGTGAGGTTTAATCATGCAGATTTTTATTATCGTCACTCAGTGGCTTGTCACCCCGTTCCTCAGGCGGAAACGCCAGCAGTAACTCCCTGAGCAGGGATTCAAGCTGCGCACGTTGAGCGTCCGACAGGTTTTTCAGGAGTGCATTTTGCGTTTGCGTATGAACAATCAGCGCCCTTTCGATAAGATCCTTCCCGTGGGGTGTCAGGCTGACGAGCGTGCTGCGCTTGTCAGCGCGATCGGCAACGCGCTGAATAAGCCCCTGCCTTTCCAGATGGTTGACCCGGTTCGTCATCGCACCCGATGTGATCAGCAACGATTTGTACAGCTCCGTAGGCGAAAGGCAATAAGGCTCTCCGGCGCGACGCAGCGTGGCGAGCACGTCGAATTCGCCCTCGCGAAAGCCAAACTGCGCCATGGCCTCCCCCCATTCCTTTCCCAGATGCTTCATCAGCCGGAGCATGCGGCCAAAAATTTTCATCGACGAGGCGTCCAGCTCCGGCATGGCGCTGCTCCACTGGTCGACAACGAAGTCTACATGGTCTTTCATTTTCACTCCTGGTGACGTGGGTATTTATCCTGTTGTGCGGTACATCTTACGCAAAAACATATTTTATCTTAACGTTAAGATAAATGCTCGTCGCAATTTGCCCGGGCCATTCACAACTGAAAAGGATCCCCTGTTGAAACGCACGTCGCCTTTACTCTTCGCCGTTATCGCTTTTATCGTCGGGCTTAACCTGCGGCCAATTCTGGCTTCCGTCGGGCCGCTATTTACCGTGCTGCAGCGCGAAGCAGGGCTAACTGCTACGCAATTCAGCTTGCTGACCACCCTGCCGGTCGCGATGATGGGGTTGACCGCCTTATGTGGGCCCTGGCTTTTAGCCAGAGTCGGCGCCGTACGGGGAATTATGGTCGGGCTCTTCATCCTGCTCGTGGCCTGTTTATTACGCGGTTTTAGCGCCTCATCAGAGAGCCTTATGGGTACCGCATTACTGGGAGGGGCCAGCATAG
Organism: Enterobacter mori; assembly: GCF_025244905.1. Classification (NCBI taxonomy): domain Bacteria; kingdom Pseudomonadati; phylum Pseudomonadota; class Gammaproteobacteria; order Enterobacterales; family Enterobacteriaceae; genus Enterobacter; species Enterobacter mori. Next base: position 2,160,198 of record NZ_CP104285.1, on the reverse strand, counting down.
GCATGATCCAGGCGTTAATGCCTGCCCTGATAAAAAAGGAATTTACGCAAACGGCCAGCACGGTAATGTCGCTATTCAGCACGGGCATTATGGCCGGTGCGGCAGTCGCCGCCGCCAGCGCCGAGCCGTTGTTTTCATGGCTCACGCTGAAGCCCGCGCTGGCAATGGCCGGGCTGTTAGCGCTGCTGGCGCTGATGCTGTGGTTAACCCTGGTTAAGCATCCTCAAGGGGAAAAAACAGCACACGAAACCGTTACGCTCTCGCCCTCTCGTACAGCACTACTGTTGCTCTTTTTCGGCGTGGGTACAGGAGCCTATACGCTGGTATTGGCCTGGCTGCCGCCGCTCTATATTCAGGCGGGATGGAGCGCCCGGAGCAGTGGCTACATGCTGGCCTGGCTGACGTTAACCGAGGTTGTCGCTGGGTTTGTTGTCTCCGCACTGATCGGCAAATTCCCCGACCGACGCGTGCCGCTGATCGCCGTATTGTTGCTGCTGCTGGCGGGATTACTGTGTCTGGTCTTTTCGCCGGGTACGACGCCTATATTATCCACGCTGCTGCTTGGCACCGGGATCGGCGCCCTCTTCCCACTGTCGCTCATCGTCACGTTCGATCATGCGCGAACGCCCGCGCAGGCCGGGAAGTTACTGTCTAGAGTGCAGGGAGGTGGATATATGATTGCCGCGCTAATGCCGTTGATTGCGGGGATCGTTCGTGACAGTACGGTCTCGCTGACCAGCGCATGGCTGATCATGAGTGCGGGAGTCGTGCTGCTGATCGTCATCGCGCTGAATTTTAAACCCGTCGTGGACGTGCAGGCACGGTGAATGCGAGACCAGAATTGAGAGTCGTATTTCAGTCGGTCGTAAGATAAATTCAGGGTGAATCTCACCTCATTCAGGAGTGGATATGTCGCAGACGTTACCAGAAATTGATGTCTTGTTCGTCGCCGGGTTCGGGCCCATTTCGCGGGATACGGAGACCAGCACCGCGTTTTATGTCCAGACACTCGGCCTTCCGCTGAAGCCGGTGGAGGGGAATACCGATTACCTGCTCACTGAAGAGGGCCAGCTGGCAGGCGTGAAGCATTTCGCCATCTGGCCGCTCGCACAGGCGGCTGCGTCCTGCTTTGGAGAAGAACAGTGGCCCACCGAGTACCCGATACCGCAGGGATGGGTTGAGTACGAGGTTCAGGATCTGGACTCGGCAACCCGCATTCTGAGTGAAAAAGGCTATCGCCTGCTGGTGGCCAACCGCACCGAACCGTGGGGCCAGACCGTTACTCGCCTGCTCAGTCCGGAGGGACTGCTGACCGGATTGACGATCACACCGTGGCTGCGCGGGTAAACGGAATGTGTTTGTGGCGCCGGTTACAGTGAAAAACAACGTTTTATCCGCAAACGACCGTTGTTTAGCATCAAGCCAGTAGTCATGTAAATATTAGCGGTCGCCTCCTTCAGGCGGCCCAAAGTTAAATATTGCTCCTTACGTCAAATTATAAAAAATTACCAAAACTGGCAGTTGATTCTTATTTGTATGACTTTTAACATTCCCCTGCAACTCATTGATTAATTTGTTTTAGGGAAATAAAAATGACAAGAAATATTGTTGCGGGAATGATGATGGCCGCGTTTTCAGGGGCAGTATATGCAGGTTCCTTACAAGCCACACCGGATTTCTCACCGGAAAGCTTCACGGTTTCAGCATCTGCCGGGATGCTGAGCGGAAAATCCCACGAGATGGTTTATGACGAAGTCACAGGAAGAAAAGTTAGCCAGCTGGACTGGAAAATAAAAAATGTCGCTATTTTGAAAGGCGATATTTCCTGGGATGCATACGCCTTCTTGACACTGAACGCTCGAGGCTGGACATCCCTGGCATCAGGCTCAGGTCATATGGATGACTATGACTGGATGAACGCCAAACAATCCTCCTGGACAGACCATTCAAGCCATCCTGCCACTAACGTTAACTACGCCAATGAATACGATCTCAACCTAAAAGGGTGGATCTTCCAGGGCGATAATTATAAAGCGGGCGTAACCGCAGGTTATCAGGAAACACGCTTCAGCTGGACGGCGACCGGGGGTACTTATAATTATGATAACGGCGCCTATCAGGGGAACTTCCCGGCAGGCGAACGCGGTATTGGTTATAGCCAGCGTTTCTCTATGCCTTACATCGGCCTTGCAGGGCAGTACCGCTTTAATGACTTTGAATTTAATGCCCTGTTCAAATTCAGTGACTGGGTGCGTGCACATGATAACGACGAACACTACATGCGCGATCTGACTTTCCGCGAGAAGACAACAGACTCCCGCTATTATGGTGCGTCTGTTGATGCCGGGTATTACGTTACTCCGCACGCCAAAGTTTTTGCTGAATTTACCTATAGCAGTTATGAAGAAGGTAAAGGCGGTACGCAGATTATTGATACCAATACTGGTGACTCCGGCTCTATTGGTGGGGATGCGGCAGGTATTTCTAACCATAACTATACGATTACAGCGGGTCTGCAATACCGCTTCTGATTCAGGCGAAACGCAGTCCATAGTTAAAGCAGACCAGGCCCCTGATGGGGCCTTTTTCGTTGCGTTGAGCGAATGCCTTGCCAGGGACACTCCCAGGACGCCTGCCATCCAACTCCAGGTGTTGGCGACAGATTCTGGAAGTACAATAATTGTCTCTTTACCGCACTACTGGCATCTTCATTTCCTTTAGCTGACGCGTTACAAAAAATAACAGTGTTAACTCAAAATAATAGATTGTAATATGGTTCCAAAATGCTAACAAACAAAGGAGTGATATGTTTTCTCAAATACCACGAGTCAAAAGAGGGATAGGGTTTTCTTAGCGAAATTTTTAGATCAAAAAACAGTCAATTACGGACATGGCGTTAGTTATTGGTGAGTCTGGTTCACGCACAACGTCACGCCCAAAAAAATGAATTTAAGTTATCAAGGATAAAAAAATGAAAATCATCATATCAAGTGTAATCATTGGCGCGTCAGTGTTGTTATCATCTGCGATGTTATCAGGAAATCTGGAGTTTAAGAAACAGAACATTTTAAGTAATGATAACGGTCATGTATCATTAGGAAAAGTTTATAGTGAAAATGCATTTATTGATGTTGAATTAAAAACAGACAGTGATAACTCAACCCTCTTCAAGCTTACCGATTTATCTGTCGGTTCTTATCAAGACGGCATTAAGAGAGAGATCCAATCAATTATTGATGATTATAATAAAGACAAATCCGATGATAAAAAAACAACTAGCGACAAACTTTCTTTAAAAGTCCCTGCAACACTGACACTGAAGATCCACAATGTATATCGCGCTGAAAATATTCCGATGTACAATCTCACAATAGATACCCAGTCCATAAAACTTGGTAAAGAGACTTCACTATTAAAGTCCGTATTAGAAGCATCAGACAAAATAGTGAAGGATAATAACCAACGAATCCAGGAAACATTTTTCTTGTCGAAAAAATAGCGTTATAATTTATAAGCTCGTAACGTCCGCTCCCGGCACAACGCGGTAAAAACAGCGTTTAGTCCGTCAGGCACACAGAGCGGACGTTATCTTCTCTCCGGTGTGAGTATTTCGACCGGCTCTAAAGGAGAAAGGTTCGGCTATCAGAAACCTTACATTTCCAGTGCCGCATGAACTGCAGGGTCTATTTTTTCTGGCGTCGTCATTGGAGCAAAACGCTTGAGAGGTTTACCGTCGCGGCCAATCAGGAACTTAGTAAAGTTCCATTTGATCCGCCCGCCCAGTACGCCGGGCAATTCGTTTTTCAGATAACGAAACAGCGGGTGCGCTGCGCTACCGTTAACCTCGACTTTCTCGAACATCGGGAAACTCACGCCGTAGTTGATGTAACAGGTTTTCGCGATTTCGTCGGCGCCGCCGGGTTCCTGTTTACCGAACTGGTTGCAGGGGAAGCCAAGCACCACTAACCCTCGATCGGCGTATTTCTTGTATAGCGCTTCAAGCCCAGCGTACTGAGGCGTGAAGCCGCACTGGCTGGCGGTATTAACGACCAGAACCACCTTACCCGCATAGTCGGCCATTGAGATCGGTCGGCCATCAAGGCGGGTAGCGGTAAATTGGTAAAAGCGCGTCATCTCTGTGGTCCCTGTTCTGCTAAATCGAGAGGTGGATACAAAAATACGAGGTTCAGAACTGACATTCCAGATCTTCGCGAGTGGGCCCCTGAAAGTAGACGGTACCAATGTGGCAGCTACGGGGCTGAGTGAGCACAAAACGCACCATTTCCCAGACAGATCGTCCATTCATTAAGCGCTCCCCCATTCGTGAGCGATCGTCGACAAGCGCGTCTAACCCGGTAAGTTCAAAATCGGGTGGATACAAGCCGGTCACCCTTATATTTTCCCGGGACAATTGTTTTGACAGTTTGGTGATAAAGCCGCTCATTCCATGTTTGCTGGCAAAAAAAGCGGGATGGGCAATGGAATCTGTAAAGTTCGGAATACCGCATGCGGATATAATCGCAATGATGTCTGCGCCGTCTGAACATCGCAATCCTGAAAGCAGCGCCTGGGTGAGCAGGATTGAACCTGTCAGGCCTGAACTGACGGTATTGACGATTTCTGTGCTCGATTGTTCGTCTATAGTCCCTGACAGCCACTGAGCAGCATTCAGTAGTAAAATATCGATTGGCCTGTCTGAATCTAAAACCTGCGAAACAAACTCAGAAATGGATTCCGACAGGGCTAAATCGCAAAGATACCCTCTTGCCACACCCCCTTCAGCCGCGATGAGGGCGCAGGTTTTTTCTATATCCTCGATCCGACGGGCGCTAAAATCCACGTCAACGCCCTCTCGCGCCAGCCAGACGCACAGCGCCTGACCAAATCCCCCGCCGCCACCCGTGATAACAGCGCGTTTTCCTCTCAGCATAACTCTGCGTCCTTTATCGTGATGAGTCTGTGTCGGAGGATTTATAGCATGACGGGGCGGGGTAACATCTTCCCGTTAGTGCCGTGGCGCGAACTTCCCGTCCTACACCGCCGACTTCGGCCGTAAATTCTCGTCAAACGTCAGCCTCTTGCGTTCAGGCTCAACCTCGCGCAGTGGCTCTACCTGATGCATCGTCAGCTTGCAGCGCTCCACCAGTACCTGATATTCCCGCGTGCCCTGCTGCTTCCAGGCCAGCTCCTGCTCGCTCAGCTCACGGATCGCCCTGGCCGGGCTGCCGATGATCAAATGGTTGGCGGGCATCTCCGCTTTGGCCTTCACGAACGCCGCCGCACCGACGATGCTGTTTTCACCGATGACCGCGCCGTCCATCACCACCGCGTTCATGCCCACCAGCGCATTGCGGCGGATAATGCAGCCGTGGAGAATAGCGCTGTGGCCGATATGCCCGTCCTCTTCCACCACCGTGTCCTGCTCCGGGAAACCGTGCATCACGCAGTTATCCTGAATGTTCGCCCCGTCTTTCACTACGATGCGGCCAAAATCGCCGCGCAGGCTGGCGTTTGGGCCGACATAAACGCCTTTGCCCAGAATCACGTCGCCAATCAGCACTGCCGTTGGGTGAACGTAGCTCTCGTCAGGTACCACTGGCGTCAGACCATCAATTTGATAAACAGGCATACCCTCTCCTTACGCAGTATTCAGACCACCAAAACGTTGATAATAAAGCGTGCCGGGCACAGGCAGTTCCCCAACCGAGGTTTCGCCTTTTTCGCTGACAAACGCCAGAGCCCCCGGTGCCACGCGCTGGTAGATATTAATGCAAAGCTGTCGGGCGCTTTGTCCCGCCCAGTGCGCGGGCAGTAACTCTTCCGGCAACAGCGGATCTTTCAGCACCACGCGACGATAAAAGTGAATCAGCAGCAGTTGGATCTGGAAGCAACGTTCCGGCGTCAGCTCCTCCGGCGCGGCCTCTTTCAGCAGCGGCAGCAGCGGGCGGAATGAATCGATGAACGTCTCGTACATCGCGTTTTGCTCGGTCAGCTGCCAGCACTCTTCCACTCGCGAACGCAGCGCCGCGCGCGAAAGCGCCAGCGGCGAGTGGGCTTCAAAGAAAATCACGTTTTCTGCTACACCGGCATCGTGAAGCAAGGACTGCACATCTGCCAGATGCTGCGACGGCGAGGCCATCAGGCTTGGCGCCAGCGTGCCAAACCCCTGCCAGATCAGCTGTTTTTTGACGTCGGCAAGGGTGGTTTTATCCAGCCCTTCTGAGAGCAGCAATAACCATTTGCCGTCCCAGGCGGGCAGTTCCGCGCGGTAGATCTTATTCTCCGCACGACGCGTCAGACGCAGCCCCTTATCGCTCAGGCGGTAAAAGCTGCGACGCCCGATGCGGGAAACGTCCAGCCAGCCCTCTTTATTGAGGCGAAACAGCGCGGTACGCACGAACCGTTCACCAAACCCCAGGCCTTCCAGCAGAGCGGCAAGGCTGCCGAGCCAAATCTCACCGCCGCGATGGGAAAGCGCATCACCGTATAACGAAGAGATAAGCGAGGTCCCGCTGACGGGAACGGAGCTGACCGCGTGCTGGATGAAGGCGTCGAGTTTATTCATGTGATTCATTCTGTTGTGTTTTTTGGCCTGGATGAATCATAGCACAGGACCCTCACCCTGACCCTCTCCCCATAGGGGAGAGGGGAAAAAGACAGTACCGAGCAGTCCTTTCTGCCCATAGATGAGAGGAGGAAAAGACCGCACCGGGCAGTCCCTTCTCCCCTTTGGGGAGAAGGTTAGGATGAGGGGTATAAGGTGTTTTAACCGTTGGCCGCCGCTTTACGCAAATCAAACACCCGGCAGGCTTTACCCTCCGAGCGCGGGATGCTGCCGCAGTTCACGATCATGACGTCGGTGGAAATCCCGACCATCGACTTAATGCGGTGGCGAAGCTGGTGGCACACCTGGCAGCGCTGCTCGTGCGTCAGGATTAAGCTGCTCTCTTTCAGCTCGACCTTCACCGAAAGTGAATCAAGATGGCCACGACGGTTCACCTCCAGCTGGTAGTGCGGAGAAAGGTGTTCGAACTTCACGATCTCCTCTTCCAGCTGTGACGGGAAGACGTTGACGCCGCGGATGATCAGCATATCGTCACTGCGCCCGCTGATCCGGTCCATACGACGCATGCTGCGCGCGGTCGCCGGCAGCAGACGCGTCAGGTCGCGGGTGCGGTAGCGGATCACCGGCAGCGCCTCTTTGGTCAACGTGGTGAACAGCAGTTCGCCCTGCTGGCCATCATCCAGCGGCGTGCCGTCGTTCGGGTTGACGATCTCCGGGTAGAAATGATCTTCCCAGATGGTTGGGCCGTCGGCGGTTTCGATACACTCCATCGCCACGCCCGGTCCCATCACTTCGGAAAGGCCATAAATATCCAGCGCCGTAATGCCTAAGCGTTTTTCAATTTCGCGACGCATGGCCTGCGTCCACGGCTCGGCGCCAAAGACGCCCACGCGCAGGGAACAGGTGCTGGAATCGCCGCCCATCTGGCGCTCCAGCTCTTCAATCAGGTTGAGGCAGTAGGATGGCGTCACCATGATCATGTCCGGCTGGAAGTCACGGATCAGCTGCGCCTGTTTCTCCGTCTGGCCGCCGGACATCGGGATCACCGTCGCGCCTAAACGCTCGGCGCCGTAGTGCGCCCCCAGCCCGCCGGTAAACAGGCCATAGCCATACGCCACGTGAATTTTGTCCTTCGCGCTGCCGCCAGCGGCGCGCAGGGAGCGGGCCACCAGATTAGCCCAGTTGTCGATGTCGCCCTGCGTGTAGCCCACCACGGTCGGTTTGCCGGTGGTGCCGGATGACGCGTGAATACGCACCACCTGCTCCATCGGTACGGCAAAGGTATCGAACGGATAGTTATCCCGCAGATCCTGCTTGGTGGTGCACGGGAATTTGCGGATATCCGCCAGCTCTTTGAAATCGTCAGGGTGAACGCCCGCGGCGTCAAACTTGCGTTTGTACATCGGCACGTTGTTGTAGGCGTGATGCAGCGTCCATTTCAGACGCGCGGTCTGCAGCGCCTGTAACTCGTCAAGGGAGGCCGTTTCAATCGGATCAAGCTTTGTTGTATTTGTCATTGTAGGGAACTCACATTGTTTTTATGCTCAAACACGCTCAAGGATCATGGCAATGCCCTGACCCACACCGATGCACATCGTACACAGCGCGTAGCGCCCGCCGCGTCGGTGCAGTTCGTTGCTCGCAGCCAGCGCCAGTCTGGCACCGCTCATTCCCAGCGGGTGGCCCAGCGCAATCGCGCCACCGTTCGGGTTGACATGGGCGGCATCATCCGACAGGCCTAACTGACGCAGCACGCCCAGCGCCTGCGCGGCGAACGCTTCGTTAAGCTCGACAACGTCCATATCGTTAATGCTGAGTCCGGCGCGCTCCAGCACCCTGCGGGTGGCAGGTACCGGGCCGAGCCCCATCAGACGTGGCTCCACGCCTGCGGTCGCCATCGCCACGATCCGCGTGCGCGGGACGAGCCCCTGCGCCAGCGCCATCTTCTCGCTGGCGACGATCAGCGCCGCAGCGCCATCGTTAACCCCGGAGGCATTTCCCGCCGTGACCACCCCGTTCTTACGGAACGGCGTTTTCAGACCGGCAAGCTGTTCAAGCGTGGTGTCCGCGCGCGGATGCTCATCCACGCTCAACGCCGTGATCGCCCCTTTTTTACCCGGCACCTGTACCGGCACAATCTCCTGCGCCAGAATGCCGTTCTGCTGCGCCTGCGCGGTACGCTGCTGACTGCGCAGGGCGAAGGCATCCTGATCGGCACGGCTGATATTTAACAATTCAGCTACATTCTCTGCCGTTTCCGGCATGCTGTCAGTTCCGAATTGCTGATGCATGAGCGGATTCACAAATCGCCAGCCGATGGTGGTATCAAAGATTTCCGCCTGACGCTGAAACGCGGCGGTGGCTTTGCCCATCACAAACGGCGCGCGGGACATCGACTCCACGCCGCCCGCGATCAGCAGGTCGCCATCGCCCGCCTTAATGGTGCGGGCAGCAAAACCAATCGCGTCCAGCCCCGACCCGCACAGGCGGTTAATGGTGGTTCCGGAGACCGTCTGCGGCAGCCCGGCCAGCAGGGACGACATGCGCGCCACGTTGCGGTTATCTTCCCCCGCCTGGTTGGCGCAGCCGAAGATCACATCATCAATCCGCTCGAGGTCGAGCTGCGGATAGCGGGCCAGCAGCGCGCGCAGCGGCACGGCACCGAGATCGTCGGTTCTGACTGCGGCAAGCGCGCCGCCGTAGCGCCCCACCGGGGTTCGAACGCCATCACATATAAATGCGTCACGCATCTGCTTCTCCTGTCACGCTGCCGCCGATGCGGTGAGATTTCCCGCGAAAAAGGGCGACTGTTTTCTGTTGTTGATTCTGGATTTCAATGTCATACACGCCCGTCAGCTTGCCCTGATGCATCACCCGCGCGGTGGCGGTGAGCCTGTCCCCGGCAAAGCCCGGACGCAGAAAATCAATCGAGCAGCCTGAGGCCACCGCCGACAGCCCCTGGCTGTTGCAGGCGTAGGCAAAGGCGGTGTCCGCCAGCGAAAATAGCTGTCCGCCGTGGCAGGTTTTGTGGCCGTTCAGCATCTGCGGGGTGATGGTCATGGTCACCACCGCGTAGCCCTCGTCCATCTCGACAATGTCCATCCCCATCGCCTGCGCGCAGGCGTCCCGTTCGTACATCGCGCGGGCGTTATGCCAGGCGTTATGACTCATAGCTACTCTCCAGAAGCGCGCGCTGGCGCAGCAGTGAACAGGGGCGATAGCGCTCTTCGCCGTAATGGCGCTGCAGGTTCTCCAGCAGCGTCAGCAGGCGCTGCCACCCCAGGCGCTCGCCCCAGGCGATCGGCCCGCTCGGGTAGTTCACGCCCAGACGCATGGCCGTGTCGATGTCCTTCTCGCTGGCGACCCCTTTTTGCAGGGCATCCAGCGCCTCGTTGGCAATCATCGCCAGCGTCCGCCAGATCAGCAGGCCGGGATAATCGGCAATTTGCACCACCCGGAGTCCCTGCTGTTGCAGGTAGCGGATGGCCTTTTGCGTCGCGGTATGCGGGTTGCTGGCGGCGGCGGCGATCACCGCCACGTCGTGCTCTATGCGGTCCACCACCACCACCGGGCCGTTGAGCCGAAGCGCCAGCGCCTGCGCGGTTTCCCCCTGCGTTTCAATCAGATACACATCATCAATTTCGGTGACACCGTCACGTCTTTTTTCTACGCGCATCGGGCTGTAACTGTCGTTCACGGCTGGCACCCACTGCACGGCAGGTTTGTCACCCTGCCAGTCGTAGACGCCCTTCCCGCTCTTTTTGCCCAGCCTTCCTGCCAGCACCAGCTCCTGCTGCACCAGCGAAGGCAGAAAACGACGCTCCTGCCAGAAGGCGTTAAACACCGAGCAGGTCACCGCGAAATTCACGTCCTGACCAATCATGTCGGTCAGCTCCAGCGGCCCCATCGGGAAACCGCCGCCTTCGCGCAGGGCGGCGTCAATCACCTCCGGCGGGGCCACCTGCTCTTCCAGCGCGCGCCAGGCTTCGGAATAGAACGGACGCGCGACGCGGTTGACGATGAACCCCGGCGTTGACTGGCAGCGAACGGGCTGCTTGCCCCAGTTCAGCGCCAGCTCGCACAGCGCGTCTGCCACTTCCGGCGACGTCGCCAGCCCGCTGACCACCTCCACCAGCTTCATCACCGGTGCCGGATTAAAGAAATGCAGTCCGGCGACGCGCTCCGGGTGGTGAATATCAGCGGCAATCGCCGTGACGGAGATGGATGAGGTGTTACTGGTCAACAGCGTCTGCGGCGGGCAGATTTCCGACAGTTTCGCAAACAGTGCCTTTTTGACGTCAAGGCGTTCGGAGGCCGCCTCAATAACCAAATCTGCCGATGCCAGCGCGCCGATATCCGTCACCGGAAGCAGTCGGGCGAGGATCTGTCCGCTCGCGTCCGCAGAAAGCTTTCCGCGCGTTACCCGAGACGCGAGGCGTTGACGAATGCCGTCAATCGCGCGGGAAATGGCGTCGGCAGAAATGTCGTAAATCAGAACCTGATGACCGTGGCTGGCCGCCACTTCGGCAATGCCTGCGCCCATCGTGCCGCTGCCAATCACGGCGACAGTCCGTATGTTCAGCATCTTATTTCCCCGTAAAGTTCGGCGCGCGCTTCGCCAGGAAGGCGCTGACGCCCTCGCGGTAATCGTCGCTGCGCCCGGCCAGGCGCTGATAGTCACGCTCCAGATCGAGCTGGGCGTCCAGGGTGTTGCTTTCCGCGGCGTTGATTGCCTGCTTGATCAGCCCCAGCCCGAAGGTCGGTTGAGACGCAAAATGCAGTGCCATCTGTTGCGCCGTGGAGGAGAGCTGTTCGTCATCCACCACCTGCCAGATCATCCCCCACGCCTGCGCCTGTTCGGCGCTGAGTTTGTCACCCAGCAGCGCCAGCCCCATAGCGCGAGCGCGTCCGGCCACGCGCGGCAGCAGCCAGGTGCCGCCGCAGTCCGGCACCAGACCGAGCTTGCTGAAGGCCATCACAAAGTTGGCGGAACGCGCGGCAATAACCATGTCGCAGCCTAATGCCAGCGTCGCCCCCGCCCCCGCGGCCACGCCGTTAACCGCGCAAATCACCGGTTTCGGCAGCTTTGCCAGTCGGCGCACCAGCGGGTTATAGAAGGTTTCAACGGACATCCCCAGATCCGGCGCCGGGCCGTTGGGGTCGACGTTGCGGTCGTTCAGGTCCTGACCGGCGCAAAAGCCGCGTCCCGCACCGGTGATCAGCAAGCAGCGAACAGTGTCATCGCGCTCGGCCTGTTTCAGGCACTCGGCAAGCTGCTGGTGCATCACGTCGTTAAAGCTGTTCAGACGCTCCGGGCGGTTCAGCGTAAGGGTCATCACGCCTTGCTCTACTTGACTCAGAATACATTCCACAATTAGCGTCCTTTAAAGTCGGGGGTGCGTTTTTGTAAGAAGGCGTCGATGCCTTCCCGGCGGTCTTCGGTGGCAGAAAGCAGCGTAAACAGCTGACGCTCCTGTGCGAGCCCGGCCTGTAGCGTTACCTCCTGAGACTGGCGCAGCGCCTGTTTAGCCGCCTGCAGCGCCAGCGGCGAGTGGCGCGCCATCAGCGCCGCCTGCTTCAGGGCATACTCCAGCGTCAGCGTCGCCGGGAAAACATCGCTCACCAGCCCGGCGCTCAGCGCCTGCTCTGCGGAGATACTCTCTCCGGTCAGCACCATTTTGCTGGCAAGGGATTTACCGACGCTGCGAATCAGACGCTGGGTGCCGCCCGCACCGGGCATGATGCCCAGCGTGATTTCCGGCAGGCCAAAACGGGCGCTATCGCCAGCAATCACCACGTCGCACAGCAGCGCCAGCTCGCAGCCTGCGCCCAGCGCGAAGCCGTTCACGGCGGCAATCAGCGGTTTGTTAAACGCGTTAATGCGCGCCCACAGCTGCGGGCGGATATCGTTCAGGGTGGCGGGCAGGTCTTTCTCCGCCATTTCGTTGAGATCGGCCCCGGCGGCAAAGCAGCGCTCGCTGCCGTAAATCACGCAGACGGAAATATCGCTGTCAGCCGCCGCGGCCTCCAGCTGTTCAGCAAGCTGCGTCAACAGCGCATTGTTGAGGGCGTTGCGCGCCGCCGGACGGTTAAGCGTCAGCTGCAGCACGCGGTCATGACGGGTAACAATCAGCTCGCTCATGCCATCCCCTTCGCGTCGAAGTCGACAATCACATCGGCGGTTAACGGCAGAGACTGACAGCTCAGCACATACCCGGCGGCCAGCTCGTCCGGCTCCAGGCTGTAGTTGGTCGCCATGTCCACCTTCCCGCGCAGCACTTTGCATTTACAGGTGGCGCACACGCCGCCCTTACAGGCATACGGGAGATCTGCCCCCTGACGCAGGGCGGCATCGAGGATGCTCTCATCGTCCGCCGTCAGGGTGATTTCACGGTCGCGACCGTCCTGGCGCACGGTCACTTTCTGTCCTTCCGCCTGCACGTGCGCCGTGCGCTTAACGGTGATTCCGGAGGTGTTAAAGCGCTCAAGGTGAATGGATTTGTCCGGCATCCCCAGCGCTTTCAGCGCGGCTTCGGCCTCGTCCATCATCGCCGACGGACCGCAGATAAACGCCTCGTCGTACTGGCGGAAGTTGATCAGGGTTTTCGCCAGCGCCTGCAATTTTTCCCCGTCGATACGGCCATAGAGCAGATCGCTGTCCAGCCGCTCCTGGCTGAAGATGGAGACCAGCTGCAGCCGCTGCGGGTATTTGTCCTTCAGGTCCGCCAGCGCCCGACGGAACATCATGCTCTGGCTGCTGCGGTTGCCGTAGATCAGGGTGAAATGGCTGTTGGGTTCTGTCGCCAGCGTAGCGGAGATAATCGCCAGCATCGGGGTGATCCCAGAGCCTGCCGCAATCGCCAGGTAGTGGCCTTCGCGTTCGGCCTGCGGCTGGTAGCCAAACTGGCCCTGAGGAACCATCACCTCCAGCGCCATGCCCGCTTTGATCTCATCCCGGGCATAGCGGGAAAAACGCCCGCCTTCAATCGCTTTGACGGCCACGCTGATCTCGCCCGGGGCGGTACTCCGGCAGATGGAGTAGCAGCGGCGCAGCTCGTCTTCGCCCAGCGTCGTTTTCAGGGTCAGGTGCTGGCCGGGGCGGAAGCGGTAGGCCTCCTGCAGCGCCTGCGGCACCGCGAAGGTGATGGTGACCGCGTCGCGGGTTTCGGGTTCCACTTTTGCCACTGTTAATGAATGAAACGTTGTCATGGCAGCCTCAAATACATTTGAAATAGTCGAAAGGCTCGCGGCAGGAATTGCAGCGGTAGAGCGCTTTACAGGCCGTCGAACCAAACTCACTGATGAGCGAGGTGTCGGTGCTGGCGCAGCGCGGGCAGCTCACCTCCACCGGCGCGTGCGCGTGACAGCTATGCCCTACGGGTGGACTGATGCCGTACGCCCGCAGGCGCTCGCGAGCGTCAGCGGTCATCCAGTCGGTGGTCCAGGCGGGTTCAAGCTGGAGCACAATGTGTACCGGAGTAAAGCCGTGTGCGGTCATCGCGTCGCGGATCGCCCCCAGCAGGTGTTCCGTTGCCGGACAGCCCGAGTAGGTTGGCGTGAAGCCGATGACCCAGCCTTCCCCCTGCGCCTTCACGCTGCGCACCATGCCTAAATCGGTGATGGTTAATACCGGCACTTCCGGATCGGGGATCTGGCTTAACAGCGACCAGATCTGCGGAATTTGCGCGGGCGCGATGTCGACGAGGCGTTGCATAGCGTTCTCCTTTACCACTGCTGACCGGGATACGCGCGCTGGAGATACTGCATCTCCGCCAGCATCGGGCCCAGATGTTCGGTATGCAGCCCCTTCTTGCCCCCGGAGCGGTATGCCACCTCTGCGGGAACCTGCAGGCAGGCTTCCTTCAGACCGGCATAGATTTCGCATTCCCACGGCTGGCGCAGGACCCGCGGGTCAACCGCCACGCCGGAGTCAATCAGCGCCAGCTCAACGTCATCTGCCTCAAAGAGCTCCGCCGTAAAACGCCACAGGTTGTCGATGGCCTGCTGCATTTTTTGCGCGGACGCTTCGGTCCCATCGCCCAGACGCACCAGCCAGCCGCGGCTGAAGCGCAGGTGGTAGCGCGCCTCTTTAATCGCTTTGGCGGCAATGGCGGCAAGCTGGCCGTCGCGGCTTTGGGTCAGCCGCTCGTACAGCGCCACGTTCCAGGCATCCATCAGGTACTGGCGGGCAATCGTGTCGGCGAAGCTGCCGTTCGGCTGCTCCACCAGCAGGACGTTGCGGAACTGGCGCTCGTCGCGGCCAAATGCCAGCGTGTCTTCATCGCCCTGGCCTTCCAGCTCCGCGGCATAGGTCAGGAAATTGCGCGCCTGGCCCAGAAGGTCGAGACCGATATTGGCGAGCGCAAGGTCAATTTCCAGCTCCGGCGCGTGACCGCACCAGGCGCCCAGACGCTGGGAAAGCACCAAACCGTTGTCGCCCAGGCGCAGGGCATAGGCCGTCACTGTCTTCATTCTTTGCCTCACATATGCTCGATGCCGTCAGGGATGGTGTAGAACGTCGGATGGCGGTAAACCTTGCTTTCCGCCGGGTCGAAGAACTCACCGCTCTCTTCAGGCTGGGAGGCGACAATCTCGCTCGCCTTCACCACCCAGATAGAACACCCTTCGCTGCGGCGGGTGTAGGCATCACGCGCATTTTCCAGCGCCATGCGATCGTCCGCGGCATGCAGGCTGCCCACGTGACGGTGGGACAACCCCTGTTTGCTGCGTACGAACACTTCGTACAGCGGCCAGTAGACATTGCTCATGGTTATTTCCTCTTATGCGGCCTGACGGGCGCGCTGTTTTTTCGCGTGCGCCAGTGCGGCTTCGCGCACCCACGCGCCCTCTTCCCAGGCTTTACGTTTCGCGGCCAGGCGTTCGTGGTTACAGATGCCGCGCCCGTTAATGACCTCGTCAAACTCCTGCCAGTCGATCTCGCCGAAGCGATAATGACCGGTCTCTTCATCCAAACGCAGGTCGGGGTCGGGCACCGTCATGCCCAGCATCTCCACCTGCGGCACCGTATTGTCAACAAAGCGCTGGCGAAGTTCGTCATTGCCGAAGCGTTTGATTTTCCAGGCCAGACTGCGCGCGCTGTTCGGCGAGTTGTCGTCGTTCGGCCCAAACATCATCAGCGCCGGCCACCAGAAACGGTTGATGGCGTCCTGCAGCATCTGCCGCTGAGCCTCACTGCCCTGCGCCAGCGCCATGCAGGCTTCAAAGCCCTGACGCTGGTGGAAGCTCTCTTCTTTACAGATTTTCACCATCGCGCGGGCATACGGACCGTAGGAAGTCCGGCATAGCGCCACCTGGTTGACGATGGCCGCGCCGTCCACCAGCCAGCCGATCACGCCGATATCGGCCCAGCTCAGGGTCGGATAGTTGAAGATGGAGGAGTATTTCATTTTGCCGTCGAGCATCTTCTGGTAGATGTCTTCCCGCGCGCAGCCCAGCGTTTCCGCCGCGCTGTAGAGGTAGAGCCCGTGTCCGGCTTCGTCCTGCACCTTCGCCAGCAGGATCGCTTTTCGGCGCAGCGTCGGCGCGCGGGTGATCCAGTTCCCTTCCGGCAGCATGCCGACAATTTCGGAGTGCGCATGCTGGCCAATCTGGCGGATCAACGTCTTACGGTAGGCGTCAGGCATCCAGTCCTGAGGCTCAATCGCCGTCTCCTGCGCTATGCGCTGCTCAAACCGTTGTTCTTGCGTCACGTCGTCACCTTTATGATTCGTTTATTTGCAAGTTGAAGCGTGATTGTGAATCACTTTGTTTTTTAAAAGTTACACAAAGGTTAAATATAACCCCAAGAATTGTTTCCTGGTTTTGTGATGTTGCTCGCAAGGCTTTTGCTGAAAGCCCTTTACACCAGCTCTTTATGGGCTGCAATTCATCAAGCCGGATCACATCGTTAACAATTCATTAAAACTCAGCTTGATTTTTATGATTCACGATCAAACTATTAATGAGTAATTTACGTAACATTTGGAGATAAGCGATGCAGCAGTTAGCCAGCTTCTTATCCGGTACCTGGCAGTCTGGCCGGGGCCGCGAACGCACTATTCATCACGCCATCAGTGGCGAAGCGCTGTGGAGCGTGACCAGCGAAGGGCTGGACATGGCGGCCGCCCGTCGCTATGCGATTGAGCGCGGCGGTGAAGCACTTCACGAGATGACCTTTATCGAACGTGCGGCCATGCTGAAGGCGGTGGCAAAGCACCTGCTTGGCGAGAAAGAGACGTTCTATGCGTTATCAGCCCAGACGGGCGCGACGAAGGCGGACAGCTGGGTCGATATTGAAGGCGGCATCGGCACCCTTTTCACTTACGCAAGCCTGGGCAGCCGCGAGCTGCCGGATGACACGCTATGGCCGGAAGATGAGTTAATCGCGCTGTCGAAAGAAGGCGGCTTTGCGGCGCGCCACGTCCTGACCTCAAGATCCGGCGTGGCGGTGCACATCAACGCCTTTAACTTCCCCTGCTGGGGGATGCTGGAAAAGCTGGCCCCGACCTGGCTTGCCGGGATGCCCGCCATCATCAAACCCGCTACCGCTACCGCACAGGTGACACAGGCGATGGTGAAATCCATCGTGGACAGCGGACTGGTGCCGGACGGTGCCATCAGCCTGATCTGCGGCGGCGCGGGCGATCTGCTGAACCAGCTCGACAGCCAGGACGTGGTGACCTTTACCGGCTCCGCCAGTACCGGGCAAAGCCTGCGCGTGCATCCGAATATTGTCGCGAATTCGATTCCGTTCACCATGGAAGCCGACTCCCTGAACTGCTGCGTGCTGGGGGATGACGTCACGCCGGAACAGCCGGAATTTGCCCTGTTCATCCGGGAAGTCGTCCGTGAGATGACCGCTAAAGCCGGGCAAAAATGTACGGCCATTCGTCGGATTATCGTCCCGCAAAACCAAATTGACGCGGTTAGCCAGGCGCTGATTGTCCGCCTGGAAAAGGTGGTGGTTGGCGACCCGGCGCAGGAAGGGGTGAAGATGGGTGCGCTGGTCAACGCCGAACAGCGTGCGGACGTGCAGGAGAAAGTGGAGCAGCTGATCGCCGCAGGCTGTGAGATCCGTCTGGGCGGCAAAGCGAATTTGCAGGCCGCGGGGGCGTTCTTCCCTCCGACCCTGCTGTTCTGCCCGCAGCCGGACGAAACCCCAGCCGTCCACTCTACCGAAGCTTTCGGCCCGGTTGCAACGCTGATGCCGTATCGCAACGCACACCACGCGATGCAGCTTGCCCGCGCGGGCGGCGGCAGCCTGGCGGGTACGCTGGTCACCGCGGACCTGGGGATTGCCCGCCAGTTTATTGTCGGTGCGGCGCGCGCCCACGGGCGTATTCAGATCCTTAACGAGGAATCAGCAAAAGAGTCTACCGGCCACGGCTCCCCGCTTCCTCAGCTGGTGCACGGCGGCCCGGGGCGCGCGGGCGGCGGCGAAGAGCTGGGCGGCCTGCGCGCGGTGAAGCACTACCTGCAGCGCACCGCGATCCAGGGCAGTCCGACGATGCTGGCCGCCATTGGCAAACAGTGGGTGCGTGGCGCAGCGGTGCAGGAAGATCGCGTGCATCCGTTCCGCAAATATTTTGAGGAGCTACAGCCTGGCGACAGCCTGCTGACGCCGCGCCGAACCCTGACGGAAGCAGACATCGTGAACTTTGCCTGCCTGAGCGGCGACCACTTCTACGCCCATATGGACAAAATCGGTGCGGCAGAGTCGATCTTCGGCGAGCGCGTCGTGCACGGCTACTTCCTGATATCCGCCGCGGCGGGACTCTTTGTTGATGCGGGCGTTGGGCCTGTCATTGCCAACTACGGCATGGAAAACCTGCGCTTTATCGAGCCGGTTAAACCGGGCGATACCATTCAGGTGCGCCTGACCTGCAAGCGTAAAACGCTGAAGAAACAGCGTACCGCCGAGGAAAAACCGACGGGCGTGGTGGAGTGGGCCGTTGAGATCTTCAACCAGCACCAGCAGGCCGTGGCGCTCTACTCCATCCTGACGCTGGTGGCGCGCCAGCGGGGTGATTTCAGCTAACGTCCCCTCACCTTGACCCTCTCCCCAACGGGGAGAGGGGATTGCTCTGCACGACTCTGTGATTTATCCCCGCTCTTTTTTTAACCTGGCAAGACCAACAAATAACCTGGCAGATGCAGGCAAACGCTTTTCTCAGGCGCCTGTCAGGATAAGGCTGTCACAACACAATAAACCCTAAAAACACAACAAGATGAGGTCTACGATGGGAAGCAATTCTTCTTTTTCTGCCCGTAGAACGGCGCTGGCCATGGCCGTTGCGCTGTGTTGCGCCTGGCAATCCCCTGTTTTCGCCCACGGCAGTGAGGCGCATATGGTTCCGATGGACAAAACGCTGCAGGACTTTGGCGCGGACGTTCAGTGGGATGATTACGCACAGATGTTCACCATTGCGAAAGACGGTGCCTTTGTGAAGGTCAAACCGGGCGCAAAAACCGCCATCGTCAACGGTAAAATCCTCAAGCTCGAGGTGCCGGTGGTGATGAAAGGCAAAAAAGCCTTTATCTCTGAGACCTTCATCAACGACGTTTTCCAGTCCGGCCTCGATCAAACCTTCCAGGTTGAAAAACGCCCTCATCCGCTAAACGCGCTAACGGCGGACGAAATTAAGCAAGCCGTTGAGATTGTGAAAACCTCGGCGGATTTTAAACCCAATACCCGCTTTACCCAGATCGCCCTTGCAGAGCCGGAGAAAGCCAAAGTGTGGGACTTTGTGCTCAACGGTACGGCAGTAAATGCCCCTCGTCAGGCGAAGATCGTCATGCTCGATGGAAAGCACGTTATCGAAAGCATGGTGGACCTGAAGGATAAAAAAATTCTGCGCTGGGAGCCGGTAAAAGACGCGCACGGGATGGTGCTGTTGGATGACTTCGCCACGGTACAGCAGATCATCAACGAGAGCACCGAGTTTGCCGAAGTGCTGAAAAAGCGCGGTATCACCGATACGAAGAAAGTGATTACCACCCCGCTGACCGTCGGCTATTTCGACGGCAAGGACGGCCTGAAGCAGGAAGATCGCCTGCTGAAGGTGGTGAGCTATCTGGACGTTGGGGACGGCAACTACTGGGCGCACCCGATTGAGAACCTGGTGGCGGTTGTCGATCTTGAGCAGAAGAAAATTCAGAAGATCGAAGAAGGCCCGGTCATCCCTGTTCCGCTCACCCCGCGCCCGTATGACGGCCGCGACCGGGTAGAAACGGTGAAAAAACCCCTGGAGATCGTCGAGCCGGAAGGCAAGAACTACACCATCACCGGCGATATGGTGCACTGGCAGAACTGGGATTTCCACCTGAGCCTGGATTCCCGCGTGGGCCCGATGATTTCAACCGTCACCTATAACGACAACGGCAAAAAACGCCAGATTATGTATCAGGGGTCACTCGGCGGCATGATCGTTCCTTACGGCGATCCGGACGTGGGCTGGTACTTTAAAGCCTATCTCGATTCCGGCGACTATGGTATGGGCACCCTGACCTCACCGCTGGTGCGAGGTAAAGACGTGCCGTCCAACGCCGTGATGCTCAATGAAACCATCCCGGATTACACCGGCGCGCCGATGGAGATCCCGCGCGCAATCGCCATTTTCGAACGCTATGCGGGCCCGGAGTATAAGCATCAGGAGATGGGCCAGCCGAACGTCAGCACCGAACGTCGTGAACTGGTGGTGCGCTGGGTCAGTACCGTGGGCAACTACGATTACATCTTCGACTGGGTATTCCATGAAAATGGCACCATCGGCATTGACGCCGGCGCGACGGGTATCGAAGCGGTGAAAGGCGTTCAGGCGAAAACCATGCACGATGCCACCGCCAAAGACGATACAAAATACGGCACGCTGATCGACCATAACATCGTGGGCACCACGCACCAGCACATCTATAACTTCCGTCTTGATATGGACGTGGACGGCATTAACAACAAGCTGGTTGCCATGGATCCGGAAGTGAAGCCGAATACCGCCGGTGGCCCGCGCACCAGTACCATGCAGGTGAATCAGTACGACATTGACACCGAACAGCAGGCGGCGCAGAAGTTCGACCCGGGCACGATTCGCCTGCTGAGCAACACCAGTAAGGAGAACCGCATGGGCAACCCGGTCTCGTACCAGATCATCCCTTACGCGGGCGGCACACACCCGGTGGCGACCGGCGCGAAATTTGCTCCGGACGAGTGGATCTACCATCGCCTGAGCTTTATGGACAAACAGCTGTGGGTAACGCGCTACCATCCGGATGAGTTGTACCCGGAAGGCAAATTCCCGAACCGCTCCATCCATGACACGGGCCTCGGACAGTACAGCAAGGATAACGAGTCGCTGAACGACCAGGATGACGTGGTGTGGATGACCACCGGCACCACCCACGTCGCTCGCGCGGAAGAGTGGCCGATTATGCCGACGGAATGGGTGCATACCCTGCTTAAACCGTGGAACTTCTTCGACGAGACGCCAACGCTCGGGAAGAAGAAAGACGAACAGAAATAAATAACGCACCGGGCGCAATGCCCGGTTTTTCATCTATTTACTTGCTGAATACCTCTCCACGATTATAGTTATTTCTACCGCATTTTTTTCATTTCATTTTTTGAATCACTTTCTGCCAGGACGCAAACTTTCCACACGCGACGTAATACATCATCGAGAGGTTTTAGGATGAAATTCAATTTGATCGTCAGGAGTCTTGCTCTGGCTGGACTTTTTATTTCTGTTAGTTCCGCGTATGCCGCAGAAGCCCCGAAGGATGCCACGGCCGCCACGCAACAGGCCAATAACGCCCTGTTTAATCAGCTTCCCTTCTCCGACAACACCGATTTTACGGACGCCCATAAAGGCTTTATTGCGCCTCTTCCTCAGGACATTATCAAAGGGGAACAAGGCAATGTTATCTGGGATCCACAGCAATATTCGTTTATTAAAGAAGGCGATAAAGCACCGGACTCCGTTAATCCCAGCTTATGGCGTCAATCTCAGCTGATTAATATTAGCGGCCTGTTTGAAGTGACCGATGGCGTATATCAGATACGAAATCTTGACCTGTCAAATATGACCATCATTGAAGGGAAAGAAGGTATTACCGTGGTTGACCCTCTGGTGTCGGCAGAAACGGCGAAGGTCGGGATGGATCTTTATTTTAAAAATCGCGGCAAGAAACCGGTCGTCGCCATTATTTATACCCACAGCCACGTTGACCACTATGGCGGCGTGCGCGGCGTGGTGGATGAAGCCGACGTGAAGTCCGGCAAGGTGAAAATCTACGCGCCTGCCGGGTTTATGGAGGCGGCCGTTGCCGAGAACATCATGGCGGGTAACGTCATGAGCCGCCGCGCCAGCTATATGTATGGCAACCTCCTGAAGCCAGATGCCAAAGGCCAGGTGGGCGCGGGCCTGGGTACGACCACCTCCGCCGGGACGGTGACGCTGATTGCCCCGACCAACATCATTGAAAAGGATGGGCAGAAAGAGGTCATCGACGGCCTGACTTACGATTTTATGCTCGCACCGGGCTCCGAAGCGCCATCCGAAATGCTCTGGTACATCGAAGAGAAAAAACTGATTGAATCCGCTGAGGATGTTACCCATACCCTGCACAACACCTACTCGCTGCGCGGGGCCAAAATCCGCGAGCCGCTGCCGTGGTCGAAATACATCAACCAGGCGATTGTACGCTGGGGTGACAAAGCCGAAATCATCATGGCACAGCACCACTGGCCGACCTGGGGCAACGAAAACGTGGTCAAGCTGCTGAAAAGCCAGCGTGACCTCTATCGTTACATCAACGACCAGACGCTGCGTATGGCGAACGAGGGGCTGACGCGCGACGAAATCGCCGCTAACTTCAAACTCCCGGATTCACTGGCGCATACCTGGGCTAACCGCGGCTATTACGGCTCGGTAAGCCATGACGTGAAAGCCACCTATGTGCTGTATTTGGGCTGGTTTGACGGCAACCCGGCGACGCTGGACGAACTGCCGCCTGAAGAAGGCGCGAAGAAATTCGTGGAGTATATGGGCGGCGCGGATGCCATCCTGAGCAAAGCGAAAACCGACTTCGACCAGGGGAACTACCGCTGGGTGGCGCAGGTAGTAAGTAAAGTGGTCTTTGCCGATCCGAACAACCAGGCGGCGCGCAACCTGGAAGCGGATGCGCTGGAACAGCTTGGTTATCAGGCTGAATCCGGCCCGTGGCGTAACTTCTACCTGACCGGCGCGCAGGAATTGCGTAACGGCGTGGTGAAAGGTCCAACGCCGAATACCGCCAGCCCGGACACAGTACGGGCGATGACGCCGGAGATGTTCTTTGACTACCTTGCCGTCCACATCAACGGACAAAAAGCAGGTGACGCCAAATCGGTATTTAACATCGATCTTGGCAGCGATGGCGGGAAATACAAACTCGAGCTGGAAAACGGCGTGCTGAACCACACGGCAAACGCGGAGGCGAAGGACGCAGACGCTACCCTCACCCTTAACCGCAACACGCTGAACAAAATTATCCTCAAAGAAGTGACGCTCAAACAGGCCGAACAGAGCGGCGACGTGAAACTCACCGGTGACGGCGCTAAACTGGATTCAATGCTTGGATATATGGATAAATTTGATTTCTGGTTTAACATTGTGACACCGTAACGGTCAGCGTGCATCAGGGGCGGAATATCCGCCCTTTTTTATATCCGTGTCACACGTAATGGAAATGGCTTCAATGGAAAAAAGACACAACACCACGCCAGAGTTGGCTACCTGGCCCTCACGCAAATCGATGGTGCTTCACGGACTGGAAACGAACTTGTCCTGGCTGGCGTTTGTTAATTTTAGCTTTGCGCTGATGGTCCTGCTGCGCAATGTCCTTTTCGGCAGCATTGATAACCTTTTACACATCGAACCGCATCTCCGGTTTATGATTGATGCCTCGATGCTGGGCGTGATCATTCTGTCAGCGGCGCTAACGCTGATGGCCTGGCGTCATATCGCGGGTATCAGCGTGGTTCTCTTTATCTGCAGCGTGCTCTGGTCGCTCTGTTGTTACTGGTTCATCCACGACGTACACCTTCCTCACCCCTGGCCGATTTTTGTCACCCTACTGATGGCCGGAATGACGGCGCTCTATTTTCATCCTGTAGGTCTGGTGTCCTTTGTTCTGCCACTCTGGCTTACCATGCCCGTTGCCAGTATGGTGCAGAATGCGGGGATCAACGTTCGCTTTGTTGGATTGTGGATCGTTTTTACGCTCATTCTCATTTTTGGGCGTTTCATCCTGCTGAGCTGGTTTGAAGAGGCCTGGCGCCGCAACCAGCAAAACCAGCTGCTGATCTCCAGACTGGATGCACTGGCGCATCAGGATCCCTTAACAAAAACGGCCAACCGCCGGGCGATGGAACTGGTGCTGGAAAATGCGGTTGAGCAGGGAAAAGCCTTTACCCTGATTATGCTGGATGTCGACTACTTTAAACGCTACAACGATACCTATGGCCATCAGGCCGGAGATGAGTGCCTGACTCGCGTGGCTGAAGTGCTTAAAAAATCTGTAAGAACGCCTGATGATGTGGTGTCACGCTACGGCGGTGAGGAGTTCGTGGTGATCCTCTTCAATTGCCCGGAAAACATCGCTGAAAAGGTTGCCTTACGCATTCAGGACGGCCTGCGCGCGGAGTCCATACCGCACAGCGCGTCAATCGTTAGCGACCATGTCACCGTGAGCATGGGGATTGCGGGCATGGCGGAGGGGTTAGCGGGCACCGAGGTCATCGCCCGCGCCGATGCGGCGCTGTATCGGGCGAAGGAGGCCGGGCGGGATCGGTGGTCGCTTTGAATAACGCCGGGTGGCGCTGCGCTTACCCGGCCTACTCGATCCTGTAGGCCGGGTAAGGCGTAGCCGCCACCCGGCTTGTTTTTTAATACCGAACACAAACCGACTTGGTCTCGCACCAGCCGTCCAGCCAGTCCGGACCAAAGTCACGCCCTGTCCCGGACTGCTTCATGCCGCCGAACGGCAGATTGGCGTCGATCAGCGTATGGCTGTTCACCCACACGGTTCCCGCCTGAAGCCTGTCAGTATATTCCAGCGCTTTGCTGATGTTCTGCGTCCAGACGCTGGCCGTCAGGCCATATTCGGTGTCGTTTGCCAGCTGGAGCGCCTCCTCGGCATCGGACACGCGCATCAGATTAACCACCGGGCCAAACACCTCTTCGCGGGTCAGCCGCAGCGCGGCATCCGGGTTCACCACCAGCGTCGGCGATACGTAATACCCCTTGCCGTCCGGACCGCGATTGCCGGTGATAAGCTCTGCGTTGCGTGCCGTCGCCTCATCGAGGAAGGTCTGCACCTTGTCGCAGTGCGCACGCGACACCAGCGGGTTGATAAACGCTTCCGGCGACATGCCCGGCCCGACGCTCAGGGATTTCACCGCTTGCTCAAACCCGCTCACCAGCGTGTCGAACAGCGGCGCTTCAATGTAGATACGCGAGCTTGCCGCGCAGACCTGCCCCTGATTCAGGAAGCTGCCGGTCATCAGGCCTTCTATCACCCACGCAGGGTCTGCATCTTTCAACACGATGGCCGGGTTTTTGCCGCCCAGCTCCAGGGTAACGCCCGTCAACGTATCCGCCGCCGCGCGCGCAATCTGTTTCCCCGTCGCGGTCGAGCCGGTGAAACTCACTTTCGCAATATGCGGATGCGAGGTTAACGCTGCGCCACATACCGCGCCGCTCCCGGTCACCACGTTGAACACGCCATCCGGAATACCCGCCTCACTCGCTAACTCCGCAACGCGCAGCAAGGTGAGCGGCGTGGTCTCAGAAGGTTTAATGACGATAGAACAGCCCGCCGCCAGCGCTGGCATCACTTTCCACATGCCGATCATCAGCGGGAAGTTCCACGGCACAATCCCGGCCACGACGCCAACCGGCTCTTTGCGCGTCCACGCCTGGTAGCGTGCGCCCTGAGGCAATGGAATCGAGAGATCGAGGGTTTTCCCCGCAATCTTGGTGGTCAGCCCGGCGGTATAGCGCATCCAGTTTAGGGTACAGCCCACTTCAAAGGCGCGGGAAATATTGATCGATTTTCCCTGCTCCAGCGTTTCCAGCTGCGCCAGTTCCTCGCTGTGCTGCTCGACCAGATCGGCAAAACGCAGCAAGATGCGTTCACGCTCTGCCGGAAGTTTTCCTGCCCAGCTGCGAGCGACAAAGGCCCGCCAGCCCGACATCACTGCACGATCCACATCATCGACGCTGGCATCCGCGGTTGAGGCAATCACCTCTCCCGTCGCCGGGTTGTAAACGTTCAGGCGCTTTTCGCTATCGGACGCAACCTGACGCCCTTCAATCCACAAGCCGTGGTGGTGATCCAAAAAACGCTGGACCTCGGGCAGGACGGCTACCTGTGATTCAGACATAGGGTACTCCTTCGTTATTCTTCGCAGGGTGTCAATGCAGTCTACGAAGGGTTTCGCATTCGCGCTTTTGTCTGTGTGACATTCGCTTTGCCACCTGTGACAGGCTCCGCAAAACATGATAATTACCGCTTATAACGCTGTTACCGGTGAGTGTTCTTTCCTATAGTCAGCCTCATGGCTCTGACAAATTGCAACACAAATGCAACAATGAGAAAACATTGACGGTGTGGCGAGATAAACGATGGCATGTGCGAGCGAACAGGAAAAGTATCAGCAGTGGCTGGCGCAAATTAACCAGGTTTGCGGACGGTTTGACGCTCGCCCGTTAGAGGGCACATTCACTGGCGAACTGGAAACCAGCTACGCAAGAAGCCTGAAGCTCAGCACCGTGACCGCAGGCAACGTCAACCTGTTCCGTACCCGCCGGGAAATTAAAAACAGTAACGATGCCTGGTTCTACGCCGTGTTTCAGCTTGAAGGCGGTGCAGAGATTGAACAGGATGACCGACGTTCCATTCTCAATACCGGCGATATCACGCTCATCGACGCGTCGCGACCCTGCTCCATCTCCTGGCAGGATACATCCCGCCAGATTTCACTGCTCGTGCCGCGTCAAATCATTGAGCAACAGTGTCGTTTTCAGGAGGTAAGCTGCGCGCTGACGCTTTCGCGTAGCCTGCCGACCGTACAGCTGAGCCATCGCCTGTTGCAGGAGAGTATGGGGAATGCGGAGCTGAGCGACAGGGAGAGTGAAGCGGCGCTGGAGGCAATGGTCTGCCTGCTCCGCCCGGCGTTTCAGC
This sequence comes from Enterobacter mori, assembly GCF_025244905.1. Taxonomy (NCBI): domain Bacteria; kingdom Pseudomonadati; phylum Pseudomonadota; class Gammaproteobacteria; order Enterobacterales; family Enterobacteriaceae; genus Enterobacter; species Enterobacter mori. Next base: position 2,133,413 of record NZ_CP104285.1, on the reverse strand, counting down.
AACGTGACGTCGTCCAGCCGCGAAAGGAACGCCAGTTCCAGCACGTCCTCTCACTGATTGACGATCATATTCAGTCTGATGCCCTGCGTCCGGAGTGGATCGCCACAGAGAGCGGGATGTCGGTACGTAGCCTGTACCGCATGTTTGCCGATAAAGGGCTGGTCGTGGCGCAGTACATCAAGAACCGCCGCCTGGACCTTTGCGCACAGGTGTTGCGCTCCGCCAGCGATGATGAAAAGCTGGCGGGGATCGGCTACAGCTGGGGCTTTGCCGATCACAGCCATTTTTCAACGGCGTTTAAGCAGCGTTTTGGCGTGTCTCCGGGAGAGTATCGCAAGCGCTTCCGCTGATCACTTCTTCAACCATTTACCGTTAATGCCCTTCACGTATTCACCCGGCTGCGCGCGGGCAACCAGCTTTTGCCCCGCCATTTTTGCCACTTCATCTACGGGTAAGTTATTGCTGTCGGCCAGCTGCTGATAGCTTTCCGTGCGCGCCGCGTTAATGCGGCTAACCAGCGCCAGCGTTTCGGCATCGTGTTTGATCGGCGCGATATAGCCGCTCAGGGTTTCCCCTACTCGCCCCTGTACACGAGCGTCATTCAGGGTAAGCGTTGCCGCCTGCACGTGCATTCCCAGCGCCAGTAAAATGAGAGCTAACGTTCGTTTCATGGCGTCCTCAGAACAGATCGCTGCGCGATTTCAGCAGGGTTTCAACGTCTTTATCGACCTTAATATGGATCTCGTGTTCGATTTTGACGTTCATGTTGATGGTAATCGGCTCCTTTGGCGCAGCGACTTCAATGCGCGGCGTACAGCCTGTCATCAGCGCGGCAACGGCAACGGTGAGCACACCAGCCATCTTTTTCATTGTTGTTCCTCACTTTCCTTGCCAGTCAAACTGCGGAGACCCGGTATCGCCGCATGTTGCTCAAACCATGTTTGCAGGTTGTCTCCAAAGCGCAGGCTGCGCCAGAGGGTAAAAACGTTCTCTTCATGGGTGTAGTTCAGGTTCACGGAACTGCTTTTGCCATCAACACGGCTGGTTCCTTTAATGGTCGCCTGCAGCGTTAATACCCCCAGATTATCTACATTCAGTTTTGTCCACGATTGTGAAATTTCCATATAGCGTAACCAGTTAATCGCCGCCCCTGCGACCATATTGTCTTTCACAATGGCATCAGCCGTGTCTTTGTCGATACGCAGCGTCATCGGCCCCGGGTTGGTCAGCCAGCCATCTTTGATGATCCATTTTTCATTGTCCAGCCAGAACGGTAGCGCACCGCTGACCGGCCCGGACATCGCAAACTGTTTCGGATTGACGGCGCTGATCAGCTCGCTGGACGAGATATTGTCCACGCGCAGCAATGCCGGATCGTGCTGCGGCATCCTCAACTGCTGCATGGTGATTTTCCCGCCCAGCACCTCAACCTTGACGTTGGTGAGCAACAGCGGGTTCTCCTCGCTCCAGGGGTAGTCCCCCTGCAAATCCGCCGTGATATTCCTCGCCGTGACCAGGTTTTGCACCTCACCAATACGCAGTGTGACCGGCCCGCGCGTACCCAGCGACCATGTGCCTTCGCTAAAACGGAACGGCAGGACAAAGTCGATACCGTTAATCTGGTTATCCGGCATCCAGACGCTGCCGGATTTCAGCACCCCGTGACCGCCCGCTTCAAAGCCTTGACCGGCCGCAGCCGAGAAGGCAACCTGGGCATACAGTTCGCCGTCGTGCAGCGTCATTTTCCAGTCTGGTGGGATCAGCGGCTGGAACACGGTGAGCGACTGTTTCGGCCACCAGGCCTGACCACGAAGGCGTTCGCCGTCCCAGCGTCCATTGACCTGTACCGGACCAATTTTGTCGGCGTGGAGGTCGCCCTTAAACTGAAAGAGTGTCGGATCGGTGCCGTCAACGCTGAAGCTCAGTACCGAAGGCGGCAGTACGCTTCCGCCGGAGAACGTCGTTTGTCCGGCATTCAGCGCCAGAGCGCCGCTGAAGGAGGGTTTAGCCGGATCGCGGTTCCAGCGAACGGGGGTATCCAGTACCAGGCGCGGTTCGCCTACCGTCATGGTGCCGTACTGGAGTTTATCGAAGCCGGTCGAGAGTTCGGTTAACTCAATCAGCGCGTCGCGCCACTCGCCTTTACCGGCGACATCCCAGCGCGCGTGCATTGGCGTAAAGCTCCCTTTACCCCAGTAGCGCCACTGCCACAGGCCATTATCAGGTAAAAAGTCGTTGGCCTGACCGTCCAGGTGCAGTTCGAAATCGCCCATTTCATTTTCATGCGCGCGCAGAATAGCCTGAAGGCGGCCATCTACGCCTTTTTGCGTGAGCTTCACACCCGCCAGCGGCCAGCGGATTTCATCAATATCCAGCGAATCGATAATGCGACCGCGCGAACGCAATAGCGCGCCGGGTTCAAAGGAAAGCTGCGGATCGTTGAGGCTTCCGGTCAGTTTGGCCGGGAGTTTGGCGTAGAGGATAAGATCGTTTTGTTTCGCCTCGCCGCTCAAATACAGCGGCATATCGCTATTTTCCATGCTAAGCGAACCCGGACCGATATTCAGCACCGCATTACCTTTGCCCGCATCGCCCTGCGTTAACACATTCAGACGCCCGGAAACGGTGGCTTTTTCCAGCCCCTGCTGCCAGTTATCAATACGCAGGCCAACCCGCCCGCTCAGCGGCAGGCCGGGCAGCGCCCAGTTCCAGCGTCCGTCGCTGATAGTCAGCTGTTCGGCCGTAATCTGCCACGGCAGGTCGAGCAGCGGATCGGGATTGTCCCGCGCCATCACCACCAGTTGCCCCTGATTGTCTTCCCAGTCCAGATCGGCATCGACCAGAGAGGTCAACTGTGGCACGTTAAAGGTTGCAACGGCGTGGCCTTTCACCGGTACGCCGTCCGGCACCAGCGGCAGGGTAAATGTCCCGACCAGTTTTACCGGCTGCGGCTGGTCTGGAAGGTGAATATCGAACTGACTGACAGAGAGGGTCTGCCCCCGTAACTGGCCTTTAATGCTTACCTGCTCGCCTTTATAGGTGATTTCCTGACTTGCAGGAGTGAGTGACGCATGAAGTTCACCCTCCCACTGCTGCCAGGGGGCAAGAGAAAGACGATGCACCGTCAGCCAGGTATTCGGTAACACCGCCTGCCACTGGGCCAGCGTTTTGGGTGCCACCGTCGACGGCGCAGATTGAGGGAGTTTGCTGAGGCAGGCGGAGTTAAGCTCAAGGGTGCCTACATCAAGCTTCCAGCGGCTTGGGTGTGACAACGTCACGTTATCGATGCGAGCAATTTCACACTCATCCACCAGATAACGAAGATCGGGGATCACCAGCGCATGACGGGTGAGTTTTGGGCTTTCCTCGAAAGCGATACGCGTTCCGACGGGGAGCCAGATCCCGGCGAGCGTTGGCACCCACTGGGCGAGCGTCATCAGCAGCGTCAGCGGCACCAAAATCAACAGCAGTAAAAGCGCAATTGCGGCTTTGTATTTACCCTTCATGGGCAGTTAATATCCTGATTTAGCGAAAGAATTAAGCCGACATTGCCGATCATTGTCGCATGTTTAGCCAGTCAGTTGAAGTCAATGCCTTTTTTAAGGATAGATGTTCTAGAATAATTGATAGAACTTATTGAATTCAATAATATTTTAGAAATTGTAAGATTATTTTAATCATGCTAACGTGAATGCAAAATCACTGGAGAAAGTCTTATGAAACTCGCGGTATATAGCACAAAGCAGTACGACAAAAAGTATCTGCAACATGTTAACGAGGCTTACGGGTTTGACCTTGAATTTTTCGACTTTCTGCTGTCCGAAAAAACCGCCAAAACGGCGCACGGCTGTGAAGGCGTCTGCATTTTTGTGAACGATGATGGCAGTCGTCCGGTGCTGGAAGAGCTGAAAAAGCAAGGGGTTAAGTATATCGCCCTGCGCTGTGCGGGCTTCAATAACGTGGACCTCGACGCGGCGAAGGAGCTGGGTCTGAAGGTGGTGCGCGTGCCGGCGTATTCCCCGGAAGCGGTCGCGGAACATGCGATTGGCATGATGATGTCGCTCAACCGTCGTATTCACCGCGCCTATCAGCGCACCCGTGACGCCAACTTCTCGCTGGAAGGACTGACCGGCTTTACCATGTACGGCAAAACCGCAGGCGTGATCGGCACCGGTAAAATTGGCGTGGCTGCCCTGCGGATTCTGAAAGGCTTCGGCATGCGTCTGCTGGCATTCGATCCGTATCCAAGCGCCGCAGCGCTGGATCTGGGCGTGGAGTACGTCGACCTGCCGACGCTGTTCTCCCAGTCCGACGTGATCTCCCTGCACTGTCCGCTGACGCCGGAAAACTACCACCTGCTTAATCAGGCGGCGTTTGACCAAATGAAAGATGGCGTAATGATCATCAACACCAGCCGCGGCGGGCTGGTTGACTCTCAGGCCGCTATCGAAGCGCTGAAGACCCAGAAAATTGGCGCGCTGGGGATGGACGTGTATGAGAATGAGCGCGATCTGTTCTTTGAAGACAAGTCTAATGATGTGATTCAGGACGACGTGTTCCGCCGCCTGTCCGCCTGCCATAACGTGCTGTTTACCGGGCACCAGGCATTTCTGACTGCCGAAGCGCTGATCAGTATTTCGGAAACCACGCTGGGGAATCTGCAGCAGCTGGAAAAAGGTGAAGCCTCCCCTAACGAGCTGGCTTAAACGTTTCGCCGGGTGGGGCTATGCCTCACCCGGCGCGGTCCAGTGGCGTTCGGTCAGAAAAATACCGAGAAAAGGCTCCAGGCCATCGCGAACATCCGCAATGAAAAAACGTGTCAGGCATAACGTCCGCAGCGAACGAAGAGACATGCTTCCTGCCTTTGTCTGTTATCGCCTGTAAAAAAAGAAATGCATTATATCGGGTATTTTAGAAAATCAGATGACGTATTAAAAACATTCCTTTCGAACTTAAACAATTCATAACGGACGTTGTTTTTTCACTTTACTCATTATCGGCCCTGACTATACTGGCAATAAATTTTCTCAGGAGTCCTTCGTTGGAAAGTTATTTTATCGTCGATACGAAGGTAAGCTGACGCGATTTTCTCGCTGCTTACCTTAACGGTGGGCAGCAATCCTCTTGACGTGATTGCATCCATAACATTCAGAACAACCAAATTTGTGGAGCAACGCGATGTTCATGTTTAATCATTCACTCTTTCCACCACCCTCGCGCTGACATGCTTTGCGTTTTAACGGCGTCATACTGTGCTTAGTGAAGCGCTGACGCTTATCGTTTAATCATGTTAACAGGCGACAGGCTGATGTTCCCTTATATCTCTCATCTGCTCGCAGCGATGCTGCTGGGCGCAATTATCGGCGCGGAAAGACAGTGGCGCCAGCGTATGGCCGGGCTTCGTACCAATGCACTGGTTGCCACGGGCGCGGCCGTGTTTATTTTAAGTTCAGTATCGACCTCCCCCGATAGTCCGGGCCGTATTGCAGCGCAGATAGTGTCCGGCATCGGCTTTCTTGGCGCAGGCGTTATTATGCGCGAAGGAATGAATATTCGGGGTCTTAATACCGCCGCGACGCTGTGGTGTTCGGCCGGAATTGGCGTGTTATGCGGCTTAGGCCAATTCTGGAATGCCGGCATGGCCAGCGTGATTATTCTGTGCGCCAACATCTTGCTTCGCGAAGCTGCGCAGCGGATTAATCAACTGCCCGCGCTCCATGAAGGCGAAAAATGTTATGTCCTTAAAATCACCTGTAATGACGAGCATGAAGATGCGGTACGGCAGAATATTGTCAACATGGCGAAAGAGTTGACGTTAAGCCTGAAAGCCATTTATTGCGATGCGGCGCAAGCAGAAGGAAAAACCGAAATACGGGCCGAGGTAATGACCCGTGAGGAATACCGGAAATTACTTGAGCTGATTATGGGTAATATTGGCGGAAATAAAATTATGGCATCCGTAAGCTGTCACGCAATATGAACCAGATACCGGGCCTTGCGCCCGGTTGAGGCTTTGCCGTTTTGCTGAAAACAGACCGTGAGGCAGAGAGATTCATCCCAGGATGCCCCTTTTCGTGAAACGTTCGTCGTCACGCCACATTGAGGAGATCACAGTCATGTTCGACTGCACGAATATCACATAACCGAAATTTGTACCCATTATGACAGCTTGCTCGCTGTTTTCCTGAAATTAACGGTCTAACCTGAATTGTGTGAAAAACACTCAGGAGGGACAAATGTATAACTCAATTTTAGTTCCAATTGACATTTCTGAGGATAGCCTGACAAACATGGTTATCCCCTTCGTTCAGGCACATACCGCACTTAACACAGCTAAGGTTCACTTTCTTACTGTTATTCCATCGCTTCCGTATTATTCATCATTAGGTTTGGCCTACTCCGTAGAAATGCCGAAGATGAAAGAGTTTCAGCACGCGGCCTTAGCGAAACTGGATGAAATCGTTAAACAATTCAAAATCCCTGCAGACAAAATACAGACGCATGCCGTCACGGGGTCCCCAAAGGATCAGATCCTTAAGCTCGCTGAGACGATCGGCGCAGATCTGATTATCATCGCCTCCCACAAACCTGACATATCGACGTATCTGTTGGGTTCGAACGCTGCGGCAGTGGTGCGGCATGCGAAATGCCCTGTCCTGGTCGTAAGATAGAAAGCGGCGTTTACATTTATGGATACGAACGGATAGCGGATAACAAAAACCGGGCGAGAAGCCCGGTTTTTTTCTGACGAGACTGACGCTATTCGCTCAACCCGCGATTTTCCAGCATCGGTTCAATCCTCGGATCGTGCCCACGCCACTGGCGATAAAGTTCAGCTAAATCAGTGCTGTTCCCGCGCGACAAAATCGCCTCGCGGAATTTCTGTCCGTTTTCGCGAGTCAAACCACCCTGCTCAACAAACCACTGATAGCCATCGTCCGCCAGCATTTGCGTCCACAAATAAGCGTAATAGCCTGCAGCGTAGCCGCCGCCGAAGATATGCGCAAAATAGCTGCTGCGGTAGCGCGGCGGGACGGCGGGCAGGTCCAGCCCCTCTTTTTTCAACGCTTCCGCTTCAAAAGCGTCAACGCTCGAAACGGCTTCGCTAATCCCGTGCCAGTTCATGTCCAACAGTGCCGCACTCAGCAGTTCCGTCATGTCGTACCCTTTATTGAACTGGGTCGCAGTAAGCATTTTATCGCGCAGCGCGTCCGGCATCGGCTCATTGGTTTCATAGTGACGCGCATAGTGGGCAAAGACCTGCGGATGGCTGGCCCAGTGCTCGTTGATCTGCGACGGGAACTCGACGAAATCACGCGGGGTATTTGTCCCGGAGAGCGTGGCGTAGCGCTGGCTGGCAAAGAGTCCGTGCAGGGTATGACCAAATTCGTGGAACAGGGTTATCACATCATCCCAGGAGAGAAGCGCGATACCGCCATTCGCCGGTTTTTGGTAGTTACAGACGTTGTAGATAACCGGACGGGAAGCAAACTCGAAGGATTGCTCGACGAAATTCCCCATCCATGCCCCACCCTGCTTGGAATCGCGGGCGAAGAAATCACCGTAGAACAGCGCCATGCCTTCACCGGAGTGGTCGAAAATCTCCCACACCCGCACGTCGGGATGATAAACAGGAATATCAAAACGCTCGACAAAACGGATGCCAAACAGCTGGCTGGTGGCCCAGAACACGCCGTCGTGCAGTACGGTGTTCAGTGCAAAGTACGGCTTGATTTGCGATTCATCCAGCGCGTATTTCCCGAGGCGCACGCGCTCGGCATAAAATGCCCAGTCCCAGGCCTGCACGGCGAAACCACCCTGCTCGTCATCAATCACGTTCTGAATATCGGCCTGCTCGCGCTCTGCACGCGCACGCGCGGCTGGCACTATTCCGCGCATAAAGGCCAGTGCGGCGTCGGGCGTTTTCGCCATCTGGTCGGCAGTGCTCCAGCTGGCGTAATCCTTGAACCCCAGCAGCCGGGCCTGTCGGGCGCGCAGCGTCGTCAAACGGAGGATCAGCTCGCGAGTGTCGTTTTCATCCCCTTTCTGGGTGCGCGTCCAGCCAGCGTTAAACAGGTTTTCGCGCGTCTGACGATTGCGCAGCGCTGATAGCGCGGGTTGCTGAGTGGTGTTCAGAAGCGGGATGAGCCAGCGATCGTTTAGCCCCTTCTCCGCGGCGGCCTGCGCGGCAGTAGCGATCTCATCTGCGCTAAGTCCCTCAAGCTGATGCGCGTAATCCACCACCAGCCCACCCGCTTTATTGGCAGCCAGCAGGCGCTGATTAAACTGGCTGGTCAGGGAGGCCGCCTCGGTATTCAGCGCCTTCAGCTCGGCTTTTTCCGTTTCATTCAGGCGCGCACCGGCCAGAATAAACCGCTGGTACGTCTCCTCGACCAGACGACGAGATTCAGCGTCCAGCGCAGCACGATCCTGCCAGACGCTCTCCACGCGGGCGAAAAGGGTCTCACTCAACCAGATATCGTTCGCCAGCGCGGCAAGTTCGGTAGAGAACTGCTCCTCCAGCGCCTGCAGGTACGCATTGGTGTGCGCGGAGGCCAAGGCGAAGAATACGCTGTTGACGCGGGAGAGCATGGCGCCGCTTTTCTCCAGCGCCAGCACGGTGTTAGTGAAGTCTGGCGCAGCGGTCTGGGCAACAATGGCAGCAATGTCCGCTCGCTTCTGGCGAAGCGCTTCATCGAATGCCGGGCGATAATGGCTATCGTTAATCTCATCAAAACGCGGCGCCTGATAAGGCAACAGGCTAATGTCAAAAAAAGGGTTATTGGCCGACATCTTTCACTCCTGAGAACGGTATATCTCCCCAGAGTAGGACAGGCAGCCCCGGTCTGCAATGACGTCATACAAATGTTGCCTTAACGGCGCGCCTTAGAGCGTGCTATGTTAATACAACACAAAAAGCGTTGAGGAACAGTGAGATGATTATTTTAGTTACCGGGGCGACAGCGGGTTTTGGTGAAAGCATCACGCGTCGCTTCGTCGCCAACGGACACAAGGTGATTGCGACCGGTCGCCGTCAGGAGCGCCTGCAGGAGCTGAAAGACGAATTAGGCGACAGCATCCTGACCGCACAGCTGGACGTGCGTAACCGCGCGGCTATTGAAGAGATGATTGCTAATCTGCCAGCAGAATGGCGCGCCATCGACGTGCTGGTTAACAATGCCGGTCTGGCGCTGGGCATGGAGCCCGCCCACAAAGCCAGCGTTGAAGACTGGGAAAACATGATCGACACCAACAACAAAGGGCTGGTGTATATGACCCGCGCCGTGCTGCCGGGTATGGTCGAGCGCAACCGCGGTCACATCATCAACATCGGCTCGACTGCCGGGAGCTGGCCTTACGCGGGCGGCAACGTCTATGGCGCGACGAAAGCGTTTGTGCGTCAGTTCAGCCTTAACCTGCGCACCGACCTGCACGGCACCGCCATTCGCGTCACCGATATCGAGCCAGGTCTGGTGGGTGGGACCGAGTTCTCGAACGTGCGTTTTAAAGGCGATGACGCGAAAGCGGACAAAACTTACGAAAACGCCAATGCCCTGACGCCAGAAGACATTACTGAAACCGTCTGGTGGGTGGCGACGCTGCCAAAACACGTCAACATCAACACCGTTGAAATGATGCCAGTCAGCCAGAGCTTTGCCGGACTTAGCGTCCATAGAGGCTAATTACGCCCTTCCCGGCCTGCGGGCCGGGTATGTGATGGCTGGCAAAAGAATGGTAGTATGTTCAGGTTAACTCTCTGAGAAATCACAACCCATGGCCGCTGAATCGCAACTCAATCCTACCCAGCCCGTTAACCAGCAAATTTATCGTATTTTACGACGCGATATCGTCCACTGCCTGATCCCGCCGGGAACGCCGCTCTCTGAAAAAGAGGTCTCGGTGCGTTTTGACGTTTCCCGTCAGCCGGTGCGCGAGGCGTTTATCAAACTTGCTGAAAATGGCCTGATTCAGATCCGCCCCCAGCGCGGCAGCTATGTGAATAAGATTTCCCTTTCACAAGTCCGTAATGGCTGTTTCGTCCGACAGGCTATTGAGTGCGCAGTGGCACGTCGCGCCGCAGCGCTTATCGATGACAACCAGTGTTACCTGTTGGAGCAAAACCTCCATCAGCAACGTATTGCGATTGACCGTAAGCAGCTCAACGACTTCTTCCAGCTTGATGACGAGTTTCATCAGAGACTGGCGCAAATTGCGGATTGTCAGCTGGCGTGGGATACCATCGAAAACATCAAAGCCACCATCGACCGCGTGCGCTACATGAGCCTTGACCATGTCTCCCCGCCGGAAATGCTGCTCCGCCAGCACCATGATATTTTCAGCGCGCTGCAAAAGCGCGACGCGGACGGCGTGGAAAACGCGATGACGCTGCATCTGCAGGAAATTAGCGAATCGGTACAGCTCATTCGGCAGGAAAATAGCGAGTGGTTTAGCGAAGAGTAATATTCGCCGCCACCTTTCGGGTGCGGCGATGTGATTAGCGAACGACTAATACCGGAATCGTGGCGTAGCGTAGAATAGACTCCGCATTTGACCCCAGCAGATGGGTTGTGATGCTTGGGTTTTTCGACCCGATGACAATAACGTCATACCCTCCTTCTTTGCTGAGCTTGATAATTTCATCACGTACGTTGCCAAAGCACACTTTACAGTGAATATCATTCGGCGAAATATCGAAGAGCCGCTTTAACGCCGTCATTTTTTTCTCAGACTCTGCGGTCATATACTCTTCAAACTTCTTTATGTCCGCGTTGAACCCGCGCAGCAGCGAGCGGCTGCTGTTAGGCAGAATGTTGACCAGGGTAATCGACGCGCCTTCGGCTTTTGCCAGGTTGGCCGCGTGGCGAACCGCTTTATCGCTCAAGTCCATTTCAAACACATCTACAGGCATCAATATTTTCTTGTACATAAGCCTGACTCCTTATTCCGATGAGAGGATTATTTCCTGACTCAAGAGTGCCATTGGCAATATAAACAAACCCTCAACGCTTGCAGGGTGAAATTATCCATTAAGGAAAATAATTGTCGCCTTTGTAAATTACCGTCCGGAACCGTCAACGGGCTACACACAGGATAAAAAAAGTGTGACCTTGATCAAAAGCAAATAATGTAGGCGGCGAGAGGCGTATTAATAATGCCCGTGAACGGCAGAAGGTAAAATAGCGCCGTTGCGAAGAGTAAGAGAGGAGAAAATACCATGATGACATACGACCGTAACCGTAACGCCATTACCACCGGCAGCCGGGTCATGATTAGCGGCACCGGCCGCACCGGCGTGATTAAAGCGATTCACAGCGAGGGGCTGGACGCTGCGCAGGTGCGACGCAGCAAAACGGTTGAAGTGGAAGGAAGTGAAGGTAGGTACGAACCGATCGAACTGATTCGTCTGGGAATGCACTAAACGTGCAGGTTCATGCCGCCGCCAGCGGCGGCATGAAATAAATTACGGTTGAACCGCGTACTGTGCCACTGTGGCTTTTGCCCCTTTCTGCAGCAGCGTCTGATAGGCCTCCATCACCGCATTCACAAACACGGCATCCTGCGGAAGTTCGTTTCCAAAAATGGCTTCAATGCCCAGCAGCGCCTTAACGCGACTTTGCCCCTCTGCGCTTCCCTTTACTGCCGCCTGAATCACCGCCAGCTGCGGGTCGCTCACCTCAATGGCATCACCCTGCTCGTCCACACCGCCAACGTAACGCATCCAGCCAGCCACGCCCAGCGCCAGCAGCGGGAAAGGCTTCCGGTGCACCAGATGCCAGCGCACGGAGTCCAGCATACGTTGCGGGAGCTTCTGGCTGCCGTCCATCGCGATCTGCCAGGTGCGGTGACGCAGTGCCGGGTTGCTGTAGCGCGCAATCAGCAGGTCAGCATAGTGGCCTAAATCGACACCTTTCACTTTTAGCGTGGGAGCCTGCTCTTTTAGCATCAGCGCGTGCGCGGCTGCGCGGTAGTTTTCATCTTCCATGCAGTCGGTGATGTGCTGATACCCTGCCAGATAGCCGAGATAGGCCAGGAACGAGTGGCTGCCGTTGAGCATACGCAGCTTCATCTCTTCGAACGGGATGACATCTGCAACCAGCTCGGCACCTGCTTTTTCCCACTGCGGACGCCCAGCTACAAAGTTATCTTCGATAACCCACTGGCGGAACGGCTCGCAGGCCACGCCCGCCGGATCGCGCACGCCGGTCAGCTGCTCGATTTTATCCAACGTATCGGCGGTTACTGCAGGCACAATGCGATCCACCATCGTTGACGGGAAGGTGACGTTAGCTTCTATCCAGTCCGCCAGTTCGCCGTCTACGGCACGCGCGTAGGCGCAGGTTACGTTACGCATGACGTGACCATTCTCCGGCATGTTATCGCAGGACATTACGCTGAAAGCAGGCAAACCTGCCGCTTTACGACGCGCCAGTGCTTCAACCACGACGCCAGGGGCAGATTTCGGCTGAAGCGGGTTTTCCAGGTCAGCGACGATTAACGGATGATCGAGCATCAGTTGTCCGGTCGCCGGGGAGTGGCAGTATCCTTTCTCGGTGATGGTCAGGGAGACAATCGCGACCTGAGGTTCACACATCGCCGCCAGCACGGTTTCCAGCCCATCAACCTGCGCGTGCAGTGCTTTTTTGACCACGCCGACGACGCGCGATGTCCATGCATCGGCAGACATCTCCGCGACGGTGTAGAGGTTATCCTGCGCATTGAGATCGGCAATTTGCTGTTCGCCACCAATCAGATTCACTTCGCAGTATCCCCAGTCGCTGCCGTGTTCAGCCGCAAGAATATCGGTATAAACGGCCTGATGCGCACGGTGAAATGCGCCAAACCCTAAATGAACAATGCGCGCCTTGAGGCTGCCGCGATCGTACTGAGGCAGCGTCGCTTTCGCCTGTAATAACCGGTTTTCCATGATTGAGACTCGTTAATTAATGAAAGCTGCGATCCGCTGCCGCTCTCCTTTCGAAGCGGCAGCGCCTGCTGACTACACCAACTAGAATGGCAGTTGGGGTAAAAAAATAACTGCCATCAACCATACTGATACTTCAATTTCAGATATTGATTTATATTAACTTTTGTCCATGTGGTGTGACACGTTCGAAAAGTTATGTGATAAGTCACTCAGGATATAAACCATTAGCGTCGTGACGAGAGTGCGCCATAGCCAACTGATTCGTGCCGCGGCGCTTCCGCCGCATCTTCTGCCGCGCTCAAATCACGGTCACGCACTTCCGGCATCAGGATTGCCGAGACCAGCCCAATCACGGAATAGGCAACCAGCATGGCGACAATCGGCCACCAGGATCCGGTCATGTTACAGAAGATCCCCGCCAGTACCGGACCAAAGCCCACCGCCACCAGCCCGCCCGCCTCTTTGGAGATAGCCATGCGGGTAAAGCGATTACGTGAGCCAAACATCTCAGCCATGGTGATGTTTTCCAGCGCGAACAGCCCCAGTACCGAAATATTATGAATGACAATAATGGAAAGCATGATCGTCCCCGGCGCGTAGCTCTTATCGACGATAATCGACAGCATGGGGTAAGCCAGGAGAATGGCTGAGGTGTTAACGATGATGTACGGCAGCCGACGCCCTACCTTGTCAGACAGCCAGCCCAACAGAGGTATGGTGATGAACCCGAGGACAGAGCTAATCATCAGTGCATCGGTGGGAATTGCCTTATCGAACAGCAGCGTCTGTACCAGATAGCCCGCCAGGAACGTCTGGATCAGACCCGAGTTACCCGCCTGCCCGAAGCGCAGCCCGGTTGCCAGCCAGAAGGATTTGCTTTTGAACATCGCGCCCAGGGAGGTTTCCTGGGCAGCCGCCGGAGCGACAGTTTCTGCGTCGTTCACTTTCTCAAAGACCGGGCTTTCTTTGAGATTCATACGCAGCCAGATGGCGAAGATCATCACCACGACGCTGGCGAGGAAGGGTACGCGCCAGCCCCAGGCGACAAGTTCTTCACGGTCGAGGGCAAAGAACATGACAGCCCAGATAGCCGTTGCGCTCAGCGTTCCGCAGTTGGTCCCCATCGCCACCAGCGAGGAGATAATGCCGCGTTTCCCCTTCGGAGCGTACTCCGCGAGCATCGTGCCAGCGCCAGATATCTCCGCGCCAGCGCCCAGCCCCTGAATAATGCGCAGCGTCACCAGCAGGACCGGCGCGAAAATCCCAATCTGCGCGTAGGTCGGCAGGACGCCAATCAGCGTGGTGCAGATCCCCATCATGGTGATGGTAATGAACAGCACCTTTTTACGGCCGATGCTGTCACCCATTCTGCCGAAGATGAAAGCCCCGACGATACGCGCGATATAGCCCGCGCCGTAGGTCCCCATCGCCAGAATCAGCGCCATCGCGGCAGACTGTTCCGGGAAGAAGATTTCGTGGAATACCAGGGCGGCACCCAGCGAATAAAGCTGGAAATCCATAAACTCCAGCGCGGTGCCCAGCCAACCGGAAACGGCGGCTTTCACCAGATCGGAGGTGGTTCTTTGAGGTTGTGCTTGCGTCATAATGGCTATCTCTGAAAGGTAAGATGCGTACCACATAGAGCCTGTCTGCGCAGGCTCTTAACCGCGTATATGATTATTGGCCGAACGTGAGCAAGACTTTGCAGCACTGCCGCTGGTCTTTCTCAAACAGTTCAATGGCGTCTGTTACATGGTGATAGTCAAAGGTATGGGTGATCAGTTTTTCCGGGTCGATCAGCCCCTTCTTCAGCCAGTCGATGACGACCGGGAATTTGTTGGCATTGAGGCGTGAGGAGAAGATCGCCAGCTCTTTGCCGGTGATGCCCTGCTGCGCAACCTGGCTCGGCTCGCTGGAGAAGCCCATCAGCACAATACGCGCCGCCGGAGAGGCCAGGGTAACGGCTTCCTGTAAAATCGCCGGATGACAGGCAGCATCAATGATTAACGTCGGTTTGATACCCTTTTCGTCCAGCGCGGCCTGCAACGACTGTTCGCCGTTGTTAAAGACCCAGTCCGCGCCGCTGCGCTGGGCCATTGCCAGCCGCTCTTCTATGCGGTCGACGACGATAACCTGCTTCACCTTATAAACACCCTTCAGCGCCTGCACGGTGACCAGCCCCATCGGGCCCGCGCCATAAATCAGCGCCACGTCCTGTTCCGTGGGTTTTGCCTGCCCCGTCACGTTGGCGGCAATGGTGAAGGGTTCAACCATGACGGCGTGTTTATCCGGGATCGCATCCGGGATGGGCCAGGCATTTTTAGCGGGCACTGCCGCATATTCGCTGAAGCCCCCGTCGCGATGGACGCCCAATACCACCAGCGAGGTGCAGACGTTCGGTTTCCCGACGGAACACGGGTAGCAGTGTCCGCAACTGATCACCGGATCAACCGAAACGCGCTGACCCAGTCGTGCGCTGTCGATGCCCTCGCCCACAGCGTCAACCACACCGAAGAACTCGTGGCCGATCACGCGCGGATATTTCGCGAACGGATTATGTCCACGATAGATATGGCTGTCTGAACCGCAAATCCCCGCCAGCATGATTTTGACGCGGACTTCCCCTGCGCCTGGCTCCGGGCGTGGCCGCTCTTCAATCACCAGTTGGTTCGGCTGTTGAATCACTACGCTTTTCATCAGTTGCTCCTCGGTTACCAGTTCCACAGGGTGCCGTCTTCAAGACGGGCCACCGGCAGATAGGCCGGGTCATAGGGGTATTTCGCGGCCAGTTTTTCATCAAACTCAATGCCCAGCCCTGGCTTGTCGCCCGGATGCATATAGCCGTTATCAAAGCGCCAGCTGTGCGGGAAGACGTCCAGCATCTGCTCGGAGTAGCCCATGTATTCCTGCACGCCGAAATTCGGCACCCACAGATCGAAATGCAGCGCGGCGGCGTGACATATTGGCGACAGATCGGACGGTCCGTGCGAGCCGGTACGTACCTGGTAGAGCGAGGCGAAATCTGCAATGCGGCGCATCCCGGTGATCCCGCCCGCATGAGTGATTGTGGTGCGGATATAGTCAATAAGCTGCTCTTCTATCAGCTGCTTACAATCCCAGATGCTGTTGAACACCTCACCCACTGCGATAGGCGTGACGGTATGCTGGCGGATCAGGCGGAAGCATTCCTGATTTTCCGCAGGCGTTGGGTCTTCCATCCAGAACATGCGGAACTCTTCAATGCTTTTGCCGAAGCGCGCCGCTTCGATTGGCGTCAGGCGATGGTGCATGTCGTGCAGGAGATGTTCGTTGAAACCGAATTGACTGCGCACCGCGTCGAACAGCTTTGGTGTGAAATCGAGGTATTTCTCCGTGGACCAGAGCTGCTCTTCTGGCCAGTCGCCCTTGGTGGCAGGTTCGTAGGCAAGGCCCTTCACTTTGGACATGCCGTAGGTGGTTTTCATGCCCGGCACGCCGCACTGCACGCGGATCGCCTTAAAGCCCATCTCTTTATGACGGGCGTAATCTTCCAGCACGTCGTCAATGGTGTGCCCGGTGGTGTGGCAGTAGACCATCACCCCTTCACGGGATGCGCCGCCCAGCAGCTGATAGAGCGGCATGTTGGCCGCTTTCGCTTTGATATCCCAAAGCGCCATATCAACAGCGGAGATGGCCGACATGGTGACCGGGCCGCGACGCCAGTAAGCACCTTTATAGAAAAACTGCCAGATGTCTTCGATGCGGTGCGCATCGCGGCCAATCAGCTGCGGACACAGATGATCTTTCAAATAAGACGCCACTGAGAGTTCGCGTCCGTTCAGGGTGGCGTCGCCAAGACCCACGATCCCCTCGTCAGTGGTGATTTTGAGGGTGACAAAGTTACGCCCTGGGCAGGTGACAAAGACTTCAGCCCCGACAATCTTCATAATTCCTTTCCTTACATCGCATGTTGTGATGCAGGAAATTTACGCAATTACGCAACTACCATACAAGTATATTGATTATAATATCAGCGAGAGATCACAAAAACAGGGCGCTCAGGTTCGCCCCCATCCCGCCACGATGATCAGCATCCCACAGAGCGCAACCAGGGCACCGGCCCAGTCGTAGACGCTGAGCTTGACCCCATCCACTACGCGAAGCCACAGCAACGCAGTACAGACATAAACACCGCCGTACGCGGCGTAGACGCGTCCGCTCGCAGCCGGATGCAGCGTTAACAGCCAGACGAAAAGCGCCAGCGCAACACCCGCGGGGATGAGCAGCAACACGGATGCCCCCTTCTTCAGCCAAAGCCAGGGCAAGAAGCAACCGATGATTTCGCAGAGCGCGGTGGCAAAAAAAACCAGCGTGGTTTTGATCATATTTCTCTTAATGTGAGGATTTATTTAACCATCATACCTGATGATAACGTTCACGTTGACCGGCCGGTCACGCGGGTATGACGTCATCTCGCTTTGGTGTAGAATCTGAACAGGGTTACGTGATTATCTGCCCCCATTAAAAAGGAAACGCTATGACTACATTAAGCAAACGCCTTTGTCTGACCGCCGCGCTGGCGCTGTCAACGCTTGCTTTCACCGCGACGGCTACCGCCGAAACCAGCAAGCTGGTTATTGAATCCGGCGATAGCGCACAAAGCCGTCAGAACGCGGCGATGGACAAAGAACAATGGAATGACACACGCAGCCTTCGCCAGAAGGTCAACACACGTGTGGAGAAAGAGTGGGACAAAGAAGATGTCGCTTTCGACGCGCGCGATAAGTGCCAGCAAAGTGCCAACGTCAATGCCTACTGGGAGCCAAACACCTTGCGCTGCCTGGATCGCCGTACTGGCCGCACGGTTGCACCCTGATGCCTGCACTGTATGACATTAAGCTTCGTCCGCTGGAGCGTGAAGATCTCCGTTTCGTCCACCAGCTCGACAACAATGCCAGCGTGATGCGCTACTGGTTCGAAGAGCCTTACGAGGCCTTCGTCGAGCTGTCGGATCTATACGATAAGCACATTCACGATCAGAGCGAACGCCGTTTTGTGGTGGAGTGTGAAGGTGAAAAAGCCGGTCTGGTCGAGCTGGTGGAAATCAACCACGTTCACCGCCGGGCGGAGTTCCAGATCATCATTTCGCCTGAGCACCAGGGGAAAGGTCTTGCCTCACGGGCGGCAAAGCTGGCGATGGATTACGGGTTCAACGTCCTGAACCTCTACAAGCTTTATCTCATCGTGGATAAAGAGAACGAGAAAGCGATCCATATCTACCGCAAGCTGGGCTTTATGGTGGAAGGTGAACTGATTCACGAGTTCTTTATCAACGGCGAATACCGCAACACCATCCGTATGTGCATCTTCCAACACCAGCACCTGGCCGGACATAAACCGTCAGGCGCCAGCCTGCTGAAACCTACCGCGCAATGAGATTAATGATAAACCCTGTTATAGGCAGTTGAGCTGTCTTTCTTGCCGGGTGGCGCTATGCTTACCCGGCCTACATTGTGCAAAAATATCAATAGATTGCACGTTTCATTGTAGGCCCGTGCAAGCGTAGCGCCGCCGGGCGAAACGCACAAAATGCACGCTGTCAGCGGTCTGACCGCTCAGTAGTAGTCGATGCTGTTCTGAATGGTGAACTTGCGCTCAACGGCGGGCTTAACGCTGTCATCGGTGATCGTCAGATCGCAACTCACCGGATTGTTATGTCTATCGTAGTCGCAGCTTTGCTTCACATTGCCGAGCGGCTTGTCATTCAACAAACTCACGGCCGAGAAATCCATTCTTTTGCGCAGATCCTTCGACGGTGTCGACTGTACCGATAAGTGCTGATCCCCAGAGACGGTGGTTTTGCCCAGCGGATAGCCATCCGCATCATAGCGGTACTTTACTTCCATCTCTTTACCGTGGGCCGCGACTACGAATCCATTATCGTCGGTCTCCCACGTTACCCCGGCAGAGGGTAATTCCGCCAACTGACATTTCCCCTGCAGCTTAACCTTCTGCTGCTGGGTTTCGGCATCCAGGTAGTAATTCGCATCCAGCACCAGCGCCACGCCGGTGTTGTTCTCAAGATCGTGCAGTTCCAGCGTATCAAAGCACCCTTCTGTCGACAGGGTACCGGTCACGCGCTTGGACACCTCCCCCTTGTCGTTAAACAGCGTCTGGGTAAAGTCTTTCACCGGACCGCGCAGCGGGTCGAAATCGAATTCATTAGAAAAGCTCGCCATCTCAGGCGTATATGACAGCGGCGCGGAGTTGTTGTCGCACCCCACGAGAGTTGCTGCCAGTAGCGTTATCGCTGCGTAGTTCTTCACATTTGTTACCGTTCTGAGAGAGATAAGATCATATTAGCAAATACAGCAACTTACATAACAGCAGATCATTTGTCTCTTCGCCCTCGATAAATCACGCGTTAGCATTGACGAGGCTTGTCAAAGTGACTACTTTGGGCCAGCAGTATCAATAATATTACAAAATCAAATTCTTAAAAATTTTGGGTTAACATCATGATTTACGATTGTTTTTTATACTATGACGAAGATATGCTGCTCGACATCAGATTACATACTCTTGCTGATGTCGTTGACCGTTTTGTCATTGTTGAAGCCACGCACTCGTTTACGGGCATTCCGCGCAGCTTACATTTCGATATTACGAAATTTGCCAAATTCAAAGACAAAATCATTTATGTGCCTTTCGATGCACAGCCTATTTTAAATAGAGTGGATAATAGCCAGGTTGACGCATGGGCAAATGAAGCAGCACTGCGCAACTCCATTATGAATGGATTAAAAGAAGCAGCGGATGACGATCTGATTTTGATATCAGACGTTGACGAAATATTCTCCCCAGAAACGATTCGGGCTATTAATCCGAAAGCTCTCTGCACCACTATTCATCAAAATGTGTTCAACTATCAGTTCAATCTGCAGGTTCACAACATGGATGATACGCCGAGAAAATGCACACTACCTCGCGCTACGTCATATTACAACCTTAAGCATTTCTTCCAGGGTGAGCCTGAATCGTTCAGAAACTGGAAGCGTGCCCGCAAAGATAAAAACTGGTCATGGTTTAAATGGAACTGGTTAAAAATCAATAATAAGATTGTGCGAGATGGCGGCTGGCATTTTTCATGGGTGATGACCCCTGAAAGAATTTCCGAGAAGATGTCGACCATTTCCCATACTGAATACGATCTGCCGGAATTCAATAACCCGGCACATATTATGAAGGTGATCAGCAACGCAGAAGATATCTGGGGACGTGACCGAAAACTGGTCAAACAGGAAGTGTCAACACGCACTATGCCTTCCTATCTGGTTGAGAATCAGCATAAATATTCGCAATTCATTCTGTGA
This sequence comes from Enterobacter mori, assembly GCF_025244905.1. Lineage (NCBI taxonomy): Bacteria > Pseudomonadati > Pseudomonadota > Gammaproteobacteria > Enterobacterales > Enterobacteriaceae > Enterobacter > Enterobacter mori. The sequence continues at coordinate 2,113,136 of NZ_CP104285.1, read as the reverse complement.
TGTTGGCCTGGTACCAGGACAATTCAGAAAGATGAGCTTAAAAACAAAAGCTTACCATTACCCTGCTATGCTTAACATCTACACAGAGAAAAGGAGCAACAGATGAAACGGTTAACCTGGATTACCGCCCTGCTGTTAGTGAGTGCCTCGACGACCGCCATGGCCGCGCCAGATTCCTGCGAGCGCGTCAAAAGCGACATTCAGCAAAAGATCGTTAACAACGGTGTACCTGAGTCAGGCTTTACGCTAAATATTGTGCCAAACGATCAGGCGGACCAGCCGGACGCGCAGGTGGTGGGTCATTGTGCCAACGACACCTTTAAAATTTTATACACCCGCACAGGAAGTGGCGCTGCCGCTGGCAGCCAGGACAATGCACCGAGTGAACCACAGTAACTTCCCGCTCTATGTCCATTGATTTGATAAGGATTAACATTTAGTACCTCAAAATAAGTAACACTCACCCCATCATTAGCCCGGTTGTAATCACGGGTAAAAATAATACGTAATCTCAATGTTGGGGTGAGCCATGTCTGAGGTCGATCATCACGGCGGTATTAGCCGCCGAACTCTTGTTAAATCTACAGCGATGGGTTCTCTGGCGCTTGCCGCGGGTGGACTCTCACTACCGTTTGGTTTGAAAACTGCCGCTGCTGCAGTGCAAAACGCCGTCCAGCCTGCGGAAGATAAAGTGGTGTGGGGAGCCTGTTCGGTCAACTGCGGCAGCCGCTGCGCACTGCGCCTGCACGTCCGCGACGATGAAGTTTACTGGGTTGAAACGGACAACACCGGCGAGGATATTTACGGAAACCATCAGGTACGTGCCTGCCTGCGCGGACGCTCTATCCGCCGTCGTATCAATCACCCCGATCGTCTGAACTACCCGATGAAACGTGTAGGCAAACGCGGTGAAGGCAAGTTTGAGCGCATCACATGGGATGAAGCCCTGAACACCATCACCGCCAGCCTGAAAGACGTGGTCTCCAGATACGGTAACGAAGCGGTTTACATCAACTACTCTTCCGGCATCGTCGGCGGCAATATCACCCGCTCCTCTCCTTACGCTTCGCTGGTGGCGCGCCTGATGAACTGCTACGGCGGCTTTCTGAGCCACTACGGCACCTACAGCACGGCGCAAATCGCCTGCGCGATGCCTTATACCTACGGCAGCAACGACGGGAACAGCACCTCGGATATTGAAAACACCAGGCTGGTGGTGATGTTCGGCAATAACCCGGCGGAAACGCGCATGAGCGGCGGTGGGATTACGTATTATCTGGAGCAGGCTCGCGAGCGCTCCAACGCGCGCATGATCGTCATCGATCCGCGCTACACGGACACCGCCGCCGGACGTGAAGACGAGTGGATCCCTATTCGTCCGGGCACCGATGCCGCCCTGGTTGCGGGCATCGCGTGGGTATTGATCGACGAAAACCTGGTGGACCAGCCGTTCCTGGATAAATATTGCGTCGGCTATGATGAAAAAACGCTGCCGGAAGGCGCGCCCGCTAACGCTCACTACAAAGCGTATATTCTCGGCCAGGGTGATGACCACACGGCGAAAACCCCTGAGTGGGCCTCCCGCATCACCGGCATTCCAGCGGATCGCATCGTTAAGCTTGCCCGCGAAATCGGCTCCGCAAAACCGGCCTATATCTGTCAGGGCTGGGGACCACAGCGCCAGGCGAACGGCGAGCTGACATCCCGCGCCATCGCGATGCTACCGATCCTCACCGGTAACGTGGGGGTTAACGGCGGGAACAGCGGCGCGCGTGAGTCAACCTACACCATCACCATTGAACGTATGCCGCTCCCGGAAAACCCGGTCAAAACGCAAATCTCCTGCTTCAGCTGGACGGACGCCATCGCCCGCGGGCCGGAGATGACCGCCCTGCGCGACGGCGTGCGCGGTAAGGATAAGCTGGACGTGCCAATTAAGTTCATCTGGAACTATGCGGGCAACACCATTATTAACCAGCACTCTGATATCAATAAAACTCACGAGATCCTGCAAGACGAAAGCAAGTGCGAAATGATTGTCGTCATCGACAACTTCATGACCTCGTCAGCGAAGTACGCCGATATCGTGTTGCCGGACCTGATGACCGTCGAGCAGGAAGACATTATTCCTAATGATTATGCAGGCAACATGGGCTACCTGATTTTCCTCCAGCCCGTGACGGCGCCGAAGTTTGAGCGTAAGCCTATCTACTGGATCATGAGCGAAGTGGCAAAACGCCTCGGACCGGATATCCATCAGAAATTCACCGAAGGACGGACGCAGGAACAGTGGCTGCAGTTCCTGTATGCCAAAATGCTCGAGAAAGACCCCAAGCTTCCGTCCTATGATGAGCTGAAAAAAATGGGCATTTATAAGCGCAAAGATCCGAACGGACACTTTGTGGCCTATAAAAAATTCCGCGAAAACCCGGAGGCCAATCCGCTGAAAACGCCATCGGGCAAGATTGAAATCTACTCCAGCAAACTCGCGGAGATCGCGACCACCTGGGAGCTGGAAAAGGATGAGACCATCAGCCCCCTTCCCGTCTACGCATCGACCTTTGACGGATGGGATGCCCCCGAGCGCGCGCAGTTCCCACTTCAGCTGTTCGGCTTCCACTTTAAAGCCCGTACCCACTCCAGCTACGGCAACGTTGATGTGCTGAAAGCCGCCTGCCGTCAGGAAGTCTGGCTTAATCCTGTCGATGCCGAAAAACGCGGCATTAAGAATGGCGATAAAGTGCGCGTCTTTAACGATCGCGGTGAGGTGAGAATCGAAGCGAAAGTGACGCCCCGCATCATGCCCGGCGTGAGCGCCATGGGCCAGGGAGCGTGGCACGATGCCAATATGAGTGGCGATCGTATCGACCACGGTTCGTGCATCAACACCCTGACCACACACCGCCCGTCACCATTGGCAAAAGGTAACCCGCAGCACACCAACCTGGTTCAGATCGAGAAGGTGTAGAGGGTGAAACGCGAGACCATGGTTTATTCTTTGGTCAGTATTATGGGTTAACACAGTCGCGCGGACATCTTCCGCGCGAGAAAGGAAGGTTGTAATGAAAGACGTCTCACCACGTGAATCGTTCGCGTTTAGCGCCCGGGTATTGGGCGCACTGTTTTATTATTCTCCTGACAGCGAGCAGGCTGCGCCGCTGGTGCGGGCGCTTACCGCTGGCGAATGGATTCAGGACTGGCCCCTGCCGCCGGAAATGTTGCAGCCTGTAGCTGACACCTTTGCCGCGTCTGCCGATGAGCCGCTGACGGAGGCGTGGCAACGGCTGTTTATTGGCCCTTATGCCCTGCCCGCACCGCCGTGGGGTTCCGTCTGGCTGGACCGCGAATCCGTGCTGTTTGGCGACTCAACCCTCGCGCTGCGCCAGTGGTTGCGTGAGAATAATATCGCTTTTGAGATGCAGCAAAATGAACCGGAAGATCATTTCGGCACCTTGCTGCTGCTGGCGGCGTGGCTGGCCGAGAATGGCCGCGAAGCGGAGTGCGATCGGCTTCTGGCGTGGCACCTGCTGACGTGGAGCACCCGCTTCCTGTCGGTGTTTGTCGACAACGCCGGGCATCCGTTTTATACCGCACTGGGTCAACTCGCGCAGCTGACGCTCGCGGACTGGCGTTCTGCATTGCTTGTTCCCGTTGCGGAAAAGACGCTGTATCGCTAAGGGGTGTGGCTTGCTCGCGGGTGGCGGGCAAGCCTTTAACCTGGCTTTGGTTTATGCCTCTCCACCTGATTCACTCGCACTCTCTTTGCTTTGAATGAACCGAAGTGCCAGATAGAGGTCTGGCGCCATTATCATGTCATCATCATTCATTGTTGGCCGACTGTCTTTAAACCAGCGTGTTAACTCCGTTTTCCTGCCCGCAAGGATTAACGTAATCTTGCGACCTTTCAGGTCACGCTTTAACTCATTAATGGTTGCCAGGACACTGATGTCTGAATAGGTGAAACAAGCAACGGCATCGATGACCACCCATTTGGGTTGTAATGCTGCGCCATCAACTAAGTTCAATACCCGACGTTTGAAATAAGCCACATTAAAATAGGTCAAGGGTGAGTTAAATCGATACATCAGCACGCCCGGGACCATTTTAATATCGTTAGTGTTTCCTAATGAGTGGATCATTCCATTTTCGTCAGTACCCAGCAGGTGCTCAGAGGGACGAAATACGGTACGAAGAAACTGTAACAGGCCAAGCAACACCGCAAGGCCGATCCCCTGGATAACGCCGATAATTAAAACACAGCCAAACGTGAAAAAGGCCAGGCGAAATGCCTGTTTATTTCTTCGCCTCAGGTTCCATAAACCCCGTAAGTCAATCAGTGACCAGGATGCATACATTAGAACGACACCTAATGCAGATACGGGAATAAATTGTAATGGCTGAGTGAAAAATATCACTACGATACCAATGAGTAAGGCAGCGACTATGGAAACCAGCTGACTTTTCCCACCAACGGAATCATTTACCGCGGTTCGAGAATCGGCTCCACTGATAGCAAAACCCTGAGATAATCCCGACATGAGGTTTGCGATACCCAGTGCCCGGAACTCTGCATCAGCATTGATTTCATAGCCATTTTTCGCGGCGAAACTGCGGGCGGTCAGCATCAAACTGACAAAACTGACCAAAGCCAGGTTCAGCGCAGGGATCACTAAATCACGCATCGGGCCGGGCTGGAATGTTCCCCAGTTAACGATGGGTAAACCAGACTGAAACCCGTCGCCCCCAATCGTGGCAATACCGAAATGTTGTGCAGATATTCCCCACGCCAGAAATGTTGTTATCACAATCGCAATCAACGGTGCAGGCCAGTTGCTGCGATACGTTTTAATAACCATTAAAATAATTAACGTTAAAAGTGATATCCCTACGGTTAATAAATGGCTGTCTGGAAGTCGTCCTGGCAGGGCCATTATTTTCTCAATAACCTCCGCCTCATCAAGCTTGATCCCCAAGACTTTGCCTAATTGGCCGACAATGATCGTCACGGCTACGCCATTAAGCAACCCTGTAAGAATGGGATGAGAAAGCAGATCGGCAAGTGCACCCAGGCGAAATTTACTGGCAAGCAGGCACCACCCGCCCATCATCAATGTCATGATGATGGTCAGTTGCCAGTGCAGTTCGGGATTCCCTGCAGAAAGAGGAAACACGACGGCCGCAATCACCGCGCAGGTCGTTGCATCAGGGCCAACAATAAGCTGACGTGAAGAACCAAACAGCGCATAAGCGATCATCGGTAAAACGCAAGAATACAGGCCTACGATTGCCCCTACACCCGCTAACTCAGCATAAGCAATAGCAACGGGTAGCGCTACAGCCGCAACGGATAACCCGGCTTTAACATCATCTTTTAGCCAGCTTTTATCGTAGGCTAGCAAATTCTGTAACCCTGGCATGTAGTTTAATAAAAGCTTTCCGAACACGTTATTCTCCGGATGGGGAATGATTCACGTAATGTTGGCACACTTCTCTGTGCGGCTCTGGTTTTCAAATGCTCCGGCCTGAGGCCGCTGACGGTGTAACTGGTTATTGGTAGTTGAAAAGCGGTCAGGAATTACGGAAGAATATTCCAACATGACTGACGTTTAAATGGATTGCGGGGTTAGAAATGGGAATGTCTGAAACAGTAAAGAAAATCGCTATGTTGGCCATACTGGTGAACCTGACCGCGGGATGTGCGCCGTTACATCCTTCCGGCTGCCATAAGACCACGGCAACGGGTAGTTGCAGTTCTGGACGCTGGGATGATCAGGATGAATGGGGGGCGCAAGCGCGGGCAATCAGGGCGGCAATAAACGCCAAACTTGAAGAGCCGCAAAAGTGGAAAGGGAAAAAATGCAGATTGCACATTGAATTTGCTCAGGATGGCACCCCTTTAAAGATCTCAACCAGCAACGGCAATAAAGCCTATTGCGAAGCGATAGAATCAGCAGCGCATAAAGCCCAATTCCCGGCCTTCAGCAATCCAGAAATTTATAGAGATTTTCAAAAATCCGGTTTCGACATGCGTGGTTAGCACTATGATAATGCTTTGAATCATTGGCGAAAGTTGTTTTTATCCAGGTCTGTTTGCTGATGAGAATGGAATTCTGCAACAGGTAAATCCTTCAATTACGGGAAAGGACGTGGAGGCAACTTGCCGCTGCTGCACACACACATATATTGGTGAACCTGTCCCCTGGATAGAGTAAGTGACAACACTTCCTGGGTTGACATGGGTGCTGCTGCTGCCAGCTATGAGAGCGCCTGCAGCAGTTGTAAACTATTCAATATCGGACCGGGAACCCATTCTGTAACAGGTTCCCGGGTCAATATTAAGGCCAGCAGCCTTACTGGCGTGATAAGCTGCAAAGCCATGCTGTCACCGCACAAGCGGTCAGAACTAATCCCAGTTGCTGCACGATACCGGCAAGTCCCAGCATCGCTCCCAGCAGCAAATAGTAAACTAATCCAAACAGCGCTCCGGCTGCCCCTGCCTGTTCACGATACTGGCTCAGGGCCTGGCTCAGCACGTTTGGAATCGCGATGCCATAGGCAACCACAATCCCGGCCATCGGCAAAAGAATCCATACAGATTGCTGTAATATCCATGCAGCGATACCAGACAACAGGGCCAGAAGACAGGCATTCTTCACCAGTTGCGCTGGTGATAAACCGATAGACAGTAGTTTCCGGTTCCAGAGGCTGCCCGACAGAGAAGCTAAAGCCAGTAAAATGCCCGTCCATCCGAATGCCCTGGGACTCCATCCCAATTGCCCGAAAAGAAACGGTGCAAGGCTGTAGTAACTGAAAAGCATAGTATTGAGCAGTGCAACAAGCATTGCATTTTTCCATAGCTTTCCATCACCCACCATTCGGTTAACCAGCCCGCCAAACCGGGCGCTGGAAGTATATTCCGACCGAGTTTCAGGCAGCAAGAATGCGGTCAGTGTCAGCAGCACTAGCGCCAGTGTCACCAACGCGACAAACACGCCGGTATGTCCGTACAGGCTAACCAGCCAGCCTCCACTTACCAGACCGAATACCGGGCTTATTGCCAGCGCCGCTCCCATAACGGAAAAGACGCGGGCTAACGCCGTCGATACGTAACTATCCCGTAGCATGGTCTGCACGACAACGGACCCGGCAGCTGCCCCCATGGCCGCCACCATGCGAGCCAGGAGCAAAACACTAAAGTCTGTTGCAACAAGCGCCAGTGCGGAACCGGCACCGTAGCACAGTAGTCCGGCCATCATCGCTGGTCGACGACCAATACGGTCGCTTAACTCGCCCCAGAGCGCAACGCCAACGGCAAACGCGACAAAATAGACTGAAAGTGTCTGCGCAGCACGGTCACTGCCTACCTGAAAAGCACGGGCAATGTCTGGCAGTGCTGGGCTGTATAGGGTTTCCACCAGTTGGGGAAACATAATCAGTAATGTTAGTAGCCACAACGGTGGCTGTTTATAGGTATTCATAACATTCATCATTAAATAAGGAGAACATGCGGCTATTATTGTGGAAATTTTCTTGTCGCATTATCATTATAAGGACTGTATATATTTAAAATCGGACACAGCATGAAGATAAACCCAGAAGATTCTTTCGATCCGGATAAGTTCGATGAGTTGGTTATCGGAATTGCATGTGATATGGGTGTACATGATTCAGGGATGCATAGCCACCTTCGTCATCAGTTGCTTTTTTCGGCAGCGGGAAGTATCACCATTGAGCTGGATAATACCCTTTGCCTGCTTCCGCCCCGGCGTGCTGCCTGGATTCCAGCCGGCACGGTTCACCGTGCCATTATGAATGGTGCGATGGCCTATCGTTCTCTCTACTTTTCAGATACTTTACCGCTATCGGCATTACCCCTGCAGATCGTTGAAGTTAATTCACTGTTCTTTGAGGTGATCGAGCGGATGGCATTTTGGCAATGGGGAATGAGCGAAGAACAGCAAAGAAGTCTAATTACTGTTTTTTGTGAAGAAATTATAAATGCCCAAAGCGAAAACTGGACGTTGCGGTTTCCCTCAGATAGTCGCCTGAGCACCTGGTTGGACAAGGTCCGCAAGGGGGAATTACCCCCACGACTGGGAGAGTTAGTCCAAAAGATCGGTGCATGTGAACGCACCATAAGCCGCATATTCATCCGGGATACGGGAATGAGTTATCAGAGCTGGAGGCAACAGTGGAGGCTGCTGAAAGCGATGGAAATGCTGTGCGACGGTTGGTCGCTAAGTCAGGTTGCACAGCAGCTTGATTTTGTCAGTGACAGTGCCTTTATTGTTTTCTTCCGTCAATATACGGGGACAACGCCGACCCGCTACCTCCGCCATTCAATTGCTGAACATCAGGACGTATCTTCGATTTAACAGCTATACGTCGTTATCGCACACTCAAAACCACAGGCCGCCGCATCCCATAATCAAAAACTATACGTTGCCTTCAAACTCTCCGTGGGCGATGTTTTACATTGCACAATCGGGCTGTCGGCTGCATCTCCCCTCAGCTACGTCACGCCCGCGGCGGCAATTCGAGGCTTATCGCTTCATGTTCCTACGCGTCGCGTAACGGTAAGTACGCGCCACGTAGATTTAACGGCCAGTGAGCGCGCGGACCGCGTGATTACGCGACGGTTTCTGGAAGAACGGAGCTTCGGCAACAAAAGAGAACCTCAGCAATGCGCTCGATGTGCATATTGGAAATTTGCGGCGAAAAATTGGCGACGGCTATGTGCGAACGGTGCGATGCGTTCCTGGAGCAAAGTGGTCAATGAAATATCATTACGCTCGCCGGACGCTCTCTCTCCCTTAAAAGTGCTGAACGGGAGCGGGTTTTCATCGCGGGTGCCGCTCACGAGTTGCGAACTACCCTCACGCCGATGCGAATCAACGTAGAGGCGCTGCAATCCTGGGTAAGCAGCGAGAGCCAGCGGCAACTGCTTGCTGGGATTGTGCAGCACAACAGCCGCCTAAAACTCAGTACTTCCACTGAAGACGGCCTCCTGGTGACGGTTGACTTCCCGAACCGCACGTTTAGCTAAAACAGAACAGGGGGTTTGATCGCAAATGCCGCAGATTGCTTCAAAAAATTACCCTATTTGTTATATTGTTGTTTATTGCTTATTCACCTCTGCGGTGCCAAAAAGAACAAGATTCACCGCAACCCAGGACAGAGAAATGTTAGATTATCGCTTCCCGACAGCTTTGCAGATGGTTCTCAGCGTAGCAATGGCGGAGCAATTAGGAGAACGTTCGACGAGTGCGATTCTGGCCTACGGCCTGGAAGCGAACCCGAGCTTTATCCGCAAACTCATGGTTCCTCTCACGCGTGACGGCATTATCGTCTCAACGCTTGGGCGCAACGGCTCAATCCATCTTGGCCGCCCGGCGGAAGAGATCACCCTGCGCGATATTTATCTTTCCGTTACCGAAGATAAAAAACTGTGGGCTTCTCGCCCGGACGTTCCGGCCCGCTGCGTGGTCAGCGCGAACGCCTGCTGGTACTTCAAATCAATTTCTGAAGAAGCAGAACAGGCATCCCTCGCGGTATTAGCCCGCCACACCGTGGCAAGCGCGCTGGACGAAGTCAAAAAAGCCGATACCAGCGGGTGCGATCCCTTACCAGAACTTATCGCCCAGTATAAAAAAGCCCATTAATTTTCTTAAAAAAAAACCGCCTTCACTCTGAAGGCGGTTTTTTATTTTCTGCGACGTCCTTACGCAGGCAGAACGTCCCTTTCCTCTTTGCCTTTGCCGCGCGTGACGAATTTACGCAGCGTCACGTAAAACACCGGCGTCAGGAACAGACCAAACAGCGTTACGCCCAGCATCCCGGAGAACACCGTGATACCAGTGACGCCGCGCACTTCTGCCCCCGCGCCGTGGCCGAGAATAAGGGGAATGGTCCCGGCAATAAACGCGATGGAGGTCATCACAATCGGACGGAGACGCAGGCGGCACGCTTCCAGCGCGGCCTCCATAATGCCTTTGCCCTGCATTTCCAGCTCACGGGCAAACTCAACAATAAGAATCGCATTTTTACACGCCAGCCCCATGAGGACGACCAACCCCACCTGCACGAAGACGTTGTTATCGCCACCGGTCAGCCAGACGCCGAACAGCGCGGAGAGCAGCGTCATCGGCACGATGAGGATCACCGCCAGCGGCAGCGTCCAGCTTTCATACAGCGCCGCCAGCACCAGGAACGCCAGCAGTACCGCGACCGGGAAGACGATCAGCGCCGTATTGCCCTGGGTGGCCTGCTGGAAGCTCAGATCGGTCCATTCAATGTTCATTCCGTTCGGCAGGATCTGCTTAGACATCGCGTCCAGCTGCGTCATCGCCTGCGCAGATGAGAGCACGCGCGGGTCGGCATCGCCAATCAGATCCGCCGCCGGGTAGCCATTGTAACGAATCACCGGATCGGGCCCGTAGGTGGTCGTGATATTCACCATACTGCCAATCGGCACCATTTCGCCCTGGCTATTACGGGTGCGTAAGTTCGCAATATCTTCCACGCTGTCGCGGAACTGCCCGTCAGCCTGCGCCATCACGCGCCAGGTGCGGCCGAACTGGTTAAAGTCATTCACGTACGACGAGCCCAGATAGGTTTGCAGCGTACCGAAAAGATCGGTCAGCGACACGCCCTGCGCTTTCGCCTTATCGCGATCAACCTGCACGTCCAACTGCGGAACGTTGGCCTGGTAGGTTGAGATCGGGAAGTGCATCCCCGGTGTCTGCATAATCGCACCGGACATGGTGTTTACCGCGTTTTGCAGCGCGCCATAGCCCAGACCACCGCGATCCTGGATGTACAGGGAATAACCCGACCCCTGACCCAGCCCTAAAATCGGCGGCGGCAGAATGGAGAAGCCAAAGCCCTGCTGGATTTGCGCGATTTTCGCGTTAATCTCCGCGTTTATTTCTGCCGCGGAGTGCTTACGCTGGTCGAACGGCTTCAGGCCGAAGAAGACCGTCCCGGTATTCGGCGTATTGGTGAACTGCAGCGCGTTCAACCCCGGGAACGCGACCGCATAATCCACGCCTTCGGTATTCATCCCGATTTCGCTCATTTTGCGGATCACCGCGTCGGTGCGCGCCAGCGAAGAGCCTTCCGGCATTTTGACACCGCCAATCAGGTACAGCTTATCCTGCGTCGGAATGAACCCGCCGGGCACCGCTTTAAACATGACGCCTGCGGCACAGAGCAGCAGCAGATAAACCACAAACACCGCGCCGCGCCGTCCCAGCGTTTTGCCCACCAGCCCCTGATAGCCGTTCGAGCTACGATGGAAAAAGCGGTTAAACGGACGGAAAATCCAGCCGAACAGACGATCGATAAGCCGGGTCGGGAAATCTTTCGGCGCGCCGTGCGGTTTCAACAGCAGTGCCGCCAGCGCCGGAGAGAGCGTCAGCGAGTTGATGGCGGAGATGACCGTGGAAATCGCGATCGTCACCGCAAACTGCTTGTAGAACTGGCCGGTGACGCCCGAGAGGAACGCCATCGGCACAAACACCGCGCACAGCACCAGCGCAATCGCGATAATCGGCCCGGACACTTCACGCATCGCCTGATGCGCCGCCGCAAGCGGCGCAAGCCCCTCTTCAATGTTTCGCTCGACGTTTTCCACCACCACGATGGCGTCATCCACCACGATACCGATGGCCAGTACCAGCCCGAACAGGCTCAGGGTATTCAGCGAGAAGCCCAGCAGATAGAGAATGCTGAAGGTCCCCACCACCGAGACCGGCACCGCGATCAGCGGAATGATCGACGCGCGCCAGGTTTGCAGGAACAGGATCACCACCAGCACCACCAGCACCACCGCTTCCAGCAGCGTTTGCACGACTGCACGAATGGAGTCGCGCACGAAAACGGTCGGATCGTAAGGCGCCGCCCACTTCATATCCTCCGGGAAACGCGTGGACAGTTCGTCCATTTTGGCGCGCACCGCGTTAGACAAATCGATGGCGTTCGCCCCTGGAGACTGGAAGATACCGATCCCGACCGCGTCTTTGTTGTTCAACTGGGAACGCAGCGCATAGCTGCCGGACCCCATTTCTATACGGGCCACGTCGCGCAGGCGCACAACCGTACCGTCCTGCGTTGTTTTCAGGACAATATTGCCGAACTCTTCTTCGGTATGCAGACGGCCCTGGGCGTTAATGGAGATCAGGAAATCGCTCTCTTTCGGCAGCGGCTCGGCACCAAGCTGCCCGGCGGATACCTGCACGTTCTGCTCCTGCATCGCTGTTACTACGTCCGAAGCGGTCAACCCGCGGGCCGCCACCTTGTTGGGATCCAGCCAGACGCGCATCGCGTATTCACCCGAGCCGAAAATCTGGATCTGGCCGACGCCCGGCAGGCGCGCCAGCTCGTCCTTCACCTTCAGCGTGGCGTAGTTGCGCATATACAGCGAGTCGTACTTACCGTTCGGCGAAAACAGATGCACCACCAGCGTCAGCGTGGGCGACTGCTTCTGGGTGGTAATGCCCAAACGCCGCACGTCTTCCGGCAGACGCGCTTCGGCCTGCGCGACGCGGTTTTGCACCTGAACCTGCGCCTGATCCGGGTCGGTTCCCGGACGGAAGGTGACGGTGGTTACCAGCACGCCGTCGGAACCCGCGACGGATTTCATGTACATCATGTTCTCAACGCCGTTGATCGCCTCTTCCAGCGGCGTCGCCACGGTCTCGGCAATCACTTTCGGGTTGGCGCCCGGGTACTCCGCGCGCACCTGCACGCTTGGCGGCACGACGTCAGGATATTCGCTCACCGGCAGCAGCGGGATGGCGATTAACCCTGTGATAAAAATCAGAATCGACAGCACCGCGGCAAAAATCGGCCTGTCGATAAAAAAGCGGGAAAAGTCCATGGGTTGGATTCTCAGGTAAGGGATCAGTTGAGGGCGGCGCTGGCGGTCATGGCAACGGTTTTCGCGTTAACCGGCATTCCCGGCACAAACACTTTTTGTAAACCGTCGACGATCACTTTATCGCCAGGGTTCAACCCCTGCCGCACGATGCGTAGACCGTCTGCCAGACGTCCCGGCGTGATATCGCGACGCTGTGCTTTGCCCTCTTTATCAACCACGTAAACATACTTGCGATCCTGATCGGTCAGCACCGCTTTGTCGTCGATCAGCGTGGCTTTGAATTCCGCGCTGCCCGGCAGGCGTACGCGGGCAAAAAGGCCCGGCGTGAACTGACGCTGCGCGTTATCCATCAACGCGCGCATGCGGATGGTGCCGGTACTCGGCGTTAGCTGATTATCCAGAAAATCCACTTTGCCCTGATGGGGATAGCCCTCCTCGCCCGTCAGGCCAATCTCAACCGGCAGCGCCGTGTGATTGCTCGACGCTCCCTGCCCGCTGCGGGCCAGGTTTTGATAATGAAGGTAGGTTGACTCATCCACGTCAAAGTAGACGTAAACCGTCTTCTGCGACACCAGCGTGGTGAGTACGCTGGCGCTGTCGCCCGCGGTGACAAGATTACCGCTGGTGATCAACGCGCGGCTGGCGCGGCCATCGATAGGCGCGGTCACTTTGGTGAAATCCAGGTTGAGCTGGGCTGCGTCAACCGCAGCCTGCGCGGCGCGGATGTCGGCCTGCGCCTGAACGGCAGCCGAGCGACGCTGCTCCCACTCTTCCCGTGAGACCAGATGGGTATTGATCAACTTATCGGTACGGTTAGCCTCACTTTGCGCCAGGCTGGCCTGCGTTTTGGCCCTCGCCAGGTTCGCCTGCGCCTGCTCCAGCGCCGCACGATAGGTTCGGTCATCAATGGTGAACAGCACCTCACCCTTCTTCACTTCCTGGCCGTCGGTGTAATTCACTTTATCAATGTAGCCGGAAACGCGCGGCCGTAGCTGAACGCTCTCCACCGCTTCGATCCGGCCGTTAAAGCTATCCCACTGGCTAATCGATTTCACCACCACGTTAGCGGCGCTGACTGCGGGCGCTTGTGGCGCAGCGTTTTGCGCGACGCTGTTATCGCATCCGACGAGCAGCACGGAGGCGAACATCACCCCCAGCGCGCTCAGATGAAAGTTACCCCAGGTTTTTTGCAGGCTCATTATTTTTATTCCGATAATTGTCGCCACCGGGCAAGACGCAGCAGGAGGCACCGCGCCACTTCCTTTGTCCGGGGGCTGTCTTAGGCCATTTGTGTCGTTCATCGCCACAAAACTGTAACAGTTGCGAATACACTATTCGCGGCGATTGTAGGAAGGCGCTTAACTAAGTGCAAGAATAATTGTTGCACTTTATGTGCTATTTGAGCGGATGTGAAAAGACCCGTTTCGGCCAGGGATTTAAATGCAACAATAAAACTTGCAATTACTGCAAAAACGCGCCACCTTTTAATGCAACAGATAAAGATACTTTTTCATCCACTGCGTGGGGGTAACCAGATGAACACTGGCGCATTTATGCATGATTTACTCGACTGGATCGACAACAACCTGGACAGCCGCCTGGATATTGAGACCGTCGCCAGGCGTTCCGGCTACTCGAAATGGCACCTCCAGCGCCTGTTCAAAGAGCATACGGGCTATCCCCTCGCCGGGTATATTCGCGCGCAAAAGCTGCAAAAATCGGTTGAGCGGTTATCCCACAGCGACGAACCCATTCTGAACGTGGCGATCGCGCTGGGCTTTGACTCCCAACAGTCCTTCAACCGCAGCTTTAAGCGTCAGTACGGTCAGGCGCCTGGCGCGTGGCGGCGCAATATGGGTGGCGCGGGAACGCAGCAGCTTCGCCAGTAAAGCATATTTTGCTGCACCATCTATCTGTAGCTGTTATACTGTATATAAACACAGTATAGCGAGGTGCACGATGGCTGTTGAAACAAAATTTGTTGTCGTAAGAAAAGGTGAAGAGAAAATGACATTTGCCAGTAAGAAAGAGGCTGACGCTCACGACAAGCTGCTCGATATGGCCGACGCGTTCACCGACTGGCTGTTGCAAAGCGGAATGCAGATGGATGAAACGCAGGCTGAAAATCTTGGGCTGTATCTCGCCGAGCAGAAAGAGACCGTGCAGCATATTCTGCGTACCAGTAAGCTTCCCGATCTCACTGCTCCCGCTGCAGCGGATAAAACAGAAGATGCGGCTGACACGAAAAAAATCAGGGCTGTGAAAGCGGCCTGATTGCCAGAAAACGTTATTAACGATCCTGTAGCCGTAAGCAGACACCTGCTTGCGGCCTTTCTAGCTGTCTGACGGGTTCCCTGTTAATCTTTCAGCAGGCTTATTTCTTCAAACAGCCATTGTTTTAGCATTCGTATTTTAAAAGAATCCTTCTTATCGAAACGGTAAACTAAATCGTATCCCCGCTCTGCTTTAAGTTTGTATTGCGGAAACGGAACAACAAGCCTTCCGGCAGCGACATCATCTGCAACCAGCACACTCCGTCCAAGCGCCACGCCTTCGCCACGTATAGCGGCTTCTGTCGCCATACTGCCAAGCGTCCATAAGGTCCCCTGATGGCCGCTGAAACTGTTTTCTCCGGCCATTTCAAACCATGCCTCCCAGTTCGCCATCATTCTGTACTCATGAAGGAGCACGCAGTTTGAAAGATCCTTAATTTCTTTCAGACCGTTATGTTCCTTAATAAAGTCAGGGCTACAGACTGGGGTGACTGTTTCACTCAAGATCCGCTCAGAACAGACGTCACGATAATTGCCACGGCCATAACGAATCGCGGCATCCACCTGCTCATCGTTAAGATCCACATTAATGTCAGTCACATCCAGCTGAATATCAAATTCAGGATACCGCTGCCTGAAGCGGCTGAGACGCGGGGCCAACCACTTACTGGCGAATGAAACCGTCGTACTGATACGCAAACTCTTTGCCTGGCTCCTTCCGCGTAAACGCTCAGACTCTCTCATTAAATCACCCAGAAGTCGGGTAACCGCCTGGTGGAATTCAGCCCCCTGCTCCGTCAGGATTATCTGTCGTGTCAGTCTATGAAATAGCTTTATCCCCAGATGCTCTTCGAGCTTCCGGATTTGCCGGCTTATCGCGCCATGCGTAACGTGCAGCTCCGCTGCCGCCAGCGTCATGCTGGAGAGCCGGGCAGTAGCTTCAAAAGCCCGAAGCGTTTGCAAGGGTGGAAGGCGATCGAACATCATACGCGTGATAATAATTCACACATATTGTGAGAACAAATGATTTGTCAGGCCATCGTCCCAAAATCAAAATCGTCATAAACAACCATTTCATTTTCATCATGTTATCGGAGGGATAATGGAGAGTTTATTCGTGTACGGCACGCTCGGTCCTGGTCGACCTAATGCGCATATTCTTGAGAATATCGGGGGGACATGGCAGGAAGGACACGTTGGCGGGTCTCTGTTAAATAAAGGCTGGGGTGCAAAGATGGGGTACCCGGGGATCGAACTGGATGATTCAGGTAATCGTGTTCAGGGTTTTATTTTCACTTCAGCGAATTTGCATCATCACTGGGACGTGCTCGATAAGTTTGAAGGTGCTGAATATGAGCGTGTACCGGTAGATGTAACGACGACTGCCGGTCAAACAATGAATTCGTGGGTGTACCGGCTTAAGCCATGATTCAGGCTTAACGCCCCGCTATTCGCTCATTTTACGCAACACTGCATTTACTGAATGCCCGTTTTTAACGAGATTAGAACGCATTATGATGGCGCTATTCCGTTATGAAGGAGGCAACATGCGTTTTGAGAGACTGCAGTATTTATTTGATCCACTGTGCGGCTGGTGCTATGCCAGCGCGCCGGCGCTGAGTTACCTGGCTCAGCATTACCCAGAAAAACTTGAGCTGATGCCCAGCGGTCTTTTCAGCGATGAGGGGGCCCGGGACATCACCGCGCAATGGGCAGAATACGCCTGGTCCAACGATCGGCGCATCGCTTCACTCACCGGGCAGCCTTTCAGCGAGTGCTATCATCAGCTTTTGCTGACCAGCGCGCGGTTTGATTCGACGTTTATGAATCGTGCCCTGACAATGGTTCGTGACATCACCCCGTCTGCCGAGACAGATCTTCTTCATACGCTACAGCATGCCCGCTATGTCGAGGGGCGAGACACCTCGAGACCTGACGTGGTGGGTGAGATCGTCGCAGCCTGGGCCGGGAAAAACAACCTCGTATTAAAGCATGAACGGGTTCCCCTGGCGCTTGATACCGATAAAGCGTTGCGGCGCATGACGGACGAGAGGATCGCGGATGTGAAGCGTCTTATGGAGCAGCGAGATATCCAAGGGGTGCCTGTGCTGCTGGCGACGGTTAATGGCACAGAGCATATGATTAGTGGACATGATCTTTACGGTGGCGCAGAGAAAATACGCACTACACTATCAACGCTTGCCTGAATAGATTTTCCAGCATGACGCCCTATCACCACGTCACGATCAGAGAATAACTTAACCGCATTAAGGGCGTTTTTTATTTTTACGAACTGACAGGAGATGGGGGTCAGCTTTGTGCCAGGAGAGAGCAATGAGCGATGCTAAGACCTTTGGAAATTACTTACAAATCCTGCCAGTCAGGCAGTTTATTAGCCTTTTTACGCCATCTGTGAAACACTGCCATCATCACGCCAAACAGAATGCCACCCAGGAGACTCCGTAATATTGCCCACGAAGGCTGCATTCCCATATCTTTCCAACTGAAAAACCACATCATCAGGCCCCATACAAGACCATACAGTAGTCCCATCATTAACGTGATGCGCCAGAAAGAAACGAAAGGTAATGGCGGAATTTTTACGCCTAACCGCCATAATCCACGCAACAAAGGTGGAGCATAGTTGCTGCGCCACATTTTTTTACTTTCCATAATGGCAAGCGAACGTTCTTTTTTTCGCTCAAAACTCATCTTTTTCTCCCTGAATGACGCACGTTTTTTTAGCTGAACCTCAATTATGACTGCTTAAGCTAATCTTTAAAAACATCAAGAGTCCACTCTTTAGGTTTACTGCGGGTAAGGTTGCTGTCCGCTCTTCGCTCAGAGCAGACATACCGGCCCCTGGGGACTCGTTCGTTCCAAGAGTAGACTCCGTTACAGATAACCATAGTGGTTGCAAAAGCTAAGATGTTAATAGGGATGCTGAATCAACACGTCTAAATTATTCTTAGTACTACGCATGCTTTTAGAAGGCTGAAGCATTTATCGACATATCAACGTTCCCACCGAATCCAATGCGGTAAGTTTTACTTTCATTTTCCTTTAGAGTTATACCTACTTCTTTTAAACCAGCGACACAAATGCTTGTCTGTTTTGCACTTAAAACATGATCCCCGGGTTGAGCATAAAATGTTACTTTCTCTCCAGTATCCAATTCGGCAATCGCTCTACCATCAAGATAAACAACTATATTACAACCACTTCCAGTGAAACCAGAGTCACGTTTGACTACCAGGGTAGCTTCGCCTGGATTTTTCGTTTGGGAAGACCTTAAAATTATACGTTCCGCAGGAACATTTTTAGCATCTTCATTACTGACAACAGTTGTAGCACAACCACCTAGTAAGGCGATACAGGCTAAAAAAAAGCTTTTCCGACAGATAATTTTGTGGCACATGCTACTTTCCATTAATAATGATTAAACACGATAACCGAATCACCACTGCTTTGGTAGTAATGCTTTTAGTCGGCAGCACAGCCTATTAGCTATTAATCATCTCGGGGTAACTTCTGCACCTCGCTCACAGCGGACATCATACTTCTGGAGCGGTCCGCTCCGCACCATGAGCGGACGTTGCTAGTTTTAACCTGAAAATTGCTCAGTTATCTTTGATCAACTGAGATACGCAGGGAAAATTACGAAACTTGTTCTGCCAGGGCATGCCGTAGCCTATCAGCAGATCGTCATTCTCCATCTCATAAGCGTAATAACAGCGCGCAGGAATGGATATACGGCCGGGTTTAACGAACAGCACGGCAACCGAGACTGACTGTGGGTTATATTTGTCGTTAAGATGTTCAACAAGCCGTTTCATTGTCCCCCCGGATTCAATTGCGTCATCGATAACAATCACATGTCGTCCTTCAATGCCGATATTATTATGGAAGACAATCTCTGACGCGTTATTGCGTTCTCCCGGTGTGTGTGGGCAAGAAATATAATCCATTTCAACATCAAATTTCAGCTTTCTGGTTAAGTCAGCGGTGAAGAATATCCCCCCTGGTGTAACGGTAATAATCACCGCATCACTGAAGTCCGAATTAAGCCTGTCGGCAACAAGATTGACACCTTCCGCGATTGCGGATTCGTTGAGAATAATTTTTCCTGCATGTGGATGGTTCATTTAGTTACTCCCCTTTATTGAATATGTTTTAACACTCTGGCGGGTACCCCACCGGCTATCACCCTGTCAGGGATATCACGGGTCACAACGCTCCCTGCGGCAATAACAACATCATTGCCAATCTTCACTCCCGGAAGAATGACGCAGTCAGCGTTACAGTAAAAATTCTTCAATGAGTCCGTGCGGCATTAATTACTGGAGGTCAGGTCAGTATGTTATCAATAATGTCCAGCATCTCATGACTTTCCGGTAGATTGTCTTTTTTGCCCGTGTGAGCCTGTATTAACCAGTATATTATTAAACTTAATGCGGGACGTAGTCTGTACTGCGGTACCTGCCGGACGCGCATGATGGAACTGGCCAGGTTGTTTGCAACCAGCGGTAGAACGCTTATCAAGCATTCCAGTGAATCATCCAGTAAGCAGGCATAATTATTTTTTAAATCTCCGGATTGTGCCTCTTTGAGATAAAGAACAAGCATTGCTGATAATGCGTTATGTTTATGAGCGTCAAACCACGCTGAACTGAGTTTTTCCAGGTTCACAGCGTCTTGCTCAAGTCTTTTCATACATACTGGCCCACACATTTTTCCCGCTCTCCTGATCAACATGGTCAAAAGATACCTGCCCGGTACATCACACGTGTATTATATTCACAGACCCACTATGCTTTATTGTGTACACTTATGCAATGTTATGTTTATTTTGAGAGTGTAGAATGATTGATTATGACGCCCTGCCTGAACAGAGGCAGGAAGTGATTTACCAGATGCTGCAGCAGACCGGTCGGGTGATTGGCGCTGATATTGCCCGCCAGCTGGGCGTGTCTGAACACACGATACGCAGAGATTTGCAGGCGATGGTTCGCAAGGGGATGTGTAAAAAGGTCTATGGGGGGGCTATCAGCCAGTTCAAACAATCCGCAAGCTTTGAAACGCGGGTTATGCACAGCATTGAGGAAAAGTCAGGGGTGGCAAGGCGTTGTGCGGAATTGATCAGACCCGGAACCTGTATCTTTATAGACGGCGGGTCGACATATCTTGCTATGGTCAGCTTCATTCCTGAGGACTACGATCTCACTATCGTGACAAATTCCCCACAAATAGCAGCAGCACTGAGCGGACGCAAGCAGGGGGAAGTTATTATGCTGGGCGGAAAACTCAATTCACAGACAGGAAGCATTCTGGGGTCAGAGCCGCTTAATCACGTCAGGGAGATGTTGTTTGACCAGATGTTTATCGGCGTCTGCGGATTAGACCTTCAGGCTGGACTGACGGCGGTTTACTATGAGGATGCCTGCTTCAAAAAAGAAGTGATGCGCCAGAGCAATGAGGTTATCGCCGCTGTCATTGCGGACAAAATGCCCCAGGTTGCCCGGTATAAAGTTGCTTTATGTGAGGATCTTGATGTCGTCGTGGCAAGCAGCCAGACGGATACAGGCTCTCTTGCGCATACAAATATACGGCTGGAAATTGCAGGCTGATATGCACCCAATCTCCGGGAAGGCAGGTGTTAAGCCTTCCCTTTCTTTCCCGTCAGGATTGCAGTGCAAGCAGGCGGTTGATGGTTTCCATTACCGCACTGTCATCATTGGTTCCGGTGACAAAACGCGCCGCGTGCTTCACCTCTTCAAAAGCGTTTCGCATGGCAAAGCTATATTCTGCCTGGGCCAGAAGTTCCAGATCGTTGTACCCGTCACCAAAGGCCATTGTTTCTTCCGGACTGACATCCAGTATTTCCTGAAGTTTTTGTACGGTGCTCCCCTTGTGCACGCCATAACCGGCAATATCGATCCATGAGGCTTCAGACACCACGATGTACACATCATCCTCAAACGGGCTCAAGTGCGGGCGAGTTTGCGGGCAGTTTCCCTCCTCATCAAAAACAGTGATTTTGACAAAATCACTGTTGACCCTGTCAAAGTCCACGGTCTCTATCATGCGGGCATAGGAACGTCGGACTTTGTCCTTAAGATGCTGCGGAACATCAGAGCGTACAATCGCGCCTTCAGGGGTACAGGCAATAATGACATGCGTGGAGCTCACTTCCTCAAGCGTGTTAATGATTGCCTTGCCTGTAGCATTATCTATCAGTGATTGAAAGGCAAAATTACCCTTATGTTTGATGCGCGTAGCGCTATCGCCCACTATCCAGATGTCTTGACTTAATTCTCCGAAAAGCTCTTCCACCCGCTCGCATTGCTTGCCGGTACATGCAGCAAAATGCACCCCGTGGGACAACATATTCGCCCACGTTTTGGCAAATAAATCACGGTCATAGTCCCCATGGCTGTTTAAAAATGTGCCATCAAGATCCGTAATAATCAGCTTTATCATGTTCCCTCCCGAATGCCTGGTCATCAATAGTCGTTTTGAACAAATAAATCTGAGCGCTTAGACTTACGTAACTCAAAGTATCACCGCATGATAGATCATGCAAAGTTACGTTTACTTGTGTTCATTGTATTAATGAATTAGCAAGAGATAATGGCCGCTTCTCGCTCCTGGCAAACTCGGCAGGAAAGCGACGGTCGCTGGCTTTTTACCATCGACAACTCCCATGGTACGTCGCTTCTGGATACGGATAACGCATCACGTTAATCAGGTTTCAAAGGGACGCTGCCGCCCCTCCACAGCCTCTTAATGCGCAGTAATGCGCGGCTCCTTCACAAACTCAGCCAGCAGCCACACCATATCGTGCAGCAGGCCCGTCAGCTCTTTCGCTACGTGAGCGGGCAGCGTTCCCCCCATCACCGCCTGTGTCAGCGCCTGAACATAATCCACCTGCGTTAAGGTGTCCTGCCAGCAGTCGGGCACGCAGGAGTTCAGTTTCTCACCCATGATCAACTGTTCAATCAGGTATGGCGGAAGATCGACATCGCAGAGTTCACGCAGCCTGCGCAGGGTCTGAAGGAGACGCTCGCACAGCGCAGTACGGCTCGCGATATCATCGCTTTCGACCAGCACGCTCACCAGTGCGGTACAGTTGTCGGCGACGTCAAACAGATCGGCATCAGCCGGAAGCGGCCGGGAGAGAAGTTGCAGAATGACGCTTTCGTCAGACGGGAGATAAGTCAGGGTTGGGATAGTAGCCATCGTAAGGCATCCTCAGTGTATAAATTGGTTGAACCACCCGATGAGTTCCTACGCTCGAGGGGGTAGCGCTGACAGAGGTAGGAATGCCGCCCACAGAGAAAACGGCCAGCCTTGCGGCTGCTCCGCCAGCGCCACCGCAATTTTAACGAGTTCGGCGCTGCCGCGACATAAAAATATCGCTCTGTAGATGCGGGTTCCTACGCCCGATTGCGGATGTGCCGCAACGCAGGCACTTTACGACCACGATCGGTTGAAGAAAAGACATAACCCTGAATTTCACGCGGTTACTTTGCGGTTTGCGAGGCGTCTTCCAGAAACGTTCGGTTGAACCGCGCAAGGCACGCCCCACCAAATTTTGCCCCAACCTCTCTGGCACATCTGGTGTATTGTTTTTAAACAATGACATCCTCTAAAGGACACCTGCGCAATGATCACCATCCTCGGTAAAACCACCTCCATCAACGTTCGTAAAGTGCTCTGGACCTGCGAAGAAGCGGGCATCGCTTACCAGCAGGAAGATTACGGCAGCGGTTTTGCCTCAACGGAAACGGATGCCTTTCGCGCCCTGAACCCCAACGCCATGGTGCCGGTGCTGATGGATGGCGATTTCGTGCTGTGGGAATCCAATGCCATCTGCCGTTATCTGGCGCGCAAGGCCGAATGTAACGATCTGCTGCCCGCAGAACCGCAGGCCTGCGCCAATGTTGAGCGCTGGATGGACTGGCAGGCGACCGAATTCAACAACGCCTGGCGCTATGTCTTCCCGGCGCTGGGGCGTAAAAACCCGGACTTTAACGACCCGGCGCGTATTGCGGCGGGAATAAAGGAGTGGAACCACTGCATCACCATTCTGGAAAACCAGCTACAGCGCACCGGGGCCTTTGCGGCGGGCGAGACGTTTACCCTCGCGGACGTGGTGCTTGGGCTGTCGGTGAATCGCTGGAAAATGACGCCGTTTGATAAGCCCGACGTGCCTGCGATTGAGGCCTGGTTTGAACGCCTTAATCAGCGCCCGGCATTTTTGCGTCACGGAAATAACGGCATGGTGTAAATGTTAGTGTCTGAATGAATACCCGCGGCGAGACTGTTTATTTAATTACTAAACCCTGAAGACCTTAAAAGGGAATAATAATTAAGCCATATCCTGGACAGCCCGTTGCACCGCTTTGCTAGCCTGACTATTCAGGCAAAGCTCAACCCGGAGGTATTCTTGCTGATTAGACTCAAGAAAGAACGAACGCATAAGGAGGATCGTCGGCTTGCTCTCTGGCTGGCGACCTCGGCAGGTTTGCTGAACGCCATCGCCCTCGGGGCATTTGGCTTTTTCCCCTCACACATGACCGGCAACACCTCACAATTATCCAGCGAAGTCTCTTCTACCGACCTGAGCGATATTATTTTCTTCGGCTCGATTATTCTCTCCTTTGTGGCAGGCGCCATTATTGCGCGCACGATCGTAATATGGGGCATTATCCATAACGTCAGGCTGGTTTTTTGCCAGATCCTGTTTGTCGAGGGGATATTGCTGACCGGCGTTTCCTTCTATGAGATGTATTTTCATGCCCTCACCAGCAACCGGGAAATTATTCTTTTTCTGTGCGGCCTGATGGGTATTCATAATTCCACTTCCACGCAGCTGTCCAGCGGACGGGTGAGATCGACGCACATTACCGGCACGCTCACGGACGCGGGGATATCCCTGGCCTCCGTACTGGTGGCAATGCTCCGCAGGGATTACTCCAAAGATACGGCGGCACAAAAAAGCCAGCTGAAAACCCACCTGACCACCCTGTTTTCGTTCATTACGGGCGGTATCGCGGGGCTGCTGCTGTTCAGGTGGATAGGCTTTAACGCCATGCTGGCGCTGGGGTTGATGCTCGCGGTTATCGCCCTTTTTTCCATCATCAGCATCTCGGTGCGTGTTCGCCGTGTTCGAGCCTCTCTCTGAAGACACGACCGATACTCGGCGTAAAGGCTATTTATTCGTGACAATGTCACTTCCTGAAATTCGTTTTAGGACAATTCTGCCCGAGCCACATTCAGCCCTTACGCCATAAGGGCTGTCTCAAGGTTTCACCAGCTTTCATAGGGTTACAGATTTTACCCCTTCGCTGGAACCCTTCCCAAACCCTTGCTATAGGTCATCTACCCCTGCCGAAACATGGCATAACAACAGGCAACCGGTGGTTGCTATAACGCATGCGCACAGGGAGACACACCGCAATGCACCCATTACTCAAACGTTCGCTGCTGTTTGTCGGCGCAATTATCCTGGTCCTCGCCCTCCTCACCTGGGGTATTGGGCTGGAGACGATCAAGGCCCGACAGGTTGACCTGATTTATCTTGGCCAACAGCACCTGATTCTGGTGTTCTCATCCATGTTCTTTGCCCTACTGGTGGGTATTCCAAGTGGGATCCTCCTGAGCCGCCCTGCGGCGCGGGGTATCGCCGAATATGTCATGCAAATCTTTAACGTGGGCAACACCCTGCCGCCGCTGGCCGTTCTGGCGCTGGCAATGGTGGTCATTGGTATTGGCGATACTCCTGCCATTATCGCCCTTTTCCTCGCCTCGCTGCTGCCGATCGTGCGCAATACCTACGCCGGTCTGTGCTCCGTTCCGGCGTCGTTACTGGAAGCGGCAAACGGTATAGGGATGACAAAATGGCAGCGTCTGCGCCAGGTTGAAATTCCTAACGCCTGGCCGGTGATGCTCTCCGGCATTCGCATTGCCACCGCCATCAACGTCGGGACCGCGCCGCTAGCGTTCCTGATTGGTGCCAGCAGCTACGGTGAGCTGATTTTCCCCGGTATTTATCTGAACGACTTCCCGACGCTGATCCTCGGCGCGGCGGCCACCGCCCTGTTCGCCCTGATCCTCGATACCCTGCTGGCGGCGCTGGGTCGCGCGATGAGTCCCCATCTCGCTCGATAACAATAACAAGGAGCTTTTATGAGACTGTTTTCCGGCCTGACGGCGCTGTGTGCCGCGGCGCTGTTCACCGGCCAGGCGATGGCGGCCCCGCTGATTCTGGCGACCAAGAGCTTTACCGAGCAGCACATTCTTTCGGCAATGACCGTGCAGTACCTGCAAAAGAAAGGTTTTCAGGTCCAGCCGCAAACCAACATTGCCACGGTGATCTCCCGCAACGCGATGATCAACAAACAGATTGATATGACCTGGGAGTACACCGGCACGTCGCTGATCATCTTTAACCACATCAACAAGCGCATGTCGCCGCAGGAGTCCTACGAAACGGTAAAACGCCTGGACGCGAAGCACGGCCTGGTCTGGCTCAAGCCTGCCGACATGAACAATACCTATGCCTTTGCCATGCAGCGCAAGCGCGCCGAGGCGGAACACATCAACACCATGTCAGAGATGGTCGCGAAAATTGAGCAGATCCGTAAAACCGATCCGGATAACAACTGGCTACTGGGGCTGGACCTCGAATTTGCCGGACGCAGCGACGGCATGAAGCCGCTGCAGGCGGCCTACAACATGGAGCTGGATCGCCCACAGATTCGCCAGATGGACCCGGGCCTGGTTTATAACGCTGTACGCGACGGGTTTGTCGATGCCGGACTGATCTACACCACCGATGGGCGAGTAAAAGGCTTCGACCTCAAGGTGCTGGAAGACGATAAAGGCTTCTTCCCGAGCTATGCGGTGACGCCGGTGGTGCGTAAAGACACGCTGGAAGCCAACCCCGGCCTGGAAGAGGCGCTCAACACCCTCTCTGCCCAGCTCAACAACGACGTTATCACCGAATTGAATAAGAAGGTGGATATCGACCATCAGTCACCGCAGCAGGTCGCCCGAGATTTCCTGCGTAGCAAACAGCTGCTGTAGGAGGCGCTATGGAGACGATTCACTACATTCTGGACAACTGGGATTACCTCTTAACCCTGACGCTGCAGCACCTGTGGCTGGTGGCGCTGGCCGTGGGCTTAGCCATCATCATCGGCGTACCGCTGGGCATTCTGATTGTCCGCCACAGGTGGCTGGCAACGCCGGTGCTGGGAATTGCCACCATCGTGTTGACCATTCCGTCCATCGCCCTGTTTGGCCTGATGATCCCGCTGTTTTCGCTGATCGGTCAGGGTATCGGTGCCCTGCCCGCGATCACGGCGGTGTTTCTCTACTCGCTGCTGCCGATTGTGCGCAACACCCACACGGCGCTCGACAGCCTGCCGCCTGGCCTGCGTGAAGCCGGACGCGGCATCGGCATGACCTTCTGGCAGCGGCTGCGCTGGGTCGAGATCCCGATGGCGCTGCCGGTGATTTTCGGCGGGATCCGCACCGCCGTGGTGATGAATATCGGCGTAATGGCGATTGCCGCGGTAATTGGCGCGGGCGGTCTGGGCCTGCTGCTGCTCAACGGTATCGGCGGAAGTGATATTCGCATGTTGATTGCGGGCGCGCTGATGATTTGTCTTTTAGCGATTGTGCTCGACTGGCTGCTGCACCGTCTGCAGGTGGTTCTGACTCCAAAGGGGATTCGATAATGATAAAACTGGAAAACCTCACCAAACAATTTTCACAGAAGCACGGCCAGACCTTTAAGGCCGTCGACAACGTTAACCTGAACGTGCCCGAAGGGGAAATGTGTGTTCTGCTCGGCCCGTCCGGCTGCGGGAAAACCACTACCCTGAAGATGATTAACCGCCTTATTACGCCAAGCAGCGGGAATATCCTGATCAACGGCGAAGACACCAGCGGGATGGACACCGTCACCCTGCGCCACAACATCGGCTACGTGATCCAGCAGATTGGCCTGTTTCCGAATATGACCATCGAAGAGAACATCACCGTCGTGCCGCGCATGCTGGGCTGGGATAAAGCGCGCTGTAAAACCCGCGCCGAAGAGCTGATGGATATGGTGGCGATGGATCCGCATAAGTTCCTCAACCGCTACCCGCGCGAGATGTCCGGTGGCCAGCAGCAGCGTATCGGCGTGATCCGCGCCCTGGCGGCGGATCCTCCGGTACTGCTGATGGATGAACCCTTCGGCGCGGTGGACCCGATTAACCGCGAGGTGATCCAGAACCAGTTCCTGGAGATGCAGCGTAAGCTGAAAAAAACCGTCATGCTGGTCAGCCACGACATCGACGAAGCCCTGAAGCTTGGCGACCGTATTGCGGTGTTCCGTCAGGGGAAAATCGTGCAGTGTGCCAGCCCGGATGAACTGCTGGCGAAACCGGCGAATGAGTTTGTCGGCTCGTTTGTCGGCCAGGACCGCACGCTGAAGCGCCTGCTGCTGGTATCGGCAGGAGACGTGACCGACCAGCAGCCGACCATTACGGTGCGGGGCTCTACTCCGCTTCCCGAAGCCTTTGCGACCATGGATGATAATGACATTCGCGCGATTACCGTGGTCGATGAGCACGGCAAACCGCTGGGCTTTGTGAAGCGTCGCGAAGCGCGTAACGCCAGCGGTAACTGCGCCGACATCCTGCATCCGTTCCGCATGACCGGCAAAGCGGAAGACAACCTGCGCGTGGTGCTCTCACGTCTGTATGAGAGTAATACCAGCTGGATGCCGATTGTGGATGAGGACGGTCGCTACAACGGCGAGATTTCGCAGGACTATATTGCAGAGTACCTGAGTTCAGGGCGTACGCGTCGGGCGCTGAATATTCATAGCGATTAAATCAGTATTTTAATGGATTAAATGTAATGGTGGGGATGCATGATGCACCTGACCGTAGCTGCGCAGCATGGCTGACCACACGACGCGGCCCCGGACGTCGCACAGCTTAAGCGGCGTGCCGGGGTGGTCGCAGACGTAATGGTACACGCCGGGGTTCATTTCCCGCCCGCAGAGCATGAGCAGCGGGCGGTGCGGGTAAGTATATCCTCCTTCAGAATACGGCGCCCCAGGGCATCGTACTGATAACGATAATGCACGGTCTCCTGACCCCCGTACCCGGCAGCGGTAGGCGGTCAGGCGGTGCTCCGTGTCCCATTCGTAGCGCTGCTCTTCCTCACCGGTCACCTCAAGAATGCGGTTGCCGTAGCCGTCGTACTCATAGCGGGTGTCCCCGACTTGCGTCAGGCGATTGCCGGGGGCGACCGTCATAATTCCATAACCGCGGTCATCCACCATCGCCAGCGCTAATCAGCCTGCCGACACTGAATTCTTTGCCATCAGCCCGCAAGTAATAAGAAAACACTCGTGGAATGTAGCTAATGTGAAACAAGAACGAACTGATAACCAGGTGATAGCTACCGCAGGCTGTGGAAATAATCCCTGCATATGTTGATACTATTAGACAGGCGCGATCAGTAAAAGACGCTCACGAAAATTCAGAATTGTGCCTGATATATATCAGGCAGCCTGTTACATGTCGCTTTAATTTACTGAGAGGACATAAATGAAATTATAACTTAAATGTGAATAGATATTCTTTCAGAAGTTACTTTTATAAAATTCCAACTGAATGCTCAAGCATGTACCTTATGGGCAACTCACTGCCAGACATGGGATTTGCGACCTGAACGGCCGTGAGTGTTAAGATTTCGAAGGAGGTATTGTGTTGATGGTGGACGGTGACGAGGCGCAGGAACTACGCATGCTGTTTTATCAGGTGAAACAGATGGTTAAGGGGATGCGTGACGGTGTATTTAGTGTGCTGAACGATAGCAGCCAAATAAAAAATAAGCCGGAATTATTTAAGTTCTATCCCGGCTTTTTATTCTGCTTTACTATAATGGATACTCATCATCTCCCGATGAATTTATAAATTCATCCAAGTTTACATGAAGACTGTTTAACCTAGTTTGCAACTCATTAAGTGATGCAATAATTTCATATTTCCCAACATAATCATATGATGGATCGTATTCATTATCTATGTCTGAGGCTAAAAATGATGATATTCTCAGTTTAAATTTAGCTTCATTTTTCCTACATTCATTTGCATAAGGTGAATGCCCTATCATAGCATATACATCTGCTCTAAATGGATAAGATGGTTTTAGTTCATCGATTAATGAAATTTCAACCCATGTTCTATACCCAGGCATTAACGGACTAATTTCTTTGAGCAAAAGCTTTCCGCTTAATAATGTATTAAGATTGTTCACTATTATATCTCCATGGATAGAATATATGTATGACACTGCCATCATGTTGATGAACTTGTAAATGTGGTAAGTCACCATCAGGATTTCCCGACCCATGACCTGACACTCTATATGGCGGTTTTGTTATAGAAGGGTCTTTTATATTATCCCAATGATATGAGCCTGCTTTTATTTTATTTCCAGTAAGATACTCCATTAAATTCTTAGTACTTTGACCTGACTCACCTGTCATATTTTTATAGTTATGGCCTAAATATCTATCCATAAACAATTGTTCAGCGTCATTTCTAGACCTAACAGTAACTTTTGTTTCACCGCTATCTAATAAACGATTCGCTTTTTGATTACTAACAGAACATGGAGTTAATCCTAACGGATCTATCCATGTTAATGGATTCTTAACGTAAGCGTAGAGATTTATCCCCCCGCCAACCCCACCGGATCCGGACTCAGGTACCGCCCCACTCCCGGATCGTAATACCGGTGCCTGTTGTAGTATAACCCGCTTTCCGCGTCATGGTACTGCCCCTGAAAGCGCAGCGGCTGATTTATCCCTGCCTTATCAGCATGAAGCACCTGACCATAACTGCGCAGCATGGCTGACCATACGACGCGGCCCCGGACATCGCGCAGCTCAAGCGGCGTGCCAAGGTGGTCGCAGACGTAATGGTACATCCCGGGGTTCGTTTCCCGTCCGCAGAGCATGAGCAGCGGGCGAAAGTCATCTTCATCCTCATACAGCCACACCCGGCAGGATGCATCGTGGAGTGCCTCCTGCAGCTGCGGGTTATCCGGCAGCCTGCCGGGCCAGAAGCGTCCGGCATCACACTCGCAGAGCAGGCGCTCGCCCTGCCAGAAAAAACGGCGGGCGGTGCGGGTAAGTAAATCCTCCTTCAGAATACGGCGCCCCAGGGCATCGTACTGATAACGATAATGCACGGTCTCCTGACCCCGTACCCGGCAGCGGTAGCCGGTCAGGCGGTGCTCCGTGTCCCATTCGTAGTGCTGCTCTTCCTCACCGGTCACCTCAAGAATGCGGTTGCCGTAGCCGTCGTATTCGTAACGGGTGTCCCCGGCGTGCGTCAGGCGATTGCCGGGGGCGACCGTCAGGGGCCTGTCGGTGCGGTTGTCCCTTCAGGGATGTACGAGTGAGAACAGGGCAATTAAATAGAAATGATAAGTAGTGGCTTTACAAGTTTATGAATTAAGATGGCGTTAATTTTAATCCAAATTTTTCATTGCCAATGAAAATTCCGTTATTTAATATTACGCGAGGACATTATTGGATTAAAAATATAGTTAAGAAATTAACCATGAAATATTTAGTGGGCTGAATCATGTCAAATAATAAAAAACCGGGAAGGCCAGACAGTCTCCCCGGCTTTTATTATTCATGCAAAATATAAATGAATTTGTTCCTCATCTATATAGAAGACATATTTCAGTTCATTATAACAAGCAGGTGATATCAAAAAAACTCTTACATCATTTATAGTGCGGGACTCATTTAAAAAAGAAATCAAATCGTCCTTTTTTGAAATAAAAACACGACCTTTAAATATCTTGCGCTTCCCTTTCCTAATAATGAAATTATGTGCAATATAATAATCACTAGAAAAAAATCATTATATAATTCATTTAGACTATCAAATGAGTGTTTCATTGTTCCTGTCTCTATGATATTTAACATTTTCAAAAAAACAAGCTCCTCTTCCTCGCCCGAAGGAAGGTTCTGTTTCACAAGGGAATTAAACAAATATTCATTTTTCATAATTAATTAGGGATGGCATAAAATATATGACCATCCGTTCCGTTATTGTACCATTTAATATGAGGTAAATCGCCAAATCCACTTTCCAGCCCCATATGCTGTTCATATCCTTTAGGATATTTAGGAACGCCATCAGGACGAGCGCTTTGTGTATGTGCTTTATAACGATTCATATTACCTTGCGCTTCTTGTAAGAAAGTTTTGGCGTCGGTGCTGGATTGAGTTTTTACCTGAAATTTCTCGCCTCTTGATAAAGCAGCCTGCATGTCCTTAATAGCATGATTCCACGCTTTAGAACCACGAACTAGCGGATTCATTTCCGACGCTTTACTGGAAAGTTTACCACTATAAGATGACTTACAGGACAGACCTAACGGATCGATCCAACTGAGCGGATTCGGCGCGTACGCATAAAGATTCAGCCCCCCCGCCAGCCCCACAGGATCCGGACTCAGGTACCGCCCCACTCCGGGATCGTAATACCGGTGCCTGTTGTAGTATAACCCGCTTTCTGCGTCATGATACTGCCCCTGAAAGCGCAGCGGCTGATTTATCCCTGTCGTATCGGCATGAAGCACCTGACCATAACTGCGCAGCATGGCTGACCACACGACGCGGCCCCGGACGTCGCGCAGCTCAAGCGGCGTGCCAAGGTGGTCGCAGACGTAATGGTACACCCCGGGGTTCGTCTCCCGCCCGCAGAGCATGAGCAGCGGGCGAAAGTCATCTTCATCCTCATACAGCCACACCCGGCAGGATGTATCGCGGAGTGCCTCCTGAAGCTGCGGGTTATCCGGCAGCCTGCCGGGCCAGAAGCGTCCGGCATCACACTCGCAGAGCAGGCGCTCGCCCTGCCAGAAAAAGCGGCGGGCGGCGCGGGTAAGTAAATCCTCCTTCAGAATACGGCGCCCCAGGGCATCATACTGATAACGATAATGCACGGTCTCCTGACCCCGTACCCGGCAGCGGTAGCCGGTCAGGCGGTGCTCCGTGTCCCATTCGTAGTGCTGCTCTTCCTCACCGGTCACCTCAAGAATGCGGTTGCCGTAGCCGTCGTATTCGTAACGGGTGTCCCCGGCGTGCGTCAGGCGATTGCCGGGGGCGACCGTCAGGGGGCCGGTCAGGTTACCGGCGGCATCGTGCGTGAAGGATTCCTGCCATGACAGGATTCCGTCCGCCCGGCGCGGCGTGAATGCGGTGGCGGTCAGGCGCCCCCGCTCATCGTGGCTGAAACGCCACTCCCCGGTGGCGGTGTCGGTGATGCGCGAAATCAGGCTCCGGGCGTCCGGGGTGTATTCCCGGGCCCTGTCGGTGCGGTCGTCAGCCATCACGACGGACTGACGTATCAGGCGGTCGCGGGCGTCACGGGCGAAATGCTGGCGGAACGCTCCGCTGTGCCGGGTCCGCTCAGAGCCGTTTCGCCAGTCATGACGGACCAGCATCTGCGCGTCCAGCGAGGTATGCGTAATCAGTCCATGGTGGCGCTGCCATGACACGGTCCGTCCGTCCGGCAGGCGCATGGCGGTCAGCGCGCCGGTGCTGTCCCGCTGGTAGTGGGTGCTTGCCGGCCCCTGATGTTCGGCCGTGAGCAGGCCCCGGCGGTCATACTGCCATGCGATCGGCCAGCCACCGTCGTCAGCTGAAGCCAGCCGCCCGAAACCGTCATAGGCGTAGCGGATTTTTTTCCCGTCAGGCAGCGTTTTCTCCGTCACCCGCCCGGACACATCGCGCGTCAGCCGGGTGACACGCACACGCTCCTCCCTGCCGCTGAGGTCATATTCCCGCAGGGTGATAAGCCTGCCACAGGCATCATATTCCCGGCAAAGGCGGATACCGTCGATGCGGGTTTCCTCTGCCAGAAGACCGCTGCGGGTGTAAAGAAGCTGCCAGCGCTGGCCGTTGCCGTCGACGATCTCTGTCACCTGTCCGGTTCGAAGATCGTACCGGTATGTCTCCCGGGTATTATCCGGGTAAAGGATTTCGCTCAGCAGCGCGGTGCCGGGATGATACGTATAGCGGGTGATGTGTCCTGATTCATCCTGCTCCGTCAGCAGCTGACCGTCACCGTTCCACGCCCATCTGCGCTCGCTACCGTCCTCATGGATAATCCGTTCCGGATTGCCCGCGTCGTCCCAGTGGATCTGTTCGCCGGCGCCGGTCTCAGGATTGCCCTGCCAGACCGGCCGGCACAGCAGGTCGTAACGAAAGGTCATGACTTTCCCGGTGCGGTCTTTCTGGCGTATCACCAGACCCGCGGCGTTAAGCTGACGGGTTTCAACACTCCCGTCCACCCATTCCGTTGCGACCAGCCCTCCCTCTTCCGACCAGCGATAACGTGTGGTGTTTCCTTCGGCGTCGGTTGATGCCAGCAGGCATCCGTCGGCGTCATAGCGCCAGCACTCCCGCTGTTTTTCCAGCCCGTCAGCGCGCCAGGTAACCTGCTCAATACAGCGGCCTGCGCTGTAATAGCGACGAATGCGTTGCCCGTCCGGCAGGTATTCTTCAGTGACCTGTCCGTCGCGGTTATGATGCCAGCGGGTCACCGCGCCCGACGGATCGGTCAGTGAGACAAGGTTGCCCCGCGTATCATGGTCATATCGGGTGGTGGCACCATCCGCACCGGTCTGTTCGAGCAGCCGGGCGGTGTCCGGATCGTGCCGCCAGTGCTCTTCCGCACCGTCTTCATGGCGAACCGTGACGCGCCCGCCAGTCTGCCAGATATACTCCCGGGACAGCCCCGGAAGGCTGCTCCAGTGGCGAATGGCCCGGGCCGTTTTACCCGAACCGGACCACGCCCAGTAAAATTTCGCCCCGCCGGGCAGTTCACGGCAGGTAAAAAGATGGTCGTCCCGGTAGTGGTACCGTTCGGCCTCCTGTCCCGGTGCCCGGGCCAGGCAGAGGCGTCCCTCGTCATCGTGGTCGTAGCGCATCACCGTCACGGCACCACGCGTCATGTCCGGGCGCGTATTTTCAAATACCAGCGCGCTCAGGCGCGGCCCCCTGGCGTGTTGACGGTAACGGAGATGCAGCGCCAGCCCCGCGGTGTTGAACAGTCTGACGGGTAACGGTCCCTCGTACTCGATTTGCCAGCGTCGCCGCTGGCGGGAAAATCCGCTCACGCGTCCCTGCGTGCCGTCCGGCTCCCGGACGACATGCATCAGCCAGCCTTTCAGTGACGGCGCGCTCAGCACAAACGCATCATCTGCTTTATCACACCAGGCCCGGGCACCGGCCAGCGGGTTGCGTGAGGCGGGCGTCGCGCGGTCCGGCAACGGCAGACGCAGGGTGACGTTTTCATGGTCCCGCCACAGGATATGGCTGTCGGTGAAGGTGATGTGATGGTCGAGCGTATGCCGCCAGCCAAACCCGAGCGTTGACGCCTCCTCAACCGCCGTGGTGCGGTACTGCCGGCCAACGCTGAACGGGACGGTATCGGGCAGGGTAAAATCCGTCAGCGCCAGCAGCTCTTCCCCGTTGATCAGGGAAACAGGGCAGCCGTCCGTATCGCAGGCGTCGGTATTTTTTGTCGGATTACCGCCGGGGTCTGTGGCCGGCGAATTTTCCTCACGGGTTTTCAGGCCGATTTCGGTGTGACGGCTCGTCCCCAGATCGGTTTCATGATTAAGGCCCAGCCGGGCATTACTCTGGCGCTGATGGTTAATGGCGCCATGCCTGTCCAGAAAACCGGACATGATGCCGGCCATGTCCGCCATGATTTCCGTCAGCGCGTGCCATAACCTCTGGACAGACTGTCCGGCGCGGGGGCCGTAGCGCGTCAGCATACTGACCACTTTATACGCCAGAAATGCCGGGCCGCCGGGACCGGTAACCAGGGTCAGCAGCGCCCCGAATATCAGGCCGGACAGGATTTCCCCCGCAAATTCGGCCAGGGGGGTGAGCAGGTGTCCCCAGGGATACATGCGCAGGCGCAGCAGGGTGGCGCGGGTGAGCAGATACAGGGCCGCTTCATCGTTAAACAGCGCCATCAGCTGACGGGCGCGTTCTTTGTTGGCCTCAAGGGCCCCTGAAAAATCCGGAAGCGTGAGGCCGGACACCCATTCGCCGGCCTGCGTGAGGGCATCGCCAATGTCTCTCAGATACGGCGCCGGGCTGGAGATGATATTCCAGGCCAGCTTGATGTCGCTCCAGAGGCCGGTCAGCGAGCTGAATAATCCCTCGCTGAAGGCTGCTGACAGACTGGCTGTTACGGCATTCAGCCTCCACTGCGGACGGTATTCATTCCACCGGGCGGCCAGGATGTCGTACTGCTGTCGGGAGAGTTCGTCATAGGCGGAAAGCAGGGCATCGTTGTGCGCTTCCAGCTCCGGATCGACGGCCCGGGCGTAATAGCTTTTTCCGATCGTCAGATCCGTAAACACGGCCCTGCCATTTTCATCCGTTATTTTTACGTCAACCCGTTTGTCAGGGGCAAACGAGGGGTCTTCATACAGCTCAATACTGGCGTCCGGGACAGGCAGGTCGATTATCGACTGGTGCTTAAGGACCACGGTAATGGTGCGGTTTTTCGGGCAGACGATCGCTGCGCTGAGCGCACTGCCGTCATCGTTGTCGACAACGGTTTCGCTGCCGTTCAGGGCGATAACGCGCTCCATCTCCAGCGTGGGGCCATTCAGCATGCCAGAGACATGGCTGGCGCGCGCCCATTCGTGCACGAACTGCCGGTACTCCTGAGTGATGAGTTCATTGTTTTTAAACAGAGAAAGCTCGTTCTCAATGCCCGCGACATAGCTGGCAAGCAGGATTTCTGCGCCCATATATTTCATCCGTGAATTTGTGCTTGATATTGGGATAGCTACCGCAGGCTGTGGATATAAATCCTGCATATATCGATGATATTGAGGGAATATCGTCAAAAAAAGAGATTGCATGTAAATTCAGAATTGTGCCTGATACCGTATCGACCACGTAAAATTACAACCCATGCAACGTCTTCATACGTACCCCGACATCCGCGCGATGTTTCGTCGACTGCTGATTGCTACCGTCACCGGCGTGCTGGCAGCGCTGGCCGTGGCGGTATTCCGCCACAGCATGTATCTGCTGGAGTGGCTGCTGCTCAGCAACGACAGCGGCAGTCTGGTGAACGCCGCCGCCTCGCTCTCACCCTGGCGACGCGCGGTAACGCCCGCACTCGGCGGGCTGGCTGCCGGGTTGCTGCTGTGGGGATGGCAGCGGCTGACCGCCCAGCGGCCTCATGCGCCCACCGACTATATGGAAGCGCTGGAAACCGAAGACGGACAGTTTGATTACGGTGCCAGCCTGGTGAAATCGCTCGCTTCTTTGCTGGTGGTCGCCAGCGGCAGCGCCATCGGGCGCGAAGGGGCGATGATCCTGCTTGCCGCCCTCGCTGCGTCCCTGTTCGCCCGGCGCTTTACCCCTAAATCTGAATGGAAATTATGGATTGCCTGCGGGGCCGCCGCCGGGATGGCCAGCGCCTACCACGCCCCCTTAGCCGGAAGCCTGTTTATCGCTGAGATCCTGTTCGGTACCCTGATGCTGGCCTCTCTCGGCCCGGTGGTGATTGCTGCGGTGGTCGCGCTGCTTACGACCCGCCTGCTCAGCCCCGACGCAAACACTCTTTATCAGGTCCACCTCAGCGAGAGCCTTACCGCGGTGGATTATTCCCTGATTGTCGGCATGGGCCTGCTGGCCGGGCTGTGCGGGCCGCTGCTGATGTGGCTGATGTCCTTCAGCCACGCCCTGTTTCTGCACCTTAAGCTTTCGCCGCCATGGCAGCTGGCGCTGGGCGGGCTGATCGTCGGGCTGCTGTCGCTGCTGACGCCGAAGGTGTGGGGGAATGGCTACAGTGTGGTTCAGGCTTTTCTTCTCGCCCCGCCATTGCTGTCGGTCATTGCGGGCGTCTTTATCTGTAAACTGCTGGCGGTACTGGCAAGCAGCGGCTCGGGCGCGCCCGGCGGGGTATTCACACCGACCTTATTTGTCGGCATGGCGACAGGAATGCTGTTTGCGCAGCTATTCGCGCTGTGGTTTCCAGGCACTGAAACGGCAATTTTGCTGGGGCTTGCAGGGATGGCAACTCTGCTGGCTGCCACAACGCATGCGCCGATTATGTCGGCACTGATGGTCTGTGAAATGACCGGGCAGTATTTTTTACTGCCCGGCTTGCTGGTCGCGTGCGTCGTCGCGTCGGTACTGTCGAGGACGTTACGCCACGACTCTGTCTATGGACCCCATACTGCTGAAAGCAGAGAGGTCGATGTATTGCGCTAATTCGCGCTGCTCGGCACGCGGCAGGTAGGGCAATTCACCGACTAAAGGCCCGGGGAGTTTTTTGCTCAGCACATCGATGATTTCAGCGTAGTGCGCAAGACCCGGGTTAATACGGTTAGCGACCCAGCCCACCAACGGCAGGCCGTCATTGGCAATAGCCTGTGCCGTCAGCAGGGCATGGTTGATGCACCCTTC
The DNA here is from genome assembly GCF_025244905.1 of Enterobacter mori. Lineage (NCBI taxonomy): Bacteria > Pseudomonadati > Pseudomonadota > Gammaproteobacteria > Enterobacterales > Enterobacteriaceae > Enterobacter > Enterobacter mori. The sequence continues at coordinate 2,075,437 of NZ_CP104285.1, read as the reverse complement.
CTGAATGCCAACCACCATCACCACGGGCAGTTGTTCCTGCACTACCCACTCGGAAAGCGGGCGTAAATCATTCATCAGGCTGCGCCAGCCGCCGGTACCTTCAACCACAACGTGGTCAACTTTCTCGCTCAGGTTTGCCAGACCGTCGGAAAGCAGGCTGTAGTTGATCAGACCGCTGTGCGCCACGCTGCTCTCATCCTCGCTCAGCGCGATAGGATTTACCGCGTGATAAGGTAATTCAATGGACGAAACGCTTTGCAGAACCAGGGCGTCTTTATTACGCAATCCGTCTGGCGTCTCTTTACTGCCTTTTGCGACCGGTTTGTACCCTGCCACGCGTTTACCGCTGGCTGCCAGAGACTGCAGCAATGCGCGGGATACGACGGTCTTGCCGACAGAGGTATCAGTACCAGTAACAAAGAAACGCTTAAGCATGACTCATTCCACCTCTTGGGTATGCTTCGAAAATATAAACCAGGTAAATAATTCAGTGGGGGAAGTCTACGGGATGCGTGCGCTACCCGGCTTGAGATAGCGCAATATTTCTTACATCTATGGAAAAGAGTTAACCCTGCAACAAACGGATCAGTAAAGAGCCGTTATACATCGCATCTTTCACCAGCGCGGCGCCGGCCATGGTTCCCTGATTCGAAAACTGGGTGCTTTCGACCACGATGTTTTTACTGTACGCAGGAAGCGCCTGCTGGTTGATGCAGGCAGAAATCGCCGGAAAAAGAATATCCGCCGCCTGGCTGAGCGGTGAACCAATCAGAATTTTTTGTGGATTAAACAGATTGACCATAATGGCGAGAATACGGCCCACGTTGTTACCGACGCCCATGATGATATCTTTCGCCAGTAAATCCCCCTGTCGTGCAGCAGCACACAGTGAATCCACGGTAAGCGGCTGACCGTGAAGCGAGGAGCTCATCGACTGGCTGAGCCTCACCTGCGCCAGTTCCAGCACGCTCTCAACGCTGGCGATGGTCTCCAGGCAGCCGTGGTTCCCGCAGTAGCAACGTTTACCGTACGGGTCGACCTGCGTGTGACCGATTTCCACCAGGCTGCTGCTTCCGGCGTGCAGCAGGCGGCCGTCGGTAATCACACCCGCCCCCACGTTGTGATCAATCACCACCTGAATAACGTCGCGCGCGCCGCGCGATGCGCCAAACAGCGCCTCCGCCATGGTCCAGGCGCTGATATCATGCTGAATGTAGACGGGTACGCCGGTATGGTTTTTCAGCACCTCACCCAGCGGCATCTCTTTGACATTGTCATAAAACGGCATGCGGTGCACGATGCCATTCTCGGTATCAATGATACCCGGCATGGTGATAGCAATCGCCGTTAACCGTTCGAGCCGCTGCTGATGGCGGATAAAGAAGCGATCGATATGGGTCAGAATGGCGTCAAGAAACGGTTGTTCCGCATCAAGGGGGAGTTCCAACCGGTCTTCCACCACCAGCTTGCTGCTGAGATCGCGTAGCGCAAGGAAAATCTCCCCCCGGCTGATGCGCAATGACAGGTAGTGCCATGCTTCCGTTTCTACCACCAGCCCGACAGCAGGACGTCCACGGCTGCCCGGCTCCTGTATTTCCGTCTCCTGGACCAGGTGGGCTTCCAGCATTTCGCGGACTATCTTGGTGATACTGGCGGGTGCCAGTTGTGCCAGGCGCGAAAGATCAATACGCGAAACCGGACCGAGCTGATCAATCAGGCGATACACTGCGCCCGCATTGGTCTGCTTAATCTGATCAATATGCCCTGGCTGACTATCAGCAACCACCTCGCACTCCCTTATTTTCGAGCTTCGAAATAAACTGTTGGCTATGGTGAAGCACTTCACCAGGCGTCGTCAAATATTTACTTAGCCATGTGATTTACCGCACATTTTTACCCCAGTTTCCCTATAAATATCGTCCTGCCGAGGCTGTGATGAGCTGCTTTTTAAACCGTTGCGCCGCCTGACTCTGTTCGCGATGTTTTGACCAGACCAGCCACATCTCGGAAACCGCCTCTTTTTCGGCAATCGCCACCCAGCGCATTTCCTGCAATTGTACCCGTTTAAAGGACGCCGGGAGAATAGAAACCCCAAGTCCGGCGGCAACCAGACCAATAATGGTCATGGCCTCCCCCACTTCCTGAGTAATCACCGGAGCGAGATCGTGGCGACGCATCAGGCCCAAAATATCGTCATACAGACCGGTGCCGACCTGAGGGTCAAAAAAGACAAAGGGCTCTTTTGCCAGCTCTGCCAGCGTCACGGACGTTTGCGACGCCAGTGGGTGATCCTGCGGGACCATCGCCATCAGGGGTTCGCGCAGGATAACCTGCCATGCAAGGGTATCCGGTAGCGCGGTGTTACGCATCAGCCCCAGGTCGAGCGCCCCCTCGTTGAGCGGCGAAATTTGCTCGCGGGTGTTTATTTCGCGAGTCTGAATATGCACGTCCGGGAAATGGCGGCGGAACGATGATAGGGTTTCTGAGACGGCGCTGATGAAGGGTGCCGACGAGGTAAAACCGATCCGCAGTTCACCGGTCTCCCCCAGATACAGCCGCTCCGCCCTGGCAGCGGCGTCATCCACCATGCTCAGAATTTGCCTGCTGTCGGCCAGGAACTGCTTACCCGCGGCGGTCAGGCTCACGCTACGGTTCGTTCGTGCCAGCAGACGCGCCCCAATCTGCTGTTCGAGGATCTGAATTTGCTGGCTTAACGGTGGCTGAGAGATATTCAGCCGTGCCGCCGCGCGCCCAAAATGCAGCTCTTCAGCAACGGCGACAAAGTAGCGAAGATGACGCAGTTCGATGTTCATATTTTTAAAGTATCATTTGAGATTATTAATATATTAGACAGAATATTTACATTTTCCTACTCTGATCTTGTGGTCATACCCGTCACCAGAAATCACGGGGATGTTTAAGCAAGGAACATGTGTGAGTCGTACAACTACCATTGATATCACTCCGGCAAATGATATTGATGATTTACCTGCAGCATCTCAGCCGGTGCAGTTTATTAAACGTGGTACCCCTCAGTTTATGCGCGTCACGCTGGCGCTCTTCTCAGCGGGTCTCGCGACCTTTGCCCTGCTCTATTGCGTCCAGCCGATCCTGCCCGTGTTGTCGCACGAGTTTGGCGTGTCGCCTGCCAGCAGCAGTATTTCGCTCTCTATTTCAACCGGGATGCTGGCGGTAGGTCTGCTGTTCACCGGGCCGCTCTCAGATGCAATTGGCCGGAAACCGGTCATGGTCACCGCGTTGTTGCTGGCCTCCGTCTGTACACTGCTTTCGACGATGATGACCAGCTGGCACGGTATCCTGATAATGCGTGCGCTTATCGGGTTATCGCTGAGCGGCGTGGCGGCGGTCGGGATGACCTATCTCAGCGAGGAGATCCACCCGAGCTTTGTCGCCTTCTCTATGGGGCTGTACATCAGTGGGAACTCCATCGGCGGGATGAGCGGACGCCTGCTGAGCGGGGTGTTTACGGATTTCTTTAACTGGCGCATTGCGCTGGCGGTGATTGGCTGCTTTGCGCTCGCCTCTGCGCTGATGTTCTGGAAAATTCTGCCGGAATCTCGTCACTTCCGCCCGGCGTCCCTGCGCCCCAAAACGCTGTTTATCAACTTCCGCCTGCACTGGCGTGATAAAGGGCTGCCGCGCCTGTTCCTGATGGGTTTTCTGCTGATGGGGTCGTTTGTCACGCTGTTTAACTACATTGGCTATCGCCTGATGCTCTCTCCGTGGCATCTCAGCCAGGCGGTGGTCGGCCTGCTTTCCGTAGCGTACCTCACCGGCACCTGGAGTTCGCCAAAAGCCGGGGCGATGACCGCACGCTACGGTCGTGGCCCGGTAATGTTGTTCTTCACGGCGGTGATGCTGGTCGGCCTGCTGCTGACGCTTTTCTCCTCCCTGTGGCTGATTTTTGCCGGAATGCTGCTCTTCTCCGCAGGCTTTTTCGCCGCCCACTCGGTCGCCAGCAGCTGGATTGGCCCACGCGCCCGTCGCGCCAAAGGCCAGGCATCGTCGCTGTATCTGTTTAGCTATTACCTGGGTTCCAGCATTGCCGGGACGCTCGGCGGCGTGTTCTGGCATAACTACGGCTGGAACGGCGTGGGCGGGTTTATCGCGCTGATGCTGTGCGCGGCGCTGCTGGTGGGAACAAGTTTGCATAAACGTCTGCATTAACATTCTGCGGCCTTCGTGTTTAAATCGAGCCGATGCTAATTTTTGTCATCGGCTGATTCAGACACGAGGACTTCATGAAAAACAATAACTACCAGCAACTCACCCGCACCTTCCAGCGTCTCTCCCGCTTCTCCCACCTCTCCTCCATCGCCAGTTGGGACATGTTCACCATGATGCCGCCGGGCGGCAGCGCCGCGCGCGGTGAAGCGCTGGCGGAGATGAGCGTCCTGCAACATCAGATCCTGACCGATAAAAAAGTGGGTGACTGGCTGGCTGCAGCGGCAACTGAAGATCTGAACGATGTCGAACAGGCCAACCTGCGTGAAATGACGCGCCATTATCAACAAGCAACATTGCTCCCCGAATCGCTGGTGGAAGCCAAATCGCTGGCAGGCAGCAAATGTGAACACGCGTGGCGTACCCAGCGTCCCGCCAACGACTGGCAGGGGTTTTCCGCCAACCTGAAAGAAGTGGTGAAACTGAGCCGCGAAGAGGCTCGCCTGCGCGCCGACGCCAAAGGTTGTTCGCCCTACGACGCGCTGCTCGATATTTTTGAGCCGGACATGACCAGCGATCGTCTGGACGTGCTGTTCGGCGACATGAAATCCTGGCTGCCGGACATGCTGGCAAACGTCGTGGAAAAACAGGCTCAGCGGTCGTTCGTTCCGCCGCAGGGCCCCTTCCCGACCGCGACGCAGCGTGAACTGGGTCTGGAAGCCATGAAGATGCTCGGCTTTGATTTTAACGGCGGTCGCCTGGACGTCAGTGCCCACCCGTTCTGCGGCGGCGTGCCGGAAGACGTGCGTATCACCACGCGCTACGACGAGGACGAACTGCTGAGCGCGCTGTTTGGCGTGATCCACGAAACCGGACACGCGCGCTACGAACAAAACCTGCCGCGCGCCTGGGCCGGACAGCCCGTGGCGCTGGCGCGCTCAACGGCAATCCACGAATCTCAGAGCCTGTTCTTTGAGATGCAGCTCGGGCGTAGCGAGGCCTTCCTGAAGCATCTGCTACCTGCCGTTCATGCCCGCTTTGGCAGCCAGGCAGCGTTTAGCGAGGAGAACTTTATCGCCTGGAACCAGCGCGTGAAGCCGGGCTATATCCGCGTGGATGCGGACGAAGTGAGCTATCCGGCACACGTGGTGCTGCGGTATGAAATTGAACGCGCGTTGATCAACGGCGACATTGAAGTGGACGACATTCCGGCGCTGTGGGATGAGAAAATGCAGGCCTGGCTTGGGCTGTCGACCAAAGATAACTATCGCAACGGCTGTATGCAGGATATCCACTGGACCGACGGCGGCTTTGGTTACTTCCCGTCGTATACGCTGGGTGCGATGTACGCTGCGCAGCTGTTCCACGCCGCGAAAACAGCGCTTCCGGGTCTGCAGGCGTCTATTGCTGACGGCGATTTCTCAGCGCTGTTCGACTGGCTGCGCCAGAACGTCTGGCAGCACGGCAGCCGGTTTAGCACCTCTCAGCTGATTACCCAGGCGACGGGGGAAGATCTGAATATCCGCTACTTCCGCGAACACCTGACCTCCCGCTACCTGTAAGTACGCGCGCCGGGGGAAACCCCGGCGTTGTACATATGGTTACACGCCGATACCAATCACTCACGGAAACCCCGAGTTTACAGGGATATAGTTATTTCAACGGCCCCGCAGTGGGGTTAAATGAAAAACCAAATTCGAGGGTATGAACATGAAAAAAGTATTAGCTCTGGTTGTTGCCGCTGCTATGGGTCTGTCTTCCGCTGCGTTTGCTGCTGAAACCACTGCTGCACCGGCTGCTGCGGCACCTGCTGCAACCACCACCGCTGCGCCAGCCAAAGCGGTTCACCATAAGAAACATCACAAAGCAGCAAAACCCGCTGCAGAGCAGAAAGCCCAGGCCGCTAAAAAGCACCACAAAAAAGCGACCAAACCTGCTGTAGAGCAGAAAGCACAGGCTGCTAAAAAGCATCACAAAAAAGCAGTAAAACACGAAGCTGCTAAACCAGCTGCACAGCCAGCTGCCTAAGAGTACAAGCTTAACCGTGCCCTTCGGGGCACGTTGGTAAACCGGCGCTGAACCGACCAGTTCCGCGCCGTTTTTTTATCCGGAGGGCGTATGCTGCGGCGCTATCGGTTTGAGCTCATTCTTATCTTGCTTATTTTATGCGCGCTCATCGCAAGCCAGTTTTATCTTTCCTGATTGTAGCACGCTGATTTTACTCCCACTTTAGCGCTGTCCCGTCTATAGTATTTTCATAGGGTTCACTTTTAATAATCATAATTACCCCACCAGAGTGTGATATGCGTAAATCTGTTGTGTTGTTACTGGGAACGTTTGGTCTTTTTTCAGGATTCTTACATGCGGACGATGGTGATGAAGACGCTATCAGCGCCAAAGAGGTCAAGACCCTTTTTTTTGGTCATGATGACCGCACGCGGGTTACCGATCCGACGCAGGCCCCCTGGGATGCAATAGGACAACTGGAAACGGCCAGCGGTAACTTATGTACCGCAACGTTAATTACGCCTCAACTGGCACTGACGGCCGGTCATTGCCTTCTCATGCCGCCAGCCGGTAAACCGGATAAAGCTATCGCCCTGCGTTTTGTATCGCAAAAAGGCGTCTGGCGCTATGAGATCCACGGCATTGAAGGACGGGTTGATCCCTCTCTGGGTAAACGCTTAAAACCGGATGGTGATGGCTGGATTGTGCCCCCTGCCGCCGCATCCTGGGATTTTGGGCTGATTGTTCTGCGTTATCCGCCATCGGGTATCACACCCCTGCCCTTATTCGACGGTGACAAAGCCGCGCTGACGGCGGCACTGAAAGCCGTCGACCGAAAAGTGACACAATCCGGCTATCCGGTCGATCATCTTGATTCTCTCTACACCCATACGGACTGCACGGTCACTGGCTGGGCGCAAAACAGCGTGCTCTCGCATCAGTGCGACACGCTTCCGGGTGACAGCGGGTCGCCGCTAATGTTGAAAACCGAGAATGGCTGGCAGTTGATTGGTGTTCAAAGCTCCGCGCCATCCGCTAAAGACAGATGGCGCGCCGATAACCGTGCCCTGTCGGTTACCGGTTTTCGCGACAAGCTGGAAGCCCTCGCACAGCAATAAATCAGCCCTGATGGCTGGGATTAGGCGAGTTTTATCATAATCATGCCTGCGAGCAGCAGCACCAGTCCGATCCAGCCTTTGTGATTCAAACGCTGACCGAACAGGATCCAGCCTGCTGCCAGGGTGGCGGCGATACCGAAGCCGCCCCACAGCGCATAGGCCACGGAAAGATCGATCCCTTTCACCGCCTGCGACAGGGCGCTAAATGCCCCCAGAACGGCGGCAATGGACATCAGGCCATAAAACTTACGGCGAAAACCGTCAGAGAATTTTAAAAAGACGTTAGCCACGATTTCCAGCACGATGGCCAGCGCCAGCCAGGCCGCGTGGATCCATTCAAACTGCTGCATGAGCCTGCTCCTTCTGCTGTTTCGTCGGTTTACGTGTACCCGATTTAATCAGCACGATCCCTACCACCAGCGTGGTTAATCCGGCAATTTTCATTGTCGACAAGGTTTCGTCAAATATCATGACGCTGAACAGCGTGATCAATAAAATACCGATACCTTCCCACAGGGCATACGCGACACCCAGCGCGATTTTTTTTACCGCAAAAGAGAGGAAAATATAGGAAAGGGTAATCATCACCAGCATTAAAATATAACCGGTATGACCATCGCTCACGCTTGCCCATTTCATCGACAGGGTGCCGGTAATTTCAGCGATAATAGCCAGGGCTAATAAAATCCAGTAAAACATGTTCTTCTCCTGCTTGAGAATATAATCCATCGTGGCTCGCTTTAGACAGCAAACCAAAAAAATATGAAATCAGATCAGACAGCTAAGCGCAGGGCGCCAGCTCAGGCAGAAGACGTGACTACAGCGCGTTGCGCCAGTGTTGCTCACCAGACAGAAGGCAGAAGGAAGTGGAGAATACAGCGGTGTTTGTTGAAAAATACGTCCTGAACAAATTGTCCATAAAATTACAATTATCCGCGTTGTTGCTTCTCGTCTTTGCGGATGAAAATTGTCCTCGGTAGTTGAACACGCTAGATTTGTACCATAAGCTAGGATTTTACTCAAAGTCTTTTCATTTCTTTACCCATTCCGTTTGATTTTGGTTAGTTTTTTTACACGGATAATGCATCTATTATAAATAAAACATTATTCAGGAACTTCCATGGCTAAACCCATCATTACCCTGAACGGGCTGAAGATTGTCATTATGCTGGGCATGCTGGTAATCATATTGACCGGCGTTCGTTTTGCAGCCGACATCATTGTGCCATTTATTCTGGCGCTTTTTATTGCGGTGATCCTGAACCCACTGGTACAGCGCCTGGTGCGGCTACGCGTTCCCCGCGTGCTGGCGATCACGCTGCTCATCAGCATTATCATCGTTGTCATGGTGCTCCTGGTGGCCTATCTCGGGACATCGTTGAACGAGCTGGCGCGTACGCTGCCAAAATACCGTTCTTCGCTGGCGATCCCGCTCCTGCAACTCGAGCCCTGGCTGCAGCGGGCAGGTATTGAGGTCTCGGTTGAGGAACTGCTGAAGTATATCGATCCGAATGCCGCCATGACCCTCGTTACCAGCCTGCTGGCGCAACTCTCTAACGCCATGACATCCATTTTCCTGCTGTTTTTGACGGTCGTGTTTATGCTGCTGGAAGTGCCACAACTGCCCGCAAAACTGCAGCAAATCATGGTTCGTCCGGTAGAAGGTATGGGGGCGATTCAGCGCGCGCTGGACAGCGTTTCACGCTATCTGGTGCTGAAAACCGCCATCAGCCTGGTGACTGGCCTGGTGGTCTGGGGGATGCTCGTCGCGCTGGATGTCCGCTTCGCTTTCGTCTGGGGATTGCTGGCCTTTGCCCTCAACTACATTCCTAACATCGGTTCCGTGCTGGCGGCGATCCCCCCTATTCTTCAGGCGCTGGTGTTTAGTGGGCTTTATGATGCACTGGTTCTGTTAGCAGGTTATCTGGCGATCAACCTGGTGTTCGGGAACATTCTTGAACCACGCATGATGGGCCGCGGGCTGGGGCTTTCCACGCTGGTGGTGTTCCTTTCTCTGATATTCTGGGGCTGGCTACTGGGTCCCGTGGGAATGCTGCTTTCTGTTCCACTGACGATCATCGTGAAGATTGGCCTTGAGCAAACGGCGGGCGGGCAAAGCATCGCCGTGCTGCTAAGCGATATGGATCATCGCTAGCCCACCCATTGCCCTGCACCGGACTCTGGATCGCCGAATCAGCGATCCAGAGTGCCCGGAACATCATCTCCAGCCCATTTCCGGTGCGACATGCTTCAGAATGGACTCAATAACATGCGCGTTATAGTCCACGCCCAGCTGGTTTGGCACGGTCAGCAAGAGCGTATCCGCCTCGGCGATGGCCTCATCCTTTTTCAACTGTTCGATTAGCGCGTCAGGCTCTGCGGCGTAGCTGCGACCGAAAATGGCGCGCGTTTTCTCATCAAGATAACCCACGCTATCACTCTCATTGCGGCTTGAACCGAAATACATCCGGTCGCGGTCATCCATCAGGGCAAAAATGCTGCGGCTGACCGACACGCGCGGCTGGCGGGTATGCCCTGCGTCAGCCCAGGCCTGCCGGTACGCGCGGATCTGTTTTGCCTGCTGAATATGGAACGGCTCGCCGGTTTCATCGTCTTTCAGCGTGGAGCTTTGCAAATTCATTCCGAGGTTAGCGGCCCATACCGCGGTCGCATTCGAACCCGCGCCCCACCAGATACGGTCCCGTAAGCCTTCGGAATGCGGCTCCAGACGAAGTAATCCTGGCGGGTTCGGAAACATCGGCTGTGGATTCGGTTTTGCAAACCCTTCACCGCGCAGCACCTCCAGCAGCACCTCGGTATGACGGCGCGCCATATCCGATTCGTCTTCCCCTTCCTGCGGGACATAGCCGAAATGACGCCAGCCATCAATGACCTGCTCCGGCGAGCCGCGGCTGATGCCAAGCTGCAAGCGACCGCCGGAAATCAGATCCGCAGCCCCCGCGTCCTCCGCCATATACATCGGGTTTTCATAGCGCATGTCGATCACGCCCGTACCGATTTCAATACGTTTGGTTTTTGCACCTATCGCCGCCAGTAAGGGGAACGGTGAGCTCAGCTGGCGGGCAAAGTGGTGTACGCGGAAATAGGCACCGTCTGCTCCCAGCTCTTCGGCCGCCACGGCCAAATCGATAGACTGCAGCAGCGTGTCTGACGCCGAGCGCGTACCGGACTGCGGCGACGGCGTCCAGTGACCAAACGATAAAAAACCGATCTTTTTCATGGCTCTGTGTCCTGATAATGCTTTGCGTTGTACCTACTTTACGCATTACCGGGTGAGAATAAATGGCGTTTATTTAACGGAGTGATTCAAATAAATTGACAGAATTGAGCGGGACGTCATTACGCGCCATAATGGGATATAATATTCCCCACTCTTTTCATGGCAGGTAAAATCGGCAATGGCTTTGATCCCCAAAAACTACGCGCGGCTGGAAAGCGGCTACCGCGAAAAAGCATTAAAAATCTACCCATGGGTGTGTGGACGTTGCTCACGGGAGTTTGTCTATTCCAACCTGCGTGAACTTACGGTTCACCATATCGATCACGACCATACCAACAATCCGGAAGATGGCAGCAACTGGGAACTGTTGTGCCTGTTTTGCCACGATCACGAGCACTCGAAATACACCGAAGCGGATCAGTACGGCACCACCGTGGTCGCCGGGGAAGACGCGCAAAAAGACGTGGGCGTCGCCACCTTTAACCCGTTTGCCGATTTAAAAGCGATGATGAATAAGAAGAAATAATCCTTCGCCCCGCCTGCTGAACGCCGTGGAACAAATTGGCGCGCTGTGTCATGAACCGGCTGTTTTCACACCAGACTCTCCAGCCACTCGGTAAAGACCCGCACCTTGCGGGAGAGATGACGGTGTGGGTAGAGAAGCGACAGTTTGCGGTCCGGAGAGCGATGCTCTGGTAGAACCTCAACCAGAAGGCCGCGGTCAATGTAAGGCTGGAGAAAGAGATTCATCCCCTGCATTAACCCCAGCCCGGCCAGACCTGCCGCAATGTAGGCTTCGGAGTTGTCCACGACAAGTTTACCGGGAAGTTTAATCTCCGCGATGCCTTCCGGCGTCGTAAACGTCCACGGATGGATTTGTCTGCTGTTGTTATTCACCCAGTTGATGGCCTGATGTTTGTGTAAATCATCCAGCGTTTCTGGCGTGCCGTGTTGTGCCAGCCAGGCCGGACTGGCACAGGTCGTAATTTTGATGTCCCCCACTTTTCTCGCGATATAATCGCCGTCGTCCAGTTCGCCCACCCGCAGCGCCGCAAAAGCGATGGGGGGATTACGGGGCCTGCGTCTTGGCATGCTCGAAGGCAACACCGATGACGGCTATATCGCGCTCGGCACGGGGATTGGGAACATCCGCAGCGTGAAAAGCGTGGCGGAGATCGTCAATGCGTTAGCGGTTGAGTAAGCCCTTAACCCTGATGCTGTGGACGCTGCACAAGAGCGGCGTCCGCACACCGTCTGCGGTTGTTTTTCACAAATTGAGGATTGCGCGTTCTTTAACGACAGCGTCAGGATTGGCACTTTTTATCGCTGCCAGAAAAGCCGTAAAGTTGTGATTCCAGAGGGTAAGATTGTTATAAAATTGCACCTGCTTTTCATTAGCACCATCACGGTAAATAACAATCCAGACCCTTCTGCTATTTATCTCGGTATTTCCCGGCCCGATTTTAATGATGTTAGCCAGTGCGATCTTACGGGTGGCGTTTTTTTTAACTTCATATAAAAACAGGTCATCATAAAACCAGGTTTTACCTGCATTACCGCCAAATAGTGAGGGGTTGGCAGATATCTTTTTCATCCCGTTACGATCTGAAATGATCCGTTTTGCCTGGCGAATGCGTCTGACAAAAAAGCTTAACAGAATGAAAAACGCAATGAGGGGCAGCGCGACTGATATCATTTTTAAACTCTCGTGCATCCCTCTGCCCCGCCATACCTTTTTATTAACGCGTGAGTATAACGCGCCGATCGTTTATGACAACAACCCTTACGGTCAGGGAATAATCCGCGCGGCTCTCAGCTGCGCGAACAGGCGGAAAAACATCTCATCGGTGGCCTGCATTTGCATAAAGCCCGCCCTGCGCAGCTTGCTCCCGTCCCCAAACATGTCGTAGTTCCAGCTAAAGACAAAATCGGCAAACCGCCCGTCGCTCAGCTGCATAATATCCGCTTCCACCAGCCGCTCTCCGGCAAGCTCGCGCCATACGCCGCGATAGTCATTAAAAAGCTGATGAAATGACAACCTCACCGGCGGCGCAGAGTCCAGTTCAAACCAGCGTGCGATACGCGGCCACAGCTCGCTCCAGCGCCAGATATCGCCATTATTCACGTTGAACGCCTGATTCTGTGCCTCAGGTGACGTGGCGGCCCACAGCGTTGCCTCGGCCAGCAGCCCGGCGTCGGTATGATCCACGATGCTGTGCCAGGTCTGTTCCGAACCGGGAAAACGCAGCGGTAAACCCAGCGCCTTACACAGGGAGGCGTACAGAGCGATGCTCAGCGCAAGGTTCATGGCATTGCCCGGTACCCCACTCCCCACCACGCCCGGCCTGATGGCATTCCAGTGCCAGCGTTTCCCCCGCTGAAACTGGCTGAGCCACGTGAGCTGCGCGGCGTTAAATTCGGCACCCGCTACGCCGGGATCGCTTTCCCGCGCCGGGGTTTTAAACGGTCCCAGATGCGCACCGTAGACTTTGTACCCCTGCATCAGGCTTACCGTCTGCAAAGGTGCCGTTTTTTCGAAGGTGCTGACCAGATTACGCAGCATGGTGACGTTCGGCTCAACCATATCTGTCCAGTTCGCCGCGTTCGCCCAGGCGCTGTAAAAAATGTGGGTGACACCGTTCAGGGCGTGCAGCGCCCGTGCAGTGTCCTGTGCATCCAGTAAATCGACGTTCACCACGGGAATGCCGTCCGGATGGGTTACCGCGTGGCGACTGAGGCCGATCACCTCCCACTGATGGTGCAGAAGTGTATTAACCAGCTGTCTGCCGACAATGCCGCTGGCACCCGCGACCAGGGCGACGTTGCGTTGCTGCATCTTATTCATGGTGTTTCTCCGGAAAGGGTGACAGGTGCAGTGTGATATATTATTTTTTCTGAAGATATCCCCTGAAACCGATGGCACTTATAAGCAGAATCATTAAATGAATAACAAGCTCACTGCCATTTCTACCTTTCTACGCGTCGCTGAAGCGGGCTCGTTTTCTGCGGCCGCCCGTCAGACCGGTATTAAGCAGTCCGCCGTCAGTCAACAGATCGCGGCGCTTGAGGAATCGCTGGGTGTGGTATTGCTGCACCGTACGACGCGTACGATGAAGCTGACCGAACAGGGTGAACGTTACCGGCGTGATATGCAGCTTGTGCTGGACGCCATGGGGGAAGCGGAGAGGCGTTTACATCCTGTCGATCATAGCGTTCAGGGACGCGTCCATGTCCAGTTACCGAGCGGCCTGGGCCAAATCTTTTTGCCGCATCTGCTGGAGCTACAGCGCCTGCACCCCGAACTGCAGTTGATGATTTCCCTGGATGACCGCCTCGCCGATCTGGTAACGGAAGGCGTGGATGTCGCGATACGGCTGAGCAGTGAACCTCCGCTGGCGCACGCGGCTCGCGTGCTGGCGCGGATTGAAGCCGCGCTGTTTGCCGCTCCCGATTTTCAGGCGGTACACGCCATCAGCGAGCTGGCGACGCTGCCACACGTCCGGTTCAGCGGTATTCCGCTGGATGCCCCCCTGCGTCTGATTTCTGACGAGGAAACGGTCGAGGTCAACGTGAATACCGTTTTCCGTGCCAACACCAGCGACGCGCTGCTGCAGGCGCTGGCGTCCGGTATTGGTATCGGCGGCTTGCAGCGACCGCTCGCGGCCCGCGCGCTGCAAGCGGGCACGCTGGTACCGGTGCTGCCCGACTGGCGGCTACCCGATCGCTTCCTCTATGCCGTTTATCCTGACGCCCGCTTTATTCCGCAGCGCGTCAGAAAGGTCGTTAGCGTGATTGAGCAGTTACTGCCTGAGATCGCGACGCATGAAACCACAAAATAGCCGCCTTCTACTTTGCCACCGGCAAATCGGTGTACCGCGTCGTATAGGCCGGTGACAGCATCTCACGCTTCATCGCCCAGGATTTCTCAATACCCTGCCCGGCGAACCATATCTTCCCTTTGCCGGAATGATTTAGGCTGTCGATCATCTCCATCAGCGCCGCGCTGTTGGCGCGCAGGCGATTATCGTCAAACAAATTAAGCTGGGCGACGCCGCTGCTGAAAAAGTCCGCCAACATTACCCCGGCTTTCATATAGCGATATCCATCGAGCCATATCCGCCCCAGCGCCTCCGTGGCGGCGCGGATGATATCGCGCGAGTCATTGGTGGGCGTCATCAAGGTGACAGAAGCCTGATTGCCGTAATAAATTTCGTTTTCAGCATGCGGGCTGGTGCGCACAAACACGCTGATAAAGCGGCAATACTGATGCTCGCCGCGCAGTTTTTCCGCGGCGCGTTCCGCGTAGGCGCAAATGGCCTGGTGCATCTCTTCGTATTGCGTAATACGGTGACCAAACGAACGGCTACAGATGATTTGCTGCTTCGTGGGGGTGTACTCTTCAAGGTCAAGACAGGGCTCACCGCGAAGCTCGCGCGCCGTACGCTCCAGTACCACGTTAAAATGTTTGCGAATGACCCACGAGGAGGCCTCCGCCAGCTCCAGCGCCGTGGTAATGCCCATCGCGTTCAGTTTTTTCGTAATACGTCGCCCTACCCCCCACACCTCCTCTACCGGAACCTTTTCCAGCAGTTTACGCTGCCGCTCGCGGCCTGAGAGATCGACCACGCCGCCTGTGCTGGCCCACCGTTTCGCCGCATAGTTAGCCAGCTTTGCCAGCGTTTTTGTCGGGGCAATACCGACGCCAACGGTTAAGCCCGTATTTTTAAATACCTGCGTGCGCATCTGGTGACAGAACGTTTCCAGCGACAGGCAATGGCTTACCCCTGAAACGTTTACGAACGCCTCATCGATGGAGTAAATCTCTATTGCCGGGGCGAGATCGGTCAGCGTCTGCATGACCCGACTGCTGAGATCGGCATACAGCGCATAGTTCGAGCTAAAGACGTAAACCCGCGACGGGTAGCCCTTCTCTTTGAACTTAAAATACGGCTCACCCATTTTGATGCCGAACTGCTTTGCCTCTCGCGACAGTGAAATAATGCAGCCGTCGTTATTGGACACCACCACGATGGGTTTCCCTTCCAGATCGGGACGGAACACCCGCTCGCAGGAGGCATAGAAGCTGTTCACATCAACCAGCGCGAACATGTTTATGCGTTTTGAGCGTGTGGGTGACGACGCCGAAGATCTGCAGCTCCTCTTCGGACTGAAAGGTGATCGGTTGATAGCGGACATTATGTGGCATTAGCCTCAGAACCGGGCGGGTCTGTAGCTCTTTCACCGTAAACTCACCGGCGACCGACGCCACGACGATATCCCCATGTTCGGCATTTAACGAACGATCCACCACCAGCAGATCGCCGTCGCTAATTCCCGCCCCAATCATGGAGTCTCCACTCACCTTGATAAAATAGGTCGCACTGGGGTGTCTCACTGCCAGCCGGTTAAGATCGAGACGATCCTCCACGTAATCCTGCGCCGGGCTCGGGAAACCACAGGCAACACGTTCTAAAAATAAAGGTAATTCAATGATTTGTTTTTGGTGATAAGAAAAGAGAGTGTCCATAATGCCTTTCTCGCCAGATACTGTATATAAATACAGTATTACGGATTATGGACAAGGATCAAGGTCATTTCCGGAGGCGAACCCAAACGCGTTGAAGTTTGAGCGGATTTAATTTAGCCATCGCCTGTACAAGTCACTCCACCACGACCTTCACGTTGGGTTTAGACAGCAAAATATGGATAAGCCCGGTAAAGGCGACCGGTCTAAAGAAGTAGTATCCCTGCTGGTATACGATGTTATTCCGGTTGAGATAGTCTAACTGCGCCTTCGTCTCAACGCCTTCCGCCACAATACTGATGGAGAGCTTACGCGCCAAATCCAAAACGCAATCGAGGATCCGGGTGGAGTCCTCATGTTCATTGACTCTGCTGACGAAGCTGTGGTCAATCTTGATGTAATCGATATGCAGATCGTGCAGATAAGAGAGCCCGGAATAGCCAGTACCAAAGTCATCCAGGGCTATGGCAAAACCATTTTCGTGGAGCACGTTCAGGGTCTGCACGAGGCGTTCATCAATATCCAGCGGCTCTCGCTCTGTCACCTCAATCACAAGGTTTAAATCCTTTCTGACGAAGCTATTTTTATATTTCAGGCATTCGTCCACGAAGCCAGGCATCGCGATATGGGAAGCGCTGAAGTTAATCCCGATATGAAAACCTTCCGGAAGCTTACTGGAGATGGCATTCATTTGCGTCACCACCTGCGCCATCAGGCTTTGCGTGAGGGAAACAATCAGCCCCGATTTTTCAGCAATCGGAATGAATGCGCCGGGTGAAATATAACCCGCTTTGGGGTGTTTCCATCTTGCCAGAACCTCCACGCCCCGCAGCGTGCCCTCCCTGCCGTTAACCACGGGCTGGTAAAACGGAATGATTTCTCTCTTCGCAATTGCACTGCGAAGTGATTCTTCAGGAAGCGTGTGTTTGTTCAGGTACTTATACAGAACATAAGCCGCAATACCGGCAACCAGCAGTAAGAAAAAGAGTATGCCTCCCCCCTGGCTAAGAAGTCTTTTCAGACTGAAAAAAGGCGCAGGGTTGTATCGGATGCTATAGGAATATTGTTCAGAATAAACCTGTCTGGCCTGATGTTCGCCGGGAGGCGTGACGTGCAGTTCGCCAGAGGCGTCAATTGCGTTCCCGCCCACCACTAATGAGTAATTCACGTGCTTTAACGGCGTGCTTAACACATCCCGGATATGGCGATCGCTGATCGTCACGATAATACGGTTTTCTGCAAACCGGGTCTGAAAGAGCAAAACCGGCTGCCCGTTTACCGTATCACCTGCCGGAACAAGAAATAAGGGAACATCGGGTAACGTATTAACATGCCGCAATAAAACGCGATTTCCCGGCAGAGATGAACACCAGGGCTGTCCCTGCCTGATGATGACGATGGTTCTGAGATGTGGCTGAAGAGCGGCCTCCGTACCCAGCTGGTACTGCCCTTCTGCATCGCACCCCTTGACGATAATTTCCGTCGCCGTTCGGGCGGCAACACGCGCCTCGTCAAGAATGTCATTAATATCGCTTACAGCGTATCGGGCTCCCGACTGACTGTCGGCCCGTGCTGAATACCAGAGTTGAATATTGAGGATAAAAATACCCGCAATAAAAATGGCTACTGCTGCTGCGACAGGCACAAAAGTGTTACGCATCAACGTATCTACCCTACAGGGTTATGATGATAAATAGCATGGTCGACAATAATAAAAATAACCATGCTATCTTTAAATAAATGACTTATCGATGACTTTCATTGGGATTCAATTAAAACAATCACTATAAAAACACTAACGATTGACTTTAAATTTAGACTAATGCATATTTTACAGCACGAATTAACAAGACTTTTTGGAGGACGTTTTCTATGCCAGCCCGTGATTATCCCGACAAACGCGTTGCTCGCGGTTTAGCAAAGGAGGCCGATCTCAGGATGTTGAGCGCCCGCATCGATCCCGACCTGATGGAGTACATCAGAACCACCGCCTATGAAACCCGCAAAAGTAAGCAAGAGATTGTGGCGGAAGCGTTAGCGCTTCACCGGCAGAATAACCAGATGACGCCTGCGGCAGACTAAGCCAGGGCTTCATCTGGCAGGCGGTATTCTGTTATCGCTTAATCCACCAGTGAATTCAGCGTGTCCAGCGCGTCCGGCGGTAACACCAGATCCCCGGCGGCAAGGTTTTGCTGCAGATGCGCCACGGAGGACGTTCCGGGGATCAGCAGGATGTTCGGAGAACGTTGCAACAGCCACGCCAGGGCAACCTGCATTGCCGTTGCCCCCAGCGCATCCGCAACCGTCTGCAGCCCGGAAGATTGCAGCGGCGTGAAACCGCCCAGTGGGAAGAATGGCACATAGGCAATCCCTTGCTGCGCAAGCGTTTTCACCAGCGAATCATCACCGCGATTCACAATGTTGTACATGTTCTGCACGCACACCACGGACACCATTTTCTGCGCCTCGGCGACCTGAGAGGCAGTGACGTTGCTCAATCCAATATGGCGAACCAGCCCCTGCTGTTGCAGCTCCGCCAGCGTGGACAACGGTTCAGCAATCGATCCTTCTGCAGGACCGTGGGCGCTAAACATGATCCGCAGATTGACCACATCCAGTACGTCCAGCTGCAGGTTGCGCAGATTATCATGCACCGCCTGAGTCAGTTCCTGCGCGGAAAAGGCCGGGAGCCAGGCACCTTTGTCGTCGCGGCGGGCTCCGATTTTGGTCACGATGGTCAGATCGTCCCGGTAAGGATGAAGCGCCTCGCGGATCAGTTGGTTAGTCACGTGCGGGCCGTAAAAATCGCTGGTATCGATATGATTCACACCCGCGGCCACCGCTTCGCGGAGCACCTCCAGCGCGGCCTGCTTATCCTTCGGTGGGCCAAACACGCCCGGCCCGGCAAGCTGCATCGCGCCATAGCCCAGTCGTTTAACCGTTCGCGTGCCGAGCGCGTACGTTCCGCTTTTATCAATGCTGCTCATGTTGACCTTCCTCATGAAAATGATCCGGATTTACAACAGGTTCCCGATCGGAGCCCTAAGTTAAGCACGAGTGAAATTAAAGTTTAAATTCTATACGACGATAGTATTGATGTACCTCTGCATCTCTCTAACGGACGACCGCTATGCTGAAAAATCTGCACGTAATTACCGGTATTATCTTTGCCCTCACCATATTCTGTCTGCTGCAAGTTGTCACGGGAGGGTTGTTCTACTCTGCCGTCAGCAACGATCGCCATAACTTCCAGAACTCCGGGGTGCTCAATGCCCAGCAGGAGAGCCTGAGCGACAGCGTCAATACGCTGATAAAAACGCGCGTTACCGTCACCCGCGTGGCGATCCGTTACCTGAAAAACCAGCGCGATCCTGCGTCCCTCGCGGCGATCAACAAGCTGTTAGGCACCGCCAATGACTCTCTGGCGAAAGCCGAAGCCTATAACAAAGAGTGGCAGAAAATGCCGCAGGTTAATGGCCAAAACGCAGCCTTAACCGAAGAGATGCAGAAATCCTGGAATCAAATGCACGAGGTGATGCGTCTGTCGATTGAGTATCTGCGCGCCGACAACTACCAGGCTTACGGTGACCTGGATGCCCAGCAGGCGCAGGACGGGATGGAAGCGGTCTATAACCGCTGGCGTGCCGAAAACAACACCCTGCTTAAAGCGGCGACACAAGAAAACCAGAGCAGCTTTACGCAGATGCAGTGGACGCTGGCAGGCATTTTCCTGGCAGTGATCGCCGTACTGGTCGTGATCTGGCAGGGTTTACAACACCTGCTGCTGAAACCGCTCAAAACCATCATGAACCACATCCGCACCATCGCGGGCGGCGATCTGACGCAAAACGTCGATATCTCTGGCCGCAATGAGATGGGACAGCTGGCGGCTGGCCTGCATGAGATGCAGCAGTCGCTGGTTAACACGGTCAGTGCCGTACGCGGGAGCACGGATTCGATCTATACCGGTGCGGGTGAAATTGCCGCCGGGAGCAACGACCTCTCGGCCCGTACCGAACAGCAGGCTGCCTCGCTGGAAGAGACTGCCGCCAGTATGGAAGAGCTGACCGCAACGGTTAAACAGAACTCCGATAACGCGCGTCAGGCTACGTTGCTGGCGAAAAATGCCTCAGAAACGGCCGCACGCGGCGGTCACGTCGTGGATAACGTGGTTCGCACGATGACCGAAATTGCCGACAGTTCGCAGCAAATCGCGCACATCACCGGCGTAATTGACAGCATCGCCTTCCAGACGAATATTCTGGCGCTTAACGCGGCGGTGGAAGCCGCTCGCGCCGGGGAGCAAGGCCGTGGCTTTGCGGTTGTTGCCGGTGAAGTCCGTACGCTGGCGAGCCGCAGCGCCCAGGCGGCGAAGGAGATCAAAGGACTGATTGAGAATTCCGTCAGCCGGGTCAACACCGGCTCTGAACAGGTGAGCGAGGCTGGTACAACGATGAAAGAGATCGTCGCAGCAGTCACTCGCGTCACCGATATTATGGGCGAAATTTCGTCAGCATCTGACGAGCAGAGCCGCGGTATTGAGCAGGTGAGCCTGGCCGTATCGCAGATGGACAGCGTAACGCAGCAAAACGCCGCGCTGGTACAGGAATCCGCCACGGCCGCAGCGGCCCTGGAAGACCAGTCCGAGCAATTGCGTCAGGCCGTGGCCGCATTTCGCCTGAACGTGCAGGAAAGCGCCGCGCCGCGCCCCAAAAATGTGAAAACGCCGCAGCTGTTGCGCCCGGCAACGGCCAGTGCGTCGGGCGACAATCACTGGGAAACGTTCTAAGCCGTAACGCTAGCGGCTGCGCTTGGCGTGCCGCTCCCAGGTCTCCTGTTTCGCTTCGTCAGATTTTCGCAGTGAAACATAGCAAGCCCCGCTGCCGCCGTGATGCGGCAGCGCCACGCAGAAGGCCTGCACTTCCTCGAACTCCGTCAACCAACGCGCCAGATAGCTGCGCACCACATTAGGGTGTGACTTCAGCTCACGCCCTTTGCCGTGCACGATAATCAGATTACGCAGCCCGTCACGACTGGCCTGCCGGATAAAAGAATACAGCATCTGACGGCAGCGTTCGGCGGGCTGACGTAAAAGGGTTAAGCTGGCCTGACGGGAATATTTACCGGAACGCAGCTTATCAATAACGCCCTGCTGAACCCCTTCGCGCTGGAACATCAGCGGCTCTTCGAGCGGCAGCAATTCCAGAAAACCCAGGGTCAGAAAGTTGTCGAGCTGCTCGGTATCAATGTCCTGGCGGGCCCGTGAATTACGGCTTTGCTGCCAGTGGATATCCGTGCAGCGTTTCAGGGGCTGAACATCTTCCATGGCGTCAAGAAAAAGGGATTTGTCGTCAGGGTTCATGGAAATCCTCCGGCTACATCTGGGCTTGTACTATACCTGCGCCAGACAGGCGCCTCAATCACCCCCTGCAGAATGCGGGGCGAGATACATATTATCCTGATGAATATATATAGCCATTATTAAAAACACTTAAAGCATACTTAACAAAAACTTCAGTAAAGTTAAAATAAGTTATTTGCGCTAAATTTTTATAAAATCAATCACTCGCCCGCCTTTCATTTTTTGGGAAAGGTGTTATACCTAAATATACCTGCCTCATGGATATAATACTCAGGACTGGCAAAAGGATGTACTGCTGTGTGTACTATAGGGTCTGTCTGATGTCGGGCAGATCCTGTTTTTTTATATTATATATTTCACGCAACGACTATTTTTCTCGCTTCCCTTCTGAATTGCGTAATTAATGATTCGGCAAGGGGCGTCTGACGTGAATCACGGCGCTGAATTAAATAATAGGTGGCTTTAGGAAGCGACTCAACGACCGGCAGCATGACCAGACGGTGCGCCAGCAAAGGGTCACAGCCCAGCTCCTGCGGCAATATGCTTAAAAAATCACTTTGCGCGACAAGGCTGATGCAGGAAGAAAAGGTTTCGCAGACGACACCAATTCGCGGTATTTGCGAGCGATCGCTAAATACCTCCTCTAATTGCTTATAATAACTTCCCCGCGGGGTCGGCATTGTCCAGTTATAATGCAAAAGTTCATTAATAGAGGTTGCCCCCGTCGCCGGATGCCCTTCCCGACAAAATACTGCAAACGGTTTTTCAAAGAGTTTTTCAAACGTAAACTCATGGTCGTAAGGCCCCTGATAATAGGTATTGATGGTGAAATCCAGCTCGCCCTGGCGTAATTCATTGATCATCGACACCAGCTGCCCTTCCATAATTCGCACCTTAACCTGCGGATGTTGCGCATGGAAACGGGTGATGACGGCGGGCATCAGGCTTCGTGAAACGCTGGCCCCCATTCCGATGTTGATCTGCCCGGCCAGTTCGCCCTGCCGCTGACGGATATCATCCTGCGCCGCACGCAGCTCTTCCAGAATCAACCTGGCGCGCTGGTAAAAGCCCTCACCGCATTCGGTCAACGCGACCCCCTTACTCCTGCGCACGAAAAGCTGCGCCGCTATGCCCTCCTCCAGCTCTTTGATGGATTTGGTCAGCGCCGGTTGCGAAAGATTCAGCGTCCTGCTGGCACCGCGAATGCTGCCCTGACGCGCGACTTCAACAAACGCCCGGATTTGATGAAATTTAATCTGGAATGTCATAGACCGACCGATAACCGTTGTTTATCAGAGTAAAGAAACTGTCATCTACTTTAATAGAAAGGGATGTGCGAGGGTAATTCCTGAACGGTTAAAACTGTGAAAAATCGGTTAGTGATAAGTAAAAACTATCACAGCGTGAAGCAGTTCACATATTTTAATGATGACAGGAACAGATATGGACACACTGGCGCAGTACATCCAGACATTATCCCCACAGTTGAGCGCATGGCGTCGCGATTTTCATCATTTTGCGGAATCCGGCTGGGTAGAGTTTCGTACCGCCGCGAAAGTCGCGGAAATCCTGGACTCGCTGGGTTATGAACTGGCGATGGGTCGTGACGTGGTCGATGCCGAAAGCCGGATGGGGTTGCCCGATGCCGCTACCCTTGCGCATGAGTTTGCCCGCGCGCGGGCGCAGGGCGCGCCTGAGAAATGGCTGACGCCGTTTGAAGGCGGGTTTACCGGCATTGTGGCGACCCTCAATACCGGGCGTCCTGGTCCAACCCTGGCGTTTCGCGTCGACATGGATGCCCTTGATCTAAGCGAAGCGCTGGATGAAAGCCATCGCCCGTTCCGCGACGGGTTTGCCTCCTGCAACGCAGGAATGATGCACGCCTGCGCGCACGACGGCCATACCACCATTGGTCTGGGGCTGGCGCAGGTGCTTAAGCAGAATGAAGCGCAACTCAACGGTACCCTCAAGCTGATCTTCCAGCCCGCCGAAGAAGGGACCCGCGGCGCGCGCGCCATGGTTGCCGCCGGGGCGCTGGACGGCGTGGACTATTTCACCGCCATCCATATTGGTACCGGCGTGCCTGCCGGAACGACGATCTGCGGCAGCGATAACTTTATGGCCACCACCAAGTTTGACGTGAACTTTACCGGCGTGGCCGCACACGCGGGCGGTAAACCGGAGGACGGGCGTAACGCCCTGCTCGCCGCCGCGCAGGCCGCCCTCGCCCTGCACAGCATCGCGCCGCACAGCGAAGGCGCCTCCCGGGTGAACGTCGGCGTGATGCAGGCGGGCAGCGGACGCAACGTGGTGCCCGCCAGTGCCGTGATCAAGGTTGAGACCCGCGGCGAAACCGAAGCCATTAATCAGTATGTCTTTGAACGCGCGCAGGCGGTCATTACCGGCGCAGCGGCGCTCTACGGCGTAAGCGCCGAGATGCGCCTGATGGGTGCCGCGACCTCCAGCGCGCCGACACCGGCCTGGGTTGATTACCTGCGCGAACAGGCGAGCCAGGTGTCCGGCGTGGTGCACGCCATTGATAAAGTCAAAGCCCCGGCGGG